>NZ_CP080267.1:0-680500 GCF_019431375.1 Alcanivorax sp.
CAGGTAAATACGCCATCAGGAATTGATCCGGGCAAAACGATGATTTTCGCTCGGACCCGTTCGAGGCCGCCTCCTGACCGGGGCGGCCTTTTCCTTTCAGGCTGGCTTGCGTTCAGGTGCAGTAGCGACCGTACTGGCTTAGCGCCTTGCTGCTGTGTGGATCCACAAGATCCACCCATACCTGCATGGAAGCCTGATCCCGGGTGTTCTGCAATTTGGTGAAGTCGCCAGCGACAATATTGCCTTTCAGGGTGTCGCCCGCCTCGGGAGTGGTGCCGTCCAGTTGCTTGACCAGCACCATGCCGCCGCGAGTGTTGAGCAGCATGTATTCGCAGCTCTGACTGAGGATGACGGTGGCCTGTTGTTGGTTGGCCTGTGCTGTCTGTCCGAGCAACATACAACCCGCCAGACCGGCACCGAGCAGATGCAGTTTGAATGCTGACATGGTGATCCCTTCCTTTTTTATTGTTACACCTACACCTTACTTCGGCGCACCAGCCCGGCCTGTTGTGCAACGGCAGTAAAGCTGTAACCGGGGTGTAGTGTTTTTTTACATTCCATCGACCTTCGATGGTGGCACAGACAATGTCACTGCAACATCATCGTTATGTCTCTTTATGCAGTAGGGAATTCGGGCGATTAAAACCGATTTGAGTAGTAGGAAAGACATGGCTGAATCGGAAGATGCAGACTGGGTCAGACGTGGGGATCTGAGACAAAAAAGCCGCACCCGAAGGTGCGGCTTTTTTGTTGGCAAGACTGCCAGGAGACGGGTTATTTCAGCTCCTTGGAGCTTAGACCCAGCACCCGACGGGCGATGACCAGTTGCTGAATTTGCTGAGTGCCTTCGAAGATATCCAGAATCTTCGAGTCGCGAGCCCACTTTTCCAGCAATTCGTCTTCGGTGTAGCCGATGCTACCGGCCAGTTCCACGCAGCGCAGGGTGATCTGATTGCCCACTCGCCCGGCCTTGGCCTTGCAGATGGAGGCTTCCAGGGTATTGGCCTTTTTGTTGTCGGCCATCCAGGCGGCTTTCACTGCCAGCCAGTAGGCCGCTTCCCAGTCCGCTTCCATCCGGTAGATTTCTGCTTCCACTGCGGAGCAGTTGTCCACCGGCTTGCCGTAATCATAGGTCATGCTGTCTTTCAGCAATTCCTTGATGCGTTCCAGGGAGGCTTTGGCACAGCCGATGGCCATGGCGGCCACCAGCGGGCGGGTGTTGTCGAAGGTCTCCATGACCCCGGCAAAGCCCTTCTTGGTATCGATTTCCGGGCTGCCCAGCAGGTTTTCCGCCGGTACACGGCAGTCGATGAAGTTGATGGCGGCGGTGTCGGAAGCGCGGATGCCCAGCTTTTTCTCCAGCCGCGCCAGCTCCATGCCCGGGGTGCCCCAGTCCACCACAAACGACTTGATGGCCGCGCGGCCCAGTTTCGGATCCAGTGACGCCCACACCACCACACAGTCGGCCCGGGACCCAGAGGTCACATAGATCTTCTCGCCGTTCAGCACATAGTGATCACCGTCTTTCTTTGCGGTGGTGCGAATGGCAGCGGAATCGGAGCCGCAGCTGGGTTCGGTGATGGCCATGGCGGCCCACTTGCCCTTGAAGCGTTCCAGCTGCTCGTCGTTGGCCACCGCAGCGATAGCCGCATTGCCCAGGCCCTGACGGGGCATGGCCAGCAGGAAGCCGGTATCGCCGTAGCACATTTCCATTGCGCCCAGGCAAACGCCCATATTGGCGCCGTTCTTCACGCTGCCGTCGTCCTGCACCTTGCCGCTACCGGTGGTGGCAGCGCCGGCGGAGTTGGCCGGGTCACCTTCGTTGAAGCCATCCAGCACCGACGCCAGCATATCCAGCTCTTTCGGATATTCGTGCTCGCCACGGTCATACTTGCGCGAGATCGGGCGGAGGGTGCTCTGGGCCACCTGATAGGCATTGTTGATCAGGGGTTTGAACTTCTTGGGAATTTCGATATTCATGGTTGTCTCCCTCCTTACAGGTGCAGGCCGCCAAAGGCGACACCGATGGCACGCAGATCCCGGTACCAGCGCTCCACCGGGTATTCATGGGTGAAGCCGTGACCGCCCAGCAATTGCACGCCGTCGGTGCCGATCTTCATGGCCTTGTCCTTGACCAGGGTGCGGGCCAGGTGCGCCTCGCGCTGGAAGGACTTGCCCTGTTCGGCACGGCTGGCCGCGCGGTAGGTGAGCATGCGCATGGAATCCAGCTCGATGGCGATGTCGGCGATCATGAAAGCCACCGCTTGGCGGTAACTGATGGGTTCGCCAAAGGCGGTGCGCTCGTTGCAGTAGGGCACCACATAGTCGAGCACGGACTGACAGGTACCAATGGCCAGGGCACACCAGGCCAGGGTACCCAGGTCCACAAAGGCGCGGTAATCGAAATCACCGTTACCCAGGCGGTTTTCCACCGGTACGCGCACATTGTCCAGTTTCAATGGACGCTGGCCGCTGGCGCGGATACCCATGGCGGGGTCATCGCCTGCCACCAGACCTTCGCTGCCACCTTCCACGATGAACACGGCGGGGCCGTCATCGGTCTGGGCGGCCACCAGGAAGATTTCTGCTTCGGCGGCCAGCGGCACCAGGGATTTTTCGCCGTTGAGTACATAGCTGTCACCGTCCTTTTTGGCGGTGGTCTTGAGTGCCATGGGGTCGAACAGCGGATAGGGTTCGCACACAGCGATGGTGGCCTTGGGGGGGCTCTCTTCCGCGAAGGTGCTCAGGTACTTGTCCTGCTGTTGAGCGGTGCCCCACTGGGTGAGGGCATTGGCCACACCCATGGGAGCAAGGATGGCCACGGCCTGGCCCATGTCACCGTGGGCCAGGTCTTCGGCCACCAGCATGCTGGTCACGGTGGAGCGCTCGGTGGCGGCGCCGCCCAGGGATTCCGGTACGGCAAAATAGTTGAGCCCCAGTTCCAGCGCCTGGGCAATCACCTCGTCGCTGGTCTTCTGGGTGGCGTCAGCTTCTTCCGCCTTGTCACGCAATACATCACGGGCAAAGGACTGCACGCTGTCGCGAATCATCTGTTGTTCATCGGTGATGCTCAGATCGAACAGATCGCGGGTGTGGCCCGGTGCGTTCAGCCGTTCAGGCTTGTTGCCCGGGTTGCTGGACTTGAAAGTGCGGGCAGTGGTGGTGAGCACCTGAAAGCCGCTTTTGGTGAGCGTGTAGGCAAGCCGTTCCACGGTCTTGCGCATGCCGATCTTGTCCAGCACTTCCGAGCTGGCCAGACGGTTAAGCGCGGTAAGCGCGTAACCAACTGCATCTTTTGCCATGAGAGTTCGCCTCGTTGTTGTGTCTATTGCACTCGATTATGGACCGGAAGGGCTCAGTCACATTGACCAGTGTGACCGATGGGTCGGGCCAAGTAGCAACACGTCGGCGCCAAAGGCCTGGTAACTCCGGGCGGTGAAGGGTACGGGAGGGAGCTACGAGCTACGAGCTACGAGCTACGAGCTACGAGCTACGAGCTACGAGCTACGAGCTACGAGCTACGAGCTACGAGCTACGAGCTACGAGCTACGAGCTACGAGCTACGAGCTACGAGCTACGAGCTACGAGCTACGAGCTACGAGCTACGAGCTACGCTCGTTGGATAGGGAAAGACTGGAAAGTTCCTCGTAGTCCGCAATTTCTACGAAGCCGCTGTGGGAGCTATGCTTGTCCCCCAGGGGATCTGCGACATGCGAACCGCGCTTGCGCGGACATCGACCGCAGGGCGATCAGGAATCTCAGAGCTCGACAGGTCTATCCAAACCATTCCGATCCGGTGTCACCCCAATCCTATTCGCCATGCGAGCATGGCTCCAACGGGGGGAGGGTGGCTGCACTGGTGGCCAAATCGCGCCGCGAGCGACGCTCCTACAGCCCAGGTCGTACCGTTGAGCGCGGGCAGGGCATCATCCGATTAGCACGGCCCAACCCGCGTTGCAGCTTGTCGCTTGAAGCTTGCAGCTGCTTTTAAAGATTCTCGTAGCGATTCATATCCAGAATCCCGGCCTCGGTAGGCTCGTGTTCTCCCAGGTACCGGGTCAGGTCGTGGAAGTAGGTCCAGAACTGTGGGTGAGTACGGCGGATGCCGAAGCGGGCGGTCAGTACCGTGAAATCCTTTTCTTTCTTGACCGCCTGCATGGCTGTCACGAACTCATCTACCTCATCCGCTTTCACGTTGAACATGAAGTTGGGGTAGCTGGCCAGAACCCCGGGGTAGATCGTCAGGGTATCGAGGTGAGGCTGGTAGCGCAGCGATTCCCCCAGCATGAAGGCCACATTGGTGTGGGCCCGATTGCGAATCAGGGTGTAGATTTCCCGCTCGCCGTTTTCGTTTTCTACCCGCAGCATGGTGACCTCTGGCATGAAGTTCACGACTGTCAGATCCTGTGCCAGGGTAGAGGCAATACCGACCAGGGAGGTTTCCGGTTTTTTTAACCAGTCAGCAATATCATTGCGTCGGCAGTCTTCTCCATCGCAACGATTGATTGGATCCGGACGGGCGTTGATGGTGGCAAAACGTTTCAGCAGGCCATCGTTGAATTCATTGACCGGGGTATTGGTCTGGTACTGGATGCCAGTGGGATGTTTGGTATCCACAGATGCATAGCTCACATACAGGCGCAGTTTACCGGTGTTCTGATACCAGTTGTCCACCACCGGCTTGCGCAGTTCGCGGGGGAAGTAGCGCAGGGTATTCTGTTCCGCGCCATTGCGAATCAGGTCGAAGTACAGGCGGGTCTGGGCCTGGTGGGAAACGGAACCAAACACATTGAAGTTCACCACCAGGTTGTAATAGCTGCGCTCGAACAAGGGATAATCCATTACCCAGGTGGTCAGTGGCAGGTCACCAATCAGCCCCTTGCGCACCGAGGCATTATCGTGGTGCCGGAAGATGGTCAGCAGGGCGTTGCGGTTTTCACCGTCGCCATCCCAGAGGCTTTCCCAGGTGGGACCTTGAGGGTCTTTTTCGCCGTAGGCCTGGTGCCGGGCGCTGAGATAATCGTTGCGGTTGCCACTGTACTTGAGCCACTGGGGGCCCAGTGCCAGCAGCTCGTCATCCTGACCTGGCAGACCAAGCAGGCCACTGACCTTGCCGCGATAATTGACGTCGGTGATATAGAGGTCGTGGTCCGGATCCTGGAACACGGCCCAGAAGTGATCGCGTATCACATCGGTAGCTATCTGGCCCCGGCAAACCGGTCCGCGAATAAAGGTGCGGACAAAATATTCCGCTTCATCCAGCATGAACTGGTAACGGGCCCGTGGGGGAATATCAGCAAAGGTCTGAAAGGGGTTGGCGCGTTGGTCGTAGCTGTAGCCCGGTAGTGTTTCCACTTCCCAGTGGCCGGCAAAGAACTGTTCACGGGTGCGAGCCAGTTTTTTGTCATTGAGGGGGAAGGTGATGTGAGTCTTGTGTACCAGGCTGCCGCGCACCGGCGCCAGCCGGTACCAGAAGTGCTCGGGAGGCATATCATTGGGGCGCACGCTCTCTATCGGCTTCACAGGCTCGCCCGGTGGTGTGCTGGAGCGGTGCAGCTTGAAGAAATGATCCGGCTTGTTGCCACTGCCATCGTCGAAATAGAGGTGGGCCAGGAACAGGTGTTCATAGAGCCAGCGGGCCACCAGTTGATGACGTTTGTCTTGCTGGTTCAGCATGTTTTCCCAGGCTCGGATCTGACGTTGTTCGTCGTCCGACAGACCGAAGGTCTGGTAAGACAACGGGGCGCCTTGCTTCAGCCACTGGCTGACCATGGCGAATTCCTGGTCGGTGAGGCCGGTGACGGCCAGGGGCATGCCGCCCATGGGATGTTTGTCGGCGTAGTCGGAAAATTCCTCGGGCCGGGGACAGGTATTGACTCGCTGCAATCCCAGGGAGATGTCATCCGGTAATTTTTCGTTGTTGCCAAAACGGTGTTCTTTGCCCAGTTCAAGCATGTTGTAGAGCAGTGATGACTTCATGCCGTCGGTGCTGTCGATGACGGAAAAGAAATCCTTCTCGCGCCATTGCGCGGTGGTCAGCGCGTCCTGAAAAAGGCGGGTAGGGGCCACGGATTCGGTGCGGGCACCGTTGTAGACCTTGTCCTTGCTGGCGCCGCGATCCATGCCTTCGGGTGCTTCCAGCTTTAGTTGGCAGGGGGCGTCATAGCAGCCGTGGCAGGCCAGACATTTGCTTTCAAAAATTGGCTGGATATCGGCCTGGTAACTGAGGGGGCGTTCGGCTGCGGTAACGGGAGAAAGCAAGAAAAACACGCAGAGCACATTCAGACGAACCAGATATCGCTGCAATAAGATCATTTCACTGTCTCCCTGTGAATTTGAATCAGTCTAGAGGTGCCAGAAGAGAGTGGCTACGGTTGCGGAGTCGGGTGAGCGCAAACCTTGTAAAAGCGGATTTCGCAGGGTGAATCAGAACATGGGTACCATGGTGGCGGCCCAGCCTATCAATACGGCGATAACTGCCGCGGCAGTGAGCTGATGGCGAAGCTGGCGGTACCAGCCAGGCAAGGCCTCGGTGAACACCATCTGTTCAGTGCCCCAGACAAATACCAGCCCTGCGGCAAGCATGGGCAAGGAAAATTCCAGCGGCAGAAGCAGCGCAAACCAGCCCAGCACCGCCGGCATGATGCCGAACAGCAGGGTGGGGAACTGGTTGCCGCGATCAAATTGATTCAGTGCTCGGCCCCAATGTACCGCGCCCAGGAAGGCAATGATGATGGCGGCGTAGGCGGCAACGCCTTGTAGGGCCCACTCGCGGCAGGCATCCATCCAGGCCAGAAATGCCAGGCCGTAAAAGGGAATCAGCCCGCCATAGGCCAGCCAGCGAGCGCGACGGATGTTGTTGTCGGTGTGAGAGCCCAAGGCGGTCATCCATGACGTGAAATATTGCTCTTATTATCTTGCCGCTGGAGTGAAGGTCAGGACAAGGCTATTCCTGGTGCCAGGGCCGGGCAGTCAGGTGTTTGGGAAGATAAAGCGGGTGAGCCGGTTCTCCGGAACCGTTAAGGCGGATGCAATGCATGGCTGGCAACTGGGCCGACACGGCGCGGGCCCGGTCCATGAAACGGCCATGGTTGCCCCAGGCGGCCACTACCAGATCCGCCTGGCGGGCCAGCTTGCGCAGCCACAGATCGTTTTTCGGGCCCACCGGGTCGCCAGCGGCAAACAGGTCGTCCGGGTAGGTGGCCCGGTAGGCAAACAGGTTGGCCACGCACAGGCCGGAGTAGCCCCAGTCCCGGGCGAAGCCCATGCAGCGGCGGATGGTCGGGTCATCCTGGCGATGGTCGGCGGTGGACGGATTGAGGCCGATCAACAGCAGAAAATCATCGCCTGGCCCCCAGTGTCGCCACAGGGCATAGCGGTACTGGCGGCATCGGGAGAAATTGGCGCCACGGTGCAGGGTAGGGGTGGTCTTGGTCATGGCCGGGTATTGTAGGTATCTGCCATGATATGGCCAGCTTCAAACAGGAGAGGGTCATGGAATTCAGTGAGGTGATCCGCGCACGTCACAGCGTGCGTGCCTTTACCGATCAGCCGGTCAGCGATGATCAGCTGCAAGCGTTGCTCAACCTTGCCACCACGGCACCGAGCTGGTCCAACACCCAGCCTTATCAGATCGCTATCGCCCGTGGAAAAGTGCTGGAGAGTCTGCGCCAGGAGTTGCCGCCGCGTTTTGACAAACTGGCGGCGCTGCAGAAGGCGCCCATGGTGAAAAAGGTCTTGGCCTGGTTACGCAAGGACGGCATTCCCGATGGGGATTTCCGTCCGGTGGTGGACTACCCGGAGGATCTGCAGCCGCGCCGGGTTGCCACCGGCCGGGGTCTTTATGACTTGCTGGATATCGGCCGGCAGGATAAACAGGCGCGCCATGAACAGATGCGCGACAACTTCCGGTTCTTCAACGCCCCGGTGGCGATTTTTGTCTTCATCCATGAAGGACTGGGTGTTTACAGTGCCCTGGATGCAGGGATCTTTCTGCAGAATCTGATGCTGGCTGCCACCGATGCCGGTCTCGGCACCTGTGCCCAGGGAGCGTTGGGCCTGTGGCGTTCGCCGTTGGAGCAGCATTTCCACTTGCCGGATAACTACAAGCTGCTGTGTGGACTGTCGCTGGGCTACGAGGCGGATACCCGGATCAATCAGTTCCGGCCGGATCGTCAGCCCCTCAGCGAACTGCTGATCAAGGAAAAATAACGCTATTGTGCGGTAAAGATACGCAGTATGGGAAAGCGGTGGTAACCGAAGAAAACCATCTTGCGCTGCTGCTCGCCGGGGGCGAAAGCACCCTCCAGGCCGGTGGCGTGGCGCCGTTCCCCATTGGCAAACTCTGCCACCAGGTAGTTGTTCTGCAGGATGCGCTTGCCACTGTCGCTGTTTTCCAGTGTGACCAGCGCCCAGCGTTGCCCGCTGTCACTGCTCAGGGTATTGGCTTCCCGTACGCGAAAGCTGCTGGCGCTGGGTTGCAGGGGGCTGTCCCGGTCAAAGCGGGCGTCACCATCGATCTGTACCGGTGTGTCGAACCGCAGCACGGTGTCGTTGTCCGCCTGCGCCGCCGTGCTGGCGGTGACGACAACACCCAGTAGCAGCGCCTTACTGAGTCGCCAGACCCTGTCGGGCCAGGTCGCGGGTATGGGTAAGCAGATTGGCATCGCCGATGTCTCCATGGCCGGGAACCACAATGCTGGCTTCGCTGTAGTGGGTCAGCACGTTTTCCATGGCAACGGGCCAGTGGTTGGCGTTGGAGCCTTCCACATAGCCGATTGCAGTGGCCGAGCCCCCTTTCACTGCGCACCCTCCGATCAGAACCTCATCACGGTCATACCAGACAATGATGTTATCAGGGCTGTGCGCCGGGCCCGGGTAATAGAGTTCCAGATTAGCGAACTTGATCCGTGATTGCTCTGTGAAAGCCTCAATGGTTCGGGGCAGGGGAATGTCCGGATCGTAGAAAGTACCGGGGTCGTTGCGGGCGATGTCTAGCGTGGCCGGGTGAGCCCAGGCGGGAATGCCCCGGGCCGCCAGGGTACTGGCGCCGCCCATGCGGTCGTCGTGGGAGTGGGTGAGGATGGCCAGATCCGGGGCCTTGCCGAACCGCTGTTCCATCCAGTCCAGCAACAGCGCCGTGGGCGCGTCCCCCCAGGCGGTGTCGATCAGGGTAAGAGTGTTGTCCTCAATGATGATCAGCCCGTTGGAAGCATAGCGCTGCCCCTGAATCACTTCCCAGGAGCGATGCACCCAGGTGTGCTCGGTCAACGGGTAGACCTGCAAATCATCGCTGAGACGGATTTCCTCCGCCTGCAGAGGCAGGCTGATAAACAGTAACAGGGCAAGGGCGATACGCATCATGGGTCTCCTGATCAGGAAACCCATGGTACGACGGTTTACGATCGCCCGTGTGACAGGCTTGGCACCGGGAAAGAATTTCTCATTTCCGTAGGGTGCCCTGCCTTAATGAATCTTGATGGTCTTGCTGCCGTGCCCGTGGTGTTCGTGGCGGGGAATGGTCAGCGACAGCACACCGTTGTGAAACACCGCCTCCATGGCCTCGCCATCCGCGTCCGCAGGCAGATTAAGCATGCGCTGGAACTGTCCGAAACGTCGCTCACTGTAGTGATAGCCATCCCGCTCGGAGCTTTGCGCCTCCTGCTTCTGGCCGGCAATGGTCAGGGCGTCCTGGTGCAGGGTGACACGCAGATCCTGCATGTCCACGCCGGGTAGTTCGGCGGTGATCAGGTAATGGTCATCGCGCTCGAGAATATCCAGGTTGGGGCGGAACGGGATGCTGGGTTCCGCGTGGGGCGCCGGGGTGGTCCAGGCCATGTCGCCCAGCATCTGCTCAAACCAGTTGTCGAACTCGCGTTCCCAGCGCAGCAGGGGGTGACGAGGCTGACGTTGCGGCAACGGACGTTCGCGACTGCTTTCCTGGCGCAGCCAGTTCCAGGGAGTCATTTTGTGCATATCCATCGCATAACCTCCTTTGATAAAGGACATCACCTTTCCTCTTCTCTTTTTGAGGCAAGAGGGCGCCGCTTTCAATGATTTGTTGATGATTAATTGATCAATATCATGGGGGTTCCCCTTGTAATCCCTGTCCGGGAGTGTCACAGATGAAGTGACCGAGGACAGAAAAGGAGAGTGATATGTCCGATCATCACGTTTACAAGAAAGTGGAACTGGTGGGCTCATCCAAAACCAGTATTGAGGATGCCATCGACAACGCCCTGGCCACAGCCAGCGAAAGCCTGAAAATGATGGACTGGTTTGAAGTAACAGAAACCCGCGGCCATATCGTGGATGGCAAGGTGGGACATTATCAGGTGACTCTGAAGGTAGGGTTCCGGATTTCCGGATCTTGAAGGAACGAAAGCTACGAGCTACGAGCTACAAGCTACAAAAAAACCGCACCCTCTCGGGCGCGGTTTTTTGTTTTGCAGCTAGAAGCTAGAAGCTAGTTCCTAGTCGCTTATACCGCTTCCAGATTCAGGGAACGCTGGCAGACCCGCGCGGTGCGGATCACGTGGAGCTGGCGGGGAGACAGGTCTTCCGGCAGATCTACGGTGCTATGGTCCTGGTGGATCTTGATCGGGCCGATCAGGCGGCTGGGCAGTTTGGCTTCGTTGGCGATGGCGCCGACGATGTTGCCCGGCTTGACGCCGTGGTCATGACCGACCTGGATACGGTAGCTACGCATGGCCTTGTCGCTCTTGCCGCCCTTGTTGCTGCTGCGCGGGCCGCGATCATCACGACGGCCGCCTGACGCATGGGCAGGTTCGCGACGAGAGCGTGTTTCCTTGATCATTTTCGGTTCTTTCAGGATCAGCGGCTCACGCTTGAACATCATCATCGCCAGAGCAGTGGCCATGTCATTGTCGCTGACGTCCATGCTCTCGCGTAGCTGGTTGACCAGGGCGCGGGTTTCTTCCTGACCGTTGCCTTCCAGTACTGCGGTCAGCTGTTCCTGGAAGCGGGAAATGCGCTTGGCGTTCAGGTCGTCCACGGACGGCAGGGTCATCTTTTCGATGGCCTGGCGAGTGGTGCGTTCGATCTGACGAAGTACGTGCTGCTCACGACGGGACACGAACAGGATCGCGTCGCCTTCGCGGCCGGCACGGCCGGTACGACCGATACGGTGCACGTAGGCTTCCGGGTCGCCAGGCATGTCATAGTTCACCACGTGGGTGATGCGCGCCACGTCCAGACCACGGGCAACCACATCGGTGGCGATGAGCAGATCGAAGCGCTTGTCCTTGAGGCGTTGAACCGTTTTTTCACGCTGCTGCTGCGGGATATCGCCATTGAGGGCTTCGGCACGCAGATTGCGGCGATTCAGCTGTTCGGCCAGCTCCAGAGTGGCCTGCTTGGTGCGCACGAACACGATCACGGCATCGTGCTCTTCAGCTTCCAGAATGCGGCACAGGGCGTCCAGTTTATTGAGCCCGGCCACGGGCCAGTAACGCTGACGAATGCTGGTGCCGGCGGTGGCGCCGACGCCATTGTCGATGCGTACCAGCTTGGGATTTTTCAGGTGCTGGTCGGCAACCTTGCGAATAACCGGCGGCATGGTGGCGGAGAACAGTGCCAGCTGGCAGTCATCCGGGGTGCGCTCGAGTACCCATTTCACGTCGTCGATAAAGCCCATACGGAGCATTTCATCGGCTTCGTCGAGTACCAGCGCCTGCAGGTTGGTCAGGTTCAGGGAGCCACGTTCGATGTGGTCCATTACGCGTCCAGGGGTACCGACAATTACCTGGGCGCCGTCACGCAGGCCCTTGAGCTGCGTGCGATATTCACCGCCGCCATAAATCGGCAGTACCTTGAGTCCTTTGATGCCCTGGGCAAACTCTTCACAGGCTTTGGCCACCTGGATAGCGAGTTCACGAGTGGGGGCAAGAATCAGCATTTGTGGTTGACGCAGGGATGCATCCAGCCGTGCCAGCAGTGGCAGGGCGAAAGCGGCGGTTTTACCTGTGCCAGTTTGAGCCTGGCCCAGCAGGTCGTGACCATCGAGCAACAGCGGGATGGCTTGCGCCTGAATCGGCGACGGCTCCTGGAAGCCCTGGCGGGCAATCGCAGCGAGCAATACCTCGGGCAGGCCTAAATCGGCGAACCCGGAACGGGAATCTGACATGTGTTACCTATGAATTGGGAGGAGGGGCCGAGCGAGCGTCGGCGAGGACGCGGCAGTATACGCGTGTTAAGGGCCTATTGCACGTTTTTTCGCCAATGCCGCTTGGTGCGTCGATCCCCTATCTCCCTGTAGGAGTCATGCTTGCATGGCGAACATCCTCGATGTTTCTGAGGCCTTTCGCCATGACGAGCATGGCTCTCACGCGCCCTAGTTCAATGGATAGGCCGTCCAGCCGTCGGTCCAGTTCTGCACACTGCCGGGGCGCACGGCACCCAGATAGTTGGCGGCTTCGTCCCAGAATTCCCCCTGGGGAATGGGGCTGGCGCCGTTGCGGGCCGGGGAGCGGGAGGTGGGCGCGAAGTCCGGGTGGGAGGCGCTGCTGGCGTCCCGGGTCAGCATCGGGTCGGTGCCAAACTGGGCGGCCACGGCACTGCTCTGGAAGTAACGGCGTTCGTCGAAGTCACCATCATCGTTGTTGTCACCGGTTTCCGGGTCGAAGAACGTCAGCCCGCGGCTACCTACCCGATTCACCATTATGCTCTGGAAGCTTAATTCCCCTTGCTGGATACGCGCCACGGTTTCCGTGCCTTTCAGGTCGATGGTTTCCCCGGAGAAGCCGTCGATAATGATGTTGTGGAAATGCCCGCCGGTACCGGCCTTGAGGGTCATGGCGCGGTGGTACTTGTCGTGACTGCGTGGGCTGATCAGGGTCACGTTGTACATGGTCGGGGCGGAAATTGGGGAAGCATTCGGGTTGCCTGCCTGGTTGTCGCCCTCGAAGGCATTGTCGCCGGTGTCGGCATGTTGCTGAATGGCGAGAAACTGCACCCGGCCGCGCCAGCCCATATCCCAGTCCAGGGAGTCGTCGCCGGCGCCGGTGATGACGATGTGCTGCAGATCCACGGTGCCGCCGAACACTTCGATGCCGTCGTCCAGGGCGCGGTGTACCTGCACATGGCGGACGATGGTGCCGTCACCGCAACCACCCAGGGTCAGGCCGTTGAGTTCGTTGTTGGCGTAAACTTCGAAGCCGGCAAATTCGATGCGGGTGTATTCCATCATGCCGCAGGATGAGCTGGGGTCATCCCCGCCGAAAGCTCCGCGTGCGTCACCGTGCGGAACCCCTTCTATCTGGGCCTTTGATTTATTGACCGGGGCGTTGCCCAGCATTACCACGCCGCCCCAGTCGCCAGCGGCACGACGGCCTTCCGGTTGGTTGCTGGTAAAGACGATAGGGGCAGTTTCCTGGCCTCGTGAAAACAGGGTGGCATCACGGGTAATTATCAGAGCAGAACCAGGGCGTCCCTCGATGCGGGTACCCGGCTCGATGGTCAGGTTGGCACCGGCTTCTACGTAGACGATGCCGTCGAGAATCCAGGTGGTGCCGGCATGCCAGGTCTGATTGCCGAAGAGGGAGCCTTTGACCACCTGTTTGCCGGCAATCAACTGATGAAGAGGCTGATAGGCAAAGTAGCCGATCACGGCGATCATCACCGCGGCCAGCCCGAGCCAGGCGTACATCCAATGAGATTTTGCATTGCGACTACTGGCAATAGACGGGCTGCCCAGGGTTTCGGCTATGTCCGGATTGGTGAGTGGTAGCGAGGAGCCTGTGGCTGCCGGGCGTTTGCGCAGCAACATGCCGTCGTGGTTGGCGGCTTGCAGCTTCAGGCCAAGAGCGCGAATTTTTCTATTGTCGCTGTTGACCGCCCGGCTAATGATTTCGGCCCGATAGACCGGATCGTTGAGCATCGTGTTGAAATGCACAAAGCGCAGGCTGCTGTCATTTTCCTGGTCAAAGTTCTGCTTCAGTTGCCACAGCAATTCCACCAGCTGCGCGCGTGGAGACGATACTGCATCCACCATAAATCCCCCCAATCGGATCAGGCGATATTCGGAAAGAGGGAGTGTGTAAAATAAAGATGACAGTAAGGTGAAAAGTAAAAAGCTACGAGCTACGAGCTACGAGCTACGAGCTACGAGCTACGAGCTACGAGCTACGAGCTACGAGCTACGAGCTACGAGCTACGAGCTACGAGCTACGCTGGTAGGATAGGGAAAGGTTGGAAAGTTCCTTGTACTTGGTCATTTCTACGAAGCCGCTGTAGGAGTACCTCTTGAGGTGCGAACCTTGCGGAGCAAGGAAATCGCCCGCAGGGCGATCAGGAATGGCAAAGCTCGACAGGTCTCTCCAGAAAGAACGGCGGATAGACGTTGGCCTCTGTTGCCTCGCTACGCTCGGTTCGCACCTCAAGAGGTGCTCCTACATCATCAACCCTGACCAATGCCCGAATCGTGCCGCGAGCGACGCACCTACAAACCCCCCACAAAAAACGCGGGCAGGGCGCTATGCGATTAGCACGGCCCGGCCCGCGTTGCAGCTTGCCGCTTGCGGCTACTCCCCGAGAATCGCGTCTGCCCCTTTCTCGGCAATCATCACTGTCGGCGCATTGGTGTTGCCGCCGATCAGGGTGGGCATGATGGAGGCATCGATGACGCGCAGGCCTTCCAGGCCGTGCACACGCAACTGGCTGTCTACCACTGCCATGTCGTCGCTGCCCATCTTGCAGGTGCCAACCGGGTGATAGATGTTGTCGCACTTCTGGCGCAGGAAGTTACGGATGTCCTCGTCGCTTTCCACGCCGTTGCCGGGGAAGATTTCATCGCCGCGCCAGTCGCTGAGCGCATCCTGGGCCATGATCTTGCGCATGGCCTTGACGCCACGAACCATGCCTTCCATGTCGTCCGGGTGCTCCAGGAAGCGAGGATCGATCAGGGCCGGGGAGCGCGGGTTGGCATCACGCAGAGTGATGTTGCCACGGCTCTTGGGACGCAGAATGCAGACGTGACCGGAATAGCCATAGCCCATGCTGAACAGCAGGTTGAGGCCATGGTTGTCCAGCTTGGCGGCGGTCAGGTGCAATTGCAGATCGGGAATCTCTTCGTCCGGGCTGGATTTGATGAAGCCCCCGGCTTCGGCCACGTTGGAGGTGAGCTGACCGTTGCGACGGTAGAAGAAATCAATAATCCCTTTCAGGCCGGTGGTGAGCAGAGCACCCGGCGCCAGGCTCAGGGTGTCCTTGCGCAGGCTCTTGTGCACCACCAGGGCATCCGGGTGGTCCTGCAGGTTCTCACCCACACCGGGCAGGTCGTGCACCAGCGGGATGTTGTGCTCAGCCAGCTCCGCTGCCGGGCCCACACCGGAAAGCTTGAGAATTTGTGGGGAGTTGATGGCGCCGCCGGAGAGGATCACTTCATTGTCGGCTTTCAGAGTACGGATCTGGCCCTTGTGTTCCACTTCCACGCCGATAGCACGTTTGCCATCGAACAGTACCCGGTTCACCAGGGCGTTGGTCATGATGGTCAGGTTGGGACGATCCATGACCGGGTGCAGATAGGCCCGGGCCACGCCGCAACGCTCGCCGTCCTTCTGGTTCACCTTGTACATGCCCATGCCTTCCTGGACGGCATTATTGAAGTCATCGGTGGCCGGGTGGCCAGCTTGAATACCAGCTTCCACAAAGGCTCGGCTTACCGGGTGGTTGAAGCGCAGGTCGGCAATGTTGAGCTTGCCGTGAGTGCCGTGGAACTCACTCTCGCCGGGCTCATAGTGTTCGCAGCGTTTGAACACCGGCAGGACATCGTCGAAGCTCCAGCCTTCGTTGCCCAGTGAGGCCCAGTGGTCATAATCCCACTTGTGACCGCGGGTGTAGCACATGGCATTCACGGCCGAGGAGCCACCCAGGGTCTTGCCCCGGGGGATATAGATCTGGCGATTGTTCAGGGCTTTCTGGGGTACGGTGTAATAACGCCAGTTTCGCGCGTTGGAGCGCATCATCAGGATGATGCCGGCAGGAATGCGGATAAACAGGCTATTGTCTGCCGGGCCCGCTTCCAGCAGGCAGACACGATTGTTGGGGTTTTCGGAAAGACGGTTGGCAAGTACGCAGCCAGCAGAACCGGCGCCGACAATAATGTAATCAAACTGCATGATGTCTGCCTTGAGCTTGGTTGAAACAGGGAATCCGGTGAAAGCTCCTCCCTCAACGGGAGGAGTGAATGTTCGTAAACAAGATGTCTATTCTAGGAAACGCGGCCATGAAAACGAGACCTGTTTGTGACCCGTTGGTCCAATGTATACCAACACTGCTGTTGTTGTCCTTGGCTCTGTTGCCTGTCAGAGCCGTTTCGGCGGCGCCGGAGGGCTGGCGGGAGGTGGTTTTCGATGGCAGGACCGAATACCGCCTGGAGCAGGGTTGCTGGCAAAGTCGGGCATGGGGCACGGCATCGGGTCTGGTTCGGGAAAACACTGTGGATGTGACGCGCACGCCCTATCTGCGATGGCAGTGGCGTGCCGACCAGATAGCGGACTGGCCGGATTTGGATGAGAAGAGCAAGGCGGGAGACGACTTCCAGGCCAGGGTCTATGTGGTGAAGAAGGGCTGGCTGCCCTGGCAGACCCGGGCCATCAATTATGTCTGGTCCCGGCAGGGGACGCCGGGCACGTTCTGGCCCAATCCTTTTGCTTCCCAGGCGGTGATGGTGGTGGTACAGGGGCCGGGCGGCGCCGGGACCTGGCAGTCGTTCAGCCGTAATGTGCGTGAGGATTTTCGTCGCTTTCACGATCTGGAGGTGGACGAGGTAGATGCGGTGGCGATCATGACGGACGGGGATAATACGGGCGCACGGGTGGCCAGTTGCTACCGGCTGCCGGAATTTCGCGTCACGCCTTGAGCGTGGCAGTTGCGGTGCCGACACCGCCCTGTTTATTATTTGTTCAATTCGGTGTCTGTGATCAGGCGATCGTGGTCGTTTGATCAGAGATAACCGGGCAAAGGCACCACGATGTGTGGACCCTATCCAAGAGGCAATAAAGGTTTTCCTTCCAGACTCAGTCTGTTGGCCTCTCTGTCTTCTTTTCCCGCTGTCGCAGAATCGTCACTGGTTTACGAGATCCTGTTCCGGGCTTCGATATGGCAATGTCGAGCCGGATCTGGGGGGGCGCCATAAGGGCGCTGCAATGACCGCGAGGTAGCCCATGAGTGAACGCATCCTGCGTCTGGACAAGACTGGTACTCCTGTCGAATGGCTGGACTGGCAGATGGCAGCCACCCTCTATGCCCGAGGGCTGGTGACCTGGACGCTGGGGGATGTAATCTATCGCTTGCGCGGGGGGACCTGTCGCCTGTCTGGGGAGCGCTCAGCTCTGTCTTTGCACTCCATCATCGCCTGCGATGGCGTGGCCTACCCCCACAAACGCCCGGCACCGCCGTTGACTAACCGGGCCCTGTTCCGGCGAGACCAACATCTTTGTCTCTACTGTGGCAAACCTTTCCCGGAACACGTCCTGACCCGTGACCATATTGTCCCCACCTCGAAAGGGGGCCGGGATCGCTGGTCCAATGTGGTATCTGCCTGCCGGCGTTGTAACCAGCGCAAGGGCAGCCGCTGCCTGGAGGAAATCGACATGGATTTATTGGCTCTGCCCTATGTGCCGAACATGGCTGAATACCTGGCCTTGATAAACAGCCATCGTATCCGCGGGGATCAGATGGCATTTTTGCGGAGCCAGTTTGGCAAGAATAGTCGGCTTTTGTGAGCTGTGCATTTTACATAAATACCCTTTTTGTCGTATTTGGGTTAATTCATGTATCCCTCATTATTCACGCCGCATTGAAAGGGTATATAAGAAGATTAGGTTTTATGTGAATTGGGGAATTCATTGATCCGCTGTTATTTGGCAATTCTGCTGGTTTTTTTGGGGTTTTCTGCATCGGCTCAGGCACCGTCCGGGCTGGCCGCGTCGTTTTATTACGGTCCCCTCATCCCCTGGCACACCCTCTCTATCTATGATTTTCCTGTTGTTGAGCCGGATCAAGCCAGTGGCGTGCCCGATGCGTTTCGCGCGCAGCGCTTCTATGCCTATGTCAGCCTGGGTGAAGTTCTGGCATCACGCCCGTATTTCAAAGACCTGAAACCAGAGTGGCTGCTGGGGGAAAACCCGGATTGGGGCTCCCAGATATTCGATCTGTCTTCGCCGGGGTTGCGAGATTTTCTCCTCAAGCAGGTCATTGAGCCGGTGTGGCAGCAGGGCTACCGTGGCTTTTTCTTCGATACCCTGGATAGCTACCAGCTAGTCGCAAAGACGCCTGAGCAGCGGGAGCAGCAGCGGCAAGGCTTGGCGGCCTTGATCAACCAGATCTCCCAGCGTTATCCCCAGGCACGCTTTATTTTCAATCGTGGCTTTGAACTGATGCCGCTGGTAGAGGCGCCGGTGGATGCCATCGCGGCGGAGTCACTTTACCAGCGCTGGGAGGCGGGCAAGCAGCGTTACGCACCGGTTCCCGAGGAAGACCGTCAGTGGTTGCTGGGTCAGTTTGCCACTATGCGTGACCAGTACCAGGTAGAGACCATTGCGATCGATTATGCGCCGCCCAACCAGCGCCAGCAGGCCCGGGAAATTGCCGGGAAAATTGCGGGTCACGGTGTGATTCCCTGGGTCACCAACCCGGAGCTGGATATGCTCGGGCTGGGCGTGCGCGAGGTGCTGCCCCGGCAAGTGTTGTTGGTTCATGGTGGCAGCAATGAGCGATTCTGGGAGCTTTCCGATGCGGTGCGTTATGGGCTGATGCCCCTGCAGTTTCAGGGGCTGGTTCCTGATATCCGTGCCATCAATTCCAGCATGCCCGCTGGCACCCTGCAGGGACGATACGCCGGTATTGTCGTGTGGCTGGAAGAGGAAGAGCTGGCCGATGCCGATTTTGAGGCCTGGCTGGTGGAGCAAAAAAATGCGGGCGTTCCCATTGCCATGCTGGGTTACCCGGCGGTGGACCCCGTGGGTCCCAACGCGCAGGCTTTCGGGTTTGAGGGGCGGCCTACACCCTTGTCACCGCCGACGGTTACCCTTCAGCATGAGGCCATGGGGTTTGAGCTGGCACTGCCCAAACTGATTGAGTTGTCGTCACCATTGCATAACCCTTCTGCGCAGCCCTGGCTGGAGCTTCGTGCCGGGGAGCACACTTATACGCCGGTGGCGACCTCGTCCTGGGGCGGCTATGCCTTCCAGCCCTTCATGATCCGTTCGATATTACCCGGAGAGAAAGGTGAAGGGCTGGATCGCTGGGTGGTCAATCCGCTCACCTTTATTCGTGAGGCACTGCAGTTGCCTGCCATGCCGATTCCGGATGTGACGACGGAAAATGGTCGGCGCTTGCTCTTCGCGCACATGGATGGAGATGGTTTTCCCAGCCTGGCCGAGGTGAAGGGTTATCAGGGGCAAACCGATGCCCGGGTATTGCTGGAGGAAGTGCTCAAACGTTTTGAGGTGCCCACCACCATCTCGGTGATCGAGGGTGAAGTGGCACCCCACGGCCTCTACCCGAAGATGTCCGCCGAGCTGGAGCAGATCGCTCGGGAAATGTTCGCCTTGCCCCACGTGGAAGCGGCTACCCACACCTATTCGCATCCTTTTTTCTGGTACGACGCCCAGCAAATGCCAGGGGAGCTGTATGGCCCCGAAGGGCAATTGCGCCTGCCTATCCCCGATTACCAGATGGACCCGATGCGTGAAGTGGTCGGTTCGGCACAGTACATCAACAACAACCTGCTGGCCGACGGCAAGCGTACCAAAATGGTGCTGTGGAGTGGCGATACCCTTCCCACTCCTGAAGCCCTTGCTGCGGCACGGCGGGGCAACCTGCTGAACATGAACGGTAGCGATACCATCATCACCCACAGTGCGCCCACCTGGACCCTGATCAAGGGAATCGGTTTGCCCAAGGGGGACGAATATCAGGTTTATGCGCCCAACCAGAACGAAAGCATTTATACCAATGAGTGGAGTGGCCCTTTCTACGGTTTTGAGCGTGTGCTCGAGACTTTCGAACTGACAGAAAGCCCCCATCGCTTCAAGCCGGTGAACATCTATTACCACACCTACATCGCCAGCAAGACGGCAGCTCTGGAATCCTTGCTAAGGGTCTATCGGTGGGCGCAGTCGCAACCGCTTCATCCGGTGTTTGCGTCTGACTATGCCCGCAAGGTGCTGGACTTCAACACCATGGTGATCGCCCGGGATAATGATGGTTGGTGGGTAAAAGGCAATGGCGAACTGCGCACCCTGCGATTACCTGAGGCGCTGCCGCTACCGGCCCTGACCAATAATACTCATGGGGTCGCCGGCTACCGGGAAGACGGTCCCGGCCGCTACCTGCATTTGTCCGGCGCTGCCGCTCACTGGCAGCCCGGTTCGGACTCGTTGCCTTACCTGCAACAGGCCAATGGCCGCCTGACCACATTTGCTCGCAATGAAGACGGCATGCAATTTTCTCTGATCGGGCACAGCACACTGGAATTTGCCATCGGCAATGCCGATGGTTGCTCGCTCAACCATAACGATGAACCACTGAAACCAGTGCGTCGGGACGGAACCCTCTATCACTACAGGAGTGCGAAGCATGAGCTCGAAGAGCTACGGCTACACTGTTCGCACTGAGCGATTACGGGTTCTCGGCCCCACAGAGTTGTTCGCTTGTCTGTTGCTGATCCTGGTGGTCTGTTGGCTGGCATTTCCGCGGGATCTGGCCGTCACGTTGCGCAATGCGCAAGGGCAGCCGCTGCCTGGAGTGGAAATCGACATGGATTTGTTTGCTCTGCCCCAGCAAAGGAACGAGGCTTGAATACCTGGCCTTGATAAACAGCCATCGTATCCGGGGATCAGATGGCATTATGGAGCCAGTTTAGCAAGAATAGTCGGCTTTTGTGAGCGGCATTTTACATAAATACCTTTTTGTCGTATTTGGTTAATTCATCCCCATTATCACGCCGCATTGAAAGGGTATATAAGAAGATTAGCTCTTATGTGAATTGGGGAATTCATTGATCCGCTGTTATTTTGGCAATTCTGCTGGCTTTTTTTGGGGTTTTCTGCATCGGTCAAAATTCGTCCGGGCTGGCCGCGTCGTTTTATTACGGTCCCCATCCTGGCACCCTCTATCTAGTGATTTTCCTGTTGTTGAGCCGGATCGGGCCAGGTGGCGCCTGATGTTTCGCGCGCAGCGCTTCGCGCCTATGTCAGCCTGGTGAAGTTCTGGCGATCACGCCCGTATTTTACAAAGATCTGGAAAACCACAGAGCGGTTGCCAGAAAACTGGATTGGGGCCCTAGATATTCGATCTGGTCTTCGCCGGGGTTGCGAGATTTTCTCCTCAAGCAGTATCATTGAGCCAGCAGCAGGCTACCAGGTTTCTTCTTCGATACCCTGGATAGCTACCGCCAAGTCGCAAAGACGCCTGAGCAGCGGGAGCAGCAGCGGCAAGGCTTGGCGGCCTTGATCAACCAGATCTCCCAGCGCATCCCCAGGCATGGCTTATTTTCAATCGTGGCTTTGAGTCTGATGCCGCCAGTAGAGGCGTGCCGGATGCCATCGCGGCGGAGTCACTTTACCAGCGCTGGGAGGCGGGCAAGCAGCGTTACGCACCGGTTCTGAGAAGACCGTCAGCGGTTAAATACAATTATGCGTACCAGCGTACCAGGTAGAGACCATTGCGATTTGATTATGCGCCACCAACCAGCGCCAGCGGTGTTCGGAAATTGCCGGAAATTCTTGCGGGGTCATGTGATTCCTGGGTCACCAACCCGGAGCCGATATGTTTCGCTGGCAAAGAGTAAAGTGCCCCGGCGTTGCTGGTCTGGCGGTGGCAGCAATGAGCATTCTGGAGCTTTCCGATGCGGCAACAGGGGCTTAGATGCCCCTGCAGTTTCAGGGGCTGTCTCTGATATCCGCCATCAATTCCGTTACGCCCGCTGGCACTTGCAGGGACGATACGCCGGTATTGTCGTGTGGCTGGAAGAGTGAAGAGCTGGCCGATGCCGATTTTGAGGCCAGCCAGGTGGAGCAAAAAAAATGCGGGCGTTCCCATTGCTGTATGCTGTTACTTCCGGCAGGACCCTGTGGGTCCCAACGCGGTGGCTTTCGGGTTTATGGCGGCCTACACCTTTGCTCACCGCCGATACAACTTCAGCATGAGTGCGCCAGCGGGTTTGTTTTGGCAACTTCGCCCTAAATCCTGACGGAGTTGTCGTCACCATTGCATAACCCTTCTGCGCAGCCCTGGCTGAGCTTCGTGCGCCGGGAGCACACTTATACGCCGGTGGGCGACTGTCCTGGGGCGGCTATGCCTTCCAGCTTCCTTCATGATCCGTTCGATATTACCCTGAGAGAAAGGTGAAGGCTGACTGCTGGGTGGTCAATCCGCCTTCACCTTTATTCGTGAGGCACTGCAGTTGCCTGCCATGCCGATTCCGGATGTGACGACGGAAAATGGTCGCTTGCTCTTCAGCACATGGATGGAGATGGTTTTTCCAGCCCGGCCGATCGGTGTCTGTGATCAGGCGATCGTGGTCGTTTGATCAGAGATAACCGGGCAAAGGCACCACGATGTGTGGACCCTATCCAAGAGGCAATAAAGGTTTTCCTTCCAGACTCAGTCTGTTGGCCTCTCTGTCTTCTTTTCCCGCTGTCGCAGAATCGTCACTGGTTTACGAGATCCTGTTCCGGGCTTCGATATGGCAATGTCGAGCCGGATCTGGGGGGGCGCCATAAGGGCGCTGCAATGACCGCGAGGTAGCCCATGAGTGAACGCATCCTGCGTCTGGACAAGACTGGTACTCCTGTCGAATGGCTGGACTGGCAGATGGCAGCCACCCTCTATGCCCGAGGGCTGGTGACCTGGACGCTGGGGGATGTAATCTATCGCTTGCGCGGGGGGACCTGTCGCCTGTCTGGGGAGCGCTCAGCTCTGTCTTTGCACTCCATCATCGCCTGCGATGGCGTGGCCTACCCCCACAAACGCCCGGCACCGCCGTTGACTAACCGGGCCCTGTTCCGGCGAGACCAACATCTTTGTCTCTACTGTGGCAAACCTTTCCCGGAACACGTCCTGACCCGTGACCATATTGTCCCCACCTCGAAAGGGGGCCGGGATCGCTGGTCCAATGTGGTATCTGCCTGCCGGCGTTGTAACCAGCGCAAGGGCAGCCGCTGCCTGGAGGAAATCGACATGGATTTATTGGCTCTGCCCTATGTGCCGAACATGGCTGAATACCTGGCCTTGATAAACAGCCATCGTATCCGCGGGGATCAGATGGCATTTTTGCGGAGCCAGTTTGGCAAGAATAGTCGGCTTTTGTGAGCTGTGCATTTTACATAAATACCCTTTTTGTCGTATTTGGGTTAATTCATGTATCCCTCATTATTCACGCCGCATTGAAAGGGTATATAAGAAGATTAGGTTTTATGTGAATTGGGGAATTCATTGATCCGCTGTTATTTGGCAATTCTGCTGGTTTTTTTGGGGTTTTCTGCATCGGCTCAGGCACCGTCCGGGCTGGCCGCGTCGTTTTATTACGGTCCCCTCATCCCCTGGCACACCCTCTCTATCTATGATTTTCCTGTTGTTGAGCCGGATCAAGCCAGTGGCGTGCCCGATGCGTTTCGCGCGCAGCGCTTCTATGCCTATGTCAGCCTGGGTGAAGTTCTGGCATCACGCCCGTATTTCAAAGACCTGAAACCAGAGTGGCTGCTGGGGGAAAACCCGGATTGGGGCTCCCAGATATTCGATCTGTCTTCGCCGGGGTTGCGAGATTTTCTCCTCAAGCAGGTCATTGAGCCGGTGTGGCAGCAGGGCTACCGTGGCTTTTTCTTCGATACCCTGGATAGCTACCAGCTAGTCGCAAAGACGCCTGAGCAGCGGGAGCAGCAGCGGCAAGGCTTGGCGGCCTTGATCAACCAGATCTCCCAGCGTTATCCCCAGGCACGCTTTATTTTCAATCGTGGCTTTGAACTGATGCCGCTGGTAGAGGCGCCGGTGGATGCCATCGCGGCGGAGTCACTTTACCAGCGCTGGGAGGCGGGCAAGCAGCGTTACGCACCGGTTCCCGAGGAAGACCGTCAGTGGTTGCTGGGTCAGTTTGCCACTATGCGTGACCAGTACCAGGTAGAGACCATTGCGATCGATTATGCGCCGCCCAACCAGCGCCAGCAGGCCCGGGAAATTGCCGGGAAAATTGCGGGTCACGGTGTGATTCCCTGGGTCACCAACCCGGAGCTGGATATGCTCGGGCTGGGCGTGCGCGAGGTGCTGCCCCGGCAAGTGTTGTTGGTTCATGGTGGCAGCAATGAGCGATTCTGGGAGCTTTCCGATGCGGTGCGTTATGGGCTGATGCCCCTGCAGTTTCAGGGGCTGGTTCCTGATATCCGTGCCATCAATTCCAGCATGCCCGCTGGCACCCTGCAGGGACGATACGCCGGTATTGTCGTGTGGCTGGAAGAGGAAGAGCTGGCCGATGCCGATTTTGAGGCCTGGCTGGTGGAGCAAAAAAATGCGGGCGTTCCCATTGCCATGCTGGGTTACCCGGCGGTGGACCCCGTGGGTCCCAACGCGCAGGCTTTCGGGTTTGAGGGGCGGCCTACACCCTTGTCACCGCCGACGGTTACCCTTCAGCATGAGGCCATGGGGTTTGAGCTGGCACTGCCCAAACTGATTGAGTTGTCGTCACCATTGCATAACCCTTCTGCGCAGCCCTGGCTGGAGCTTCGTGCCGGGGAGCACACTTATACGCCGGTGGCGACCTCGTCCTGGGGCGGCTATGCCTTCCAGCCCTTCATGATCCGTTCGATATTACCCGGAGAGAAAGGTGAAGGGCTGGATCGCTGGGTGGTCAATCCGCTCACCTTTATTCGTGAGGCACTGCAGTTGCCTGCCATGCCGATTCCGGATGTGACGACGGAAAATGGTCGGCGCTTGCTCTTCGCGCACATGGATGGAGATGGTTTTCCCAGCCTGGCCGAGGTGAAGGGTTATCAGGGGCAAACCGATGCCCGGGTATTGCTGGAGGAAGTGCTCAAACGTTTTGAGGTGCCCACCACCATCTCGGTGATCGAGGGTGAAGTGGCACCCCACGGCCTCTACCCGAAGATGTCCGCCGAGCTGGAGCAGATCGCTCGGGAAATGTTCGCCTTGCCCCACGTGGAAGCGGCTACCCACACCTATTCGCATCCTTTTTTCTGGTACGACGCCCAGCAAATGCCAGGGGAGCTGTATGGCCCCGAAGGGCAATTGCGCCTGCCTATCCCCGATTACCAGATGGACCCGATGCGTGAAGTGGTCGGTTCGGCACAGTACATCAACAACAACCTGCTGGCCGACGGCAAGCGTACCAAAATGGTGCTGTGGAGTGGCGATACCCTTCCCACTCCTGAAGCCCTTGCTGCGGCACGGCGGGGCAACCTGCTGAACATGAACGGTAGCGATACCATCATCACCCACAGTGCGCCCACCTGGACCCTGATCAAGGGAATCGGTTTGCCCAAGGGGGACGAATATCAGGTTTATGCGCCCAACCAGAACGAAAGCATTTATACCAATGAGTGGAGTGGCCCTTTCTACGGTTTTGAGCGTGTGCTCGAGACTTTCGAACTGACAGAAAGCCCCCATCGCTTCAAGCCGGTGAACATCTATTACCACACCTACATCGCCAGCAAGACGGCAGCTCTGGAATCCTTGCTAAGGGTCTATCGGTGGGCGCAGTCGCAACCGCTTCATCCGGTGTTTGCGTCTGACTATGCCCGCAAGGTGCTGGACTTCAACACCATGGTGATCGCCCGGGATAATGATGGTTGGTGGGTAAAAGGCAATGGCGAACTGCGCACCCTGCGATTACCTGAGGCGCTGCCGCTACCGGCCCTGACCAATAATACTCATGGGGTCGCCGGCTACCGGGAAGACGGTCCCGGCCGCTACCTGCATTTGTCCGGCGCTGCCGCTCACTGGCAGCCCGGTTCGGACTCGTTGCCTTACCTGCAACAGGCCAATGGCCGCCTGACCACATTTGCTCGCAATGAAGACGGCATGCAATTTTCTCTGATCGGGCACAGCACACTGGAATTTGCCATCGGCAATGCCGATGGTTGCTCGCTCAACCATAACGATGAACCACTGAAACCAGTGCGTCGGGACGGAACCCTCTATCACTACAGGAGTGCGAAGCATGAGCTCGAAGAGCTACGGCTACACTGTTCGCACTGAGCGATTACGGGTTCTCGGCCCCACAGAGTTGTTCGCTTGTCTGTTGCTGATCCTGGTGGTCTGTTGGCTGGCATTTCCGCGGGATCTGGCCGTCACGTTGCGCAATGCACGCTTGGATGCGGTGACCTTGAGTTATATGCAGGCCTGGCTGAAAGCCAAGCCGGATGACCATGACCTGCGTTTGTTGATGGCCCGGGAACTGATTGTTCTGGGGCGATTTGACGAAGCTGATGTGCAACTGGACCGGGTAGAAGCCGCAGATGCGGGTTACCAGTCGCAGGTTCGCTGGCTCAGATTGCAGTGGGATTTCAAGCGGCTGATGGCCATGGAGCCGGAGCTGCGGGGAGCCTCCCGATTGCAGGCCGAGACCCTGGCAAGTGTGCGCAGCCAGGACTGGTCGACGTTGACCGCTGACCAGCGCCGGGAACTGGCGGAAATGGCGCTGGTGCTGGGTGAGGTGCAACAAACCGTGCGCTATTACCGGCTGCTTGCCACTGAGGCCGAGCGGCCCAGCGATTGGTATGAAAAAGCCGGACGGGTTCTGTTAGGGCAGGGTAACTACCTGTCGTCGGGGCTTGCTTATGGGGAAGCCATGGAGGCGTCTGCTGACGCTACCGTTCGCAAACAGTATTTCCTTGAGGCGCTGGCGGCCCTGGAAGCCGGTAGTCTGCATGACGTGGCCTTGCGCTTTGCGTCCCGCTACGAACACCTTTATTACCAGGACAAGGCTGTGTTGTACCGCCTTATGCGCCTGGCCCAGGCCGGCGGCAACCTGGCTCAGGCCCAGCGCTATGCAGTGCGGTTGTTGCGTCTCAATGGCCGTGGGGAGCAGCGATGAAGCGGCTGCTGCTGACTCTGGTATTGCCCTTGCCGTTCCTGTCTGGCGTTGTTCTGGCCCAGGCGCCGGAGCCCTATGTGGAGAGCTACTACGACCATAGCTATGAGGTTTTTGTGGCGGCGGGTAATCTGGGACGGGCTCGTCAAGTGGTGGACAATGCTCTCTACTGGCGCCCCGAAGATATTCGCTGGTTGCTGAGGCTGGCGCAGATCGCCGACTGGCAGGGGGATAGCAGTACTGCCCTGAAAGCCTGGTGGAAAGTAGCGGAAAACACTGACGATCCGCAGGCCTGGCAGCAGGTTCGGCAGCGGGCGCCGCTGGCCTACGATCACCAACTGACGTTGCGGGTTTACAAGGAATTGCTGGAAGTGTCTCCCCGTGACCGTGATTTGCTGGCTACCATCGCCAGGCAATATGAGTTGCTCGGCACACCGGATGAAGGCCTGGTGTTCCTGGCTGACTGGCATCGGCGCTATCCGGGTCAGGCTGTGCTGTGGGAAATGCAGCGTCTGGCCTGGAATCAAAGCGATAGAAAGCAAGCCGCTCGCTATTCACGGCAGTACATGAATCGCTATGGCCCCGAGCGGGATATGGCACTGCAAGTCTCCCGCTACCATTGGCTTGAGGGGCAGCGTGAGACGGCTTATGCCGATTTGCGCAGTGATGCCGAAAGCCTCCCCTATGATCCTGACCTGACACGCCGTTTGGCGATTATGGCCACTGAGCTGGGACAGTGGCAGCCGGCCATGAGTCATTACCAGACATTGCTGGAGCAGGGTGACGAGACCCTGCCGGATCTGTATCAGTACATTACCCTGGCCCGTTATTACGATCGCGACAGAGTCGTGGCGCTGATGGAGCGGGCCTGGCAGCGCAATGGGGATCAGGCTTTTGCCATGGGTGCCCTCTATCAGATGCAGGATGCCGGTCGCTGGCAGGCCATCGATGATTTTCTGCACCAGCTTAGTGACGCCCAGCGCCAGCAACTACAGCAGGACCCGGGTTTTCTGCGTTTTTACGCCAATCTGCTGTTACGCAAGGGCGAGATGGAAAGTGCCGCGCAATGGTTGCAGCGGGCGCTGGAACTGGCTCCCGGGGATCGGGAAACCCGCATCGCCTGGTTATGGCTGCAGGTCGCCAGTGGTGATGATACTCAGCTGGCACAGACCCTTGCCGCCTGGGAGGCCGATACCCGCCTGGACCGGCGCTACTGGGAAGTGCTGGCCGCCGCCCATATGGCGCTGGGTCATGCCGAGCAGGCGGTCCGTTACGAGAGCCGTCTGCTGCAAACCGCCCCCGACGACTGGGAGCGTCAATGGCAGTATGCCCAGGCATTGATTGCCGCAGGCCGTGATGGCCAGGCCTGGCCAGTGCTGCGTCATCTGTACCAGCGCTTGCCGTTTTCGGTCAGTGACGACAAGCAGAACCTGTATCGCGATATGCGCCTGGCGCTCAGCCAGCGCTTTGACGGCGGCGATAGTTCCCTGCAACTGGCGCAACAGATTCGCCAGCAGCAGGGTGGCGACGAAGCCCGCGCGGAATGGCTGGCCCAGTGGGCGCTGGGACACAGCGAGCCGGAACTGGCCCGGGCCTGGTACCTGCGCAAGCAGCAGGCTGCCGGTGCCCTGCATGCCGGGTCGGCGCTGGCCTATGCCATGCTCAATAACGACCGTGATGCCGTGGCGCAGATTCGTGAGCGTTATGCCGGCCAATTGACGTTGTCCGAGCAACTGGGGAGCCAGGTGGAACTGGGTGAGGAACGGCGCGCCACCGCGACGCTAATGGCCATGCAGGCCGGCTCCCCGGAACTGGCCGGCGCCAACAATCAGCAGGAATCGTTGCTGTTACCCAGCGCCCGCTCCAGTGCGATGGCGGTGGGGCAACGTCGCCTGGGTGCCCTGCAGATGACCGACTGGGCTTTCACCCAGACCCAACCATTCAGTGACTACAGCACCTTGTCTGCGCGCTACCGGCAACGGCAATTCGGCAGTAACGATCGCGCCCAGCTTGATGTGGATGAAGCGGAACAGTGGCTGACCCTGGAGTGGCAATATCAGCGTGAACGCTATCGTCACCGTTTTTCACTGGGCCAGCGCCAATTGTTGGATAACAGCGAAACCACCGCGGATTTGGAAGTGGCGGGCAACTGGCACTCTGACTGGTCTGCCAGCTGGCGTTACCAGTGGCGGATGCCGGCGGATGAGACCTCCCTGTTATTGTTGGGTGGCTCGCGGACCGGTAGCCAGTTTCAGCTCAACTGGTCGCCCCAGTCCACCTGGCAGAGCAGTGTGGACTGGGCGAATTATCAGTACCGGGATCTTAACGACCAGACCCTGGGAGATGGCAGTATCATCAATCTGCAAACCACCTGGCGTCCCTGGTTGTCCCGTTTTTCGCCCGGCCTGCACCTGCGCCATACCCGCGCCGATTTTGCCGAAGCCGGGGACAGCATGGCTGAGGTTCGCGCCTTGCTGCCAGTGGGCGCGGACACGGCGCCCTTGCCCGAGGATTACAGTGAATCCGGGGCGTCCCTGCTGCTGGGTATGCCGGACGTGCATATCCGCCCGCATCGCCTGCAGGGCTGGGGAGAAGTGGGTTACGTGAATAACAGCCTGTCCGGTGACGGTTTCGTCGGCCGGTTGGGGCTGGCCGGGCCGCTGATCGGTCGGGATGCCTGGCAGCTGTCACTGGAGCGGCAACTGAATACCGGGGGTAACGATGAAGATAGCTACCGGGCCGAACTGCAATACAGGATTTACTATTAGGAGCATGAGATGAGACAGGTTGTTGCTTTGTTGCTGGCCCTGATGCTGGCCAGTTGCACCCATGTACGCAGTAGCCAGGGAGTGTCCCTGGACGCGGAAGGTACCTGGCTGGTGTTACCGCTGGTAAATCGTACCGCCACTCCCCAGGCCGGGCTGCGGGCAGCGGCCATCGTGGAATCCGTGCTTTACCGACAAGGTGTTACCGCGGTGGAAAGTTATCCGGAAACCGGTAATGACGGCTTGTTGTTCGAGGCATCCTCCTCCGCTAACCGGGAAAAAATGGATCGCTGGGTGCAGTCCCAATCGGCGCAATATGTGGTCAGTGGTGTGGTGCATGAGTGGCGCTACAAGACCGGTGTGGACGGTGAGCCGGCAGTAGGTGTGATGCTGGAAATCCGTGAACTTCCCTCCGGTAATATCGTTTACAGCGGGACAGGAGCCCGTGCTGGCTGGGCAAGATCGTCGCTCAGCCAGACCGGGCAGAAAGTCATCGACAAGCTGCTGGCTCCGGTCATTCGCTGATGCGAAAGTGGCTGGCTAACACCGTCATCCCCGCCCTGGTGGCACCGCCGGCAAGACCCTTTTGGGTGGTGTTTGAGGCGGTGCTGTTGACCCTGGTGGCTGTGGCCATGGGGCTGTGGTTGCGTTCCGAGGATCCCCTGGCGCTGGATGCCAACTTCCGTTGGGGCCTGTTCGTCCCCATTCTGGTGTCGCTGCGTTACGGTAGCCTTGCCGGTGTGTTTGGCATGCTGTGTCTGCTGGCCAGCTGGCTTGTGCTCCGCAATATGGACTTTTATGCGGACTGGGATTTCCCTGAAGGCACCATGCTGGGCGGATTTATTCTTAGCCTGGTCTGCGGTGAATTCGCTGACCTGTGGCGGGTGCGCCTGCAGCGGGCGGAAAGCGCCGCCAGTTATGCTCTGGAACGTCTGCAAAACCTGACCCAGCGCCATGTGCTGTTACGCCTTTCCCATGATCGCCTGGAAGAAAATTTGCTAGTCAGGCCCTACACCGTGCGCGATGCCCTGTTCCGTCTGCGCGATCTGACTCTGGATGAAAGCGACAGCAAAATCCTGCCGGCGGCGGATGATCTGATCAATTTGCTGGCTGAGTACTGTCAATTACAGCGCGCCGCCCTGTACCCGGTATTGGACGGCAAGGTCAGCGACCAGGCAGCCGCCCAGCTGGGGGAGAACAAACCACTGGATCAGCACGATGCACTGCTTGGCCATGCTCTGGACATCGGCATGCTCGCCCACGTGCAGCAGAATACCCAGGATGATGCCTATGTGGGCCGCTATCTGGTGGCCGCACCGGTGACCAACAGTGCCGGGGAAATGATCGGAGTGCTGGTGGTGGAGCGGTTGCCGTTCCTGTCCATGAATTACGAAAACCTGCAGTTGTTGTCCGTGCTGTTGAATTTCTATGCGGACGTGGCGCACTACGGGGAAGAGGTGGACAGCCTGCTGGATACCTGGCCTAACCTGCCCACCCGTTTTGCCAGTGAATTGACGGCGCTTTCCCGATTGCGTGGTGAAGCGCGGGTGGATACCGCCCTGACCCTGTTTGTTGCCGACGACAGCGAACAGGCTGCGCAGATTCTGGAAGCGCTGGCGCGGGGCCTGCGCAGTCTGGATCTGGCCTGGTGGGTTCATGATAACGTGCTGATGATCATGATGCCGATGACGGGTGAGTCCAGTCTGGAAGGTTTTGTACTGCGCACGGAGAAATGGCTGCAGGAGGATTATGCCTTCTTCAGCCTCCGCCAGGCCGGGGTGAAGTACTACCATCGGTTACTGGATGAGCGCGATCCTGGCGATCAGATTCACGAACTGCTGGGGGTGGCGGGTGTCTAGCTGGAAGCTACTTATCTATGCCATCAGTGCCGAACTGGGCTCCTTGCTGCTGCTGCTCAGCCAGAACAGCTCGTTATCCTATTTTTTGCTTTATCTGGTTTCTCACGGCTTGGCGTCGGCCTTGTTATCCGCTGTGGCGTGGACCTTCCTTCCCGCCCGTTTCCGGGAACCTAAAGTGTTCTCGTTGGCGTTGATTTTTTCCTTTGCTTTTTTTATTCCGGCGATCGGTCTGCTGACCATCGTCGGAGGGATTGCCCTCGGGGTAATGCTGCCCGCGTTGTTCATGCCGCTGCCGTTTTCGCAGGTGGCCAAGCCCTATTTTACGCCGGTGAACAATCAGCAAAGCGCCGGTTTTCGGCAGATTGACCTGAAAACGCTGCTCACCAGTGAGACGGCGCCCAACGCGTTGCGGATTCAGGGGATGCTGGTACTCAAGGATATGCCCGGGCGCATTACCGGCCGACTGTTGCGCGATTCGCTGGGGGATTCCTATGAGGATTTACGACTGCTTGCCTACGGCATTCTCGATCAGAAGGAAAAAGAAATCACCCGCGATATTGACCGTGTCCTGCAGTTGCTGGAGCGGGCCAGGGAATCCCGTCGTTACCGGCTTGCCCGGCGTCTGGCGGAGCTGTATTGGGAGCTGAGTTATCAGGATCTGGTTCGCGGCGACATCATGACCCTGACCCTGGAACGGGCGAGCTTCTATGCCGATATGGGGCTGATGGAATCCCCTGAAGATGCCGGGCTATGGTTGTTACGTGGGCGTATCAAGATGAGTCAGGGCAATCTGGGCGAGGCTCAGGAGTCCCTGGTATTTGCCCGTAGGCTAGGGTTATCGCCGGGCCAGGTGAATCCCTGGCTGGCAGAAATCGCTTTGCAACGTCGACAATTGCCCATGGTGCGTTTGCTGATGGAACAGATTCCGGAGGGCAATCAGTTTACGGCCCTGAATAAATCCGTGGAGTACTGGAGGGGCTATGGCGCTGCCCAGAGCGGATAAAGCGGACATCTGTCTGCTGCTGGAGGGAACCTTCCCCTATGTCAGTGGTGGGGTGTCGAGCTGGGTAAACCAGATCATTCGCGGTTTTCCTGAATACACCTTTGCCTGTTGTTTCATTGGCAGTCGGCCGGAAGACTATGGCGAGATGAAGTACACCCTGCCGGACAATGTGGTGCATCTGGAAGTGCATTATTTGCATGATTTCCAGCGCGGTGCGCAGAAAAAGCCGAAAAAAGGAGACCGCGAGGCTTACCACAAGCTGCGCCGTTTCCACGAGCTGATGCGCTCCGGGCAGCATTCCCGGGAGAGACAGGAACTGCTTGGCGAGACCCTTGATGGCTTGGGGGATGGCTGCTGTTATTCCGAGGACTCCTTCCTGCACAGCCGCGCGAGCTGGGATTTCATCTCCGATGCCTACCGGCAGTACAGCCGGGATCCGTCCTTTGTGGATTATTTCTGGACCGTTCGTATCATGCATGCGCCGTTATGGGTGCTCAATGATATTGCCTCGAATCTCATTCCGGCGCGCATGTATCACACCATCTCCACCGGTTATGCCGGTTTTCTGGGGTCCATGCTGAAACGGCGCACTGGCAAGCCATTGCTGCTTTCCGAGCACGGCATCTACACCAAGGAGCGCAAGATCGATCTGTTCCAGAGCGAATGGATCAGCGATAACCGCGGGCTGGTGGAAAAGAACAATGCAGAAATGGCCTACTTTCGCGAAAAGTGGGTGAACTTTTTTACCGAGCTGGGTCGCGAGTGTTACCAGTCATCGAACCGCATAGTGGCCCTGTATGAACGCAACCGGCAAAGGCAGGTGGAAGATGGTGCTCCCGCTGAGCGTACCCTCAATATTCCCAATGGTATCGACTTGCCACGCATGGAGAAGGTCCGCGCCGCCCGGGGTGCCGAGATCCCACAGACCGCCTGCCTGATCGGCCGCGTAGTGCCTATCAAGGACGTGAAAACCTTCCTGCGCGCCATGCGTACTCTGGTCAACGAGATTCCGGACGCGAAAGGCTGGATTGCCGGCCCCGAAGATGAAGACAAGGAATATGCGGCGGAGTGTCGCTCGTTGGTGGCCAGCCTGGGCCTGGAAAAAAATGTGGAGTTTCTCGGTTTTCAGAAGATCGATGAGCTGCTGCCAAAAGTGGGCGTGATCGTGCTCAGCTCCATCAGTGAAGCCCTGCCGCTGGTGTTGCTGGAAGGCTTCGCCGCTGGCGTGCCGGCGGTATCCACGGATGTGGGTTCCTGTCGGCAGTTGATCGAAGGACTGGATGAAGAGGACCGGGCGTTTGGCAAGGCTGGTTCCGTGGTAGGTATTGCTGACCCGGAAGCGTTAGGCAAGGCGGTGGCGCATCTGCTCAGTGACACGCAGGCCTGGCACGAGGCCCAGCAGGCTGGCATTCGCCGGGTGGAAACCCTGTACACCCAGCAGCAAATGTTCGGCTCTTACCGTGAGCTTTATCAGGGCCTGCTGGAAGGGGACAGCTGATGGCGGGTATCGGGTTCGAACTGCGAAAACTGCTGCGCAAGGATACCCTGCTGGGCCTGATCCGCGCCTATGCCTATGCCGGTGTGATCAGCTCCGGGCCCTGGGTGCTGTCGATTATCGGCATTCTGATCATCGGTATTTTCAGCCTGGGGGCGGTGGTGCCGGATATTGCCGTGTCCCAGTTCCAGGTCACGGTGACTTACCTGATCGCCATCAGTCTGGTGCTCACCGGCACCGTGCAACTGGCGTTCACCCGCTTCTGTGCAGACCGTGCCTTCGAGCAGCGCGAGGATCTGATCCTGCCCAACTATGGTGGTGTCACTCTGTTGGTCACGGTGATTTCCGGCGTGCTGTCGTTGTTGGTGGCTCTGTTCTTGTTCCCGGAACAGAGCATTCTGTTCCGGGTGCTGATGGCGGCCAGCTTTGTGGTGCTGTGCAATATCTGGATCGCTACCGTTTTCCTGTCCGGCATGAAACAGTACAAGGCGATACTGGTGCTGTATGCCCTGGGTTACGGGATAACCGTGGTGGGGGCCTTGCTGCTGCGTTTTCTCGATCTGGAAGGGCTGTTACTCGGCTTTCTTCTGGGGCAGGTGACTTTGCTGGCGGGCATGCTGGTATTGATCGTGCGCGGTTATCCGGCGCGCAGTATGGTGTCCTTCGAGATGTTCGGTCCTCGCTATCTGTACCCCAGCCTGATGCTGGTGGGGCTGTTCTATAACGCCGGGGTGTGGGCGGACAAGGCCATGTTCTGGTTTTACAGCGGCACCGGCAGCGATGTGATCGGCCCGCTGCGCGCCTCGCTGATCTATGACATCCCGGTGTTCCTGTCCTATCTGTCACTGATTCCCGGTATGGCGGTGTTTCTGGTGCGCATGGAAACCGACTTCGTGGAGTACTACAGCAATTTCTATGATGCGGTGCGTGAAGGGGGCTCGCTGTCCTATATTGAGGACATGCGCAACCAGATGGTGTTCGTGATCCGCCAGGGGATTTTCCAGATCCTCAAGATCCAGGCCATCTCGGCCCTGGTGATCATGGTGCTCGGTGCCAAGATCTTCGCGGCCCTGGGCATCACCGACCTCTACCTGCCACTGCTCAAGGTGCAACTGGTGGCCACCGCCCTGCAGGTGGTGTTTCTGGCCATCATCAACGTATTCTGCTATCTGGACCAACGGCGCATGCTGGTGTTGCTCACTGGTTTGTTTTTCGTGCTCAACGTGATCTTTACCGGCATCAGCCTGTACCTGGGCCCGCAGTTCTTCGGCTTCGGTTTTCTGCTGTCGCTGGCGGTGTGTGCGATGCTGGGGTTGTGGCTGGTGAACCGGAAGATGGGCGAGTTGGAGTACAGCACATTTATGCTGCATTGAGCTACGAGCTACGAGCTACGAGCTACGAGCTACGAGCTACGAGCTACGAGCTACGAGCTACGAGCTACGAGCTACGAGCTACGAGCTACGAGCTACGAGCTACGAGCTACGAGCTACGAGCTACGAGCTACGAGCTACGAGCTACGAGCTACGAGCTACGCCCGTTGGATAGGAAAGGTCTGGAAAGTTCCCGGGATTTCGTCATTGCTACGAAGCCGCTGTAGGAGCCCATGCTTGCATGGCGAACCGTGCGAAGCACGGCATCGTCCGCAGGACGATCAAAGCTAGAAGCTAGAAGCTAGAAGCTAGAAGCTAGAAGCTAGAAGCTAGAAGCTAGAAGCTAGAAGCTAGAAGCTAGAAGCTAGAAGCTAGAAGCTAGAAGCTAGAAGCTAGAAGCTAGAAGCTAGAAGCTAGAAGCTAGAAGCTAGAAGCTAAAAAAAACGGCGCCATAAGGCGCCGTGAATAGTTTGGCTCGGGAGAGCTATCACGGAGTAGAAACTCCGGAGTCGATGGATGGGACCTCATCGACGCCTGGCATTATGTGGACAGTTGTTCGCCGAAACATTCGCTTTGTAGACTTTCTGTTTAGCCCGCCAGGTCAATTTTTGCACGAAAGTGCATATAAGCTCTCGAGTCAGGGCTTCCCGGGCATCAGTCCGCAGGCTCCCAAGTGTTCCTGCCACAGGGTTACATGGCGCTCCAGTGCCCGGTTCATGCGGCTTTGCACACCGTCCGGGCCGAAGTAATGCTGCTCCCAGCGGGTAAAGGGGGCGGGGGCCGAATCCAGCAGACCGTTCATCTGTTCGAGGCTGTCAGCCAGTGACTGGCGCTGGCGACGGCCTTCTGCCAGCGCTTTTTGCACCTTGGGCCCCCATACCTTGTCCAGCACATTGCGCAGGCGCTTGGCCCGGGTGCTGGCCTGGTTGCGGGGGCACAGGCGCTGTGCATCAATGCCTTCCAGCAGCCGGTTGCCCCGTTCCAGTTCCCGCAATGAAAGTGCCATGCGCCGCAGCAGGTACCCGCCGGCCTGATTGCGGGCCAGGGTTTCCAGCAGCGGTTCCAGATTCAGCGGCGTCACCGCGCCGCTTTGCTTGTGCTCGACCAGGGTGTGACTCAGTCGCTGCAGACTCTGCAAGGCAGTGCTGGTGTCGCCAACACTGGCGGAAGGTGACTGGCTGAAAAAGCGCCGTACTTCCTCGCTGGCGGTGAGCACATTCCAGTACAGAGCCGGCAGCGCCGCTTCCTTTTCAGCTACTACTTGCGACATCACTTTTACCAGCTCCGGATCGTCCAGGGTGTTTTCCTCCAGGCAGGTGCGCGCCTGTTGAATAAACGCCAGCTCATGACTGAGCCGTAAGGAATCCGCTTGCAGCTTGCCCAGGGCGCTGTTGCGCTGGCTAATCAGTTCCATCAGGCCGCAGTGGCGCAATTCCAGATAATCGAGCAGATCCACCCGGTGTTCCGGTAGCGGCAACCGTAATTCCCGTGCGCCGGGGTAGACCAGCAGGGGAAGCGGGGCGCGGGCTGGAAGATCCTGCCGGGTCAGCCGGGCAATCCGGCTCAGGTAGTCCTCCCAAAGCGCCTCATCCGGGTCCTGCGGGACCAGCCACCAGACGGCAAGCAGTGAAGCGATGGCCAGGGCTGCCAGCCCCCAGCCGGTTTTTTTCTGCATCACGACAGGACTCCGCTCAATCCGATGTTTCGCTTTTGCCAAACCGTTGACATTGCGGTGGATCTGCCCATGCATTGCAGGACGGTTGTGCTATGTTTGGCTTGATCATCAATTTGCATTGGAAGCGTATTATGTCAACGAGGGGATTGCCGTCTTTTCGGTTATTGATGCTGTGCCTGGCATTGTCACTGGGCGCCTGTGATACCGGAGAGAAGGGGGACAGTGACTCACCACCCAAACAGGATAAAGCCGACACGCAAACCACGCAGCCCGCGCAGGCGCAGCTGGATGACCGCTGGCAGGCTCACCTGGCGTCTTTCCCCTCCGGGGTGATCAGTGCCCGGGCGCCGTTGGTGGTGCGCTTCAACCATCCGGTGGTTGCCGCAGACAAACTGGATCAGCCGGTTTCCGGTGTCGCCCAGCTGGTGCCGGACGTGCCGGCGGAGATTCGCTTTACCGCCGAAGACCGCCTGGAAATTCGCCCCTCGGAACCGCTGCCCGCCGGTGAAAATTTGACTCTGATGCTCCATGCCCAGGGCCTGAATGGCGTGGATGAAAAACTCCCCACCGCGGAATTCCCGTTGCAGGTTATGCGCCAGCAACTGAGCCTGACGGTGCAGTCGCTGCTGCCGGCCGATGATGGGGAAGAAATGGTGCTCACCGGCAGCCTGGAAACCCGGGATCTGGCTGAGGCCAAGGCGGTGGAGAAAAGCCTGCGCGCCAGCCAGGACAATCAGACCCTGCCGGTAAGTTGGGAGCACGACAAGGCCGGCCTGCGCCATGGTTTCACCGTATCCGGTATCCGTCGGGGTGACCGGGCCAGCCAGGTGACCCTGGGCTGGGATGGCAGCCCCCTGGGCGTGGAAAACCAGGGCGAACGCCATTACAACGTCCCGGCCGTGGCCGCTTTTGAAGTCACCAATGTGCGGGCAGTGAACTACCCCAAGCCCCATGTTGAGGTGAATTTTTCCGAGGCCCTGCAGGGCTCCCAGAACCTCAACGGCCTGGTCACCCTGAACGGCAAGGCGCCGCGTCTGGAAGTGGACGGCAGTCGCCTGCGGGTCTACCCCCAGGATGACAAGGAAGAGAATGTGGCGCTGGTGATTGACGCCGGCCTGCGCTCCGCCAGCCATGGCCGGCTGTCGGAGACACTGGAAAAAACCATCACCCTGATGATGACCAAGCCCGGCGTGCGCTTTGCCGGCAAGGGCACCATCCTGCCGGATGGCAAGCAGCTCAGCGTGCCCTTTGAGGCTGTCGGTATTCGCTCAGTGAAGGTGCAGGCCTTCCGGGTGTTTGACGACAATATCGGCCGTTATCTGCAGGGCAGTGAGCTGGACGAAGGGGACATGGACACCCGCACCGGTCGCTACCTTTGGCAGAAAACCCTGCAGCTTCCCGCCAACGGCGACGGCTGGCAGCGCTACCATCTGGACCTGACCGAGCTGATGGCCAAACATCCCAATGGCCTGGTGCATCTCACCCTGACCATTGATGGCGACGACATCACCTATACCTGTCCGGACAATGCCCTGACCCGTGAGACAACCCTGCCGGACAACTACGAAGGCCCGGGGCAGGAACAGGAACAACCGGACCGGCTGGCAGATTACTATCGCGATGCCGGCTATCTGAGCTGGTACGAGCAGGACAACCCCTGCTCCGACAGCTACTACCGCTATAACGACCTGGCCAGCAGCACCCGCGCCTTTCTGGCGTCCAACCTGGGTTTGATCGCCAAACGCGGCCAGGACGATACCCTGCACGTGGTGGCCACCACCCTGGACAACAATCAGCCCGCCGCCGAGGTGGTGGTGAAGGCCTACAACTACCAGCAGCAACAGGTGGGTATGGGGCTCACCGATGAAGAGGGCATGGCCAGCCTTAAGCTGGATGGCACGCCTTTCTATCTGCAGGCAGTGAAAGACCGCGACACCGGTTTCCTCAAAGTGGCCCGTAACCGGGCCCTGCCCACCAACCAGTTCAACACCGGCGGGCAGACCGTGCGCGACGGCCTGAAAGGTTTCTTCTACGGGGAGCGGGATGTGTGGCGTCCCGGTGACGACATCCATCTGACCTTTATTCTCGAAGACAAGAACGAGGTGCTGCCCGATGATCACCCGCTTACCCTGGACTGGTTCGACCCCCGTGGTAACAAGGTGAAAAGCTACACTCTGGATCAGCCAGTGGGGGACTTCTATGCCTTTACCCTGAGCACCGCTGAAGACGCCCACACCGGCAACTGGCGAGCCGTGGCCCGACTGGGGCAGCGCTATTTCGATACCCCAGTGCGGGTGGAAGCCATCAAACCCAACCGGCTGAAGATCGACCTGGAACTGCCTGAGCAGCTTCCCGCTAACGAAGCGATGCAGGTGGGCCTGTTTACCCAATGGCTCAACGGTGCCACCGCCGCGAACCTGAAAGCGGATGTGAAAGTGCGGGTGGCAGCCACCACCACCCGCTTTGACGGCCTCAATGCCTACCATTTTGACGACAGCAGCCGCGCTCTCAGCAGCGAGCCGTTCACTGCCTTCGAGGCCCATGTGGACGGGCAGGGCAAGGCCAGCTTCCCGCTTACCATTCCGGTGGAGCAGACTCCGGGCATGCTGCGCGCCACCCTCACCACCCGGGTGTTCGAGAACAGCGCTGATTACAGCACCCAGATCCGCAGTGTGCCGGTCTACCCCTTCAAACACTGGGCCGGCATGCAGGTGCCGCAAGGCAGTGGTTGGGGCGGTGCCTTGTCCCGTGATGGCAAGCACCCCATCGACCTGATCAGCGTGAACAGCAAGGGCAAACCGGTGGACGGCCGGCCGCTGGATATCACCGTCTACGAAATTGACTGGCGCTGGTGGTGGGACCGCTCCGGCGACGACCTGAGCAATTTCATCAGCGACCCCAATACCAAGGTGGTTACCCAGGCGCAACTGACCACGGATGCACAAGGCCGGGGGCAATGGACGCTGGATGGCAACAACTATGGCTGGGGTCGTCACCTGATTCGCGTCTGCGACCGGCAAGAGTGATCACTGCACCTCCCAGACCGTGTACCTGGGCTGGAGCAGCGACCAGGCCAGTGGCAGTCAGGATGCGGCTACCCGTTTGTCCCTCTCCGCGGACAAGGAAGGTTACCAGGTGGGAGAGACCGCCCGGGTAGAACTGCCTGCGGTCAGCGAAGGCCGCCTGCTGGTGAGCCTGGAAAATGGTTCCCGGGTGCTGGATCACTACTGGCTGCCGGCCAGTGGCCAGGCTCAGACTTTGGAGATTCCGGTGACTGCCGAGATGGCGCCCAACGTGTATGTGCATGTGGCTTTGCTGCAACCGCACCAGCGCGACAACGACCGGCCCATCCGTCTGTACGGTATCGTGCCGTTACTGGTGGAAGACCCGGCCACCCGATTGCAGCCGCAGATAAGCGCGCCGCAAAAAGTGAAACCGGAAGAAAGCTTCACCGTGGAGGTCAGCGAAAAGCAGGGCAAGCCCATGACCTATACCCTGGCGCTGGTGGACGAGGGCCTGCTTGGCCTCACCAACTACCGCACCCCGGACCCCCACGGCGCCTTCTATCGTCGCGAAGCTCTGGGTGTGCTCACCTGGGATCTGTTCGACATGGTGGTCGGTGCCTACGGCGCCGAGCTGGACCGGCTGTTGGCCCTGGGCGGCTCCGATGGCGCCGATGATGGCCGCGAAAAACAGCGGCGGCGTTTCCCGCCGGTGGTGAAATTCCTCGGCCCCTTCACCCTGGATGCAGGTGATAGCGGCACTCACGAGATCAGCCTGCCGCCCTATATGGGGCAGGTCAGGGCCATGGTGGTGGCCGGTGACAATGGCGCCTACGGCAAGGCGGATCAGGACATCACCGTGACCCAGCCACTGGCAGTGCTCAGTACCTTGCCGAGGGTCATGGGCCCGGGAGAAACCGTGGATTTGCCGGTAACGGTGTTCGTCACTGACGACGCGGTGAAGCAGGTCACGCTGTCCGTGCAGGCAGATGATGACCTGTTCAGCGTGGAAACCGGTGAGGCGGCGATGACCTTTACCGGACCGTCGGACCAGATCGCCATGCTGCGCCTGCGCGCCAACGACCGGGTAGGCACCGGCTCGGTCACGGTGACGGCCACAGGGGGCAAGCATCGCGCCAGCGAAACCGTGCACCTGCCGGTACGGGCAGCCAATCCGCCCACCACCCGCGATACCTTCAAGGTGCTGGAGAAAGGGGAAACCTGGGCGCTGGATTATCAGCCCCATGGCATGACCGGTACCAACAGCGCGACATTGGCAGTGAGTGCCTTGCCGGCCATGGGGCTGGAGCGACGGTTGAATTATCTGCTGCGCTATCCCCACGGCTGTGTTGAGCAAACCACGTCGTCGGTGCTGCCGCAGTTGTACTTGAAACAGCTGGTGCAACTGGATGCGCAGCAGCAACAGGAGATCCAAACGAACATTACCGCCGGCATTGAACGGCTCAAGCGCTTCCAGCTGGCCAACGGCGGCTTTGGCTACTGGCCCGGAGGTTACCGAATTTAGGCGACACAGCCAGGAGTAGAACTGCCTGCGGTCAGCGAAGGCCACCTGTTGGTGAGCCTGGAAAACGGACTGGTGCTGGATCACTACTGGCTGCCGGCCAGTGGCCAGGCTCAGACTTTGGAGATTCCGGTGACTGCCGAGATGGCGCCCAACGTGTATGTGCATGTGGCTTTGCTGCAACCGCACCAGCGCGACAACGACCGGCCCATCCGTCTGTACGGTATCGTGCCGTTACTGGTGGAAGACCCGGCCACCCGATTGCAGCCGCAGATAAGCGCGCCGCAAAAAGTGAAACCGGAAGAAAGCTTCACCGTGGAGGTCAGCGAAAAGCAGGGCAAGCCATGACCTACCTACCCTGGCGCTGGTGGACGAGGGCCTGCTTGGCCTCACCAACTACCGCACCCCGGACCCCACGGCGCCTTCTATCGTCGCGAAGCTCTGGGGCTGTGCTCACCTGGGATCTGTTCGACATGTTGGTCGGTGCCTACGGCGCCGAGCTGGACGTCGGCTGTTGGCCCTGGGCGGCTCCGATGGCGCCGATGATGGCCGCGAAAAACAGCGGCGGCGTTTCCCCGCCGGTGGAGAAGAACGAAATTCTTGGCCGCTACCCTGGATGCGGGTGATAGCGGCACTCACGAGATCAACCTGCCGCCCTATATGGGGCACGAGTCAGGGCCATGGTGGTGGCCGGTGACAGAAGCGATCAAGCCCAACCGGCTGAAGATTGAGCTGGAACTACCCGAGCAGCTTCCTGCCAATGAAGCGGCGCAGGTGGGCCTGTTTGCCCAGTGGCTCAATGGCGCCACCGCCGCCAACCTGAAAGCGGATGTGAAAGTGCGGGTGGCGGCGACCACGACCCGCTTTGATGGCCTCAATGCCTATCATTTCGATGACAGCACCCGCGCCCTCAGTAGCGAGCCCTTTACCGCCTTCGAAGCCAATGTAGACGGGCAGGGCAAGGCCCGCTTCCCGCTCACCATCCCGGTGGAACAGACCCCGGGTATGCTGCGCGCTACCCTGACCACCCGGGTGTTCGAAAACAGCGGTGATTACAGCACCCAGGTTCGCAGTGTGCCGGTCTATCCTTTCAAACACTGGGTCGGCATGCAGGTGCCGCAGGGCAATGGTTGGGGCGGTGCGTTGTCCCGTGATGGCAAGCACCCGATCGACCTGATCAGCGTGAACAGCCAGGGCAAGCCGGTGAACGGCCGGCCGCTGGATATCACTATCTACCAAATTGACTGGCGCTGGTGGTGGGACCACTCCGGCGACGACCTGAGCAATTTCATCAGCGACCCCAATACCAAGGTGGTTACCCAGGTACAGCTGACCACGGATGCACAAGGCCGGGGCCAATGGGCGCTGGATGGCAACAACTATGACTGGGGTCGCCACCTGATTCGCGTCTGCGATCGACAAAGTGATCACTGCACCTCACAGACCGTGTATCTGGGCTGGAGCAGCGACCAGGCCAGTGGCAGTCAGGATGCGGCCACCCGTTTGTCCCTCTCTGCGGACAAGGATACGATCGCGACAGAGTCGTGTTGGCGCTGATGGGTGGGCTGGCAGCGCAATGGGGATCTGAGCTTTTGCCATGGGTGCCCTCATCAGATGCAGGATGCCGGTCGCTGGCAGGCCATCTATGTTGATTTTACTGCGCAGCTTAGTGACGCCCAGCGCCAGCAACGCAACAGGATTAACTTTTGCGTTTTGTAATCTGCTGTTACACCAGGCGAGATGGAAAATCACCGCGCAGTGGTACGGCGGGCGCTGGAACTGGCCCCCGGCGATCAGGAAACACGCATCGCCTGGTTATGGCTGCTGATGCGCCAGTGGTGATGATGCTCCAGCTGGCCGGGCCTTGCGCGCAAGGAGCCGATATCCGCCTGGACGGCTACTGGGAAGTGCTGGCCGCCGCCCGCCATGGCGCTGGGTCAGCTGCCGAGCAGGCGGTTCGCTACGAGGCCGTCTGCTGCAAACGGCTCGGGGCTGGGCGAGCAATGGCAGTAGCGCTGCCCAGGCGCTGATTGCGGCCGGGCGTGGTGGGCTTTAGCCATTGCTGCTGCGGTTGCATCAACGATTGCCGTTCCGCGGTCGCGACGACAAGCTGACCAGTATCCTGCTGATATGCGTCTGGCGCTCAGCCTTGATTTTGAGGTGGGAAGTAGTTCGCTACCCAGCTGGCTCCCGCTTAGTTCGTCGGCAACAGGGTGACGACGAAGCCCGTGCAAATCGGCTGGCCGACCGGGCGCTGGAAGCGCAGCGAGCGGGGCGCTGGCCCGATGCTGCGTGCCTGCGCAAGCAGCAGGCTGCGCGGCGCCCTGCATGCCGGGTCGGCACCAGCTATGTGCCATGCTCAGCCGACCGGGATGCCGTGGCGCAGATTCGTGAGCGTTATGCCGGTCAGTGACGTTGTCCGAGCAACCTGGGAAGCCAGGTGGAACTGGGCAGGAACGGCGCGCCCACCGCGACATGGCCAGCCATGCCAGTCGGCTCTCAAGACTGAATGGCGCCAGCAATCGCAGCGAAAGATCCTGTTGCCAGCGCCCGCTCCAGCGTGATGCGGGCGCATGGCGCCGTCTGGGTGCCTTGCAAATGACTTCGACTGGGCATTTACCGGGTCGCCATCCATTCGTGCGACTGTGCCATGTCGCGCGCTACCGGCAGCGGCAGTTTGGCAATGATCGTGCCAGCTTGATGTGGATGGCCGAACAATGGCCGGCCTGGAGTGGCAATGCCAGCGTACTATCGTCTGCGTTTTTCGCTAAAGGCCAGCGCCAACTGTTGGATAACAGCGAAACACCGCGGATCTGGGAAGTGGGGGCGCTGGCGCATAAGCCGGTCGCAGCTGGCGTTACCAGTGGCGCATGCCGGCGGATGAAACCTCCTTTGCTGCACTGTTCAGAACGGTTCGCGTACCGGCAGCCAGTTCGGCTCAATTGGTCGCCCAATCTACCTGGCGAACAGGTGTCAAAGTTGGGCGGATTACCAGTATCGTGATCTGAATAGTCAAAATCTGGGAAGGCAGCATTATCAATCTGCAGCCACTGGCGTCCCTGGTTGTCCCGTTTTCACCAGACCTGGCTGCGTCATACCACGCGCCGATTTTGCGAAGAAATGCCGGGGACAGCATGGCTGAAGTGCGCGCCGCTGCCAAAGCGGCTGAACCACTACACGCTGCCGAAGTACAGCGAATCCGAACGTCCCTGTTTGGGCGCGGGCAACTGAATACAGTGGTAACGATGAAGACAGCCACCGGGCCGAACCGTACACATTATGGATTTACCAATAGGAGCAGCAGAGATGAAACAGGTTGTTGCTTTGTTGCTGGCGCTGATGCTGGCCAGTTGCAACCCATGTACGCAGTAGTCAGGAGTGTCACTGGATGCGGAAGGTACCTGGCTGGTGTTGCCGCTGGTCAACCGTACCGGCACCCCCCAAGCCGGATTGCGGGCAGCGGCCATCGTGGAATCCGTGCTTTACCGGCAGGGAGTGACCGCGGTGGAAAGTTATCCGGAAACCGGCAATGACGGCCTGTTGTTCGAAGCGTCTTCCTCCGCCAACCGGGAAAAGATGGATCGTTGGGTGCAGTCGCAATCGGCCCGGTATGTGGTCAGCGGCGTAGTGCATGAATGGCGTTACAAGACCGGCGTGGATGGCGAGCCGGCGGTGGGCGTGATGCTGGAAATCCGCGAACTGCCTTCCGGTAACATCGTCTACAGCGGCACCGGTGCTCGTGCCGGGTGGGCAAGAACGTCGCTCAGCCAGACCGGGCAGAAAGTCATCGACAAGCTGCTGGCTCCGGTCATTCGCTGATGCGAAAGTGGCTGGCTAACACCGTCATCCCCGCCCTGGTGGCACCGCCGGCAAGACCCTTGTGGGTGGTGCTGGAGGCGGTACTGCTGACTGTGGCGGCAGTTGCAATGGGGCTGTGGTTACGTTCCGAGGACCCCCTGGCGTTGGGTGCCAACTTCCGCTGGGGCCTGTTCGTGCCTATTCTGGTGTCCCTGCGTTACGGTAGTCTTGCCGGTGTATTTGGCATGTTGTGCCTGCTGGCCAGCTGGTTTGTGCTTCGCAATATGGACTTTTATGCGGACTGGGATTTCCCCGAAGGCACCATGCTGGGTGGGTTTATTCTCAGCCTGGTCTGCGGTGAATTCGCTGACCTGTGGCGGGTGCGCCTCCAGCGGGCGGAAAGCGCCGCCAGTTATGCCCTGGAACGTTTGCAGAGAACCTGACCCAACGCCATGTGCTGTTACGCCTTTCCATGACCGCCTGGAAGAGAATCTGCTGGTCAGCCCTACACCGTGCGCGATGCATTGTTCCGTCTGCGCGATTCGACCCTGGATGAAAGCGACAGCGCGTGTCTGCCGGCGGCGGATGATCCTGATCAAGTTGCTGGCGGAGTATTGTCAATTACAGCGCGCTGCCCTGTATCCAGTTCTGGATGGCAAGGTCAACGACCAGGCCGCCGCCCTGTTGGGGAGAACAAGCCTCTGGATCAGCACGATGCCCTGCTCAACCACGCCTGGACATCGGCATGCTCACCTGTTCAGCCAGAACAAAAGCTCAGGATGATGCCTATGTGGGCGCTATCTGAGGTGGCCGCACCGGTGACCAGCTGGTTGCCGAAATGATCGGTGTGTGAGCGTGCCCCCAGGCGCGCGGTTGCAATCGCGATTATGAAAACCAGTTCGCTGCTCGTGCTGAACTTCTATGCGGATGCGCTTTACGGAAGAGGTGGACAGCCTGCTGGATACCGTGAACCTGCCGACCCGCTTTGCCAGTGAAATGACGGCGCTTTCCCGGTTGCGCGGTGGCTGGTTATTACGCCCTGACCTGTTCTTGTACGACGGCGGCGAACAAGCTGCACAGATTCTGGAAGCTAACACGAGGCAGCCTGCGTAGTCTGGATCTGGCTGGTGGGTCCATGACAACGTGCTGATGATTGATGCCGATGACTGGTGATTCAGTCTGGAAGGTTTTGTGCACGCACGGAAAAATGTGGAGATGCCTTCTTCATCCGCCGAGCGGGGTGAAATACTACACCATCCGGTTACTGGGTAGGCATGTGACCCTGGCGATCAGCTCCGCAGTTGCTGGAGGTGGCCGGTGTCTAGCTGGAAGCTGCTTATCTATGCGATCAGTGCCGAGCTGGGCTCACTGCTGCTGTTGCTCAGTCAGAACAGCTCGCTGTCTATTTTACTCTTTACCTAATTTCTTGTAAGCGGCGTCGGCCTTGTTGTCCCGCTGTGGCGTGGAGCTTTCTTCCGACCCGATTTTGGGCCAAAGTCTTTCGCTGGCACTGATTTTTCCTTTGCCTTTTTATCGGCGATCGGGCTGCTGACTATCATTACCGGTGGCATTGCCTTGGGTGTGATGTTGCCTTTATGCCGCTGCGCTTTCCCAGGTGGCAAAGCCCTATTTTACCACCAGTCATAATCAACATAGCGCCGGTTTCCGGCAGATTGATCTGAAGGTTTGCTTTGCCAGTGAGACCGCGCTAACGCCGCGCGGTTGGGGGTAACGTACTCAGGATATGCGGTCGTATTACCGGGCGACTGTTGCGCGATTCGCTGGGGATTCCTATATGAGGATCTGCGGCTGCTTGCCTACATTCTCGACCAGAGAGAAGAAGCGCCACCCGTGATGTGATCGAGCGCTGCAGTTACTGGGCAGGCTGGGGAATCAGCGCCGCTATCGGCTTGCCCGACGTCTGGCGGGTTGTACTGGGAGCTAGTTATCAGGACCTGGTGCGTGGCGACATCATGACCTTGACCTCGAGCGGTGAGCAGTTTCTACGCCGATATGGGGCTGATGAATCTCCCGAAGATGCCGGGCATAGTTTTGTTGCGCGATATCAAGATAGAGTCAAGAAAAACCTGGGTGCAGTCAGGGTCCCTGGTCTTTGCCCGCCGGCTGGGATTATCACGGCCGGGCGAACCTGTGGCGAAGAGATTTCTTTACGCGTCGACAATTGCCCATGGTGGATTACCACTGATGGAACAAATTCCCGAGGGCAGCCAGTTTACTGCCTGAATAAATCCGTGGAGTACTCGGAGAACTATGGCGCTTTGCCCAGAGCGGATAAGGCGGACATCTGCCTGCTGCTGGAAGGGGACGTTTCCTATGTCGGCGGCGGGGTGTCGAGCTGGGTAAACTCAGATTATCAGTATGGTTTTCCCAGGCCACGCTTTGCCCTGCTGTTTGTCGGTAGCGCTGGCGGAGGAGCGGGAAATAGGGGAAATTACCCTGCCGGGACAACGTGGTGCCGTCTGGAAGTCACCTTTATCTGCATGACTTCCAGCGTGGGGGCACGAAGAAGCCTAAAGGGAGTGACGTGGAGGCATACCATCGGCTGCGCCGTTTTTCATAGGCTGATGCGTTCGGAGCGACATTCCCACAGACGGGAAGAATTGCTCGGCAAGACGCTCGATGGCCTGGGCGAGGGCTGTTATTCGAAGAGTCCGCTTTTGCACAGCAGGGCAAGCTGGGTTTTCATCTCGTGCCTATCGCCGATGACCGTGATCTTTCGCTTTGTGGATACTGGACCGTGCGCATCATGCATGCCCTTGGCGGTGCTGCATGATATTGCCAGCAACCTGATCCCGGCGCGTATGTATCACGCACTATCCACCGGTTATGCCGGTTTTTCTGGGGCCATCTGAAACGTCGCACCGGCAAGCCGTTGCTGCTTTCGAACATAACATCTATACCAAGGAACACAAGATCGATCTGTTCAGAGTGAATGGATCGGTAATGTGCAGCCTGGTGGAAAACAATGCCGGAAATAGCGTACTTCCGCGAAGTGGGTGAACTACCGAGCTGGGCCGTGAGTGTTACCAGTCATCGAACGCATCGTGGCCCTGTACAGACAGCAACCGGCAACGGCAGGTGGAAGACGCGCCCCGCCAGCGTACGCTTAATATTCCCAACATCGACCTGCGCGTATGGAAAAAGTCCGTTGCCGCCAGAGCACCGAAATCCCCCAGACACCTGCCTGATCGGCTGGGTGTTTTCCATCAAAAAAGGCAGTGAACACCTTCTGCGTGCCATGCGTACCTGATGACAGATTCCGGACGCGAAGGCTGGATTGCCGGTCCGGAGGATGAGGAACAAGGAATATGCCGCCGGAGTGCTCGCTGGTAAGCCAGCCTGAACGGAAAAAAAACGTGGAGTTTCTTGGGTTTCAGAAAATCGACGAGTTGCTGCCGAAAGTGGGTCAATGGTGTGCTCAGCTCCATCAACGAAGCGCCTCTACGTTGTTTGCTGGAGAAGGCTTTGCCGCGGGTGTGCCGGCGGTGTCCACGGATGTGAGGCTCACCGTCGAAATTGATCGAAGAGCTGGATGAAGAAGATCGGGCGTTCGGCAAAAGGCAGTTCGGTGGTTGGCATTGCTGACCGGAAGCGTTGGGTAGGCAGGTGGCGGTCGCTCCCTGGTGATTCGCAGGCCTGGCGACGCGCAGCAAGCCGGTATCCGCCGGGTGAAACACTGTACGCAGCAACGATGTTCGGTTTCTACCGTACAGGCTTTTTATCAGGGCCTGCTGGAAGAGAGGGGATGCTCTGATGGCGAATTATCGGTTTGAGCTGCGAAAACTGCTGCGCAAGGATACCTTGCCGGGCCTGATCCGTGCCTATGCCTATGCTGGCGTAATCAGCTCCGGGCCCTGCTGGGGTGTTTTATCGTTATCAGCATCTGATCATTGGTATTTTCCGCTTCAAGGCCGAGGTGATTTTGCCGGATATTTGCATATCCCAAATTTCAGTCTGGTATTCATCAGGTGCCATCAGCCTGTTTTGACCAGCACTGTGTTGGCGTTCACCCGCTTTTGTGCGGATCGTGCCTTTGGCTTGACCCGCGAGGATCTGATTCTGCTGAACTATAATTTGGTGTGCCCCTGTTGGTCTGGTGATTTCCGGCGTGCTGTCGCTGTTGGTGGCTCTTCCTGTTCGGAACAGGCATTCTGTTCCGGTACTGATGGCGACCAGCTTCGTGGTGTTGTGCAATATCTGGATGCTTTACCGTGTTTCTGTCCGGCATGAAGCAATGCAGGCCATCTGCCTTTATACCCTGGAGTTTGGGATTACCGTGGGTGGAGCCTTGTTGCACTTTTTCTCGACCTGGGGCTGCTGCTAGGGTTTCTGTGCAGGGCGGTGACATTGCTGGCCCGGCATGCTGGTAGTGATCGTTGCGGATTATCGTGGCGCAGCATGTGGTGTCGCTTCGAGATGTTCGGTCCTCGTTCATCTAATACCCCAGCCTGATGCCATCACGGGCTGTTCTATAACGCCAAAGATATGAGCGGACAAGGCCATGTTCTGGTTCTACAGCGGCACCGGCAACGATGTGATCGGTCCGTTGCGTGCCTCACTGGTCCTGTGGCTGTCCCCAGGTGTTCCTGTCCTACCTGCTGATTCCCGGCATGGCGCTGCTCTGGTGCATGGAAACCATTCAATTGCAGGTATTACCTTAATTTCTGATGATTATGAAGGGCTCTTTATTGTCTATATCAGACATGCAACCAGATGGTGTTTAAAAATGATCGTCAGGGGATCTTCAGATCCTCAAAAAGATCCAGGCCATCTCAACTGGTGATATGAAGTGGCCAGCGCCAATTTTCGCGGCCTGGGATCACCGTCCTCTGCCGCGTTGCTGAAGTCAGCTGGTAGCGCGGCGCTGGGTGGTGTTCTGGCCGCTTCGCAAAATCGTTTCTGCTATCGGACCACAGCGCCGCAATACTGAAATTTTCTCACTGGCATCTGTTTTTCGATGCTCCAGCGCAGTCTTCTGGCTCCAGCTGCCTGCCTGGGCCACAGTTATTCGACTCGGTTCCACCTGTCATGGCAGTGTGCGTGGTGTGGGTTCTGTGGCTGGTGAACCTGAGAAGATGGGGAGCTGGAGTACAGCATTGTGCTGCAGTGAGCTGAGAAGGCATTGGTACGAGCTGAGCTGCAGGCCTGAGCTGAGCTGCAGCTGAGTGAGGCTGAGGCCTGAGCTGAGCTGAGCCACGAGCTGCAGCCGGCTACAGGCTGAGCTGAGCTGGAAGCTGAAGCCCGACCTACCTGAAGCTCACGACTGAGCCACAAACTGCGCTGATTTGGATCAGGAAGGTCGAAAGTTCCCAGAGACCTGCAATCATTTCTTACCGAAACGCTGTTAGAAGACGGCGCTTGGGCCTGGTCATGAAGCTTGCAGCATCGTCTGGACGATCAAGCTTCGGCTAAACTTAAACTAAGAAGCTAGAAGCTAGAAAGCTAGGCTAAGCTAAAGCTAAGCTGAAACTAAGCTAAGCTAAACTAAACTAGAAGCTAAACTAAACTGAAAGCTGAAGCTGAAAAACAGCATATAAAGGCATAGGCGCTAGATGTTGAAACAAATATCACGGGTAGAAACTCGGGTCGATGGATGGGGACTCATCGACGCCTGGCATTGTGTGGACAGTTGTTCGCCGAAACATTCGGCACATGAAGCTTTCTGTTTATTTGCAAGATTCAATTTTTGCACGAAAGTGCGCCTCAGCCGCCAGTTATAAACCCCGGCATCAGTCCTGGGCGCCCAGGGCTCACCGCAGGCTAACGTAACCAGACACACATCCCATGCTTTCACTCCGTCTGACCAGTAATGGTGCAACAAGTGGGTGAAAGAGCCAGGGCGATCCCGAGGCCAGATTCATCATTCGGGCTGTCAGTGGTTGACGCTGGCGGCACGGCTTTGCCAGGGCCTCCGCTGCCTTTGGCCCGCACCTTGTCAGCACATTGCTGAAGCGGTGGGCCGGGTGCTGGCCTGATTAGCGGACAAAGGCGATGCGGATCAATCTCAGCGATTGGTTTACGCACTCCCGCTCTTGCAATGAAAGCGCCTGCGCCGAAACGATAGCCGCCACAGTTGATTATCAGACCTGGGGTTTCAACAGCGGCTCCAGCAGCCAGCGATTATCGCACCACTGCCGCTGTTGTGGGCAGCTGGGGGTATGCGACTCGGTGCTGCGGGCTCTGAAGGCAGCTGCTGGTGTCGCCGACATTGTGGACGGAATGACTGAAAAAGCGGCGCCATGTTTCACCTCGCTGCTGGCCGAAGCCTGAGTGCCAGTACAGGAATAACAAGCGGCTTTCTTTTCGACCACCACCCTTCGACATGATCTTTACCGCTCGGTCTCAGTGCGTCTTCGCACGACGGCGCGCCTGTTGGAATAAACGCCAGCTATGATTGAGCCGTAAGAATCGCCTGCAGCGCGCGAGCGCTCTATTGCTGGCGATCAGGTTCGCCAGTCCTGATGGCGCGAGTTCAGATAATCGAAGCGGTCCGCGGTGTTCCGGCGGTGGCGCAGCCATGCTCTCTGGCACCAGGATGGTCAGCAGGGAAGTGAGCGTGCGGGGAAGCTCCTGCCGTCAGTCAGACGTCCGGCTAGGTAATCCTCCCATCTTCATCAGGGTCCTGCGCGGGCCAGCCGCGATGACAGAAGCAGTGAAGCGATGGCCGGGGATGCACAGTACCCGGCAAGCTTTCTGCATCGGCAGCGCTCGATTGGTGTGCTGTTTGATTTACGCAAAGCCATTGACACTGCAGGTGGATCTTATACGCATTGCCGGAACAGTTGTTGCTATGTTTGGCTTCGTTATCGTCAGAAATTTGCCTTTGGGAAGCTTATTTATATGTCAACAGGATGCCGGTTTCCGGTTGATGATGTTCCCAGCATTATCGCACGGGCTTGCCTGTGATGCCCCGGAAGAAGAGGCCTGACTCACCACCCCAAACAGGATAAAGCGGCGCACCGAGCCGCTTGGCCGCTTGGCCACGGCTGGATAGTGCGCTGGCGAATCACCTGAAAGTGTTTACCACTCAGGTGATCGAATTACCAGTTGATTGGTGGTGCGTTTCAATCTTCAGTCATTGTGCCGAACAAGCAGCCAATCAGGTACTCACGGTGTCCTTGCTGGTGCCGTCCTGGCCGGACAGTCCTTTGCGAGGCCGCTGGAAATCCACCCTCAGACCACTGCCGCCGGTAAAAACCTGACTGAGTGCTCCAGCGCCCAGAATCGAACGGTGTGGATGAAACGCTACCTGGCAGGAATTCCCCTGCCGGTCGCTAAGCAACTGGGCCCTGACCATTGCAATCCCTGCTTTTTCTGTAAACGAGATGATGGCGACAGATGGTGCTCTGCGGCATCTCGACTTGGGATCTGAAAGCAGCGAACAAAGAATGGTGGAAAAAGCCTGCCTGTATGCAGGACAATCAAAGCACCGGTAGCTCCAGGAGCACGACAAGGCCAAGCACGCGTGGTTTTACCGTATCAAGTATCCATATGCCAGGGCATCTGAGCCAGTCAAGGGTGACCCTGGGCTCAAAGGTGGCAGCTGCTGGGTGTGGAAAAATCGCGCAGGGTGAGCGCCATTACAGCGTCCTCCAGTAGCGCTGACCTTCGAGTATAATGTGCGGGCAGTGAACTGCCGAAACCATGAGTGGTGCTGGCGAGGCCTATAAACTCGGAACCATTACCTCATGCGACCTGGTGCTGAATTGGCAAGCGCACGCCTGGAAGGTGGACGGCGATCGCCTGCGGGTCTACCCCAGGATGGCAAGAGAGAAGAGAATGTGGCGCTGGTGATCGACGCCGGCGCCCGCGCTCCGCCGATCATGGCCCCGGCTGGCGGAAAAGCTGGAAAAACCGTCACCCCTGATGATAATACTAAACCCGGTGTGCGCTTTGTCGGCGGGCACCATCCTGCTACCGGATGGCAACAGCTCGGCGTCCTTTGAGGCCGTCATTGTTCGCTGGTGGTGCAGGTGCCCCGGGTGTTTGACATGTTAAGCAGTATCTGCAGAGCGTGAAGGCTGGATGAGGTGACATGGATACCCACTGGCCACTGGCGTGGCAGAAAACCCTTGAGCTTCCGTCTTGCGGCGACGGTTGGCAGCGCTATCTCTGGACTGAGCCGACTGATGGCCAAACATCCCAATGAACAATCCATCTCACCTGACGTGCGTGATGGCGACGACATCACTTATACCTGCCGGACAATGCCCTGACCCGTGAGACAACTGCCGGATAACTTCACGAAGGCCCGGGGCGGGAACAAGGTTAACCGGACCGGATGGCGGATTATTACGTGATCCCCAGCTACCCTGAGCTGGTACAGACAGGACAACCCCTGCTCAATTGATTACACCGCTATAACGACCTGGCCTCAACACCCGTGCCTTCCTGGCGTCAACGCCTGGGCCTGATCGCCAAGCGCGGCCAGGACGACACCCTGCACGTGGTGGCCACCACCCTGGACAACAATGAGTACCGCCGAGGTGGTGGTGAGAGGGGCCTATAATTACCAGCAACAACAGGTAGATGGGGCTCACCGATGAGAGGCGCGGCCAGCCTATCAAGCTGGATGTACGCCGCCTTTCTGCTGCAGGCGGTAAGATCGCGACACCGGTTTCTGAAAGTGGCCCGCAACCGGGCCTTGCCCACCAACCAGTTCAACACCAGCAGCCAGACGTGCAGTGATCAAAGGGTTTTCTACGGGGAACGGGATGTGTATGGCGCGGGCGATGACATCACTGACACCTTTATTCTCAGGATAAATAGCTATGAGGTTTTTGTGGCGGCGGGTAATCTGGGACGGGCTCGTCAAGTGGTGGACAATGCTCTCTACTGGCGCCCCGAAGATATTCGCTGGTTGCTGAGGCTGGCGCAGATCGCCGACTGGCAGGGGGATAGCAGTACTGCCCTGAAAGCCTGGTGGAAAGTAGCGGAAAACACTGACGATCCGCAGGCCTGGCAGCAGGTTCGGCAGCGGGCGCCGCTGGCCTACGATCACCAACTGACGTTGCGGGTTTACAAGGAATTGCTGGAAGTGTCTCCCCGTGACCGTGATTTGCTGGCTACCATCGCCAGGCAATATGAGTTGCTCGGCACACCGGATGAAGGCCTGGTGTTCCTGGCTGACTGGCATCGGCGCTATCCGGGTCAGGCTGTGCTGTGGGAAATGCAGCGTCTGGCCTGGAATCAAAGCGATAGAAAGCAAGCCGCTCGCTATTCACGGCAGTACATGAATCGCTATGGCCCCGAGCGGGATATGGCACTGCAAGTCTCCCGCTACCATTGGCTTGAGGGGCAGCGTGAGACGGCTTATGCCGATTTGCGCAGTGATGCCGAAAGCCTCCCCTATGATCCTGACCTGACACGCCGTTTGGCGATTATGGCCACTGAGCTGGGACAGTGGCAGCCGGCCATGAGTCATTACCAGACATTGCTGGAGCAGGGTGACGAGACCCTGCCGGATCTGTATCAGTACATTACCCTGGCCCGTTATTACGATCGCGACAGAGTCGTGGCGCTGATGGAGCGGGCCTGGCAGCGCAATGGGGATCAGGCTTTTGCCATGGGTGCCCTCTATCAGATGCAGGATGCCGGTCGCTGGCAGGCCATCGATGATTTTCTGCACCAGCTTAGTGACGCCCAGCGCCAGCAACTGCAACAGGACCCGGCTTTTTTGCGTTTTTACGCCAATCTGCTGTTACGCAAGGGCGAGATGGAAAATGCCGCGCAGTGGTTGCAGCGGGCGCTGGAACTGGCCCCCGGCGATCGGGAGACACGCATCGCCTGGTTATGGCTGCTGGTCGCCAGTGGTGATGATACTCAGCTGGCCCAGACCCTTGCCGCCTGGGAAGCCGGTATCCGCCTGGACCGGCGCTACTGGGAAGTGCTGGCCGCCGCCCATATGGCGCTGGGTCATGCCGAGCAGGCGGTTCGCTACGAGAGCCGTCTGCTGCAAACGGCTCCCGAGGACTGGGAGCGACAATGGCAGTATGCCCAGGCGCTGATTGCGGCAGGGCGTGATGGTCAGGCCTGGCCGGTGCTGCGCAGTTTGCATCAACGATTGCCGTTCCCGGTCGCGGACGACAAGCAGACCCAGTATCGCGATATGCGTCTGGCGCTCAGCCAGCGGTTTGAGGGTGGAGATGGTTCGCTGCAACTGGCACAACAGATTCGTCAGCAGCAGGGTGACGACGAAGCCCGTGCAGAATGGCTGGCCCAGTGGGCGCTGGGGCATAGCGAGCCGGAACTGGCCCGTGCCTGGTACCTGCGCAAGCAGCAGGCTGCCGGCGCCCTGCATGCCGGGTCGGCACTGGCCTATGCCATGCTCAATAATGACCGGGATGCCGTGGCGCAGATTCGTGAGCGTTATGCCGGTCAATTGACGTTGTCCGAGCAACTGGGAAGCCAGGTGGAACTGGGCGAGGAACGGCGCGCCACCGCGACGCTAATGGCCATGCAGTCCGGCTCTCCGGAACTGGCTGGCGCCAACAATCAGCAGGAATCCCTGTTGTTGCCCAGCGCCCGCTCCAGCGCATTGATGCTGGAACAGCGCCGTCTGGGTGCCTTGCAAATGACTGACTGGGCATTTACCCAGAGTCAGCCATTCAGTGACTACAGCACCTTGTCCGCGCGCTACCGGCAGCGGCAGTTTGGCAGTAATGATCGTACCCAGCTTGATGTGGATGAAGCGGAGCAATGGCTGACCCTGGAGTGGCAATACCAGCGTGAGCGCTATCGTCACCGTTTTTCGCTGGGCCAGCGCCAACTGTTGGATAACAGCGAAACCACCGCGGATCTGGAAGTGGGGGGCAACTGGCACTCCGACTGGTCTGCCAGCTGGCGTTACCAGTGGCGCATGCCGGCGGATGAAACCTCCTTGCTGCTGTTGGGCGGTTCGCGTACCGGCAGCCAGTTCCAGCTCAATTGGTCGCCCCAATCTACCTGGCAGAGCAGTGTAGATTGGGCGGATTACCAGTATCGTGATCTGAATAGTCAAAATCTGGGGAAGGGCAGCATTATCAATCTGCAAACCACCTGGCGTCCCTGGTTGTCCCGTTTTTCACCGGGCCTACGGCTGCGTCATACCCGCGCCGATTTTGCCGAAGCCGGGGACAGCATGGCTGAAGTCCGCGCCTTGCTGCCAGCCGGCGCAGACACTACGCCCTTGCCCGAGAATTACAGCGAATCCGGAGCGTCCCTGTTGTTGGGCACGCCGGACGTGCATATCCGTCCGCATCGGCTGCAGGGGTGGGGAGAACTGGGTTACGTGAATAACAGCTTGTCCGGCGATGGTTTTATCGGCCGCTTGGGCCTGGCCGGGCCGTTGATCGGCCGGGACGCCTGGCAACTGTCACTGGAGCGGCAACTGAATACCGGTGGTAACGATGAAGACAGCTACCGGGCCGAACTGCAATACAGGATTTACTACTAGGAGCATGAGATGAAACAGGTTGTTGCTTTGTTGCTGGCGCTGATGCTGGCCAGTTGCACCCATGTACGCAGTAGTCAGGGAGTGTCACTGGATGCGGAAGGTACCTGGCTGGTGTTGCCGCTGGTCAACCGTACCGGCACCCCCCAAGCCGGATTGCGGGCAGCGGCCATCGTGGAATCCGTGCTTTACCGGCAGGGAGTGACCGCGGTGGAAAGTTATCCGGAAACCGGCAATGACGGCCTGTTGTTCGAAGCGTCTTCCTCCGCCAACCGGGAAAAGATGGATCGTTGGGTGCAGTCGCAATCGGCCCGGTATGTGGTCAGCGGCGTAGTGCATGAATGGCGTTACAAGACCGGCGTGGATGGCGAGCCGGCGGTGGGCGTGATGCTGGAAATCCGCGAACTGCCTTCCGGTAACATCGTCTACAGCGGCACCGGTGCTCGTGCCGGGTGGGCAAGAACGTCGCTCAGCCAGACCGGGCAGAAAGTCATCGACAAGCTGCTGGCTCCGGTCATTCGCTGATGCGAAAGTGGCTGGCTAACACCGTCATCCCCGCCCTGGTGGCACCGCCGGCAAGACCCTTGTGGGTGGTGCTGGAGGCGGTACTGCTGACTGTGGCGGCAGTTGCAATGGGGCTGTGGTTACGTTCCGAGGACCCCCTGGCGTTGGGTGCCAACTTCCGCTGGGGCCTGTTCGTGCCTATTCTGGTGTCCCTGCGTTACGGTAGTCTTGCCGGTGTATTTGGCATGTTGTGCCTGCTGGCCAGCTGGTTTGTGCTTCGCAATATGGACTTTTATGCGGACTGGGATTTCCCCGAAGGCACCATGCTGGGTGGGTTTATTCTCAGCCTGGTCTGCGGTGAATTCGCTGACCTGTGGCGGGTGCGCCTCCAGCGGGCGGAAAGCGCCGCCAGTTATGCCCTGGAACGTTTGCAGAACCTGACCCAACGCCATGTGCTGTTACGCCTTTCCCATGACCGCCTGGAAGAGAATCTGCTGGTCAGGCCCTACACCGTGCGCGATGCATTGTTCCGTCTGCGCGATCTGACCCTGGATGAAAGCGACAGCAAAGTCCTGCCGGCGGCGGATGATCTGATCAATTTGCTGGCGGAGTATTGTCAATTACAGCGCGCTGCCCTGTATCCAGTTCTGGACGGCAAGGTCAACGACCAGGCCGCCGCCCTGTTGGGGGAGAACAAGCCTCTGGATCAGCACGATGCCCTGCTCAACCACGCCCTGGACATCGGCATGCTCGCCCATGTTCAGCAGAACACTCAGGATGATGCCTATGTGGGCCGCTATCTGGTGGCCGCACCGGTGACCAACAGTGCCGGGGAAATGATCGGTGTGCTGGTGGTGGAACGCTTGCCGTTCCTGTCCATGAATTATGAAAACCTGCAGTTGCTGTCTGTGCTGCTGAACTTCTATGCGGATGTGGCGCACTACGGAGAAGAGGTGGACAGCCTGCTGGATACCTGGCCGAACCTGCCGACCCGCTTTGCCAGTGAAATGACGGCGCTTTCCCGGTTGCGCGGTGAAGCGCGGGTTGACACCGCCCTGACCCTGTTTGTGGCCGATGACAGCGAACAAGCTGCACAGATTCTGGAAGCGCTGGCACGGGGCCTGCGTAGTCTGGATCTGGCCTGGTGGGTCCATGACAACGTGCTGATGATTATGATGCCGATGACTGGTGATTCCAGTCTGGAAGGTTTTGTACTGCGCACGGAAAAATGGCTACAGGAGGACTATGCCTTCTTCAGCCTCCGCCAGGCCGGGGTGAAGTACTACCATCGGTTACTGGGTGAGCGTGACCCTGGCGATCAGCTCCGCGAGTTGCTGGAGGTGGCCGGTGTCTAGCTGGAAGCTGCTTATCTATGCGATCAGTGCCGAGCTGGGCTCACTGCTGCTGTTGCTCAGTCAGAACAGCTCGCTGTCCTATTTTCTGCTTTACCTGGTTGCCCATGGCTTGGCGTCGGCCTTGTTGTCCGCTGTGGCGTGGAGCTTTCTTCCGACCCGTTTTCGGGAGCCGAAAGTCTTTTCGCTGGCACTGATTTTTTCCTTTGCCTTTTTTATCCCGGCGATCGGGCTGCTGACTATCATTGGTGGCATTGCCTTGGGTGTGATGTTGCCGGCACTGTTCATGCCGCTGCCTTTTTCCCAGGTGGCAAAGCCCTATTTTACACCGGTCAACAATCAACATAGCGCCGGTTTCCGGCAGATTGATCTGAAAAGTTTGCTTACCAGTGAGACCGCGCCCAACGCCTTGCGGATTCAGGGAATGCTGGTGCTCAAGGATATGCCCGGTCGTATTACCGGGCGACTGTTGCGCGATTCGCTGGGGGATTCCTATGAGGATCTGCGGCTGCTTGCCTACGGTATTCTCGACCAGAAGGAAAAAGCCATCACCCGTGATATTGATCGAGCGCTGCAGTTACTGGAGCGGGCTAGGGAGTCGCGCCGCTATCGGCTTGCCCGACGTCTGGCGGAGTTGTACTGGGAGCTGAGTTATCAGGACCTGGTGCGTGGCGACATCATGACCTTGACCCTCGAGCGAGCCAGTTTCTACGCCGATATGGGGCTGATGGAATCTCCCGAAGATGCCGGGCTATGGTTGTTGCGCGGGCGTATCAAGATGAGTCAGGAAAACCTGGGTGAGGCTCAGGAGTCCCTGGTCTTTGCCCGCCGGCTGGGATTATCACCGGCCCAGGTGAACCCCTGGCTGGCAGAAATTGCTTTGCAACGTCGACAATTGCCCATGGTGCGTTTGCTGATGGAACAAATTCCCGAGGGCAGCCAGTTTACTGCCCTGAATAAATCCGTGGAGTACTGGAGGGGCTATGGCGCTGCCCAGAGCGGATAAGGCGGACATCTGCCTGCTGCTGGAAGGGACGTTTCCCTATGTCAGCGGCGGGGTGTCGAGCTGGGTAAACCAGATTATCCGTGGTTTTCCCGAATACACCTTTGCCTGCTGTTTTGTCGGTAGCCGCCCGGAAGACTATGGGGAAATGAAGTACACCCTGCCGGACAACGTGGTGCATCTGGAAGTCCATTATCTGCATGACTTCCAGCGTGGGGCACAGAAGAAACCGCAAAAGGGTGACGTGGAGGCATACCATCGGCTGCGCCGTTTTCATGAGCTGATGCGTTCCGGGCAGCATTCCCCTGAACGGGAAGAATTGCTCGGCAAGACGCTCGATGGCCTGGGCGAGGGCTGTTGTTATTCCGAAGAGTCCTTTTTGCACAGCAGGGCAAGCTGGGATTTCATCTCTGATGCCTATCGCCAGTACAGCCGTGATCCTTCCTTTGTGGATTATTTCTGGACCGTGCGCATCATGCATGCGCCCTTGTGGGTGCTGCATGATATTGCCAGCAACCTGATCCCGGCGCGTATGTATCACACCATATCCACCGGTTATGCCGGTTTTCTGGGGGCCATGCTGAAACGTCGCACCGGCAAGCCGTTGCTGCTTTCCGAACATGGCATCTATACCAAGGAACGCAAGATCGATCTGTTCCAGAGTGAATGGATCAGTGATAACCGCGGCCTGGTGGAAAAGAACAATGCGGAAATGGCGTACTTCCGCGAGAAGTGGGTGAACTTCTTCACCGAGCTGGGCCGTGAGTGTTACCAGTCATCGAACCGCATCGTGGCCCTGTACGAACGTAACCGGCAACGGCAGGTGGAAGACGGCGCCCCCGCCGAACGTACGCTTAATATTCCCAACGGCATCGACCTGCCGCGTATGGAAAAAGTCCGTGCCGCCAGGGGCACCGAAATCCCCCAGACCGCCTGCCTGATCGGCCGGGTGGTACCCATCAAGGACGTGAAAACCTTCCTGCGTGCCATGCGTACCCTGGTCAACGAGATTCCGGACGCGAAAGGCTGGATTGCCGGTCCGGAGGATGAAGACAAGGAATATGCCGCGGAGTGCCGCTCGCTGGTAACCAGCCTGGGCCTGGAAAAAAACGTGGAGTTTCTTGGGTTTCAGAAAATCGACGAGTTGCTGCCGAAAGTGGGTGTGATTGTACTCAGCTCCATCAGCGAAGCCTTGCCTCTGGTGTTGCTGGAAGGCTTTGCCGCGGGTGTGCCGGCGGTGTCCACGGATGTGGGCTCCTGCCGTCAATTGATCGAAGGGCTGGATGAAGAAGATCGGGCGTTCGGCAAGGCCGGTTCGGTGGTTGGCATTGCTGACCCGGAAGCGTTGGGTAAGGCGGTGGCGACGTTGCTCAGTGATTCGCAGGCCTGGCACGACGCGCAGCAAGCCGGTATCCGCCGGGTGGAAACCCTGTACACCCAGCAGCAGATGTTCGGTTCCTACCGTGAGCTTTATCAGGGCCTGCTGGAAGGGGATATCTGATGGCAGGTATCGGTTTTGAGCTGCGAAAACTGCTGCGCAAGGATACCTTGCTGGGCCTGATCCGTGCCTATGCCTATGCTGGCGTAATCAGCTCCGGGCCCTGGGTGCTGTCGATTATCGGCATCCTGATCATTGGTATTTTCAGCCTGGGGGCGGTGGTGCCGGATATTGCCGTGTCCCAGTTCCAGGTCACGGTGACCTATCTGATTGCCATCAGCCTGGTACTGACCGGCACTGTGCAATTGGCGTTCACCCGCTTTTGTGCGGATCGTGCCTTTGAGCAGCGCGAGGATCTGATTCTGCCCAACTATGGTGGTGTCACCCTGTTGGTCACGGTGATTTCCGGCGTGCTGTCGCTGTTGGTGGCTCTGTTCCTGTTCCCGGAACAGAGCATTCTGTTCCGGGTACTGATGGCGGCCAGCTTCGTGGTGTTGTGCAATATCTGGATCGCTACCGTGTTTCTGTCCGGCATGAAGCAATACAAGGCCATCTTGCTGCTTTATGCCCTGGGTTACGGGATTACCGTGGTGGGAGCCTTGTTGCTGCGCTTTCTCGACCTGGAGGGGCTGCTGCTAGGGTTTCTGCTGGGGCAGGTGACATTGCTGGCCGGCATGCTGGTATTGATCGTTCGCGGTTATCCGGCGCGCAGCATGGTGTCCTTCGAGATGTTCGGTCCTCGTTATCTGTACCCCAGCCTGATGCTTGTCGGGCTGTTCTATAACGCCGGAGTATGGGCGGACAAGGCCATGTTCTGGTTCTACAGCGGCACCGGCAGCGATGTGATCGGTCCGTTGCGTGCCTCGCTGATCTATGACATCCCGGTGTTCCTGTCCTACCTGTCGCTGATTCCCGGCATGGCCGTGTTTCTGGTGCGCATGGAAACCGATTTCGTTGAGTATTACAGCAATTTCTACGATGCGGTGCGCGAAGGGGGCTCGCTGTCCTATATCGAGGACATGCGCAACCAGATGGTGTTCGTGATCCGTCAGGGGATCTTCCAGATCCTCAAGATCCAGGCCATCTCGGCGCTGGTGATCATGGTGGCCGGCGCCCAGATTTTCGCGGCCCTGGGGATCACCGATCTCTACCTGCCGTTGCTGAAAGTACAGCTGGTAGCCACGGCGCTACAGGTGGTGTTCCTGGCCATCATCAACGTGTTCTGCTATCTGGACCAGCGCCGCATGCTGGTACTGCTCACCGGCCTGTTTTTCGTGCTCAACGTGATCTTTACCGGCATCAGCCTGTACCTGGGCCCGCAGTTATTCGGCTTCGGTTTCCTGCTGTCGCTGGCAGTGTGCGTGATGTTGGGGTTGTGGCTGGTGAACCGGAAGATGGGGGAGCTGGAGTACAGCACATTTATGCTGCATTGAGCTACGAGCATTGAGCTACGAGCTACGAGCTACGAGCTACGAGCTACGAGCTACGAGCTACGAGCTACGAGCTACGAGCTACGAGCTACGAGCTACGAGCTACGAGCTACGAGCTACGAGCTACGAGCTACGAGCTACGAGCTACGAGCTACGAGCTACGAGCTACGAGCTACGAGCTACGAGCTACGAGCTACGAGCTACGCTGGTTGGATAGGGAAGGTCTGGAAAGTTCCCAGGGCCTCGTCATTTCTTACGAAGCCGCTGTAGGAGCGGCGCTTGAGCCGCGAACCGTGCGAAGCACGGCATCGTCCGCAGGACGATCAAAGCTAGAAGCTAGAAGCTAGAAGCTAGAAGCTAGAAGCTAGAAGCTAGAAGCTAGAAGCTAGAAGCTAGAAGCTAGAAGCTAGAAGCTAGAAGCTAGAAGCTAGAAGCTAGAAGCTAGAAGCTAGAAGCTAGAAGCTAGAAGCTAGAAGCTAAAAAAAACGGCGCCATAAGGCGCCGTGAATAGTTTGGCTCGGGAGAGCTATCACGGAGTAGAAACTCCGGAGTCGATGGATGGGACCTCATCGACGCCTGGCATTATGTGGACAGTTGTTCGCCGAAACATTCGCTTTGTAGACTTTCTGTTTAGCCCGCCAGGTCAATTTTTGCACGAAAGTGCATATAAGCCCGCCAGTTATGGCTTCCCCGGCATCAGTCCGCAGGCGCCCAGGAGCTCCTGCCACAGGCTAACATGGCGCTCCAGGGCACGCTCCATGCGGCTTTCCACTCCGTCCTGACCGAAGTAATGGTGCCGCCAGTGGGTGAAAGAGGCGGGGGGCGAATCCAGAAGACCGTTCATCTGTTCGAGGCTGTCAGCCAGAGACTGACGCTGGCGACGGCTTTGCGCCAGGGCCTGCTGCACCTTTGGCCCCCACACCTTGTCCAGCACATTGCGCAGGCGATGGGCCCGGGTGCTGGCCTGGTTGCGCGGACAAAGGCGTTGCGGATCAATGCCCTCCAGTAGTTGGTTACCACGCTCCAGCTCACGCAATGAAAGCGCCATGCGCCGAAGCAGGTAGCCGCCGGATTGATTATGGGCCAGGGTTTCCAGCAGCGGCTCCAGCTTCAGCGGTGTCACCGCGCCGCTCTGTTTGTGGGCGACCAGGGTGTGACTCAGTTGCTGCAGGCTCTGCAAGGCAGCGCTGATGTCGCCGACATTGGCGGACGGAGACTGACTGAAAAAGCGCCGTATTTCCTCGCTGCTGGCAAGCACATTCCAGTACAGGGCCGGCAACGCGGCTTTCTTTTCGGCCACCACCTTCGACATGATCTTTACCAGCTCCGGGTCCTCCAGTGCGTCTTCTTGCAGGCAGGCGCGCGCCTGTTGAATAAACGCCAGCTCATGATTGAGCCGTAAGGAATCCGCCTGCAGCTTGCCCAGAGCGCTGTTGCGCTGGCTGATCAGTTCCATCAGTCCACAGTGGCGCAGTTCCAGATAATCGAGCAGGTCCACGCGGTGTTCCGGCAGTGGCAGCCGTAACTCTCTGGCACCGGGATAGGTCAGCAGGGGAAGTGGGCCCCGTGCGGGAAGCTCCTGTCGGCTCAGTCGGGCAATCCGGCTAAGGTAATCCTCCCATCGCGCTTCATCCGGGTCCTGCGGGGCCAGCCACCCGATGACAAGCAGTGAAGCGATGGCCAGGGATGCCAGTACCCAGCCGGCTTTTTTCTGCATCACGACGGCACTCCGATTGGTGTGCTGTTTGAGTTTTGCCAAACCGTTGACACTGCGGTGGATCTGCCCACGCATTGCGGAACGGTTGTGCTATGTTTGGCCTGATCATTAATTTGCATTGGAAGCGCATTATGTCAACGAGGGGATTGCCGTTTTTCCGGTTAGTGATGCTGTTCTTGGCATTATCACTGGGCGCCTGTGATACCGGAGAGAAGGGGGCCACCGACTCACCACCCAAACAGGATAAAGCCGACACGCAAACCACTCAGCCCGCGCCGGCACAGCTGGATAGTCGCTGGCAGGCTCACCTGGCGTCTTCCCCCTCCGGGGTGATCAGTGCCCGGGCCCCGTTGGTGGTGCGTTTCAATCACCCGGTCATTGCGGCAGACAAGCTTGACCAGCCGGTCTCCGGTGTCGCCCGGCTGGTGCCGGAAATACCGGCGGACATTCGCTTTACTGCCGAAGACCGGCTGGAAATCCACCCCTCGGAACCACTGCCCGCCGGTGAAAACCTGACCCTGATGCTCTATGCCCAGAGTCTGAACGGTGTGGATGAAACGCTACCCCCGGCAGAATTCCCCCTGCAGGTCATGCGCCAGCAACTGAGCCTGACCGTGCAATCCCTGCTGCCAGCGGATGATGGCGAGCAGATGGTGCTCACCGGCAGCCTGGAAACCCGGGATCTGGCAGACGAAGATAGGGTGGAAAAAAGCCTGCGCGCCAGCCAGGACAATCAAAGCCTCCCGGTAAGCTGGGAGCACGACAAGGCCGGCTTGCGCCATGGTTTTACCGTATCCGGTATCCGCCGGGGCGACCAGGCCAGTCAGGTGACCCTGGGCTGGAATGGCAGCTCGCTGGGCGTGGAAAATCAGGGTGAGCGCCATTACAACGTCCCTGCGGTAGCGGCCTTCGAAGTCACCAATGTGCGGGCAGTGAACTACCCGAAACCCCATGTGGAAGTGAATTTTTCCGAGGCCCTGCAAGGCTCCCAGAACCTCAACGGCCTGGTCACCCTGAATGGCAAGGCGCCACGCCTGGAGGTGGACGGCAGTCGCCTGCGGGTCTACCCCCAGGATGACAAGGAAGAGAATGTGGCGCTGGTGATCGACGCCGGCCTGCGCTCCGCCAGTCATGGCCGGCTGGCGGAAAAGCTGGAAAAAACCGTCACCCTGATGATGACCAAGCCCGGTGTGCGCTTTGTCGGCAAGGGCACCATCCTGCCGGATGGCAAGCAGCTCAGCGTCCCTTTTGAGGCCGTCGGTATTCGCTCAGTGAAGGTGCAGGCCTTCCGGGTGTTTGACGACAATATTGGCAATTATCTGCAGGGCAGTGAGCTGGATGAGGGTGACATGGATACCCGCACTGGCCGCTATTTGTGGCAGAAAACCCTTGAGCTTCCCGTCAACGGCGACGGTTGGCAGCGCTATCATCTGGACCTGACCGAGCTGATGGCCAAACATCCCAATGGTCTGGTCCATCTCACCCTGACCATTGATGGCGACGACATCACTTATACCTGCCCGGACAATGCCCTGACCCGTGAGACAACCCTGCCGGATAACTACGAAGGCCCGGGGCAGGAACAGGACCAACCGGACCGGTTGGCGGATTATTACCGTGATGCCGGCTACCTGAGCTGGTACGAACAGGACAACCCCTGCTCAGACAGTTACTACCGCTATAACGACCTGGCCTCCAGCACCCGTGCCTTCCTGGCGTCCAACCTGGGCCTGATCGCCAAGCGCGGCCAGGACGATACCCTGCACGTGGTGGCCACCACCCTGGACAACAATGAGCCCGCCGCCGAGGTGGTGGTGAAGGCCTATAATTACCAGCAGCAACAGGTAGGTATGGGGCTCACCGATGAGGAGGGCATGGCCAGCCTCAAGCTGGATGGCACGCCTTTCTATCTGCAGGCGGTAAAAGATCGCGACACCGGTTTCCTGAAAGTGGCCCGCAACCGGGCCTTGCCCACCAACCAGTTCAACACCAGCGGCCAGACCGTGCGCGATGGTCTGAAAGGGTTTTTCTACGGGGAACGGGATGTGTGGCGCCCGGGCGATGACATCCACCTGACCTTTATTCTCGAAGATAAAAACGACGTGCTGCCCGACGACCACCCGCTCACTCTGGACTGGTTCGATCCCCGTGGAAACAAGGTGAAAAGCTACAGCCTGGATCAGCCGGTGGGGGACTTTTATGCCTTTACCCTGAGCACCCGCGAAGACGCCCCCACCGGTAACTGGCGCGCCGTGGCCCGGCTGGGGCAGCGCTATTTCGATACCCCGGTGCGGGTGGAAGCGATCAAGCCCAACCGGCTGAAGATCGACCTGGAATTGCCCGAGCAGCTACCCGCCAACGAAGCGGCGCAGGTGGGCCTGTTTACTCAATGGCTCAACGGCGCCACCGCCGCCAACCTGAAAGCGGATGTGAAAGTGCGAGTGACGGCGACCACGACTCGCTTCGATGGTCTCAATGCCTATCATTTCGATGACAGCACCCGCGCCCTCAGTAGCGAGCCCTTTACCGCCTTCGAAGCCAATGTGGACGGGCAGGGCAAGGCCCGCTTCCCGCTCACCATCCCGGTGGAACAGACCCCGGGCATGCTGCGCGCTACCCTGACCACCCGGGTGTTCGAAAACAGCGGTGATTACAGTACCCAGGTTCGCAGTGTGCCGGTCTACCCCTTCAAACACTGGGTTGGCATGCAGGTGCCGCAGGGCAGTGGTTGGGGCGGTGCGTTGTCCCGTGATGGCAAGCACCCGATCGACCTGATCAGCGTGAACAGCCAGGGCAAGCCGGTGGACGGCCGGCCGCTGGATATCACTATCTACGAAATCGACTGGCGCTGGTGGTGGGACCGCTCCGGCGACGACCTGAGCAATTTCATCAGCGACCCCAATACCAAGGTGGTTACCCAGGCACAGCTGACCACGGATGCACAAGGCCGGGGCCAATGGACGCTGGATGGCAACAACTATGACTGGGGTCGTCACCTGATTCGCGTCTGCGATCGACAAAGTGATCACTGCACCTCGCAGACCGTGTATCTGGGCTGGAGCAGCGACCAGGCCAGTGGCAGTCAGGATGCGGCTACCCGTTTGTCCCTCTCTGCGGACAAGGAAGGTTACCAGGTGGGAGAGACCGCCCGGGTAGAACTGCCTGCGGTCAGCGAAGGCCGCCTGCTGGTGAGCCTGGAAAATGGTTCCCGGGTGCTGGATCACTACTGGCTGCCGGCCAGTGGCCAGGTGCTATGTTGGCTGATCATTAATTGCATTGGAAGCGCATTATGTCAACGAGGGGATTGCCGTTTTTCCGGTTAGTGATGCTGTTCTTGGCATTATCACTGGGCGCCTGTGATACCGGAGAGAAGGGGGCCACCGACTCACCACCCAAACAGGATAAAGCCGACACGCAAACCACTCAGCCCGCGCCGGCACAGCTGGATAGTCGCTGGCAGGCTCACCTGGCGTCTTCCCCCTCCGGGGTGATCAGTGCCCGGGCCCCGTTGGTGGTGCGTTTCAATCACCCGGTCATTGCGGCAGACAAACGACCAGCCGGTCTCGGTGTCGCCCGGCTGGTGCCGAAAATACCGGCGGACATTCGCTTTACTGCCGAAGACCGGCTGGAAATCCACCCACCTCGGAACCACTGCCCGCCGGTGAAAACCTGACCCTGATGCTCTGTACTTGCCCAGAGTCTGAACACGGTGTGGATGAGCGCTGCCCCCGGCAGAATTCCCCCTGCAGGTCATGCGCCAGCAACTGAGCCCTGACCATTGCAATCCCCTGCTGCCAGCGGATGATGGCGAGCAGATGGTGCTCACCGGCAGCCTGGAAACCGGAAGTCTGGCAGACGAAGAAATAGGGTGGAAAAAGGCCTGCGCGCCAGCCGAGGACAATCAAAGCCTCCCGGTAGCTGGGAGCGACAGAAGGCCGGCTTGCGCCATGGTTTTACACCGTATCCGGTATCCGCCGGGGCAGCCAGGCCAGTCAGGTGACCCTGGGCTGGAATGGCAGCTCGCTGGGCGTGGAAAATCGGGGTGACGCCATTACAACGTCTGCGGTAGCGGCCTTCAAAGTCACCAATGTGCGGGCAGTGAACTACCCGAAACCCCATGTGGGAAGTGAATTTTTCCGAGGCCCTGCAAAGGCTCCCAGAACCTCAACGGCCTGGTCACTGAATGGCAAGGCGCCACGCCTGGAGGTGGACGGCAAGTCGCCTGCCAGGTCTACCCCCAGGATGACAAGGAAGAGAATGTGGCGCTGATCGACGCCGGCCTGCGCTCCGCCAGTCATGGCCGAAGCTGGCGGAAAAGCTGGAAAAACGCCGTCACCCTGATGATGACCAAGCCCGGTGTGCGCTTTGTCGGCAAGGGGCACCATCCTGCCGGATGGCAAGCAGCTCAGCGTCCTTTTGGAGGCCGTCGGTATTCGCTCAGTGAAGGTGCAGGCCTTCCGGGTATTTGACGACAATATTGGCAATTATCTGCAGGGCAGTGAGCTGGATGAGGTGACATGGATACCCGCGCCTGGCCGCTATTTGTGGCAGAAAACCGTAGCTTCCGTCGCGGCGACGGTGGCAGCGCTATCATCTGGACCTGACCGAGCTGATGGCCAAACATCCCGTGGTCACCGGTCCATCTCACCTGACCATTGATGGCGACGACATCACTTGCTATACCTGCCCGGACAATGCCCTGACCCGTGAGACAACCCTGCCGGATAACTACGAAGGCCGGGGCGGGAACAGGGACCAACCGGACCGGTTGGCGGATTAATACAGTAATGATGCCGGCTACCTGAGCTGGTACGAACAGGACAACCCCTGCTCAGACAGTTACTACCGCTATAACGACCTGGCCTCCAGCACCCGTGCCTTCCTGGCGTCCCAGCCTGGGCTGATCACGCCAAGCGCAGCCAGGACGATACCTGCGTGGTGGCCACCACCTGGACAACAATGGCCCGCCGCCGAGGGTGGTGGTGAAGGCCTATAATTACCAGCAGCAACAGGTAGGTATGGGGCTCACCGATGAGGAGGGGGCATGGCCAGCTCAAGCTGGATGGCACGCCTTTCTATCTGCAGGCGGTAAAAAGATCGCGACACCGGTTTCCTGAAAGTGGCCCGCAACCGGAGCCTTGCCCACCAACCAGTTCCAGCACCGCCTGGCATTATGTGGACAGTTGTTCGCCGAAACATTCGCTTTGTAGACTTTCTGTTTAGCCCGCCAGGTCAATTTTTGCACGAAAGTGCATATAAGCCCGCCAGTTATGGCTTCCCCGGCATCAGTCCGCAGGCGCCCAGGAGCTCCTGCCACAGGCTAACATGGCGCTCCAGGGCACGCTCCATGCGGCTTTCCACTCCGTCCTGACCGAAGTAATGGTGCCGCCAGTGGGTGAAAGAGGCGGGGGGCGAATCCAGAAGACCGTTCATCTGTTCGAGGCTGTCAGCCAGAGACTGACGCTGGCGACGGCTTTGCGCCAGGGCCTGCTGCACCTTTGGCCCCCACACCTTGTCCAGCACATTGCGCAGGCGATGGGCCCGGGTGCTGGCCTGGTTGCGCGGACAAAGGCGTTGCGGATCAATGCCCTCCAGTAGTTGGTTACCACGCTCCAGCTCACGCAATGAAAGCGCCATGCGCCGAAGCAGGTAGCCGCCGGATTGATTATGGGCCAGGGTTTCCAGCAGCGGCTCCAGCTTCAGCGGTGTCACCGCGCCGCTCTGTTTGTGGGCGACCAGGGTGTGACTCAGTTGCTGCAGGCTCTGCAAGGCAGCGCTGATGTCGCCGACATTGGCGGACGGAGACTGACTGAAAAAGCGCCGTATTTCCTCGCTGCTGGCAAGCACATTCCAGTACAGGGCCGGCAACGCGGCTTTCTTTTCGGCCACCACCTTCGACATGATCTTTACCAGCTCCGGGTCCTCCAGTGCGTCTTCTTGCAGGCAGGCGCGCGCCTGTTGAATAAACGCCAGCTCATGATTGAGCCGTAAGGAATCCGCCTGCAGCTTGCCCAGAGCGCTGTTGCGCTGGCTGATCAGTTCCATCAGTCCACAGTGGCGCAGTTCCAGATAATCGAGCAGGTCCACGCGGTGTTCCGGCAGTGGCAGCCGTAACTCTCTGGCACCGGGATAGGTCAGCAGGGGAAGTGGGCCCCGTGCGGGAAGCTCCTGTCGGCTCAGTCGGGCAATCCGGCTAAGGTAATCCTCCCATCGCGCTTCATCCGGGTCCTGCGGGGCCAGCCACCCGATGACAAGCAGTGAAGCGATGGCCAGGGATGCCAGTACCCAGCCGGCTTTTTTCTGCATCACGACGGCACTCCGATTGGTGTGCTGTTTGAGTTTTGCCAAACCGTTGACACTGCGGTGGATCTGCCCACGCATTGCGGAACGGTTGTGCTATGTTTGGCCTGATCATTAATTTGCATTGGAAGCGCATTATGTCAACGAGGGGATTGCCGTTTTTCCGGTTAGTGATGCTGTTCTTGGCATTATCACTGGGCGCCTGTGATACCGGAGAGAAGGGGGCCACCGACTCACCACCCAAACAGGATAAAGCCGACACGCAAACCACTCAGCCCGCGCCGGCACAGCTGGATAGTCGCTGGCAGGCTCACCTGGCGTCTTCCCCCTCCGGGGTGATCAGTGCCCGGGCCCCGTTGGTGGTGCGTTTCAATCACCCGGTCATTGCGGCAGACAAGCTTGACCAGCCGGTCTCCGGTGTCGCCCGGCTGGTGCCGGAAATACCGGCGGACATTCGCTTTACTGCCGAAGACCGGCTGGAAATCCACCCCTCGGAACCACTGCCCGCCGGTGAAAACCTGACCCTGATGCTCTATGCCCAGAGTCTGAACGGTGTGGATGAAACGCTACCCCCGGCAGAATTCCCCCTGCAGGTCATGCGCCAGCAACTGAGCCTGACCGTGCAATCCCTGCTGCCAGCGGATGATGGCGAGCAGATGGTGCTCACCGGCAGCCTGGAAACCCGGGATCTGGCAGACGAAGATAGGGTGGAAAAAAGCCTGCGCGCCAGCCAGGACAATCAAAGCCTCCCGGTAAGCTGGGAGCACGACAAGGCCGGCTTGCGCCATGGTTTTACCGTATCCGGTATCCGCCGGGGCGACCAGGCCAGTCAGGTGACCCTGGGCTGGAATGGCAGCTCGCTGGGCGTGGAAAATCAGGGTGAGCGCCATTACAACGTCCCTGCGGTAGCGGCCTTCGAAGTCACCAATGTGCGGGCAGTGAACTACCCGAAACCCCATGTGGAAGTGAATTTTTCCGAGGCCCTGCAAGGCTCCCAGAACCTCAACGGCCTGGTCACCCTGAATGGCAAGGCGCCACGCCTGGAGGTGGACGGCAGTCGCCTGCGGGTCTACCCCCAGGATGACAAGGAAGAGAATGTGGCGCTGGTGATCGACGCCGGCCTGCGCTCCGCCAGTCATGGCCGGCTGGCGGAAAAGCTGGAAAAAACCGTCACCCTGATGATGACCAAGCCCGGTGTGCGCTTTGTCGGCAAGGGCACCATCCTGCCGGATGGCAAGCAGCTCAGCGTCCCTTTTGAGGCCGTCGGTATTCGCTCAGTGAAGGTGCAGGCCTTCCGGGTGTTTGACGACAATATTGGCAATTATCTGCAGGGCAGTGAGCTGGATGAGGGTGACATGGATACCCGCACTGGCCGCTATTTGTGGCAGAAAACCCTTGAGCTTCCCGTCAACGGCGACGGTTGGCAGCGCTATCATCTGGACCTGACCGAGCTGATGGCCAAACATCCCAATGGTCTGGTCCATCTCACCCTGACCATTGATGGCGACGACATCACTTATACCTGTCCGGACAATGCCCTGACCCGTGAGACAACCCTGCCGGATAACTACGAAGGCCCGGGGCAGGAACAGGACCAACCGGACCGGTTGGCGGATTATTACCGTGATGCCGGCTACCTGAGCTGGTACGAACAGGACAACCCCTGCTCAGACAGTTACTACCGCTATAACGACCTGGCCTCCAGCACCCGTGCCTTCCTGGCGTCCAACCTGGGCCTGATCGCCAAGCGCGGCCAGGACGATACCCTGCACGTGGTGGCCACCACCCTGGACAACAATGAGCCCGCCGCCGAGGTGGTGGTGAAGGCCTATAATTACCAGCAGCAACAGGTAGGTATGGGGCTCACCGATGAGGAGGGCATGGCCAGCCTCAAGCTGGATGGCACGCCTTTCTATCTGCAGGCGGTAAAAGATCGCGACACCGGTTTCCTGAAAGTGGCCCGCAACCGGGCCTTGCCCACCAACCAGTTCAACACCAGCGGCCAGACCGTGCGCGATGGTCTGAAAGGGTTTTTCTACGGGGAACGGGATGTGTGGCGCCCGGGCGATGACATCCACCTGACCTTTATTCTCGAAGATAAAAACGACGTGCTGCCCGACGACCACCCGCTCACTCTGGACTGGTTCGATCCCCGTGGAAACAAGGTGAAAAGCTACAGCCTGGATCAGCCGGTGGGGGACTTTTATGCCTTTACCCTGAGCACCCGCGAAGACGCCCCCACCGGTAACTGGCGCGCCGTGGCCCGGCTGGGGCAGCGCTATTTCGATACCCCGGTGCGGGTGGAAGCGATCAAGCCCAACCGGCTGAAGATCGACCTGGAATTGCCCGAGCAGCTACCCGCCAACGAAGCGGCGCAGGTGGGCCTGTTTACTCAATGGCTCAACGGCGCCACCGCCGCCAACCTGAAAGCGGATGTGAAAGTGCGAGTGACGGCGACCACGACTCGCTTCGATGGTCTCAATGCCTATCATTTCGATGACAGCACCCGCGCCCTCAGTAGCGAGCCCTTTACCGCCTTCGAAGCCAATGTGGACGGGCAGGGCAAGGCCCGCTTCCCGCTCACCATCCCGGTGGAACAGACCCCGGGCATGCTGCGCGCTACCCTGACCACCCGGGTGTTCGAAAACAGCGGTGATTACAGTACCCAGGTTCGCAGTGTGCCGGTCTACCCCTTCAAACACTGGGTTGGCATGCAGGTGCCGCAGGGCAGTGGTTGGGGCGGTGCGTTGTCCCGTGATGGCAAGCACCCGATCGACCTGATCAGCGTGAACAGCCAGGGCAAGCCGGTGGACGGCCGGCCGCTGGATATCACTATCTACGAAATCGACTGGCGCTGGTGGTGGGACCGCTCCGGCGACGACCTGAGCAATTTCATCAGCGACCCCAATACCAAGGTGGTTACCCAGGCACAGCTGACCACGGATGCACAAGGCCGGGGCCAATGGACGCTGGATGGCAACAACTATGACTGGGGTCGTCACCTGATTCGCGTCTGCGATCGACAAAGTGATCACTGCACCTCGCAGACCGTGTATCTGGGCTGGAGCAGCGACCAGGCCAGTGGCAGTCAGGATGCGGCCACCCGTTTGTCCCTCTCTGCGGACAAGGAAGGTTACCAGGTGGGCGACACAGCCAGGGTAGAACTGCCTGCGGTCAGCGAAGGCCACCTGTTGGTGAGCCTGGAAAACGGTTCCCGGGTGCTGGATCACTACTGGCTGCCGGCCAGTGGCCAGGCTCAGACTTTGGAGATTCCGGTGACTGCCGAGATGGCGCCCAACGTGTATGTGCATGTGGCTTTGCTGCAACCGCACCAGCGCGACAACGACCGGCCCATCCGTCTGTACGGTATCGTGCCGTTACTGGTGGAAGACCCGGCCACCCGATTGCAGCCGCAGATAAGCGCGCCGCAAAAAGTGAAACCGGAAGAAAGCTTCACCGTGGAGGTCAGCGAAAAGCAGGGCAAGCCCATGACCTATACCCTGGCGCTGGTGGACGAGGGCCTGCTTGGCCTCACCAACTACCGCACCCCGGACCCCCACGGCGCCTTCTATCGTCGCGAAGCTCTGGGTGTGCTCACCTGGGATCTGTTCGACATGGTGGTCGGTGCCTACGGCGCCGAGCTGGACCGCTGCTGTTGGCCCTGGGCGGCTCCGATGGCGCCGATGATGGCCGCGAAAAACAGCGGCGGCGTTTCCCGCCGGTGGTGAAATTCCTTGGCCCCTTCACCCTGGATGCGGGTGATAGCGGCACTCACGAGATCAGCCTGCCGCCCTATATGGGGCAGGTCAGGGCCATGGTGGTGGCCGGTGACAATGGCGCCTACGGCAAGGCGGATCAGGACATCACCGTGACCCAGCCACTGGCGCTACTCAGTACCCTGCCGAGGGTCATGGGCCCGGGAGAAACCGTGGATTTGCCGGTAACGGTGTTCGTCACCGACGACGCGGTGAAGCAGGTCACGCTGTCCGTGCAGGCAGATGATGACCTGTTCAGCGTGGAAACCGGTGAGGCGGCGATGACCTTTACCGGACCGTCGGACCAGATCGCCATGCTGCGCCTGCGCGCCAACGATCGGGTAGGCACCGGCTCGGTCACGGTGACGGCCACAGGGGGCAAGCATCGCGCCAGCGAAACCGTGCACCTGCCGGTACGGGCAGCCAATCCGCCCACCACCCGCGATACCTTCAAGGTGCTGGAGAAAGGGGAAACCTGGGCGCTGGATTATCAGCCCCATGGCATGACCGGTACCAACAGCGCGACATTGGCAGTGAGTGCCTTGCCGGCCATGGGGCTGGAGCGACGGTTGAATTATCTGCTGCGCTATCCCCACGGCTGTGTTGAGCAAACCACGTCGTCGGTGCTGCCGCAGTTGTACTTGAAACAGCTGGTGCAACTGGATGCGCAGCAGCAACAGGAGATCCAAACGAACATTACCGCCGGCATTGAACGGCTCAAGCGCTTCCAGCTGGCCAACGGCGGCTTTGGCTATTGGCCCGGCCAGGCCCAGGCCAATGACTGGGGGTCTACCTATGCCGGGCACTTCCTGCTGGAAGCCAGAAGGCTGGGGTATGCGGTGCCCGCCGGCATGATGGATGACTGGGTCGACTACCAAACCCGTCGTAGTCAGACCCTGGGGAATCGTCCCTGGGAATGGAGCGCCGAGGCCTATCGCCAGTACACCCTGGCTCTGGCTGGTAAGCCCCAGGTGGGTGCCATGAACCGCCTGCGTGAGCGCCTGCAGATGGCGAAGCAGGATTATCCCCGCAGCGCCAGTTACCACAGCGGTCGCTGGTTGCTGGCGGCGGCCTATCAGCAGATGGGGCTCAGCGATGTGGCGGCGGAGCTGACCGCCCTGGAGGTGGAGAATCTGGAGTATGACGGCGCCAGCTATACCTATGGTTCCACCCTGCGCGATCAGGCCATCCGCCTGACCGTGGCCCAGGCACAGAACCGGGAGCAGGAGGCCTGGTCCCTGGCCCGGGATATAGCCGACCAGCTGTCCGGCCAGAGCTGGTACAGCACCCAGACCACTGCCTGGTCACTGATGGCCATGGCCCGCTATGCGGGGAGTCAGGGGGGCGATCACGGTTATCGCTTCGCCTGGCAGGAAGGCAAACAGGGCTGGCAGGATATCGCTGCCACCTCGCCGCTAACCCGCCAGCCGCTCAATGCTGGTGGCAGGGAAGGGGACGACAAGCAGTCGCTGAGCGTGCGCAACGATAGCGACCGCAAGGAGGTCTGAATAACTCGCTTTTTCGCCTTTACGATGATCAACAGGCTTCTGCCATCAAATTCAGGCCACAATTCACTCTTGAGTGTTCATTTTTTCGCCTGATTGCCGCACTTTGGCGGCGGCCTAGGGCAGCAGCACCCGTTTCACCCTCAACAGGTTGTGCAGCCCCGCCAGAGATAGAGCCGGTTGGTATTTTTCGCCAGACCCCGGTAGCGAACCTTGCTGTAACCGAACATGCCTTTGAATCGGAAGGGATGTTCTGGACGTACGCTGGCTTTGATGGTTTCGCATTCCAGCGCAACCTTCGACATCGTGGAGCGCTTACCAGGACGCTCAGCGATAAACCAATCCACTATACGGTTCTTGTGCTCTTCGCGTTTCTCGATACCGCAATAACCCTCGTCTCCCCAGACACGTTTCTCTTTGCCATGCAAAAGCTGGTCTGATGCCGTCAGGTCATGCTCATTCGCGGCGGTAGTGGCAAGGCTATGAATCAGACCCACCGTGTCATCGACGCCAATATGGCACTTCATGCCAGTGGATTGCCTTTCTTGGTCTGGGCATCTCCGGATCGAGCCTTATTGTTCTTCGTCGAGCTGGGCGCTCGATAATCGTCGCATCAACGATGCTGCCTTCCCGAACCATCAGGCCATGTCGTGCCAACTGGATCTTCTTGAACAGCTTCTGCCAAGATGCTGCTCCAGCAGGTGCCGGAAGCCGTTGTCTCATCAGGGAACCCGAGAGAGCCGAATCCCTGCGAAACGGCGCATAGACTCGATCTCATACAAGGCATCTTCCATCGCCGGCAGGTTGTAGATGATCTGCATGACATGAATGCGCAGCATGCTGGAGAGCGGATACGGCGGCCGGCCAGTGCTACCGGAGGCGACTCCAGCGCCTTCCAGGGTAGCAACTGATCCAACTTCTCAAGGAACACTTCCCGCCGGGTCTTGCGCTTCTTGTGTTCATATTCGGCTTCGGCAAAAAGTCAGCTGGCTCATGGCATTCCCGGAAAGTGGCTGATAGAAAGCCCTGATTATGGCAAAGTCGGGGAGCGAGGTTCGCAAGCTGTTCGTTACCCTCAGCCAGACCGGTACTCCGCTACCGGGCAACGAGGCGCCGGTGAGCGAAGGCTTGAGTCTGGCCGTACGGTTCCTGGTTAATGACAGGCCGATCAATCCGGTCAGCCTGACGCAGGGGCAGGATTTCACGGCGCAGGTGACGGTGACCAACACCGGCTCCCGCTTGCTCGAAGATGTGGCCCTGACCCAGATTCTGCCGTCCGGCTGGCAGCTGACCAGCAGCCGTCTGGATGGCAGTGCGAGCAATAACGAGAAGGTGACTTATCAGGATCTGCGCGACGACCGGGTGATGCATTACTTCGACCTGAAGCCCGGCAGCAACAATGCCCTGACCCTGAGCGTGGACCTGAACGCCTCTTTCGCCGGCCGTTTCTACCTGCCGGCCTGGACCGTGGAAGCCATGTACGACGGTCGCCGTCAGGCCCGCAGCAAAGGCCAGTGGGTGGAGGTGAAAAAGTAGAGGCCGTAAAGGCAATGGATCTACCACAGAGGTCACAGAGTACACAGAGGAAAAACAGGCTCTGTGAACGCTGAATCTCTGTGGTGAAGGTCCTGCTTGCGGGGCTTTTTTCGTGGCCCGAGACACCACCCTCATCGCGTTGATTATGCGTGACAGGTCGGGCGGGTGGTGGATTACGCCTGCGGCTAGTTCTCCCTACCCAGCCTGCGATGTGAGGGGGCACAGAGGTTTAACGATTTTTCTCTGTGGACTCTGTGCCCTCTGTGGTGAAAACCATACCAGGGAAAGCCTTACCCGGCACGCTCAGGCGGCTTCGTTTTTCTGGTAACCGTCCGCATCGCCGATCAGGCTATCCATTTCTGCCAGAAATTCCCGGTTGTCGTGGTCCCAGGGGTGGAAGCCCGGCTTGAACCAGTCCAGCCAGGGAATCACCACCCGGCGCAGGCCGCCCGGTTTCAGCCACTGGAACTTGAACGAGAGCCACCAGCCTTTCAGATTGAACAACTGGCCCACCTTCCAGGTGTTGATCAGGTAGAAGGGATAGAACAGCGAGAAGAAAATGGTGGTGGCCAGGACCAGGCCCACACTGCGCAGGGCCCACGCCTTGATGCCGGTACCAAATACGGTCTGGTACACATCAAAGGCGACCGCCTTGTGCTCGGTTTCTTCCAGGGCGTGCCAGTGCCACAGACGCTGGTAGGACTCATCCGAATCGTCGATCAGGTCCGGCTCACGCAGCAGGATATCGGCGAGAATGGCGGTCAGGTGTTCCAGTGCCACGGTGGCGGAGAGTTGCAGAGCATTGGGAGTGTATTTGGAAATCACATCCAGCAGTTTGGAAACAATGGCTTCCTGGGTATCCACCGGCAGCCCGGCTTCCACCATCTTCTGGTTGTAGTCCTCATGCTCGCGCCCGTGCATGGCCTCCTGGCCAATAAAGGCTCGCACTGCTTCCTGCAGTTCCGGGTCGTCAATGCGGTCACGATACTTGCGCACGCTATTGATGAAGAAACGCTCGCCTTCCGGGAAAAACAGCGAAAGCGTGTTGAAGAACTGGGTGACCGTGGGGCCCCAACTGTGCCAGTTGAGTACCTTCTCATCCGGAACATGAAACTTGAGATTCCGGCGAATAGGCATGATGTGCATTTTCATTGTTATACCACCTTTTCTCCAATGATCCTGTCATCCACTTAACGCCTGTTGGCCGAAAATTACAATTCCACTGTGACAGTAGGTAACGGAATTGGAACAATGGGTTTTAGCTAGCTGATAGGGGTCGGCAATGACGGGAAAATGGCGTCTATTGTTAAGCGCTGTAGTGTGTTTGGTAGCGATTGCCAGTGCCTTCCACTTTCTGGTGATGGAGCGACATGGGGTACCGGACAGTGGTATCCGGGTGGTGGAGCACGGCAATGACGAGGGCGGCCGCGACTGGGTGATTCGTCTTTACCAGAGTGGCAGTTGTCACCATTGGCAAGCCAGCGGAGATGGCTATGCCGTGGCAATTGACCGCCTGGGCAAGGACAGCTTTTCTCTCGATATCGCCTACGGCAGCAGTGGTGACGGGCGCCACAGAATTCGCCATCAGGTGCGCTTGCACGAAGGCCCCACCCTGGTGGCGGCCTTCGGTGCAGGCCCGAGCGAGGCCGGTGACACCCGGGTTATTGTTGATCGGGTGAAGTAGGCGGTGCCGGCTCGGCGTTTACGGCATCGTCCGGAGTGCGGTTGTGCAGCATCACGGCTACCAATACGGCGGTCATCGCCAGAATCCCTGCACCAATGGCAGAGTTGGTATGCAGTGCCAGGCTGAAGCCCTCCCGGGCGGCGGCCATCACCGGCGCGCCCAGTTCCGGGCCCAACTGCGCGGCGGCACCGATGGCCCCGCCCAGGGTATCCCCGGCAGCCAGTGACAGCTCCTCAGGCAATCCCGCAGGGAGCTGTTCCAGCATATGTTGCCGGTACACGGCAGCGCCAATACTGCCGATCACGGCGATACCCAGCGCCATACCCAGTTCCGTGGCGGTTTCCGAGGTGGCCGACGCCGCACCGGCTTTGCGTGCCGGTGCGGCGCTGACCACCATGTCGGTGCCCAGGATCATCATCGGCATCACACCCACGCCCATCACGGTCATTCCCACGATCAACAAGGGAATCTGGGCGGGACTGTGCACCAGCAACAGAATCAGCAAACCGAAAGTTGCCATCACCAGCCCGGCGCTGACCAGTTGCCAGTGGGGCAGATAACGGGTCAGTCGGGGGATCAGTAACGAAGCTGCGGTTTGTACCAGGGCAGGCGGCAGCATCACCAATCCGGCCTCCAGTGGCGACAGGTCGAGGACTCCCTGCAGGTACTGGAATACCATCAGCCAGGCGCCTGACAAGGCCAGGATGGTGAGCATCATGGCCGCCACCGAGGTGCTGAAGGTGCGGATGGCAAACAGCGACAGATCAAACATGGGCTCGGCCAGCCGCCGCTGACGACGGACAAAAAGCACGCCGATCGCGAGGCCCAGCGCAATGGACAGCAGCGGTATCAGTGATACCCCGTTACGTGCCATGTCTTTCAGACCGTAGATCACCGCCAGTACCATGGCCACCGACAGCAGAGCGCTGGTCCAGTCCTGGGCGCCGGCTTCCTCATCACGAAACTCAGGCAATAGCAGCGGTCCGCACACCAGCAGCAACAGCATCACCGGTACTCCCAGCAGGAACACCGAGCCCCACCAGAAGAACTCCAGCAGCGCACCCCCTACCAGCGGGCCAATGGCGCTACCGACGATGAAACCGGTCATCCACACGGTAATTGCCACGGTGCGTTCCTGCTCCAGCTGAAACATGTTTCGCAGCAGCGACAGAGTAGAAGGCATCAGGGTGGCCCCGGCAATGCCGAGTAGCGCGCGGGTGGCAATCAGCATTTCCGCACTGGTGGCAAAGGCCGCCATGGCTGACGCAACGCCAAAAGCGGTGGCGCCGGTCAGCAGCAGCCGACGACGACCAATGCGATCACCCAGTGTGCCCATGGTTACCAGAAAGCCGGCGATCATGAAGCCATAGATATCCAGGATCCACAGCAGCTCGGCGCTGGTGGGTTTCAGGTCGGCGCTGAGATGGGGGGCCGCCAGATGCAGCACGGTCATATCCAGTGCCAGTAATACGGTGGGTAGCATCAGCACCGTCAGTCCCAGCCACTCGCGACGGGTGGCGGCTTGGGGGGTGGGCATGGTGTCTTCCTCGCAACAGGGAATATTACGTAGTCGTTCCCGGCGCATGTTCTTCGACACGGCAGCGGGAATTAACGAACCCTAATATCTCAACTTCACTTGAGGTCAAGCTGGCCGCGCAAAAAATGCAGCCGACCAGTATCGTTGCTGACAATTGGCAAAGCCAGTGTCGATCGCATGACAGTGTGACGCTTGCCCGGGAAATAGCGCCGAGGTCGGACAGATTGCGTAGGGTGTACTGAGCCCTGCGCCCTGGATTGCGCTGGCGTTTGCGAAGGACCAAAGAAAAGGGCGCCGTGCGGCGCCCTCAAAGAAACTGCTCTCCCATTACTTTTTCTTCTTGTTTTGCCAATTCAGAGTCCCCGGTTTTTAAGCCGGTTGGCATGCTGGCGGAATACCGCCGCAGGATTGGTTTCGAAAGGGCTGACCAGGCCTGCGATCTGGTTAACTTCATCCAGATGGTTCATTCGATAGTCATCGCGGATCACCAGCCCCAGATGACTGGAGCAGCTGGACACCAAGCCATCGTTCTTTTCGCCCAGGTAGAGCAGGGCGAGCAGGCCCATGCCGGCATCGCTGATATCCAGCGCATTGGTCAGTGGCTTGGCGCCGGACCAGGAGTAGTAGCGCACGCCGTTATCTGCCACTTCTGGCGCGTGGCCACAGGCGTCTTCCGGCAACCCTTCCGGGTGATGGCTGTTGAATTCGGTGCTGCCCTGAGTGGACAGGGAATAAAGGGCTGCCAGCGAATCCTGCTCGTAGCCGCCACCGGAAATCAGGTCCAGGAATCCGGTTGCCGCATTGACGATGCTGCCGAGGACATCCCCGGCCAGTGGCAGGGCTTCCTGTACCCCGAGTAATACATCGGCCATACGGGCGCCGGTGTGGGGGCCGGCCACGGCGGTGGCTGATGCCACATAGTCCGGATACACCGACGCTACATAGCGAACGGTCGGTCCGCCATGGCTGTGGCCGATCAGGTTCACTTTTTCCGCACCGGTGGCTGCAATAATGGCTTCCACCTGACGGGCCAGCTGCTCGCCGCGCACCTCCGTGCTGTTGGCGGCGGCCACTTGGGTGACATATACCTCGGCACCGCTACGGCGCAGTTCCTCGGGAATCCGGTACCAGTAGTTGTAGCCGGCAATGTCGTCAAAGCCGAACAGGCCGTGGCTCAACACGATGGGATAACGGGTTTCGGTGTAGGTGTCCTTGAACAGCCAGTCAAACCAGCCCGCATGGGCGGGAAGGCTGATAGCTGACAACAGCATACAAAGAGTTAGACTGAGCGCGCGTAGGGGCGCTCTGCGGGATAGAGTCATTGGCATCACCTTGTTGTTTATTGTTATCGGCGCTACTGCCGGGTCTTCGCCGAGCGCTCCCTGGTCAGGAGTGGGTTCACCTTAAAGGAACCGCGGCGATTAATTAACAGTAATGTTAATATTTATTTGTTATAAGCGGGCAAAAGCACGCTGTTAACTGTGCACGGCATTACGAAAAAAGTACTGTTTCTAATACATTATGGGCTTGTGGGGCTGATGTCTGGTCAGTGCGACAAGTTGTAGTAAGGTAACACCGGTGTTAAGGGTGATAAGTATGCAGCCTGGTTCAGGGCAAAAGAAACGGCGGGGAAGGCCTGCCGGAAAAACCGGGGACACCCGTGAACGCATTATTGATGCGGCCCGGGAGGTATACGGGGAGTATGGCACCTATGGCACTACAGTGGCGCTGATTCTCAAGCAGGCACAGGTGTCGCGGCCCACCTTCTATAAATATTTTTCCTCCGCCGTGGATGTGATCGACGAGATTGTTCGCCACTGCAACGAGGACGTGGAGCGGCTTTTCGTAAAAGTCTTCGAACAGCCACAAAAAGAATTCTATGACTATCTGCCCATGGCACTGAGCGGTTATCTGAACTGGGGCCGCTCGCAGGGATTGCTCATGGAGGCACGATTTCGTGAATTGCATGATCGCTCATCACCGGTTTCGCGGTATCGCGATGAACATAACCAGCGCATCGTTGCCATTCTGCATGCCAGCATGGTCAAACACGGTCGGACACCCCCGGATGATCTGGCGCTGACGTCTCTGGTACAGGGCATCGAGCATCTCGGTTATCAGTTTTGCATGCAGGCCGAACACACTGAGATGCCCCGTTATATTGAGGTCATGGGGCGTTTGTGTATCGCCATGCTGGGTAACCGACACGATTGGCAAGAGATGATGGCGTCACCCTTCTTCAGTCGTCTGCTGGGCCTGGAGGAAAGTTAGGGAGCCTCTGAATAACCCAAAGAACAACAAAAAGGGGATAACCATGGAAAAACGCTATCTTGTGGGTTTAGTGCTGCTTGTATTAATGGCGGCATTACTGATCTGGGGCTTGCCGGGAGCATCTGAGCAGGACAGCTCGGCAGATACGGCAACGGACACCGCCGGCACCAGGGTGTCTGAGCCTGCACGTCCAGGACTGGCTGACACCGCTGGCTACGATCATTATCGCCAGCGGGCCAGCGAATTGGGTCCGATGCCGACCTCCTTGAGCGGCACTAGTGTGGACGGAGGCCTGCAGGTCTCTGCCACTGGTGATCTGCTGATCAATCCGGCTATTCGCCAGGTGTTTGATTATTTTCTGACGGCGCTGGGTGAAGAATCCCTGGAGGATATTCAGGCCCGTCTGGCGGGGTATCTGTCAGACCAATTGCCTCCGCAGGCTGCGCGACAGGCCTGGGCGCTTTACGAGCAATACATGGCCCTGCGCAACGCCATGGAGCAATTGCCGGAACACGATGGCAGCGTCACGGCCATGCGTGCGGCCATTAGCCAGCGCCATGATATGCAGCAGGCCTATCTGGGGCCGGAAGTGGCTGATGCCTTCTACGGGCTGGACATGACCTACGACCGTTACATGATCGAACGGCAGGCATTACTTGAGGATGACGACCTGTCGCCTGCCGAGCGCGAGCAACAGCTGGCCAACCTTGAGCAGAGTTTGCCCCAGGGCATGCAGCAGATGCTTCATGACACCCGCGCGCCAGTAAAACTGGAACAGCGTACCCAGGCACTGCGAGAGCAGGGTGCCAGTGAGGCGGAGATCAGGGCATTACGGGAACAGACTTTCGGGGCCCAGGCCGCGGAGCGCTTCGAGGCGTTGGAGCAGCAACGGCAAGAATGGGATCAGCGCTACGGGGCGTATCGTCAGCAACGCGAGCAGCTGATCAACAGTGGCCTGTCACACACGGATCAACAGGTGGCTCTGGCCCGGCTGCAGCAACAGCTGTTTGAAGAGAACGAGTTGGCCCGGGTGCAGGCCCTGGACCGGATGCATGCCCAGACACCCTGACCGGTTACCCGCAGGGACTTGCTTGCAAGCGAACCTCTGAAAAACGTCATTTCTCATGTGGGAAGCGATGCAAGTATCGCTTCCCACAGAGCGTCAGGACGGTTGGGAATTTTTATAGGCCCCTAGAAGTGGTAACGCAAACCTGCGCCGACCATGTCTACGCCCGCATCGTTATCGAAATGCACGAACTCACCATAAAAGTACAGCTTGTCGAGCAGGTCCACGGTGGCACCGACCCCGCCGAAGGCATCCGTGGATGAGTCGTCATCGTCTCCGGCGGCATTGCGGATATCGAAGTCCGTATCCGCTACCCCGGCCTTGCCGTACAGGCCCACCGGACCCAGTTCGAAACTCAGCAGCCCCGCCAGGGTGACAGCGCCACCTTCGATTTTGGTGCCGTTGTCCGCTTCCTGTTCACCGAAATCATAGTAGCCCACTTCCGCGCCGATCAGTTCGATGGGACGCCAGCCAAGAAACAGGGCGCCGGTGGTGTCGTCGTCGTCAAAATCCACGTTGTCGATCTTTTCATCCACGGAGGCGTTGTAAAGACCGCCACCGATATATATCCCGCCGGCACTGGCGAGCGGCACCAGTGACAACAAGGTCAGGCCGGTGAGTGCTTGTCCAAAGCGTTTCATAAACATCACTCCCTAATGAATCAGAATGCCAGTATCACCCAGATTTTGTGTGGTGGATAGCGGCCCTTGTTGCCGGCTTCACGCTTGAGCGGGGTACACTACGTTGATGAAAATACCTGACTCTGCGGCCCTGTCATCGATACAGGGACTGATCTTCGATCTGGATGGCACCCTGGTGGATTCGCGTCTGGACTTTACCGCCATCCGCCGCGAACTGGCCTGCCCGGATGGGGTGGGTGTGCTGGAATATATTGCGTCACTGCCTGAACAGGCGCGCCAGGCTGCGGAGCAGATTGTTCTGGAACATGAACGTCGCGGCGCCGAGCGGGCGGAATGGATGCCTGGTGCCCGCGACTGCCTTCAGTATTGCGAACGCCGTAACCTGCCCACCGCCATTCTTACCCGTAATGCCCGGGAAGTGGCGGACCTGACCCTGTCCCGTCTGGGCATCCGGGTGGACATGTTGCTGGCGCGAGAGGATTGCCCGCCAAAGCCGGCGCCGGATGGTCTGCTGCATATCGCCAACGCCTGGGGCCTGCCTCCTGGCAACGTGGTCTACGTGGGAGACTTCATCTATGACCTGCAGGCCGCCCGTCGGGCTGAAATGATCAGCTGTTTCTACGATCCTCAAAAAACCGGCAAGTATCAGGCAGAAACGGACTGGCACCTTACCGGTTTCGACCAGCTTACTGAGGTGCTTGCGACGACTTGAGGTAACGTCGCGCTGCCTGATTCACCTTCGGTGCCAGCAGCAGGGCAGAGGTCATGGTCGGGATCGCCATCAGCGCGTACATGGAGTCGATCAGGCTAACCACCAGTTTCAGCGATGCCACCGCGCCCAGTACCACCAGTACCAGATACCACCAGATGTAATGGTGCTGGTATTTTGCGCCGATCAGAAAGCCCAGGCATTTGCTGCCGTAGTACCAGAAAGTAAAGACAGTACTCAGGCTCAGCAGAGAGACCAGCACCGCCAGAATGATCCCGCCACCGTGGGGAAAGAGGTCGCTGAAGGCGTTGGCGGTGAGGGTAACACCGTTGCTTTCACCGCTTTGCCAGACGCCGCTGATCAGAATCACCAGGGCGGTGCAGGTGCACACGATCAGCGTATCGATTACCGGCCCCAGCATGGCCACCATACCCAGATTTTGTGTGGTGGATAGCGGCCCTTGTTGCCGGCTTCACGCTTGAGGCAAGGGTACACTACGTTGATGAAAATACTGACCTACGACCGTTACATGATCGAACGGCAGGCATTACTTGAGGATGACGACCTGTCGCCTGCCGAGCGCGAGCAACAGCTGGCCAACCTTGAGCAGAGTTTGCCCCAGGGCATGCAGCAGATGCTTCATGACACCCGCGCGCCAGTAAAACTGGAACAGCGTACCCAGGCACTGCGAGAGCAGGGTGCCAGTGAGGCGGAGATCAGGGCATTACGGGAACAGACTTTCGGGGCCCAGGCCGCGGAGCGCTTCGAGGCGTTGGAGCAGCAACGGCAAGAATGGGATCAGCGCTACGGGGCGTATCGTCAGCAACGCGAGCAGCTGATCAACAGTGGCCTGTCACACACGGATCAACAGGTGGCTCTGGCCCGGCTGCAGCAACAGCTGTTTGAAGAGAACGAGTTGGCCCGGGTGCAGGCCCTGGACCGGATGCATGCCCAGACACCCTGACCGGTTACCCGCAGGGACTTGCTTGCAAGCGAACCTCTGAAAAACGTCATTTCTCATGTGGGAAGCGATGCAAGTATCGCTTCCCACAGAGCGTCAGGACGGTTGGGAATTTTTATAGGCCCCTAGAAGTGGTAACGCAAACCTGCGCCGACCATGTCTACGCCCGCATCGTTATCGAAATGCACGAACTCACCATAAAAGTACAGCTTGTCGAGCAGGTCCACGGTGGCACCGACCCCGCCGAAGGCATCCGTGGATGAGTCGTCATCGTCTCCGGCGGCATTGCGGATATCGAAGTCCGTATCCGCTACCCCGGCCTTGCCGTACAGGCCCACCGGACCCAGTTCGAAACTCAGCAGCCCCGCCAGGGTGACAGCGCCACCTTCGATTTTGGTGCCGTTGTCCGCTTCCTGTTCACCGAAATCATAGTAGCCCACTTCCGCGCCGATCAGTTCGATGGGACGCCAGCCAAGAAACAGGGCGCCGGTGGTGTAGAATGCCAGTATCACCCAGATTTTGTGTGGTGGATAGCGGCCCTTGTTGCCGGCTTCACGCTTGAGCGGGGTACACTACGTTGATGAAAATACCTGACTCTGCGGCCCTGTCATCGATACAGGGACTGATCTTCGATCTGGATGGCACCCTGGTGGATTCGCGTCTGGACTTTACCGCCATCCGCCGCGAACTGGCCTGCCCGGATGGGGTGGGTGTGCTGGAATATATTGCGTCACTGCCTGAACAGGCGCGCCAGGCTGCGGAGCAGATTGTTCTGGAACATGAACGTCGCGGCGCCGAGCGGGCGGAATGGATGCCTGGTGCCCGCGACTGCCTTCAGTATTGCGAACGCCGTAACCTGCCCACCGCCATTCTTACCCGTAATGCCCGGGAAGTGGCGGACCTGACCCTGTCCCGTCTGGGCATCCGGGTGGACATGTTGCTGGCGCGAGAGGATTGCCCGCCAAAGCCGGCGCCGGATGGTCTGCTGCATATCGCCAACGCCTGGGGCCTGCCTCCTGGCAACGTGGTCTACGTGGGAGACTTCATCTATGACCTGCAGGCCGCCCGTCGGGCTGAAATGATCAGCTGTTTCTACGATCCTCAAAAAACCGGCAAGTATCAGGCAGAAACGACCGGTTTCGACCAGCTTACTGAGGTGCTTGCGACGACTTGAGGTAACGTCGCGCTGCCTGATTCACCTTCGGTGCCAGCAGCAGGGCAGAGGTCATGGTCGGGATCGCCATCAGCGCGTACATGGAGTCGATCAGGCTAACCACCAGTTTCAGCGATGCCACCGCGCCCAGTACCACCAGTACCAGATACCACCAGATGTAATGGTGCTGGTATTTTGCGCCGATCAGAAAGCCCAGGCATTTGCTGCCGTAGTACCAGAAAGTAAAGACAGTACTCAGGCTCAGCAGAGAGACCAGCACCGCCAGAATGATCCCGCCACCGTGGGGAAAGAGGTCGCTGAAGGCGTTGGCGGTGAGGGTAACACCGTTGCTTTCACCGCTTTGCCAGACGCCGCTGATCAGAATCACCAGGGCGGTGCAGGTGCACACGATCAGCGTATCGATTACCGGCCCCAGCATGGCCACCATACCTTCACGGATAGGCTCCTTGGTCTGGGCGGCGCCATGGGCCATGGCTTCGGTACCGATGCCGGCTTCGTTGGAAAACGCGGCCCGGCGGATGCCGGTAATAATCACGGTGCCTACCACGCCGCCGGCCACGGCATTGCCGCTGAAAGCGTCCTCGAAAATCATTACAAAAGCGGCGGGGATTTCGCCTGCATGGCTGATCAGCACCACAGCGGTAAGCAGCAGATAGCCCGCCACCATGGTCGGTACCAGCATGCCGGTAACCCGGCCCAGCCGGGGCAGTTTGCCCAGCGCCACCACCATCACCACCAGCGCGAGCCCCAGGCCAACCATCAGGTCAAACGTGAAGTGGGCATCATCGCTGGCCAGGCCGGCGGGAATCGCCAGGGTGTCGCGCAGCACCTGTACCAGTTGGTTGATCTGGAAGATCGGCATAGTGCCCAGCAGCCCTGCCACGGCAAAGAAATAGGCCAGCGGCAGCCACTTTTTCCCCAGCCCTTCGCGCACCACATACATGGGGCCACCTTGCCACTGGCCCTCGCTGTCCTGGCCGCGGAACATTACCGCCAGGGTGCAGGTATAGAACTTGGTGGCGATACCGACAAGGGCGCTGATCCACATCCAGAAAATCGCGCCGGGTCCGCCCATGGCGATGGCAATGGCCACCCCGGACACATTGCCCATGCCCAGAGTGCCGGACAGGGCGGTGCTCAGTGCCTGGAAATGGGAAAGTTGCCCGGGATCATCGTGGTCCGGTTTACGCCACAGCAGGCGCACGCTTTGCGGCAGGTAGCGGTAGGGTAGCAGGCGGGAATAAAGCAGGAAGAACAGACCGCCGCCCACCAGCAGGACTACCAGCGGTGGCCCCCAGAGAAAACCGACAACCTGACCCATGGCCGTTTCGAGTTGTTTAATCGTATCCATGGGGCCTAACCCTAGCATGCCGGTACTGTGAGGTCAGGGAGAGGTTGTTCCAGTGTGGACACTGGTTATTACCGCAGGCAGTACGTAAGCTCGGGCTGAACCGGCAACAGAATAACAACCATGCGATTCCTGCTGATTGCCATGGCCGTTGTGGCCGCTGTAATGGCATACCATCTGCCTGCTGACCCCAAAATCGGAGCCGGGTTGGCCCTGTTTGTGCTGATCGGCCTGCTGTGGCTCAGTGAAGCCATTCCGCTCACGTTTACCGCGCTGCTGGTGCCGGTGCTTGGCGTGGGTCTGGGATTGGCGGACCTGGATCGCGCGCTGGCCGGCTTTGCCCATCCCGTCGTGGCACTGTTTCTGGGAGGCTTTGCCCTGGCGGCGGCGCTGGGTGAGCACGGTATTGATCGTTGGCTGGCGCAACGATTGCTCACCCTTGCCGGGGGCAGGGCGTTGCCAGCGGCGTTATTGCTGGCGGTGACCACAGCACTGCTGTCCATGTGGATCAGCAATACGGCTACCACTGCCATGCTGTTACCCATCGCCCTGGGTTTGTCTGCCCCCCTGGCCGACAGTCATCCCCGTTACCGGATATTTCTGCTGCTGGCCCTGGCCTGGTCCGCCAATATCGGCGGCATGGCCACCCTGGTGGGCAGTCCCCCCAATGCCATTGCGGCAGCGGCGCTGGGTTGGTCATTCAACGACTGGCTGGCTGTGGGTATCCCGGCGTTTCTGTTGCTGTTTCCGCTGGCCCTGCTGGTGCTGTTTTACACCACCCGCCCGGAAGCCAATCTGCCAAGAGTGGATGTGAAAACCATCCTGCCTTTCCCGACCACCCCCGGCGCGATAATGACGCTGGCAATTTTTCTGCTGACGGTGGGGTTGTGGGTTTTCGGTGCACCGCTGGGGGACAGGTTGGGCATTGAAACATCCTTTGATAGCTGGGTGGCCTGCATGGCCATTGTCCTGCTGGGGATTAGCCGTTGCGTGAGCTGGCAGCATATTGAAGCGCATGCGAACTGGGGCGTATTGCTGTTGTTTGGAGGCGGGATCACGCTGTCCATGCTGCTGCAGAGTTCCGGTACCAGTGCCTGGCTGGCAGACGGTATCAGTCAGGTGCTACCTGGTGGTCAGCCCTGGCTGGTGTATCTGGTTATCGCATCCTTCGTGATCTTTCTCACCGAGCTGGCCAGCAATACCGCCAGTGCCGCCCTGCTGGTGCCGCTGCTGATGCCGGTGGCCTCTTCGGTGGGCGCCGACCCGGTCACTGTTGCCCTGCTGGTAGCGTTTGCCGCCAGTTGCGCCTTCATGCTACCCGTGGCCACACCGCCCAATGCCATGGTCTACGGCAGCGGACATGTCCCACAGAGGACCATGATTCGTGCCGGTATCGTACTGAATCTGATCGCCGCCGGGGCGCTTGGCGGGTTGTTGCCTTTGCTGCAATAACGTGACTTTCCGGTTCGCCAGCCCGGGTTTCTTGCAAAGCATCCTCGTATTCGAACCGTTGGAGAATAACCCCGGCATCCTGGGTCGCATCAATCTTTCTTTTTCACCGCAAGCTGACCACACTGGAAGAAAACAATGGGGGTTGTGATGGGGTTATCGATGATTCGACGGTTTGCGGTGCTGGTGGTTGTGCTGTCTCTGGCGCCCTGGCTTCAGGCGGATCCGGTCTGGGAAGTCAGCAAGGATGGCAAACGTATCCGGCTGGGGGCCACCGTGCATTTCCTGCGTCCGACGGATCTGCCGCCACCGGCCGCCATGCAGCAGGCCTTTGAGCAGGCGGGGCAGGTGTATCTGGAATCCAATTTGTCCGAGTCGGCCACGCCGGCGTTTTCCCGGCGACTGACGCAGATGATGATGCAGCCGTCCGGGCGCACCCTGAAAGATGATCTGTCGGCTCCGGTCTGGCGGCAATTGCAGGATTACTCCGCCCAGGCCAATTTTCCGCTGGTCACCTATCAGGGCTTCAAGCCGGCCATGGTCTCCATGGCCATGACCGTCCATGAGTTGGGCCGCCAGGGCTTTGGCCGGGGGGTGGACGAATTTTATTTCACCCGGGCCAACCAGCAGGGCAAGACACTGGGTTTTCTGGAATCCAGCGATACCCTGCTGTCCTTCATGGCGCAGCTTAATGAAGAGGACAGCGACGCCCTGATCGAGTCCTCCCTGGAAGGCATCGAGCACATGGATGGCATGATGGAAGAGGCAATCAGCGCCTGGCGAAAAGGCGATATGGATGCCCTCTACACCTTGCTGGGTGCCGATGAAATGGAGACCGAATACCCAGGTATCTACCGGAACCTGATTATCGAGCGTAATCGCCAGTGGTATCCAAAAATCCAGCAGGCCATGACCAAAGGCACACCGAACCTGGTGCTGGTCGGGGCCCTGCATCTGGGTGGTCCGGACAGCCTGCGGGTGATGTTCAAGGATGCGGGCTACCAGGTGGAGCCTTTCAACGCCGGTTCCGAGTAGGGGATTCAGCAAGCTCGTCCAGAGCCCGGGCGAACCAGGCCCGGGTCTGTCGCCTGTGGGTCTCTCCGTACAGAGCGATAAATTTCCGGGTCATGTAGTCATCGGGATTTTCCAGCGCCGCCAGGCGCTGGTGTATGAAGGTTTCTGTCAGAACCAGTCCGCAAGCCTCAGTAATGCAATGCCGCCATTCGCCATAGCTGGCAGGAATCGGGAATGCCATGGGCGTGATTTCCGTTGCTGTGATTGTGTCCATCTATTGTTATGTTATAACATAACTTAACAGGAGGCCATCATGTCGGACGTGCTCAGTGACAAGGCCCTGCTGGCCATGCCCGAGGCGGATTACATGAATGCCGCCCAGCAGCCTGTTAAACCCGGCTGGAAGCCAACGAAAGACATTATGCCCATTCACGAACTGGATGATTTCATGACTACCCAGCAAGCTGCTCCCGCGCGCCAGCTACCCGTTACCGTGTTGTCGGGTTTTCTTGGCGCGGGGAAAACCACCGTCCTCAATCATATTCTCAACAACCGTGCCGGCCTGCGGGTGGCAGTGATCGTCAACGACATGAGCGAGATCAATATCGATGCGGCGCTGGTCAGCAATGAGGTGTCACTGAACCGCGCCGAAGAAAAGCTGGTGGAAATGAGCAACGGCTGCATCTGCTGCACGCTCCGCGAAGACCTGTTGCTGGAAGTGACCCGGCTGTCCCGTGAAAGGCGCTTTGATTATCTGGTGATCGAGTCCACCGGCATTTCCGAGCCACTACCGGTGGCGGAAACGTTCACCTTCGAAGACGAAAACGGCGACAGCCTGTCCACGGTAGCGCGGCTGGATACCATGGTCACCGTGGTGGATGCGGTGAATTTCCTGCGCGACTACCGCAGTGCCCGCACCCTGCAGGAAGAGGGCGAAAGCCTGGGTGAGGAGGATCAGCGCAACGTGGTGGACCTGCTGGTGGAGCAGGTGGAATTCTGCGATGTGTTGCTGATCAGTAAAACCGACCTGGTCAGCGATGCCGAGCTGGACACGCTCACCGCCACCTTGCGGCTGCTCAATCCGGAAGCACGCATTATCCCCATCAAGCACGGCATGGTTCCCCTGGACGCAGTGCTGGATACCGGCCTGTTCGACTTTGAAAAAGCCCAGCAGGCGCCGGGCTGGCTCAAGGAAATGCGTGGCGAACACTTGCCGGAAAGCGAGGAATACGGCATCAGCAGTTTCAGCTATGAAGCCCGCCGCCCCTTCCATCCGCAGCGGTTCTGGGACTTTCTGCAACAGCCCTGGCCCTACGGCACGCTGCTGCGCTCCAAGGGGTTCTTCTGGTTGGCCAGTCGCCCGCAATTTGCCGGTAACTGGAGCCAGGCCGGGGAGATTGCCCACCATGGTCCCGCCGGCCTATTCTGGAAAACCGTACCGGACCAGCACTGGCCCACGGACCCGGAATACCGCGCCATGATCATGGAAAAGTGGCAGGAACCCTTCGGCGACATGCGCCAGGAACTGGTCTTCATCGGCCACAACCTGCAACCGGAAGCCACCCGCAATGCGCTGGATGCCTGTCTGCTCACGGAAGAGGAGATGCTCGCCGGCAAGGAATTATGGCAGCAACTTGACGACCCGTTCCCACAATGGGAGATGGCCGGATGATGGGTGCAAAGACATTGCCCAAGGCCTATGCCGCACCGGGCCTGGTGATGCGCGATGACGCCGGGGTGCTCGCCGATGTGATGTTGGACCCGGTGCAGGTGGCGGTGTGGGATCGCCATAGCCCGCTGGATCAGCAGGTCGTGCAACTGGCCTGCAGGGAGAAACTGGCGGTAAAAAGCTGGCTGGATGTGGCCGATCTGCCAGCCTCCATGATGCGTTCCCTGCCAGGGGATGATTTCGCGCCACTGCGTGAGGACCTGGCGTTGCTGGCGGACATGATGGCTTGTCTGTTCGGTGCCACTGGTGTGGGGCTGCGGGTGACGGCCCTGGAAAAGCCCATGTGCCCGCGCTTCCATGTGGATCGTATTCCCGTGCGCCTGCTGTGTACCTATGGCGGCCCGGGTAGCCAGTGGCTGCCGGCCCCGTCGGTGCCTGCCGGTCTGCTGGTGCCGGGTGTTGAGCAGAAGGGCCGCTATGCGGCTGATAGCGTGCAACAACTGGAGGCCGGCCAGGTAGCCCTGTTCAAAGGCGACACCTGGCGGGATAATCCGGGCACGGGCGTGGTCCACCGGTCCCCGCCCGTGTCTCCCGGTCAGCAACGCCTGCTGGTCACACTGGATATATAGGACTGTCATGAACCGCACTGACCAGATTCTCGCCAGCGCCGAACAGCATTGCCGCGAGCAGGGCGTGCGCATGACTCCTCAGCGTCGTCAGGTGATGGCGTTGCTGCTGGCCCAGTCCGGTCCACAAAGTGCCTACCAGCTACTGGATCAGTTCAAGGCCCAGTACCAGAGCAACGCCCAGCCGCCCACCATCTACCGGGCGCTGGAGTTTCTGGTGCAACAGGGGCTCGCCCACCGGCTCAGCTCCACCAACCAGTATCTGGCCTGCGATCACATCACCTGCCATCACGGTCATCAGGGCACGGTGTTCCTGCTCTGTGACGATTGCGGTGCCGTGCAGGAAACCCCCATGGCCGGGGCGGCCATCAGTGAGTTGCAGCACAGCCTCAACAGCCTGGGATTCGTGACTCAGCAGAACCCCTTGCTGGAAGTGCATGGCCGTTGTGCGAACTGCAACGTGGGTTAAATACAGGTAACACGCGTTTATAAAACCCCTATGGCGATAGCGAACGCACGATGGTTTGCAATCTCTGCCGTAGGAGCGGCGCTGGCGGCGCGATCAAAACCAGTTTCAAGTTCAAAGTTGCAACGCGGGAAAGTCCGGGGACATACGAGACTTTTGATTGCCGCGCTTCAAGGTTGATTTCGCGATACGAGCATCGCTTCCCACAGGGAAATAACAGGCTCTGGGTCGTTTCAGGGCGATGTGGGAAGCGATGCTTGCTATCGCGAGTATCACAATCAAACGCGGGCTCGGTGCTTATCGTTATCTGCCGGGCTTTCCCGCGTTGTAGCTTGCAGCTTGAAGCTTGCTGCTTTTTTGAAAACCGGGAGACAACCATGTCACGTTTACGTCTGGACCAGGCGGCCATCGCCCTGTCCGGTTTGTGTATGATTCATTGTGTGGCCAGCGTCGCCGGGCTGTTTGCCATTGGCTTGCTGTCGGTGGTTGGTGGTGTGGATGAGCTGTTCCATCAGGCACTGCTGGCGCTCATTGTGCCGGTCAGTGTGCTCGCCATGGTGGTTGGCTATCGCCGGCATCGTCGGCGTCGGGTGTTGTTGCCTGGCCTGGTGGCGCTGGCCGTACTGTGCCTGCTGACTATCTTCGAAGCGGCACTGCACGACACCCTGTGGGAACCGCTGCTCACCAGCCTGGTCGGAATCTGTCTGGTTGCCACCCATGTGGCTAACATCCGGGCCTGCAAGGAATGTGAGAGTCACCATGAAGAAATTCGTACTGCTTGAGAGCCTGGCCGGGTTATTGCTGTTGGCGGGCAATCCGGCTGTCGCCGCCGAGGTGCATCAACACGGCCTGGCCGAGGCGGCGGTGGTGGTGGAAGGGCAAAGCCTCACCGTCAGTTTCCGCGCGCCGCTGATGGATATTCTCGGCACCGAACAGCCGCCAGTGGATGCCGCCGCCCGGGTCCGTTACGAGGATCGTCTGAAACAGGTAAGCGAACCGCAGCCGTCCGGCCCTGCCGACTGCACTCTCAGCCATGAAACCCGCACCGGAGTAGCAGCGCTGTTTCCGGATAGCCCTCAGCACGACCATGATCATAGCCATCATGCGGACGTGGAAGCGGAATGGACCTTCCAGTGTCAGTCCCCGGACAAGCTCACCGATGTCACGCTGCCGTTTCTGGCTACCTTTTCCGGCCTGACCACCGAGGTGATCCTGTTATTGCCGGACGGGCAGGGCGCACTGCGCCTGGCGCCCGGCGACACCCGTATTCCCCTGGAGTAACCGTGGTTCTTGAACTGGATAACCTGCGTTATCAGCACCCGGGACAAGCCCGGCCCTTTATTCATATCGACCACTTTGCCCTGCAGGCCGGTGAGCGGGTGCTGCTCCATGGCCCCAGCGGCTGCGGCAAAAGTACCCTGTTGTCGCTGGTAACCGGGATTCGCCCGGCCCGCGACGGTAATATCCGGGTGTCCGGCAAACCGTTTTCCTCCCTGTCGCAACGACGCCGGGACGCTTTTCGGGCGGACCATATCGGTGTCATCTTCCAGGCCTTCAATCTGCTGCCGTATCTGAATGCGGTGGATAACGTCTGCCTGAGTGCCGGCTTTTCCCGGCGACGCTGCGAGCGCGAAGGGGCCAGCAGCAACAAGCAGCGCAGGATCGCCGCCCAAGAGCTGCTCACCCGCCTAGGGCTGGATGCGGCCCCCTCGGCCCTGCCGGCCTGGCAGTTGTCGTTCGGGCAGCAGCAGCGGGTGGCCGCCGCCCGCGCCCTGTTCGGCAAGCCGGATCTGATCATCGCCGATGAGCCTACCTCCGCCCTGGATGCCGATAGCCGCGATACCCTGCTGGCGTTGCTCTGCGAGCAATGCGAACAGGCCGGCAGCGCCTTGCTGATGGTCAGCCACGACAGCCAGGTGGCGGACCGATCGTGGGCATCGAGCGTCTGCGTCATCAGGTGCGTGCCAACTTCGCCAGCACCGTGTCCGGCATCGATTTGATCGTCAGCGCCCGTGGCGGCCCCATGAATATCCTGCTGTACAGCGTGTTCCGGCTCAGTGACCCCACCGCCGGTATTCGCTGGCAAACCGTAGAGCATCTGGCTGAACATCCGGATGTGAAATGGTGGATTCCCATCGCCTTGGGCGATTCCCATCGTGGTTTTCCGGTGGTGGCCACCAACAACAGTTATCTGGCTCACTACCGTTACGGGCGCGATCAGGCCCTGTCCCTGGCCCGCGGAGAATGGTTTGCCGGGGCGGATCAGGTGGTGCTGGGCAGCGCGGTGGCGCAGCGTCTCGGTTATCGGCTCGGTGACGATATGGTGCTGGCCCATGGTGCCAGTGGCCCGGCCATTATCGAGCACGACAATCATCCCTTTACCGTGGTGGGCATACTGGCGCCTACCGGCACCCCGGTGGATCAGAGCGTGCATATCTCCCTGGCCGGCATGGCCGCCATCCACAGCGGTGGCCAATTTCGTTCCGGGTTGCCGCCCCGACCCGGGCAGCAGTCGGACACCCCGGGTTCCGTGAATGCGGTGATGCTCGGCCTGGAGCGCCGCACCGCCGTGCTCAGCCTGCAGCGGGAACTGTCCCGTTATAAGGCAGAGCCACTCAGCGCCATTATTCCCGGTGTCCAACTGCAGCGGCTGTGGCGGATGACGGCGGTGGGGGAAAACGCCCTGCGGGCCACCTCCATGGCCGTGTTGCTGGTGGCCCTGCTGGTGCTGGTGTCCACTATCCTTGCGGCTCTGGAAGGGCGCCGCCACGAACTGGCGGTGCTGCGCGCCGCCGGTGCTGGGCGGCTTGCCGTCAGGTGCATCAACACGGCCTGGCCGAGGCGGCGGTGGTGGTGGAAGGGCAAAGCCTCACCGTCAGTTTCCGCGCGCCGCTGATGGATATTCTCGGCACCGAACAGCCGCCAGTGGATGCCGCCGCCCGGGTCCGTTACGAGGATCGTCTGAAACAGGTAAGCGAACCGCAGCCGTCCGGCCCTGCCGACTGCACTCTCAGCCATGAAACCCGCACCGGAGTAGCAGCGCTGTTTCCGGATAGCCCTCAGCACGACCATGATCATAGCCATCATGCGGACGTGGAAGCGGAATGGACCTTCCAGTGTCAGTCCCCGGACAAGCTCACCGATGTCACGCTGCCGTTTCTGGCTACCTTTTCCGGCCTGACCACCGAGGTGATCCTGTTATTGCCGGACGGGCAGGGCGCACTGCGCCTGGCGCCCGGCGACACCCGTATTCCCCTGGAGTAACCGTGGTTCTTGAACTGGATAACCTGCGTTATCAGCACCCGGGACAAGCCCGGCCCTTTATTCATATCGACCACTTTGCCCTGCAGGCCGGTGAGCGGGTGCTGCTCCATGGCCCCAGCGGCTGCGGCAAAAGTACCCTGTTGTCGCTGGTAACCGGGATTCGCCCGGCCCGCGACGGTAATATCCGGGTGTCCGGCAAACCGTTTTCCTCCCTGTCGCAACGACGCCGGGACGCTTTTCGGGCGGACCATATCGGTGTCATCTTCCAGGCCTTCAATCTGCTGCCGTATCTGAATGCGGTGGATAACGTCTGCCTGAGTGCCGGCTTTTCCCGGCGACGCTGCGAGCGCGAAGGGGCCAGCAGCAACAAGCAGCGCAGGATCGCCGCCCAAGAGCTGCTCACCCGCCTAGGGCTGGATGCGGCCCCCTCGGCCCTGCCGGCCTGGCAGTTGTCGTTCGGGCAGCAGCAGCGGGTGGCCGCCGCCCGCGCCCTGTTCGGCAAGCCGGATCTGATCATCGCCGATGAGCCTACCTCCGCCCTGGATGCCGATAGCCGCGATACCCTGCTGGCGTTGCTCTGCGAGCAATGCGAACAGGCCGGCAGCGCCTTGCTGATGGTCAGCCACGACAGCCAGGTGGCGGACTTTTCATCGCAGCGTGGCGTTTTCCGCGCTGAACGGGGGAGAGCATCATGCTGCCTAGGATCATTCTCGCCTCCCTGCGTACCCGTAAAACCTCCGCGTCCCTGATCGTGGTGGCCATCGCCCTGAGCCTGGTGATGATCGTGGGCATCGAGCGTCTGCGTCATCAGGTGCGTGCCAACTTCGCCAGCACCGTGTCCGGCATCGATTTGATCGTCAGCGCCCGTGGCGGCCCCATGAATATCCTGCTGTACAGCGTGTTCCGGCTCAGTGACCCCACCGCCGGTATTCGCTGGCAAACCGTAGAGCATCTGGCTGAACATCCGGATGTGAAATGGTGGATTCCCATCGCCTTGGGCGATTCCCATCGTGGTTTTCCGGTGGTGGCCACCAACAACAGTTATCTGGCTCACTACCGTTACGGGCGCGATCAGGCCCTGTCCCTGGCCCGCGGAGAATGGTTTGCCGGGGCGGATCAGGTGGTGCTGGGCAGCGCGGTGGCGCAGCGTCTCGGTTATCGGCTCGGTGACGATATGGTGCTGGCCCATGGTGCCAGTGGCCCGGCCATTATCGAGCACGACAATCATCCCTTTACCGTGGTGGGCATACTGGCGCCTACCGGCACCCCGGTGGATCAGAGCGTGCATATCTCCCTGGCCGGCATGGCCGCCATCCACAGCGGTGGCCAATTTCGTTCCGGGTTGCCGCCCCGACCCGGGCAGCAGTCGGACACCCCGGGTTCCGTGAATGCGGTGATGCTCGGCCTGGAGCGCCGCACCGCCGTGCTCAGCCTGCAGCGGGAACTGTCCCGTTATAAGGCAGAGCCACTCAGCGCCATTATTCCCGGTGTCCAACTGCAGCGGCTGTGGCGGATGACGGCGGTGGGGGAAAACGCCCTGCGGGCCACCTCCATGGCCGTGTTGCTGGTGGCCCTGCTGGTGCTGGTGTCCACTATCCTTGCGGCTCTGGAAGGGCGCCGCCACGAACTGGCGGTGCTGCGCGCCGCCGGTGCTGGGCGGCTTGCCGTCTATGGGGTGATTGTCGGTGAGAGCCTGTGCCTGACGGTGATCGGCAGCCTGCTGGGGCTGACGCTGCTGTTTGTGGCACAGTGGGCGCTGGCGCCGCTGGCCCTGGCGGAATGGTCCCTGCGCCTGCCGGACAGTTTCCTGTCCCTGCGGGAATTGCCTACCCTGGCGGCGATACTGCTGGCCGGTTCCCTGGCCGGCCTGATTCCGGCGGAAAAGGCCTTCCGCAACAGCCTGGCCGATGGCCTGACCCCGAGGAACTGACATGCGTACCCTGATCATCCTTCTCTGCCTGCTGGTCAGCCTGCCTACCTGGGCGGCCCGCGAACTGGAATGGGACGACCTGGTCCCCGCCGACTACGACGCCAATGCGGTGTACGAGCAACTGTTCAGCAAGATCTATGGCGATAAACCGCCGGAAGACGTGGACGATGGCGACGCCCGTGGCGAGCAGATGATGGATGCTATCGACAAGGCCTGGCGCGAAGCGCCCTTGAAGGCTGAGCTGGATAACACCGTCGTGCGTCTGCCCGGCTATGGCGTGCCACTGGACGGCGACGAGGAATACGTGCGTGAATTCCTGCTGGTGCCGTACTTCGGCGCCTGCATCCATACACCCCCGCCGCCGCGCAACCAGATCATCCTGGTGAAGATGAAAGGGCAGGGTGTGCCCCTGGACCTGGTGTTCGAGGCCCTGTGGCTGGAGGGTAACCTCAAGGTGTCCAGCCAGGACACCGAATACGGCACTGCCGGCTATGTACTGGAAGGCGAATCCGCCGAGCTATTCACTGGCTACTAGCACCGTTCCTCTGCCCTGATCTTCCCCGTAAGTTGCACTGAGCCTAAGGCGAACTGCACCATCCGGCGCCGCAAGGGTAGGGTGGATTAGGCCGAAGGCCGTAATCCACCATCATAGGATCCGACGTCCGGGGTGGTGGCTGCCGAACGGCATTACGCACCGCTTCATCGTTCCACCGTTCCAATCGTTGGAGCTTTGCTCGCAAAGCGAAGAGGCAACGCCCACCGGTGTTTGCTAGCCTTCGCTTTGCGAGCAAAGCTCCAACGGCATTTCAGCCGCGTAATGCCCCCTGTCCCGAAGGCCCACCCTGTGCGACAATGCGCGCGCTTCGCGCACTCCGCCGCCGCTGACGCCTGTCAGCTGCGCTTTTCGCTTTTCCAACCGGTACAAAAAATTGCTCACAACCGCCAACCTCACCATGCAGTTCGGTGCCAAGCCGCTGTTCGAAAACGTGTCCGTGAAATTCGGCAATGGCAACCGCTACGGCCTGATCGGCGCTAACGGCTGCGGCAAATCCACGCTGATGAAGATCCTCGGCGGTGACCTGGAGCCGTCCGCCGGCAATGTGTCCAAGGACCCGGACGAGCGCATCGGCAAGCTGCGCCAGGATCAGTTCGCCTACGAGAAATACTCGGTGGTGGACACCGTGATCATGGGCAACGAAGAGTTGTGGAAGATCAAGGAAGAGCGCGACGGCATCTATGCCAAGGCGGAAATGAGTGAGGAAGACGGCATCCGCGCCGGCGAGCTGGAAGCGGAATTTGCCGAGCTGGACGGCTACACTGCCGAATCCCGCGCCGGGGAATTGTTGCTGGGGCTGGATATTCCGGTGGAGCAGCACTTCGGCCCCATGAGCGAAATCGCTCCGGGCTGGAAACTGCGTGTGCTGCTGGCCCAGGCCCTGTTCGCCGACCCGGAAATCATGTTGCTGGACGAGCCCACCAACAACCTGGACATCAACACCATCCGCTGGCTGGAAGATGTGCTCAACCAGCGCCAGTGCACCATGATCATCATTTCCCACGATCGCCACTTCCTGAACAGTGTCTGCACCCACATGGCGGATCTGGATTATGGCGAGGTGCGCCTCTACCCGGGCAACTATGATGAATACATGACTGCGGCTACCCAGGCCCGTGAGCGCCTGCATGCGGACAACGCCAAGAAGAAACAGCAGATCGCCGAGCTGAAAACCTTTGTCAGCCGCTTCAGCGCCAACGCCTCCAAATCCAAGCAGGCCACCAGCCGCGCCAAGCAGATCGACAAGATCAAGCTGGATGAAGTGAAACCCTCCAGCCGCCAGAACCCCTACATCATTTTCGAGCAGGACAAGAAACTATTCCGTAATGCCCTGGAAGTGAAAGGGTTGGCCAAGTCCTTCGACCAGGAACTGTTCTCCGGTCTGGACCTGCGTGTGGAAGTGGGCGAGCGCATCGCCATCATCGGTCCCAACGGCATCGGCAAATCCACTCTGCTGCGCTGTCTGGTGGGGGATCTGGAGCCCACCGCCGGGGAAGTGAAATGGTCCGAAAACAGTGAGCTGGGTTACTACGCCCAGGATCACGCCCACGACTTCGCCGATGATATGGACCTGTTCGCCTGGATGAACCAGTGGGGGCAGGAGAAGGACGACGAGCAGGTGATTCGTGGCACCCTGGGCCGGTTGCTGTTTTCCCAGAAAGACATCGGCAAATCCGTGAAGGTGATCTCCGGGGGAGAGCAGGGGCGCATGCTGTTCGGCAAGATCATGCTGCAGCGACCCAACATCCTGCTGCTGGATGAGCCCACCAACCATATGGACATGGAATCCATCGAGTCACTGAACCTGGCGCTGGAAAACTACCCGGGGACCTTGTTGTTCGTCAGCCACGACCGGGAATTCGTGTCTTCCCTGGCCACCCGGATTATCGAAATCACCCCCACCGGTATCGTCGATTTCCACGGCAGCTATGACGATTACCTGAAAAGTCAGGGTGTGGGCTGATTCCAGCGTTTCCAGCGTTTTCCTCCGTTGGAGCCATGCTCGCATTGCGAAGAGCCTGATGATCGCTCTTCGCTTTGCCAGCACAGCTCCAACAACGCTTCGCTAGCGGTTTCCTCGCACCATCGCCCAGTGCTGTACCTCCGTCCCCGGCATCGGCGCTTCATGTACCACCTCAAACCCGAAACGCCGGTACAGCGAGACATTGTTCGGGTTATGGGTGTCCAGATAGGCTGGCAATCCTTCCCGGTCCAACCGTTCCAGCGTCGGCTCCAACAGCCGTGTGGCCAGGCCCCGGCCCTGCTGCTGCGGATCAATCCCCAGCAATAACAGGTAGGCATGGGGCTTTTGCATCAGCTCGTCATGCACCTTCTGCATGGCGTCTCCGGCATCCAGCTGCCGTTTCACCGCCGCCGGACCCTGCCGCAACATGGGCAGGGCACCAAAGCGCACCATATCCAGCACACTGCGATGCAGCGCCCGGGACGGCAGCCACACGGCTGCGCCGTCTATCGTCCCCGGCGTGGTGCAGATTTCTCCCCGATGATGGGCGTGGCGAGTCAGAAAGTGGAAGGTATGGAGTGACAGCGCCAGACGGCGTTGGTCATCCGGGAAGAAATAGGAAAAAAGCGGATCACGATAAAACGCCCGGCTGAGGACCCGGGCGATGGCATTGATGTCTGGGTGGATTGGCATAGCGGGCTTTCGTCGGATTGTTTGATGCCAAGCATAACCGAACTGGCCACTTATGTCGGAACCCGGTTTTTCCCCACAAGAGAATGACGTCAAGCTGGCAGTGACATGATGCGCAAAGTATGCACGGCAATCATCACGATCGCGAACCACGAAACAAGATAGGTGGGTGTCCTCAGATAGGGAATCGCAAGCGTGAACACAACGGCATGGGTTAGCCGGGCATAAAAGAATATCTGCACCCAGAATGCCATCGTATAGGCCATGGTTGAGGGCATCAGAGCCAATGCCGGGATGATAACCGCCAGTAACGCCGGCAGGGTTTCCACCATATTCAGATGGACTCGCTGTGAGCGTTGTGCCCAGGCCGGTAGTTCTGGAGGGTTGTTGGGGTAGCTATGAAGGAACGCAGGTAATCCCCAGGTAAACAAACGGGCGAGAATGTAGGGGACCCACAGAAAAATCGTGAGCAGGCCACTCAGGGTGAGATAGAAATAGACGCCTTCCATAATCTTTGTCCTCTTTGCTGACGTGCTAAAGGTGTAATCGGTAAAGGGCGCCACGCGGGCGCCCGGATAACCTTTACAGCGATTCCGCTGCCTTGCTGCGAATCTTCGGCCATTGCTTGCTGGCCTTGGCGATGGTGCCGGCCTTGTCCTGCTGGTAGGCGTTGAAGATCTCCTCGTTCAGAAAGACATAGAGTTTTCCGTCGATTACATCCGCGTAGCGGGGGTCGCCATCAAACTTTTTACCCACGGAAACCCCGAAAGTGCAGTAGCCGCCGTTCTGGGGCAGGTAGGCTTGCGGGTTTTTCTTGAAGGCTTTCAGGTTCTCCTTTGTCTGGAAGTAATAGGCCACGTTGTCATGGACCTCCGTGTACTGGGCGATACCTGGCTGGCGATTCCCGAGTTTTACGAAAGCCACCGGGTCGATGCCGTGCAGACCCAGAGGCGCGCCAGCGGCGGTCAGGCCTGAGGCCGTGTTGTATTCGTCCGCAGCCATTGCCGGTTGCAGAGGCAGGGCGAACAGAGCGACCAGGATCAACGGTGAGAAAACGGTTTTCAGATTCATGGTAAGTCTCCTTTTCGTGAGCGTTACGCGGTTTTCAGGGACACGACAGGGAAGTCGATATCCGTGTTTGCCACGTTGTTCAGGTAGTTGGTGAAAGTGTTCAGCACCACATGGGCGACGATTTCCACAATCTCACTGTCATCGAAACCTGCATTACGGACGGCATCCAGATCGCGGTCGCTGATTTGCCCGCGTCGCTCGACAACGGCCAGCGCGAATCGTAATGCCGCATTTTCCTGCGGATCACTGGCTTCGCCGCCAAGGCCATTGTGAATTTCGTTTTCAGTGAGGCCGGCTTGCTTGCCCAACATGGCGTGCGCGCTGGCGCAGTACTGGCAGCCGTTACGGTTTGCCACGGCCAGGGCGATCTGTTCAGACAGCCGAGCCGAAATCGTTCCTTGCTGAAGATCTCCTGAAAGATCCAGGTAGGCCTGAAGAGCAGCCGGCGCGTTTGCCAGCGTCGCCATCAGGTTGGGAACCATCCCCATTTTGGTTTTTACCGCAGCAAGCAGTGGTGCTGCCTGTTCCGGTGGATGTGCAATATCAACAGGGGGTATACGTTGCATGGTGTTGTCCTCGCTTTTACTTTTTTGTTGAAGTCTTTTTGAAAGTAGTGCGCGAGGGAGTCCGGGACAATAAAGCCGCTGTTATTCGGGTGTAGCGGCAAATAGATCGAGACGATAGGCAAAGTGAGTGGTGTTTTTATCTGCAAAAAAAGAAGTTGGATCAACCAGCTTGACGACGATATTCGCTGGGGGCGATGCCGAATTTTCCGGTAAAGGCGCGAGTAAAGGCGGCGGGCGACTGATAGCCGGATTGGATAGCGACTTGCTGTACGCTGTGTTGTGAGTTGTCGAGCAGAGGCAAGGCTCTTTGCAGTCGCCATTCCGACAGATAGGCCATGGGGCTCATGGAAAGATAATGGCGGAAGCGGTCTGCGAAACGACTGCGTGACATGCCGATTTCCCTTGCCAGCGAGTCCACCGTCCAGTGTGCGGTGCTTTCTGCATGCATGAGTTGCAGTGCCTTGCCGATGTAACGATCCCGAAACCCTTCCAGCATTTTTGACATTGCCGGTGTTTCGGCAATTCCCAGTCGTAATACTTCCACGAAAACCACCTCGGAAAGGCGAGTGATCGCAGCGGTGGAGCCGGTACTGTCGGTAAAGACCCGACGGGTAATCAGACGAAGCGTCTCATCAAGCCAGGGTTGCGTAGCTCGCAGGGCGGAAGTCACCAGGATGGAATCCGGCATGGCCCTTAAGAGGGGGTGGTCCGCTCCGCGCCGAAAGGTGAAGTGCCCGCAAACCATTTGTGTTGATGCGGTTGGGTCCCCATGGCCAAGAGTCAGTACGCCTTTGCCGTCGTAATTGGCATGGGTAAGGACATCCTCCAGAGGGGGGGCGGAATGAGTTGCGCTGTCGGCAAGAATATGGCGCTTGCCACGGGGAATCATGATCATGTCCCCGCTGTTCAGACAAAGCGACCGGCCACATTCCAGCGTCACATGGCATTGCCCCTGAATGACAAGGTGAAAGCGGGCGGCGCCAGGTAGATCCGGCACCGATACACTCCAGGGGGCAGAGAAATCGGTACGGAAATACAAGGCGCCTTTCAGGTTCAGCGTGTTGAGAATGTCGTCCAGAGTGTCCATGCCATTTACTCCCTGCTTCAAGCTGCCGGGTCACAGCCATTACGGGCCACCCATGCGTGCTCTGTGGCGCATGGGTGGCACCTGGTTCTTTATGGATGCAGCAAGGCAGGGAATGTTTCAGAGATCTGTCAGCTTGTTTCCAGTGGGTAGCCAGCTTCCCGCCAGTCTTCCTTGCCTTCTACATACTCATGAACCTGCGTATAGCCAAGCTGATGCAGGGCGACGGCTGCCTGGCTGGAATTGGCGCAGGGCGTATTGGCGCAATAAACAACGATAAAGGCGTCCTTGTCCGGGAGCTTGCTGGCTGCGGCTTCGCGGACCTTGTCATGGGGAATGTTGATCGCCCCCGGCAAGTGGCCGTCATCGAAGTAACGCTGTGGGAGAGCTTCCACCAATGTTGTGGGCAGGCCCTGGTCCAGCCGTTGTTTGAGGGTTTCACGGGGGATGGTTGAGATAGCCATATGCCTTTCTCCTTTTGGTTGCATTTGCAACTAATGTATCGATGATTTGTTGCAATTGCAACTACCTGACGGTAATCTTCCCCTATGAAAAACAAACCCGAAAAACATACGGTGTTGGCTTGGGCCCGATTGCTGAAAGCCTCCGCCGGTTTGCTGGCAGACGTGGAAAATGCATTGAAGCAAGCCGGGCTCCCGCCGCTGAATTGGTACGACGTCTTGCTGGAAGTCAGCCGGGCTGGGCCGGCAGGGTTGCGTCAATCCGACATTGCCCGGGAGGTGCTGTTGCCCAAACACAACCTGTCCCGCCTGATTGATCGCATGGAAAACCAGGGCGCAGTGACACGCAAAGGTTGTGACAGTGATGGCCGGGCTAAACAGGTCTGCCTGACGGATACTGGTGAGACACTGTTGAGAAAGATGTGGCAGGTTTATGGCGCAGAAATCCAGGCCCGAATGGGCGAGCCGCTCAGCGATGCGCAACAGCATGCTCTTGCCGAGATTGTTGGTATCTTGTTGGATCAGGAGAGCAGGCATTGAGGCGGCAAACCTGCGTTGAAAGCCGGGATGCCTCATCGTTTCTGACGCTCGGGCGCCTGGGAGATGTTCCGCACGCCGAGCTGATTGCCCTGCATAACGACCCGCGGGTGCTACGTCATCTACCGTTGGCCGGTGAAGTTTTCGATGAAGCCGTGTGCAGGCAGTGGGTGGCAGAGAAGGAACGCCTGTGGCAGGAGCATGGCTATGGTCCCTGGTCGATCCACGTGGAGGGCCGCTTTGCAGGGTGGGGTGGCTTTCAGTGCGAACAGGGAGAGGCGGATCTTGGCCTGGTGTTGGCAGTAGAGTACTGGGGAATCGGCCGCGCGGTGTGTTGCAAGATGCTCCGCATTGCCTTTGACGATATGCACCTGGCATCGGTTACAGCCCTGTTGCCGCCGGGCCGGGTTCGGGCAAAAGGCATGAAGCGCTTGGGATTTCACCGCGATGGAGAGTTACAAGTCGGTGCCGTGCTTTTTCATCGCTATCGCTGCTGGGCACCGGGGATGACCGCCAGTCACAGGAACGGGGAATAAGTCGGCGGTTGCCATTATCAGGGCAAGGCTGCGGCTACCTTGATCCGTTGCCGGACTGTCAGTTCAATGCTGTGTGTCTGATTTTTTTCTTTCCCACAGGACGGTCGCGTCCACAATACGGTTTACCTGTCATCGTGGTCCCTGGCGTCTGCTCTGTCTGTAAAGATGCTGCAGGGCTACCGTTGTTTCAGTGGCAATCGGCCGCTGAAACAAACAGCACAGCAAGGCATCAACAGGAAGAGAGTTGACGGGTGGAATAAAACAATGAAACCGTGGATTTTTCTTTTATTACTGGCCATGGTGAACACAGGATTTGCCGTTGACGTCCCGCAATGGCTTGCAGGCAAGCCGGATATTGAAGAAAGAAAGGAGTGGTGTACCTGGTACCAATGGCTGTTTACGCAAGCCGACCGCCAGACGGAGCAACCGGTCAGCAAGGATGGCCTGGCTCGCAAGCGCCTTGTCAATCTGGCGAACAGGCTGGCGGCGCATCATCAGGCATCTCCACAGCCCGAGTATCAGGTGGTGCTCCGCTACCTGTGGCTGGGTGAGTCCGGCCCGGCACATTTCAACCTGAAGATCGATGCCGCCACATTGCAGACACTGCTGGACGAACGAGAATGCGCCGGCTGAATCTGATAACACCGTCAGTAATAAGGGGGCGTCACAGGACGAAATGCGGGTGACTCACTCATTGTCATGGCGTCTTCAGGTTCTGTTACATTTTACATACTGGTGAGAATGTTCTACTTCCGCTAGGCTCGGGAACACTTGAATAAAAAAGCAACAGAATAATAACCCCCCGGGAGAGAGGGACCATGGATATACTCCAGCTGCTGGTCGGCGGGATAGCCAATGGCTGCATTTACGGGCTGTTGGCGCTGGGTTTTGTACTGATCTACAAGGCATCTGAAGCAGTCAACTTCGCCCAGGGTGACATGATGATGCTGGGGGCCTTTCTCGGCGTTACCTTCATCAACACCAGCTACGCGGATCTGCCTTTTCTGGTAGGCATTACCCTGGCCGCCTTGATCCTCGGCCTGTTCGGCTATCTCCTTGATCGTTTCGTACTGCGCGCCATCTTCGGCCAGCCGCAATTCGCCATGGTGATTCTTACCATCGCCCTGGGGTTTCTGATCCGCTTCGTGGCCGGGGTGATCTGGGGCCATGATCCCACTTCCCTGGAAACGCCCTTTATCGGCCGGGTCTGGACACTGGGGGAACTGATGATCCCTGTAGTGGATGCGGTGATCATCGTTACCACTGTGGCGCTTACCTCTATTCTCTACTTCTTTTTTGCCCGTACCCGTCTTGGCGTGGCCATGCAGGCCAGCAGCCAGAACCAGATGGCGGCTTACTACATGGGCATCCCCGTGAAGCGGATCAATGCCATCGTCTGGGCCCTGTCCGGGGTGGTGGCGGCGATTGCCGGGGTCATGTTTGCCGCCAAGGGGGCGGTGGAGCCTTCCGTGGGGCTGCTGTTCGGTATCAAGGCCTTTGCGGCGGCGGTCATCGGTGGGCTGGGCTCCTTGCCGGGCGCTCTGCTGGGCGGCCTGCTGGTGGGCATCGTGGAACCCTTTGCCGGTCGCTATCTGCCTTCCGGCGTCGGCCAGATTGCCCCCTATGTGTTGATGTTGCTGGTGCTGATCCTGCGCCCCGGTGGCCTGTTTGCGCAGATCAGCCAGAAGAAGGTGTAGGCCATGAGCAACCGATTCAAAAGCCGTTACGACGACGATATCAATCTGTTTGAAGGGCGCTGGCACATGGCTCAGTACGCCATCCTCATGGCGCTATTGCTGGCGGCGCCCTGGCTACTGGGCACCTACTATCTGGGTGAGCTCACAGCCGTGCTGGTGTGGTCCCTGGCGGGGCTGGGCCTGATGCTGATCAGTGGCCATACCGGCCAGGTCAGCCTGGGGCATGCGGCCTTCATGGCCATTGGGGCCTTTACCAACCTGGCGTTGATGTTGCGCGGCTGGCATTTCCTGCCTGCCTTGCTGGCCAGCGCGGTCACTGCCGGAGTGATCGGCGCCATCATTTCCCGGCCGATTCTGCGCATGAGCGGCATTTATCTGGCCATCGCCACTCTCGCGCTGAGCATCATTATCGAGGATGTGGCGATTATGGCCGAGCCAATCACCGGTGGGGTGGCCGGGGTGTTTGCCCCGCCGATCGCCATGTTCGGTATGGAGATCGACCGTTATGCCACTCCGGAAGCCTTCTACTATCTGTGCCTGGCAGTGCTGGTGCTGGTCACCCTGGGGTATCTGAACCTGCTGCGCAGTGCGTCCGGTCGTTCCTTTCTGGCGGTGCGCGACAGTGAAGTGTCCGCCCGGGCCCTGGGGGTCAATGTGGCCCGCGCCAAGACCCTGTCCTTCAGCCTGTCCTGTGCCATCACCGGCCTGGCCGGCGCGCTCTACGCCCACCTTGCCCAGGCGGTGAACTATGAAAGCTTCCTGGTGCTGATCTCCATCACCTTGCTGTTGCAGATTGTGATCGGCGGACTGGGCTCGGTGCACGGGGCCTTCTTCGGCGCCATTGTGGTGGTGTTGCTACCACAATTGATCGCCATCGCCAGTGATTACCTGGATAACACCGCCGGCATCCAGATTGCGGCCTACCCGGGCCTGGATACGGCCCTGTTCGCCTTGCTGATTCTGCTCATGGTGATTTACGAACCGCGTGGCCTCTACGGCGTCTGGTTCAAGGTGCGCACCTGGCTGCAGCTGTTCCCGCTGTATCGCAAGGGCATGTTCCGCCGTACCCGTACCTACCTGAAGACGGAGCGCCAACGATGAGTCTGTTACAGGTAAAAGATCTCTCCATTTCCTTCGGCGGGGTGAAAGCGGTGGACGGTGTCAGTTTCACCGTGGAGCCCGGCGAAGTGTTCACCCTGGTTGGCCCCAACGGGGCAGGCAAGTCCACCATCTTCAATCTGATCAGCCGTCTCTATGAACCGAGCGGCGGGCAGATCATCTTTGACGGGCAGGACATTACCTCCCTGCCGGCGCATAAGGTGGCGGGGCTGGGGATCGCCCGCACCTTCCAGAATATCGAGCTGTTCGATCACTCTTCGGTACTGCAGAACCTGTTGATCGGTCGCCATTGCCGCCGCAACACCCGTTGGTTCGAAGAGCTGTTGTTCCTGCCCAAGGTGCGGCGCAGCGAACGGGAGCATCGCCTGCTGGTGGAAGAGGTGATCGACTTCCTGGATCTGGCTGCTTACCGGGACAAGTTGATCGCCGGTTTGCCCTACGGGGTGCGCAAGGTGGTGGAAATCGCCCGGGCCCTGTCCAGCCAGCCGAAACTGATTCTGCTGGATGAGCCCGCTTCCGGGTTGAGCGTGGAAGAAACCCAGAACATGGCCTGGTGGATCGAGGATATGCAGAAAGACCTGGGCCTGACAGTACTGATGGTGGAGCACGACATGAGCCTGGTATCGCGGGTATCCAACCGGGTGCTGGCGGTGTCGGAAGGCCGGCCGCTGGCCATGGGCACCGCCGCCGACGTGCAGGCGGACCCCAAGGTAATCGAAGCCTATCTGGGCACGGAGGCAACCTCATGAGTGCAGTGCAGAAAAACACCATGAACGATGCCCAGCCGTTGCTGCAGGTGAAAAACCTGGAAGCCTTCTATGGCCCGGTGATGGCCCTGCGCGGGGTGTCTATCGATGTCTTTGAAGGCAAGGTGGTTGCCATCCTCGGCGCCAACGGCGCCGGCAAGACTACCCTGATGAAAACCATCTCCGGGGCGCTGGCACCGCGCAAGGGCAGTATTACCCTGGCCGGTGAAGCGGTTCAGGGGCGCGAACCAGATGCGCTGGTGCGTCAGGGCATCGCCCACGTGCCGGAAGGCCGGGAAGTGTTTCCGTTTCTGACCGTGGAAGAAAACCTGGCCATGGGTGCCTATATTCGCCGCGACAAGGCGGGTATCCGCCAGGATATGGAAATGGTGTATGACTATTTCCCGATCCTGCTGGAGCGCCGTAACCAGCCCGCCGGCACCTTGTCCGGCGGTCAGCAACAGATGCTGGCCATCGGTCGCGGGCTCATGTCACGGCCGTCACTGATGTTGCTGGATGAGCCGTCCCTGGGGCTGTCGCCGCTGCTGGTGCAGGAAATCTTTGCCATCGTTCGCCGGCTGAACAAGGAGCAGGGCGTGACCCTGCTGCTGGTGGAGCAGAATGCCCAGGTGGCGTTGAACACGGCGGACCATGGCTATGTGCTGGAAACCGGTCGCATCGTCATGGATGGCAGCGCCGAGGAGCTGCTCGCCAGCGACGACATTCGCGAGTTCTATCTGGGCCAGTCGGCGGGGGATGACCGACCGGAAAAACGCTGGAAACGAAAGAAGACCTGGCGCTGATGATGACAACAACCAACAACGCACCGACCCTTCTCCACGGTTGCGATACCGTGGTCAAACTGTGGCGTCAGCAATGTCTGGAGCGGGGAGCGAAAATTGCGCACCGCGAAAAAGACCTGGGCATCTGGCAGAGCTATAGCTGGCAGGATTATTACGAAAAGGCCCGCGCCATCGGCGTGGCGCTGTTATCTCTCGGCCTGGAGCGAGGGCAGCCGGTTTCCATTCTCAGTGAAGACAACAAGGAATGGCTCTACTGCGATCTGGGTATTGCCGGGGCCGGTGGCATCAGCAATGGCGTCTATACCACCGACAGTGCCGAGCAGTTGGCCTACCTTGTCAACGACAGTGGTTCCGCCTTCCTGTTCGTGGAGAACGACGAGCAGCTGGACAAGTACCTGACCGTGCGCGATCAGGTACCCACCCTGAAAAAAGTCATCGTGTTTGATCGCAAGGGGCTACGGGATTTTGCGGATCCCATGGTCATGTTCCTCGATGAGCTCTACGCCCTGGGTGAAAAGATCCCCGACGCAGAAGCCCAGTTCAGCGCCAGCATTGCGCAAAGTCAGCCCGACGACATCCGCATGCTGATTTACACCTCCGGCACCACCGGCGCCCCCAAGGGCGCCATGATCAGCCACCGCAATGTGCTGTTCCAGCTGGCGGCTGGTGAGCAGGTACTGGAAGCCCATGAAGACGATGACCAGCTCTGCTTCCTGCCCCTGTGTCATATCCTGGAGCGGCTGGTGTCGGTGGAAGTGCCCATCTACAAGGGCTGTACCGTGAACTTTGCGGAAAGCCCGGAAACCGTATTCGAGAACCTGCGCGAAGTGTCGCCCCATACCTTTGCCGCGGTGCCGCGCCTCTGGGAAAAGATTTACAGCTCCATGATGACCCTGCGAGACGAAGCCACCGGTTTTGGTCGCTGGTGTTTCGACCGGGCTCTTGCCGCCGGGGATAGCTGGCACTGTGAGCGCAAACGCTCGCCGCTTTCCTGGCTGCATTACCAGTTCTGGAATCTGCTGGTATTGCGCAATGTACGTGACCTGATCGGTATGGCGCGCCTGCGCCGGGGCACCACCGGTGCCGCGCCCATCTCGCCGGACCTGATCCGCTGGTTCCAGGCCCTGGGTGTGCCGCTGTATGAAGGCTACGGCATGACTGAAACCACCGGTGTGGTGTCACTCAACAGCAAGGACCGGTCCCAGGTCGGTTCCGTGGGCGAGCCGCTACCCGCTACCGAGGTGCGTATTGCCGATAACGGGGAAGTGCTGGTACGTGGCGATCATGTGTTTGCCGGTTACTGGCGCAAGCCGGAAAAGACTGCCGAAGATATCCGCGACGGCTGGCTGCACACCGGTGATGTGGGGCGCCTGGAAGACGGCATGCTCACCATTACCGGCCGCTTGAAAGACATCATCATCACTGCCGGCGGCAAGAATATCACTCCGGCAGAAATCGAAAGCCGCATGAAATTTTCTCCGTATATTTCCGATGCGGTGGTGATTGGCGATCAGCGCAAATATCTCACCTGCCTGATCATGATCGATCAGGAAAATGTGGAGAAATATGCCCAGGACCGTCAGGTACCATTTTCCAACTTCGCCTCCCTGTGTCGTGCCAAAGAGGTGGTGGACCTGATCGACAGCATCATTACTGATGTGAACAAACAGTTCGCCCAGGTGGAACAGATCAAGTATTTCCGCCTGATCGATGTGCTGCTCACCGCCGAGGATGAGGAGCTGACTGCCACCATGAAGCTGAAGCGTTCCTTCGTGGAGAAAAAACACAAGCACCTGATTGATTCCATGTACTGATTACAATTACCTGAATCCGTGGCTTCATCGCGGCGCCTGACGCAAGTCTTTGCCGCCACAGAAAATTTTACTCAGTCGATCGTATTCCCTGATACGACGCTTCTTCGTAAAACTTCCTGTGACAACAAATTCTTACGCCATGCATCCACGCTGAAGTCACGGTTTCAGGTATGAACTCGAGAGGAGAGTGCATCATGAAGAAGCTTTGTCTGGCGGCTCTCGCCGCAGCCACCCTGATCGGGTGCAGTGATAACAAGGAAGAAGGGAATGCCGCCGCCGAGTCGGTGCGTGGTGTCAGTGATACCGAAATCAAACTGGGTGGCATGCACGATCTGTCCGGCGTGTTTGCGGCATTTTCCTCACCGGCGGTGCAGGTGGCCAACGATATGTTTGCCGAGGTGAATGCCGAGGGCGGTATTCACGGCCGTGAAATTCGCTATATCGTCGAGGACCACGCCTACCAGGTGCCCAAGGCCACCCAGGCCACCAACAAGCTGATCAGCCGCGATGAAGTGTTCGCCATGGTGATGAGCCTGGGTACGCCCCATAACCTGGCCGCCTTCCCGGTGATGGATCGCAACAATGTGCCCAGCATTCTTCCCCTGGCCCTGTCACGGCAGATGGAAGAAGAGGGCGAGTTTTCCCACCGCTTCGTCTTCGGCCCCAGCTACTATGAAGGGGTGCTGAAAGGCGTCAACTGGATGGCGGATGAGTACAGCATCGAGAAGATTTGTGTGATGTACATTCCCTCGGATTTCGGCGAGGAAGTGAATCAGGCCATCAACGATGCCGCTGCGGGTAAAGACACCCTGACCCTGGCGGAAAGCACCTCCCACCGTCCGGACGAGAGTGATTTCACCGGTACCCTGGCGCGCCTGAAGGATGCCGGCTGCCAGCTGGTGGCCGTGGCCTTGCCGGTGCGGCCGATCATTTCCGTGGTGGCCACCGCCAAGGAAATGGGCTGGGATGACGTGAAATTCGTGGTTTCCCAGGCAGGCTTCCATTCTGCGGTAGCGGCGGCCCCCGGTGGTGTTACCGAAGGGCTCTATGGCGTTTCCCCCTGGCAGGATATTGTCAGCCGCATGAAGGATGTACCGGAAGCGAAACAATGGGCGGATGAGTACAAGGAGCAGTATGGCTCCATTCCCAGCGGCGGTGCGGTGCTGGGCCGTGTCGGTGCCATGGTGACCATCGAAGCACTGCGCAAGGCCGGGCCGGATCTGACCACCGATTCCTTCCTGGCAGCCATGGAATCCCTGGATTTCAGCGACCCGGTCACCGGGGTGGATATCAAGATGAGCGCCACCAACCACCGTGCCGGTAACGACATGATTCTCTCCAAAGTGATCGACGGTGTCTGGGAGCCTGTGGTGACCCTGGAAGACTGATCACGCGCTTTCCCGTTGGCGCTTTGCTCGCAACGCGAGAGGTCTGGATACCCATCCCGACCTTTCGCCACGCGAGTCTGGCGCCAACGGCCCCTATCAATCCCCCCTCCCGTATCAGGTATAATCGCGCCTCTTGGATTATTTGGTGACTCTCCATGCAGGCCACTTCAACGTCCGTATCCCCCGGCGGCTGGCGGCAACGCCTGGCTGCTCTGCTGAATACCCCGCTTTTCGGACACACCATTACTGCTTTGATCCTTCTCAATGCGATTATTCTGGGCGTGGAAACCTCCGCGCTGGCCCAGGAGCGGGCAGGGCAGTGGTTAAACTTGCTCAACCAGATGGTGCTGGCGGCGTTCGTGCTGGAAATCGTGCTCAAGCTGGTAGCATTCGGGCCACGTTTTTTCCGTTCCGGCTGGAATGTCTTCGACTTTCTGATCGTCGCCATTTCCCTGGCGCCAGCGTCCGGGCCCCTGGCGATCCTGCGGAGCCTGCGCATCCTGCGGGTGCTGCGTCTGCTGTCATCGGTAAAGCGGCTACGCATGCTGGTGGAATCCCTGATGCAAGCATTGCCGGGCATCGGCTGGACAGCGGCCTTGTTGCTGATGATGTTCTATATCTTTGCGGTGATGGGCACCGAGCTGTTTGGGGAGGCATTCCCGCAATGGTTCGGCACCCTGGGCGCGAGCATCTACAGCCTGTTCCAGATCATGACCCTGGAAAGCTGGTCCATGGGCATTGCCCGACCGGTGATGGAGGTCTACCCCCTGGCGTGGATCTTCTTTGTGCCCTTTATCCTGATCTCCAGTTTCATGGTGCTGAACCTGTTCATTGCCATCATCGTCAGCGCCACCCAGGAAGTGCACGAAAGCGAGCAGCGTGCCGAGCGGGACGCCAACAACCAGATCGCCCACGACGAGCGCCAGGAAATGCTCGACCTGATGCGCACCATGCATGAAAAGATTGCCGCGCTGGAAACCGCTTTGCAGAAAAAGACCGGCCAATAATGCAGGCAAGCTCCTACAGGAACGAAAAAGGCCCGGAGTATTTCCGGGCCTTTTTCTTTGCAGGTAGGGAGGATTAGCCGAAGGCGTAATCCAGCATGTCGTTTGGCAGGTTTGGGTGATGGTAAGGAAGGTGGATTACGCCTTCGGCTAATCCACCCTACTCATTGATCCCGGCTTTCCTAGGCGGTTTCCACCAGTACGATCTCGCTGTCCGCTTCTGCCACCACAGACAGACGCGCTTCGTCACTGATGGCAAGGCCATCGCCGGTATCGGCCAGCACTTCATTCACCCTGACCCGTCCCTTGGCGGGCACCAGATAGATCTTGCGACCCCCCTCCACCGGGTAGGTCACTGTCTGGCCCTCGCTCAGGCTGGCCGCCACGACTCGGGCATCCGCCTGGATTGGCAGGGCATCGCCGTCATCCGGGTAGCCACTGGCGAGTATCTCGAAGTGCCCCTCGCGGGAGGCCTTCGGGAATGGCTTGCTGCCCCAGGTGGGTGGCAGACCGGTGGCATTCGGAATGATCCAGATCTGGAAGATCTGCGTCTCCGTGTCCTCCCGGTTGTGCTCGCTGTGGGTGATCCCGGTACCGGCGGACATCACCTGCACATCACCGGCTTCGGTGCGGCCACTGTTACCCAGGCTGTCCTGGTGGGTAATGGCGCCCTTACGCACATAGGTGATGATTTCCATCTCCCGGTGAGAGTGCGCCGGGAAGCCAGTGTGTGGCGCGATGGTGTCATCGTTCCAGACCCGCAGATCGCCCCAGTGCACCCTTGACGGGTCATGGTAATTGGCGAAGGAAAAGTGGTGTCGGGTGTCCAGCCAGCCGTGCCGGGCATGGCCCAGTTCATTGCGTGCGCGAAGCTCGATCATGGCGTCCTCCTTTGGACAGGCCTCAGTGCCTGCCCGTTGATGAAGTGACTATATGATCGGTATTACTGATAAAAAACAGGATATATTTGTGGATTAGCATCAGTTTAGTTGATGTTGCGATGGGTTTTCGGACAAGGCCCCCTTACCCTGTCGAATAATGGCTGCTGCATTCGATAAAGGGACGAACCCTCCATGAACGGAGGCATCATCGCCAACAAGGAGAATCACCATGTCCGGTAATACCGTCCGCTTGCACCGTGTCCTGCGCGCCACCCCCGAGCGCGTCTACCGCGCCTTTCTGGATGCCGATGCCATGGTCAAATGGCTGCCGCCCCATGGCTTTACCGGCAAGATCCATGAAATGGACGCCCGCGAAGGGGGCGGTTACCGAATGTCGTTTACCAACTTCACCACTGGCAAAAGCCACTCCTTCAGCGTGCGCTACCTGGAGCTCAAGCCCAACGAGCTGATCCGCCACACCGATCAGTTCGATGACCCCAATCTGCCCGGTGAAATGCAGGTCACCATTACCTTGAAAGAGGTGCTTTGCGGCACCGAGTTAAACATTACCCAGGAAGGGGTGCCAGAGGTGATACCGGTGGAGTTTTGCTACCAAGGCTGGCAGGAATCCCTGGAAATGCTGGCGCAACTGGTGACGCCGGAGATTCCGGACGAGGGATGATCGCTCTGGTACCGGTAGTCGTGTTGACGCCACGTGGAGGGTGATGGTGTAGAGTTGCCTGGGTAATCATTAACGTACTTTGCCAACACCTCTTAACGTCGGAGTGACCATGGCCAACTCACCACAGCAATGGCTGCAAGCCTTTACCGGTGGTTTTATCGCCACGCTATTGTTTCATCAGGGCGTCCTTGCGCTGTTCTGGTTGGCAGGGATGATTCCCGCAGCGCCCTGGAACATGACCCCGGTACCGCCTCTGGGTATTCCCCAGGTGCTGTCGCTGGCTTTCTGGGGCGGGGTCTGGGGTGTTCCTGTCTGGTGGTTGATCCGTCGTTGGCAGGGTATTCGACACTGGCTCGGCGCGCTGATTATCGGCGCCATCGGCCCGACACTGGTGGCCATGCTGCTGGTGTTTCCCCTGAAAGGCCTGGACGTGAACGCCACCAAGGTGGTCGGAGGCCTGATCGTCAATGGTGCCTGGGGGCTGGGGCTCGCCGCCTGGATGTGGCTCAATCGGGCACGCTGGCAGAGCTGAATGAAACAGGCGCCATTGGCGCCTGTTTTCGTTGTGATTGCAGTTGGCCGCAGAGCCAGGGAATGGCACGAACAGCTCTAGTCTTGTGTTGCCATCATGGTAGCGTTGGCCTTCTTTTTAACGGCGGGAGCCAAGCATGCCCAGTAACACCCATACCGTGATGGTCACCGGCGCCTCCGGCTACATTGCCGGCTGGATCGTCAAATACCTGCTGGAAGCGGGCCATACCGTGCACGCCACGGTGCGTGATCCCAACAAGGCGAAAAGCGTGGATCACCTAAAGCGCATCGCTGACGCTGCCCCGGGTACCCTGAAACTGTTCAAGGCAGACCTGCTGGATGCCGAGAGCTTCGACGACCCCATGCAGGGCTGCGACATCCTCATGCACACCGCCTCGCCGTTCGTGCTGGATGGCTTCACCGATGCCAACGAGGCCCTGGTGCGTCCGGCCGTGGAAGGCACCCGCAATGTGCTCAATGCCGCTAATCGCTGCGACACCCTAAAGCGCGTGGTGCTCACCAGCAGCGTGGCCTCGGTGTACGGTGACGCCACCGACATGAAAGGCAAAAGCGCCTTCACCGAAGCGGACTGGAACACCACCAGCAGCGTCAATCACAACCCCTATCAGTATTCCAAGGTGGCCGCCGAGCGCGAAGCCTGGAAGATCCACGATGGCCAGGTTGGCAGTGCAGAAAGCCGCTGGGATCTGGTGACCATCAACCCGGGCATGGTCTACGGTCCGTCCCTGACCAACGCCAGCAACTCTGCCAGCATTGGCACCCTGCTGGACATGGGTCGTGGCAAACTGAAAACCGGCGTGCCGGACCTGGAATACGGCATGGTGGACGTGCGCGAGGTGGCCCAGGCCCATCTGCTGGGGGCGTTCAAACCGGAAGCGGAAGGGCGCTACATCCTGGTCAACCAGTCAGTGTCCATGCTCGACATCGCCGCCATGCTGCGCAAGCAATTCGGCAAGCAGTACCCGTTCCCGATGATGAAGGTGCCCAAGCCGGTGGTATGGGCTGTCGGCCCGTTCATGGGCCCGGTCACCCGCAAGTTCATCAGCCGTAACGTGGGCTACCCCCTGCGCTTCGACAATAGCCGCAGCAAGGCGCTGGGCGTGAATTATCGACCGGCGGCGGACACCCTGAAGGATCACTTCGACCAGGTGCTGGAAGACGGGCTGGTCAGGCGGCGCTAAACGCAGCGGCTTGCGGAAACAACCTTCGCCTTGCGAGCAAGGCTCCAACAACCCCTCGTGGCCGTTGGAGCTTTGCTTGCAAAACGAAGGGCTGGATTCAACTGAACTTCTCGTGATGCATGCATCATCTCCCACAAAGCCAAAACGTAGGGTGGATTAGCCGAAGGCGTAATCCACCTTTTGAAGCGTTGGAGGGGATGGTGGATTACGCCTTCGGCTAATCCACCCTACGGTCTACGTCAGGACTGGCTGGCTTGTTCGCGGCGGGGTTCGTAGGGTTCGCCGCCGCCGGGGAAGGCCAGGCGCAGGTTGTTCAGCCAGGTGGTGCCGAACTGGCGGAACAGGGAGGCGCTGTTGTACGGAATGCCATAGCGATCCGCCAACGCCCGTACCCGTGGCGCCACTTCCTTGTAGCGGTTGCTGCACATGTCCGGAAACAGGTGATGCTCGATCTGGTGCGACAGGTTGCCGGACAGGATATGGAACAGCTTGCCGCCTTCAATGTTGCAAGAGCCCAGCATCTGGCGCAGATACCAGCGACCACGGGTTTCCCCTTCCACCTGCTCAAGGGTGAAGTTGTGGGCGCCGGCAGGGAAGTGCCCGCAGAAGATAATGGTGAATGCCCAGATGTTACGGATCAGGTTGGCCACCGCATTGGCGCCGGCCACCATGCCGAACACCAGCAGGGGCGAGAAGGGCACATAGAAGGAAATCGGGATCGCCACCAGCGCGGCCGCCAGCGGCCAGGCGATGTAATCCTTGGCCACCTGTCGCCATACCTTGTAGCCGATACGCTTTAACAGGGGCGTGAAATCCTTCAGCTTGTTCTTGCCTTTCAGGTGGTCATCGATGGCCTGCTCATGAATGGCCACACCTTCCTCGAACAACAACATCAGCAGAATAAAATAAATCGGCTGCAGCAAAAACGCCGGCTTCCATTTCTGCATGGGCGTTACCCGCATGATGCCGTAGCCCACATCCAGATCCTTCTCCAGTACATTGGTCCAGGTGTGGTGCACCACATTGTGGGAATGCATCCAGCGGTCCGACGGGCTCATGGTGTCCCATTCCCAGGTGTTGGACTGGATCTCCGGGTCCTTCATCCAGTCCCACTGGGCGTGCAGCACGTTATGGGCGATTTCCATGTTTTCCAGAATCTTGGCGATGCCGAGCGCGAACACGCCCAGGCCCATGATGGTGAGTGCCACCGGCCAGCTTGCCAGCGCGTGCCCCCAGGCAGGAATGAAAAACAGCGACAGGTAAATCACAAAACGGGAGCTCACCGCCATGGTGCGCTGGGTCTTGATCACCTTGAGGATATAGGCGCGGTCACGGTCGCCGCGGGAGTCAAACACCTCGTTGCGAATGGCTTCCAGCTCGCGGCCGAATTCTTCGATCTGTTCATCGGTCAGGTCGACCGGGTATTGATGGGTTTTCATTCTTATTTCCCTCACAAATCCAGTTCGCAATCGCCGGCGGCGGCGCAGATGCAGGTCTGCACAATGCTGCCTGCCTCATTCAGTACCTCGCCGGTGCGCAGGTCTCGCACGCAGCCGGATACCAGGGTGGTGTTGCAGGTGTGGCAGATGCCCATGCGGCAGCCGTGGGGCGGGTTCATGCCGGCTTCCTCGGCCACTTTCAGCAGTGGGGTTTCGCTGTCGCCGTCGGTTTCCACATCGCTTTGGGCAAAGCGCACCCGGCCACCCACCGCATCGGCGGGCACTTCGGTAAAGGGCGCGCGGAATCGCTCCACATGCAGCTGGCGGCTACAACCCGCTTCCTCCATGCATTGCTCGATGGCTTCCAGCAGGGAAGGGGGGCCGCAGGCGTACACGTCCCGTTCTTTCCAGTCCGGGCAGAGCGCATCCAGCTGGGCCCGGGAAAAGCGGTTACGGCTCGGGTCGTCGCCCTCACGGCTATACATCAGGTGCAGGTGATAGCGATCGTTGAAGCGATCCATCGCCTTCAGTTCCTTGCCCAGCACTACATCAAACTCGTGGGGTGCATAGTGGATATGGCAGGTATCCGGCAGACGCCCCTGGGCAATCAGGCTGTTGATCATGCTGAACGCGGGAGTAATACCGCTGCCCGCGGTAATGAACAGTGGCTGGATCGGTTGCGCGTCCGGCAGGTAGAAATCCCCCTGCGGCAGGCCGATGGGCAGGTAATCGCCCACCTTGATATTGCGCACGATGTGGTGGGAAATGGTGCCCTTGTCGATGGCCTTCACGGTGATCGTGAAGCAATCGTCCTCCCGCTCCGGCGGCGAGGAAATGGTGTAGGTGCGGGTGTAATGCTTGCCGTTGGCAGGGATACCCACCCGCACATGCTGGCCCGCCCGGTGGCCGCGCCAGTTCAAACCGGGGCGCAGGGTCAGGGTGCGGGCATCCTTGGTTTCATCCCACACTTTCACCACCCGGGCTTGCAGCTTGTGGGTGGTCCAGAGCGGGTTCACCAGCTCCAGGTAATGGGAGGTGCGCAAGGGCCAGGCAAAATAATCGGTGATGGTACTCAGGCGAGACCAGATGGACCGTGAATCACCTGGCTCAGGCTGGGCGGGTTGACGCATAACGCTTCCTCTTTCGTTGTCATTATTCGAGGGCGACGGCTGGGCGAGTTACTCCTGCCATCTCAATCCGTTGTTGTCACTGTTGTTGTAGCTGTCTGATTTCCGGTTCGGATTTCAGTATCCGCTTGTGCGGGGCGTGGTGACCAACCCCTTTTACCGAATCCCTACGCAATACCCATGTAGACACACAATCGGGTACAGCGTGACAAGTGCACACCTGTATGTGAACATGTGTTTACAAGACTAAGGGGGGGAAGCGGTGCTTGTCCAGCGCGTTGTCATGCTCTGTGGCGACAGCCTCGAATTCCGGCCTCTGAGACAGAAATCTGAAATCCATCGCGCCCGGCCCAACAGTTGGTACACTGCACGCCTGATTTCCTGCCACTCGGGCCCTTACGTGACTGATTCCCTGTTTTCCTCCCTGCCACTCAGCGGCGACATGCTCGCCAACCTGGATACCCTGGGCTACACCGCCATGACGCCGGTGCAGGCGGCCAGCCTGCCGCCCCTGCTGAAAGGCCGGGATGTGATCGCCCAGGCCAGCACCGGCAGCGGCAAGACCGCCGCCTTCGGCATCGGCCTGTTGCACCCGCTGAACCTGCGCTATTACGGTTGCCAGGCTCTGGTGCTGTGCCCCACGCGGGAACTGGCCGATCAGGTGGCCGCAGAGATTCGTCGTCTGGCCCGGGGCGCCGGCAACATCAAGGTGCTGACCCTCTGTGGCGGGCAACCCATCGGTCCGCAGATCGGCTCCCTGGAGCATGGTGCCCAGGTAGTGGTGGGCACACCGGGGCGGATACTCAAGCACCTGAGCAAAGGCACCCTCAGTCTGGACGGGCTCAACACCCTGGTGCTGGACGAAGCGGATCGCATGCTCGACATGGGCTTCTTCGACGATATTGCCGAGGTGATTCGCCAGACCCCGTCCCGTCGCCAGACCCTGCTGTTCTCCGCCACCTATCCCGCCGGCATCAAGCAGCTGGCGGAAACCTTCATGCGCGACCCCGAGCATGTGGAAGTGGCGGCCATGCACGACAACACCCGCATCGAGCAGCGCTTCTACGAAGTGGAGCCACTGCAACGCTACGAAGCCGTGGCCGACGCCATCGCCTGCTTCCGGCCTACCAGCTGCGTGGTGTTCTGTGTCACCAAGCAGCAGTGCCAGGATGTGGTCAGCAAGCTGTGCCGGCAGGGGCTCGCCGCCCGGGCACTGAACAGCGACCTGGAACAGCGCGAACGCGACGAAGTGCTAACCCTGTTCGCCAACCGCAGTCTGTCAGTACTGGTAGCCACGGACGTGGCCGCACGGGGGCTGGATATCGACAGCCTGGACATGGTGATCAACGCGGAACTGTCCCACGACCCGCAGACCCACATTCACCGGGTCGGCCGCACCGGCCGGGCAGGGGAGAAGGGCCTGGCCATCAACCTGGTGACCCCCCGCGAAAGCCGTCGGGCCATGGCCATCGAAGAACTGCAGGGCGAAACACTCAACTGGCACCCGGTCTCCAGCCTCAAGCCCCGCGCCGGCGACCCCATGCTGCCGCCCACGGTGACGCTATGCATCGGCGCCGGCCGCAAGGACAAACTGCGCCCCGGCGACATCCTCGGCGCCCTCACCGGTGACGCCGGCATCCCCGGCAACCAGGTCGGCAAGATCACCGTCACCGACTACCAGGCCTACGTGGCTATCGAACGCGACAGCGCCGACCTGGCACTACAGCGATTAATGAGCGGCAAGATCAAGGGCAAGAACCGGCGGGTGAAAAAGCTGTAGCCCGCCGGCTACACCGCTTTTCGTTGGAGCCATGCTTGCATGGCGAATACCTACCAGTTGGCTAATCCCAAAGGGGCTCTGCCGCCTTCGGCGCAAAACAACTTTTGCACAAATGTGCAAAATGTTGTCTCCTATGGGTATATACCCGATAGCCCCATGGAGCCTGTATGCGCCTATCCATCGAACTGACACCGGAGCAGCATCAGTTGCTGAAGGTCTCCGCGACCCTGGAAGGCAAGTCGCTCAAGGCCTATGTGCTGGAGCGAGTGCTCGGCAATGCCAGTGAACAGGAACAGTCCCTGGCAGCATTGGAAACCTTTTTGAAGACCCGGCTACAGTCTGGCCGTGCCGGGTCCCGCGTCAGCAGCAACGTGGATGAGCTGGTCAATCAGGTACTCAAGGAAGAGGAAGCCCGCTAAATGGATTACGACCTCACGGAAGAGGCCGCCGACGACATCCGCAATATTATTCGCTACACGCTCCGCACTTGGGGAAAGGCGCAGGTTGAACGTTATCGCCAGGCTCTCAATGCTTGCCTGGAACGACTGGTGAGCGGGAAGGTGGTTCCCACACTCGCGCTGGGCTCCTTGCCCGATGTCTACCGGTTTCGCTGCCAACACCACTTCATCTTCTACACGCTGCAAGGTACAGAGCGGCCATTGATTATTGCCGTGCTCCACGAGCGCCAGGATTTGCTGGCGCAGCTTTACTGGCGAGATAAGTAGTGCCTATCTTTTTGTGGGAGCTATGCTTGCATGGCGAATACGGCGGTGACGAACGGGCCAATCCTGCCAGTCACCAAAACCGCCCAAGGTAGCCGTCCACGAGGCTCTGCACCTGTCTGGTGCAAAACAGCGCCATCATAGCGCCCTAAAAAAGAGCAAAAACAGCAGATCACCCCGCCTTCTTGCTCAACTCTGCCAGCTTCTGATCCAGCATGTGCAGGATATGACGGCGACTGATCACGCCAAGTACCTTGTTGGCAGCATCCACCACCGGGTAGATCTTGGGCTTGGCGGCCAGCATCTGCTGGGCCAGTCCCAGCACGTCATCGTCCAGCGATACCGTCAGTACCTCAGGCTGCATCAGGTCTTTTACCGTCGCCACGCGCTGGTTGTGGTACACCACCTGCAGCGCCGCCTGCAGGCATTCACGCTCACTGATCCAGCCCACCAGAGTGCCGGCATCATCCATCACCGGGCTACCCAGCATCTCCAGCTGGATCAGCTTGCTGGACGCCTCCACCACCGGCATATCCGGGTGGATGCTCGCAAAACGGGTGCACATCAGGTCTTTCAGAATCGCAGAATCCATGGTTTCACCTCTTGTTCCGTCAAGTCACAGAAAACGGTCAGGCCGGGAATAAGCGCCAGCCAGTCACCGTATTACTGCGGGAACCATGCCAACTCGCGAGTTATTGACGATATGAGAGTCGTTCTGCCCCGGCTGATCCCCGCCTGGAACCGCCTATCCACGGCAGCACCTCACCTGAAGCGGATTCGTTTATTTCCCCGGCAGAGTTGTGTAAATTCGAACTGGATCACAAATAACGCGCTACCAATAACAACAGGCCCGCCAGGACGGTGAGGCCGTGAGTTGGGATCAGGGGAAGGGATGCCAGTCAGTTTGCATTTACTATCCGTCCAGTATTGTCCGGCCCGTGAAGGGGCTGAGGACAGCTGGCCATGAGTACGACTACGACGTTCTTCCTCGTTGTTATCGTGGTGTCGCTGGCAGTCCTGGCGCTGCTGAAATCGCCCACTGGGTCAACTCAGTTCACCTACCGCCGCAAGCCCTATCTGCTCAGTAAAGCCGAACGCTCTTTCTATGGTGTCCTCTCGCAGGCGGTGGCTGGCAAGGCGATGATCTTTTCCAAGGTACGGGTGGCGGATGTCATTACCCCGCAAGAGGGGCTCACCCGCTCAAACTGGCAGCGCGCCTTCAACAGAATTTCCGCCAAACATCTGGATTTCATTCTCTGCGAGCCACAATCCTGCGCGGTGAAATTGGCGATTGAGCTGGATGATGCCAGCCATGACTCTGCCAAACGCCAGGCGCGAGATACCTTTCTGGATGTCGCCTGCCAATCGGCGGGCCTGCCACTGCTGCGGATACGGGCGGCCAGAGGCTATGTGGTCGCTGATCTTCGCCGTGACATCAACGCCATTCTTTTTCCGCCCCAGCAACAAGAGTGCCCTGAAGTCAGGATTGCTGACGATCAGTCCGCCAGAGATTTGGCAGAGACGAGCCAAGCCCAAGGCAATGAGAAACCGGTTCAGACGCAAGAGGCGATGGCTGCAGTGACAGCGCCAGTGCCGACAGAATCAAAGCAACCTGAAGCGCCGGCCTGTCACCGGTGTGGCAGCGAGATGGTGTTGCGAAAGGCAAAGTCGGGAAAACTGGCGGGGCAGGAATTCTGGGGGTGTAGTGGGTTCCCGCAGTGCCGGGGTGCGGCAAAGATTCAGGTTGATGCACGGGGCAAGACCTGACCCCAGTGCTCGAAACGGCCTTTCTTGAGCCCCCACCGGCAAAAACGAGTACTTCAATGAGCAAAAGAAAGAAGGCAGGTGATCTTCTGGAGGCGATCGCGGCCGGGGATCCTTGTTCCTGGAGTGGGCTTAGCAAAGCGCTTGGCCTGGAAGGGATGACGGTGATGGATGTTCGCCAAATCTTCCGGCCCGCTGATGAGTCTGAGGATGTGGGCGTTGTTGAGGTGATCAACCGTGAGCGCCTAGCGTACCTGCAGACCATGTATCCGCCCTCGGCCGATCACCACGACCGTGTCAGTGCCGCGATGGCCGGTGACTCTCATCTGCAGGGGGTTACTGGCTCGTTGTTGGTAATCGATGCGCCGGGTTGGCACGAGCCGCAGGTGGCTGTGTGTCGCGACGGGCTGACCTGGCCTGTGCCGCCCCCGGGCAAGACACACCTTCTGCTGGTGGAGAACATGGAGAACTTCCTTGCCATTGAGTCGACATTGGCGTTTTTGCGAACGCACTGCGGTTGGCTGGTCGATTCCGCCAGCACCCTGGTGGCTTTTGGTTCTGGTAATCAGGCGGCTAAGGCGTGTCATGGCGGGTATTACGGCCAGTTTGATCAGGTGTCGTGCTTGTTCGATGTTGACGAGGGGGGTATTCGGACCTACCAGTCGATTCGTGACAACCCGCTGCTGCCGGCGGGATTCCCTGTTCGCTTCCTAGTCCCCACTGATATTCAAGAGCGCTTGGAGCGGAGCCGATGGCGCTTGAGTGAAAAACAACGGGTGAGTCTGAGGGGATTGATCCTTAAACATCCGGAATTACAGAACGTGATTCAGGCTATGTACAATCTGGGCAAAAAACTGGAACAAGAAACCTATTTGGAGGGGCTGTAATGCAGGCCAATTCCTTGCCACTGGACGGCGACCGCTATCAGATCTTGCGGCTTGTCATGGTCAACTCTGGCAGCGCTGCCTACATCAATCTGCCACTGGGGACCTCGTCGGCGATCTTTAGCCCCAACAATCAGGGCAAAACCTCTGGCCTGAGTGCGCTGAAGCTGTTCCTGCTGCCCGAAGTGAACATGAAGCGCTGCGAGAGCAAGTTCGGCTTCGCCTCCAATGGTGAGGTGTACTCTGGTCAACAGAGCTTCGATTACTATTTCCCGTCCTCTACGTCCTTCCTGGTCCTGGAGGCGAGCAACCCGGGCGGGGAATTCTGCATCGTTCTGTATCAGACCCCGAATGAGAAACTGGGGTATAGCCGCATTGCGGTACCGATGCCCTATGAAGCGATCGAGCATATCTTCTGGGATGTGAACTCCGGTAAGAACGATGGCATGGGCTCTCCCCCGGAAGGGCTGGCGCTGGCGGAGGTGATCAAGAAGCTCAAGGATATCGGTGGCCGCCCGCTGGCGGACCAGCGCACCATCATGGAGGCGATGTTCACTCGCTACACGCCGACCCGGGACTCCACCCGGTACTGCATCGTCCCCCTCGTGCAGCCGCCACGGGATGCGGTTATGAAGGCCATCAAGGCGCTACTGCAGCTGTCGTTCGATATTCGGGGTGGAAACAAGGAAAGTCTGCCGCTGGCGTTTGCCAATGTGATTGATAGTGACCTGGCCACTGGAAGCACCGCGGTCAGTGTGGATCTGCGCGCGATCAACGATGAGAAACTGTCGCTCCAGCAGGCGCTGAAGCAGGTCCAGGCCCTCAAGAACAACCAGGATGCTTGGGCGGCCTTTGCCAAACAGTTCCGGGAGTACGAAGCCGGCATTGCGCCGCTGGCCCGGGATTTGGTGCTGGCGGAGACGCTACTGGAAGAGAAAATGGCCACCGCGGAGACTCGGGTGGCTGAGGCTGCGGAGCGTCATCAGATCGCCTCGGAGGCGCTCCGCACCTGTCAGGAGAAAGACCGCGCTGCGTCAGATCAAGTCACGACAAAGAAGGTTGAGCTGAAGAACGCTCGCGAGAGGCTAGAGAGGCTGAAGCAGCGAATCGACGTGGCGGAGGCATTTATCGCCCAAGAGCGACTGGTGGTCCAGGGGGATGACCCGGGGGCCTACATCGCCCATGCGCGTGAATGGTTGGGTGAATCTGAGCGGCGCCTCAAGGCCTTGAGCAGCGTGAACGCCATGCAGGCACGCCTGCAGCAGCTCATCTCAGACCAGAAGGGGGTGGAGGAGGAACTTCACACTGTGGCCCGCGCATTGAATGACAGTGACGGCGCCATTCTTGACTCCCTTAACAAGCACTCGGCCATGGTGCTCTTCAGTCTGAACTCTGCAACAGCCAAGGTCCCGGGCGCGTTCTTGAGTGTAGAGCAGGATCAGGTGGATGAGTTCGCTGCGTTGTTCTCCGTCGAGAAGGGGGCTCTGGCCCTTAAAGGGCAGGCCATCCCAGGGGTTGCTGCACAGAAGTATTCGGCGGCGGACCTCCGGGTGAAGCTGGAGGATGACAAGAAATCCCTTACTGAGCGCAAGCGCCATCTTGATCGTGAAATGCGCGATCTCAATGCGGATATCGCCGCCACTCACAAGGACGGCACCGTCTCGAAGGAAAAGGTGGCGGCGGCAGAGGAGGACGTTAAGGAGCTCGAGGAGGCCATTCACGCCCTGGGTGCGCTGGAGTCAAACCGGGCGGATCTGGTCACTGAGAATGAAGCGCTTGCGGCCGCGCAGGAGGCTCTCCACCAAGCGGAGGAGCTCCATGTGAAGATCTCCAATGAGAAAGCGCCCCTGCAGTTGAAAGCGCAAGACGCCAAGCGGGATTACGAAGCAGTGCAGCGTGAGAATAGTGATCTGACGCACCAGAAAAAAGCGGTTTCCCGTATTAAGGCGAGTGCGCCAAAGGATGTGCTGGCGGCCCTCGGGCCAGCAAAGGAACCGGAGGAGACAGTTGCGTTGGCGGAGCTGATCACTGACCTTGAGGATCAGAAAGACGGGCTGCATAGGCTCCGTGAGAGCATGCTGGAAAAGCTGCGCACCCTGCTGGCCACAGGCGCGTGCAGTGTCGAAGGGTTCGACATGCTTCGCAGCGACATCCCGATTCAGGACATCCGCGATGCCTTTGAGCGGCTCCGGGCGGAGTTCGAGAACGTGGTCTCGAAAGAGAACGGATTGCGGTCCCAGATCGAAAACCACAACCAAAACACGGGTGTGGATATCTCGAAAATCGAGGATATGGCGCAGTCCATTCGTCGTTTTGAACAACGGATCAACAACACCCTGGCCGGCATCCATATCTCCAACCTCTCCGGTGTCAGCATTGAGATCAAGACGCACGAGGCGTTTGAAAGCTTGCGCCGTGATCTGGATCGATACAGCAAGTCTGCCGGGCAGATGCGGCCGGATGCCTTCTACGAGCGGTTAAGCAATTTCTGCGATCACTACCTCAAGGACACCGGCAATGGCTCTCGCCTGGACATCGAGCAGATCGTCACGGATGTGAAATTTGTCTTTGAATTGAATGGCGAGAAGGAGAAGGCCGGGCAATCCACCGGTACCACGGGCATGGTGAACGTGGTGCTGCTGGCTATCCTGCTGCGTCAGATGGTGCCGGAAGACATCACCATGACGGTACCGGTGATCTTTGATGAGGTCTCCAACCTCGATGAAAGGAATCTGGCGGAACTGCGTCGTGTGGTGGAAGAGAATAACCTGGTGCTGATTGCGGCCACCCCGTCAAATACCGGTGTGATTGCCGGGATTATCGGGACATGGCACTACCTGTACGAGTACCAGCTGACTGAGGGCAAGGCGCTGCGCAAATGCCGCGCAGTCTATCACCCCTCCAATCTTTCCTTGCTGGACCTTCCGTCTGATGACGATTTGGACGGGACTGCCGTGGCATGAGCATGGTCAATCCCGTCAACACAGAGCAGACCCTGATCGCCATTCTGGCTAACAAGCAGACGTTCTTCCGGTTGATGGATCTGGCGAGCGAGTCGGGTACAGGGCATGCCATGGAATTCACCATCAGTGCCTATGACCGGGTGCTGTCAGAAGAGGTCGGCCGGCTGTCGCCCGTGGAAGGGCGCCGGCTGATTGAGACGCTTAGCCTGGAGAATCTCGATCGCAATGGCTTGCTGAACTACCTTGATCAGAAGCTTGGGCGCTTCCGCCTGAAGGGCTTTGTGCTGTCGATGCTGCGCCACCTTGATCGCAAGCGTCTCCGGGAATTGTCCCAGGCCGATCTGAACCAGTTGGTGATCCAGCTGGACGAGTGCTACAACCTGGTAAGCGACTACAAGCTGGCCTGGATACCGGGTGATCCGGCGTATTCCGAGATGGTGCAGACGGTCTACGATACCTTTCAGCATGTCGCCTCTTCGCTGGGTGTAGTGGTCAACTAATCCCGGACAGTGATTTAGGTTTTTCTTCTGCCACCGCAGGGGCGATTCCGCCGTTGTAGCTGTGTGGCCTGTGGTGATTGTAGTAACCCATCAGATAGTCACCGATATCTTTCTTTGCTTCAGGCAAGTTGCGGTAGCCCATTGTCGGCACCCATTCTGACTTCAGGCTACGGAACAGCCTTTCCATTGGCGCATTATCCCAGCAGTTGCCCCGCCGGCTCATGCTTTGCTGCATCCGATAGCGCCACAACCGCTGCCGGAACATGCGACTGGCATATTGGCTGCCCTGATCCGAGTGGAACATGACTTTCTCAGGCTGACCTCGTTGCTCCCAGGCATGATCCAGGGCCTTCACCACCAGATCTGCATCCGGGTGGCTGGAGATGGCCCAGCCCACAACTCGCCGGGCGTAGAGATCCAGCACGACAGCCAGGTAACTCCAGCCTTTCCCCGTCCAGATATAGGTGATATCTCCACACCACACCTGATTCGGGGCTGCCACCGTAAACTCTCGATCCAGATGGTTCGGTATATCGGGCCGCTCTACTGTCGCCTGCTTGTAAGCATGAGGCCCGGGCTGCTTGCAGACCAGCCCGAGTTCACGCATAAGACTGCGTACCTTGAAACGGCCAATTTCCTCCCCCTGCTCATTGAGGAGCCCTTGTATCGTACGGCTTCCCGCCGAGCTGCGACTCTGATTGAATAAGCAGTTCACTTTGGCTTTCAAGGCTACCCTCTCCGCATCAATACGACGGCACCGCTTACGGTGTTCGTAGTAACAGGAACGATGCACATTAAACGCTGAACAGACCAATTCCACAGGCTCTTGCTCACTTAATTGGTCAATCAGCGCGTACGATTCCAGTCGTCCGACATCAAGAGAGCAGTAGCCTTTTTTAGAATGTTCTTCTCCCGTTCCAGGCGCTCACACCGAGCCTCAAGCTCCTGTATCCGGCGCTGTTCCGGGGTAAGAGCCTTGCCTTTGGGGGTAACACCTTGGCGTTCAGCCTCAAGCTGCTTGACCCAGCGCCGCAGCGCGCTCTCAACTACACCAAGCGATGTGCTGGCTTGGGGAACAGTGTAGCCTTGATCCAACACCAAGCTGGCGGCTTCCTGCTTGAACTCAGGAGTAAAGGAACGTCGTTTTCTGGTCATCTGACACCTCGATTAAGGTGGTAACTTTACCACCTACGTTGGTGTCCGGATTCATTAGACCACTACAGGGGGACAATATCACTGCGCTGAGGGGGAAGGCGGACACGCTTTCGAACGTGGTGGATTCGGCCGACACTGCCAGCTTTGCCCAGGCCGAGCAGGTGCGTCGAGCTTTGGACAGCATTCTGCAGATTCATGAGAGGCATGTGACCCCAACCCTGCAGTTTCTGAACGAGCACGGCGGCTGGGCCCGGTCGAAGATTTTGGTCGGTGGCGATCTGGCGGAGCAGACCCGGGAAGGCCCGATGGGACGGGTGCGCGACATCATCGAGCGGTTTGATCAGCATGGTAAGGACGAGCATGTCAGTGCCCTGCAGCGGATCCATTTCCATATCCTGGGCTATGCCCAGGAGGCCCATGAAATTGCGACATCCATGGAGATCTATATCCGCTTTGCCCGTCAGGAGCGCCAACGCTATGACTGCGCGGAGAAGATGTTCAACCGGTTGCTGGCGGCGGCCCAAGAAAAGCACACGGGCAGCCAGCGTGATTTTCGGGTGCCCCTGACGCACCCTGTGTGGTCCTCTGGTCGAGTGCTTGGAGGCCTGAAGTCCTTTGTGCGAGCGCAATCGGCCAATTTGAACTGGCCGAACGAAGAGGGGCTGGCGGAGTTTTCCGAAGCGATCCGCGTGCATGCCGAGGTTGAGGCCCTGCGACCGGATGGGCGGTTTACAGAGGTATCTGCGCCGGCAGAAGACCGGGGCGCCCGTGAGAGCCGACTCCGGATTAGTCGCTTGGCGCATGCCATGAAGGATTTCGAGTTGAGTCATGCGCGGGACGATGTGTTCCTGGGCCTCCATCGACACCTGATCGATCGGCTCGATGATTACCGGCTGGATATGCTGATTGATTCGGTGGATCTGCTGAAAGCTAAGGGGCGGATGGAGGTGGTCTCCTATACTCGAGTCGACACGATTGATTACGGTGGCAAGCGGTTGCGGTACCGCCCTTGGCGGCTGGTGCCTCGCAAGGAAGCTTCCAAGAAACCCCTATCTGGCAACGCGCAGTAAAAGGAGACGGCATGGACAAGCAGCTGAGCCGCAAGATTTATCAAGAGCTGATCAACGGCAGGATGATCAACAAGCATGTCCTGCGAGATGGCCTTCGCACGGAGAACCGGCTCTATACAGAGCTGATGCTGACGGACAATCTGACCCGGTACCGGGAGCTGTATTCCTCGATCGGTTACGAGCTGAAGATTCTTGGGGATGCGTTTTTCCTCAATGAGGTGGACGGGGATGATGCGATTTCAGAAGTGGCGATGAAAATCCAGGCGCTGATCATTGTATTGGCGCGGGGGATAACGATGCTGCGAGGTCGTACCGAGGCGTTGCTGGAGGATGCTGCAGGGCTTCCCCGTGATCAGATTGAGAAAATTGGTGAGGATGATGAGGTCCAGCAGGTCTTGCGGGCGGCAGGCCTCGGCCGGGTGAGTTTGCTCAATGATGTTGAAACGGTGATGGTGGTGCGCCAGGTTGCGTATTGGAATACGCGCGATCGACTGGTGCTAACCGATGGGGGCGTGGCGCTTTACGAGCACATGAACGCGCTTGAGGAAATGGAGCATTGGGAAGTGCGTGAAGAGGCGTGAGTGCTGTACAGGGGATTGGGGTCACAGGGGATTTAGGGTCAGGTCTTTCATCGTGCACAGTCTTTGAATCTAGTTTCAAAACCTGACCTCATTGTTTCAGAGGCTTTAACGGTCCCCTCCTTGCTATACTCAAAGTCTCACCAATGCCGGAGAACACCATGACGCAGAGTATGGAGTTGACCGAGAAAGTCGAGCGTATCCGCGAGCTTACAGCCCTGGATGCCGCTGAGGAGTTGGTGAGGCTACCCGCCGACGATATCCAGTTTATTCTTTCAAGACTGCCTGCCGGTCAGGCCGCGACGATTGCCTCTCACCTGGGGGAGGTTGCCGCGCCGGATAACGCGGCCAGTCTTGCTGTGCTCTCTGGCATGGAGGCCACCATCGGTGAACTGATGACACCGGTGACGGCCACCCTGCCAGAGAGCACGACGGTCGCCGAGGCGTTGGCGTTTATGGTCAAAAGCGCGGATGTCACCGAGATCAGCTATATTTTTGCGACCCAGGACGATCGGCTGGTTGGTGTGGTTGGCATGCGTGATCTAATTCTGTCGAAGCCCTCCGAGGTGCTTTCAGACATCATGGTCCGCGAGCCCTTCGCTTTCGAGCAGGACACGCTGGTGAAAGATGCCGTCAGCGAGGTGCTGTACCGCCACTATCGCATGTACCCGGTGGTCGACGAACAGCAGCGCGTAGTGGGTGAGGTGCGTGGCTGGAAACTCTACGAGCGCATTGCCACTGAGCTGAGCGCCCAGGCAGGTTCCCAGTATGGTGTGGCCAAAGAGGAACAGATAAACACGCCGGTGTTGGCGGCCTTCCGTATGCGCCATCCGTGGCTGCAGGTGAATCTGGTTACCGCTTTCGCTGCCGCTTTTGTGGTTGGCATGTTCGAGAGCACCATCACCCAGATCGTTGCCCTGGCTGCATTCCTGCCGGTACTGGCAGGGCAAAGCGGGAACACCGGCTGTCAGGCGCTGGCCATCACATTACGCGGCATTACGCTGGGGCAGATGAAGGGCTACCCGGTCAGCAAGTTATTACGCAAGGAAATCCTCCTGGGGGCACTCAACGGCGCCGCCGTGGGTGTTATCGCGGGCCTTGCCATGTTTGCCTATGCGCTGGCCACCGATGCAGCCAGCCCCACCATGCTTGGCATTGTCATTTTCATCGCCATGATCGGTGCCTGCGTAGGCAGCGGCATATTCGGGGTGACAGTCCCACTGGTGCTCAAACGCTTTGGTGCTGACCCAGCGACGGCCAGCAGCATTTTTTTAACCACCTTTACGGATATCATCGGCATGGGCCTGATGCTGTTTCTGGCTACGTCGATGGTGCTTTAATCGCCCGGAACACAAACAACAGGACACCCGTCAATCGGCAGATGGGTAGGCGAAGTTTCCTGACCTGGATCAATATCCGCGAGCAGGAATAAGGACAGACTCGAAAAATACGCATTCAAACAAGGAGGCTGTCATGAAAACCAACGTGGGTAACGCAGACCGTACTTTGCGGTTAGTGGCGGGTGTGGCCATCATTGCCCTGGGCATGGTGTATCAGAGCTGGTGGGGTGCCGTCGGCCTTATCCCGCTGTTCACCGGCGCCACCCGCTGGTGTCCGGCCTATCTGCCGTTCGGCATTTCCACTTGCAAGACGTCCAGCGCCCGGGAGTGAGCTAAGAACAGGGCAGCCAGCAATGGGGAGACCTCCTTCGGGCCTGAGGGGATGCTGGCTGATGCTTGGCTGTCATAAAATCAGCATTTCAGGCGGGGCTCACTTCAAAGATAACGTGGCACAAATTCTGCCATCACTGCCTGTGCATGGTGTGAGTCGCGTTCGAACTTCTTTTTCAAATCGGCTCCCACCACATTGGCGAGCTTGTCGCCAATTAATGGGACGTTGATGTCCACCGTGAAGTTGAGGTTCAACACGCATCCGTCGTCCTCGTCGGTCAGCGTCATGTCGCATTTCACTACGGCGGGCATGCCTTTGAATTGGATATCCAGGTTGCCGCGCAGGGTGGTTTGGTCCCAGCTATCGATTTGCACAACCGTAATGGTGTCGGGCACAAACTTGCGCGCGAAAGCGGGGATATCGACATCAATATCCACGTGACGGCTTATGGCAATGCGGGTTTTGCCGTCGTTATGTTGTTCTTCGAGTAGCTGAATATTGCTGGCGCCGGCCCCGCTATATTTCTTGATGAAATAGTCTTTGTCGCCGAAGACTTGCACCACAGCGTCAGCGGGGTAGGGATAGCGGTTTGATTCATGAAATTGCATAGAGGCTCTCTGGAAAGCAATAACCTAAATGATACGGGATCAATGATGCCCGGGTGGTTTGTTGGGGTGAAGAGGTTGCCATGCTAACGCATATCAGCGCCAGCGATACCCTCAGAGTGTGAGTTGGGCGTTATTATTCCGCTTGGGGGCCCGGGGGCAGGGACTTGCTCATGCGTTTTTTATGCAGCGACAGCAGAGACATACGCGAAGAGGGAAACCCAAAACATTGTGATCAATCGAGGCTCCCGGGACGGGGTGCCGGTTCAATAGTATCCTTTCCCTATGCGCACCTTCTAGGCTGCGTCCATCGACAACCCTTTTGGTGGTGAGCAGAACTATCGGTTCTCCGCCGTGGAAATACACCCCTGGTTCAGTTTGAAGTATCGCTATGTCAGCCTCATTTGATTGTCTGTATTCCTTTCGTCGCTGTCCCTATGCCATGCGGGCCCGCCTGGGAATTTTGTTTGCGGGTTTGCAGGTTGAGCTTCGGGAAGTGACCCTGAAAAACAAGCCTGCGCAAATGCTGGCGATTAGCCCTAAAGGCACCGTGCCTGTGTTGCAGCTTGTCGATGGTACTGTCATTGAAGAAAGCCGGGACATCATCGTGTGGGCGCTGGAGCAGCAGGATCCACAAGGCCTGCTAGACGCAACGATTTTGCCTCAGGCGAATGCGCTGATTGAGCAAAACGATAATGAGTTCAAGTATTGGCTGGACCGCTATAAATACGCCGACCGCCATGTTGATATGACTCAGACGGAGTATCGGCAACGAGGAGAGGGCTTTCTTCAGGTCCTGGAGGCGTTGCTGAACAGAAATGCTTACCTGCTTGGGGAGGCACCGAGCATCGCGGATATTGGCATTATGCCGTTCGTCCGCCAATTCGCCCATGTTGATCGCGATGTGTTTAGCCAGCTGCCTTACCCGAATCTGCAGCGGTGGTTACAGCACTGGTTGGAGTACCCTCTCTTTCTCCAAACCATGGTCAAGCTGCCTGTATGGCAGGGGGGCGATGATGTGGTGGTGTTTCCTGCTCGCTCCTGAGCGATGTCTGTCTTGGGGAGCGGCCAATGCGGTCAGGCCTTGCCCCGTGCATCAATCCGCTACGAGCGAGAGTGCAAGCCCGGCCCGTTGTTCCCCCGGTATTTTATTATCAAGGCTGGGGTAATCGATCCCGTGCATTGTCCACCAGCCAGTGGAAGATCCGGAATTGTGACCGCAGGTAGATCATGTATTCAGGGTGCCACTGGACGCCGAGGACGGGGATATTGTCGGTGGGCTCAATGGCCTGAATGATCTTGTCCAGATCCCAGCCGGTGCGGCGTAGGGGGTCGGCCGGGCGCTTTACGGCCTGATGGTGCAGGCTGTTGACGCGGAGCTTGGTTTTGCCGGTGATGTGGGCGAGTCTGGAATCGGGTTCGAGCCAGACCTGTTTGGTCGGCAGCAGGCCGGGGCGATTGTAGGTCAGACGGCGAATATGGCGGATGTCATTGTGCAGGGTGCCGCCGAGGACGGTGTTGATCAGTTGCGCCCCACGGCATATGCCAATCATGGGGATATCGTGTTTAAGCGCGTGCCGAATCCATTCGATTTCCAGTGTGTCTCGTTCTGGATCGAGCTTGACCCTGGCATCGACTTCACCGCCGTAATGCTCCGGGCTGATATCGTTACCGCCACCGATCACCAGTGCATCCGGTGGCGCGCCCTGCCACGGATGATGAACGGAAATGCGCTGGGGAACCGCACCGCACAGGCGTAATGCCAGCGCCGTACACCACCAGGCCGGCGCCCAGCGACGGTGGTTGCCGGTAACGCCTATGTGTGGTCGTCCAGCCATCGGGATATCCTTTTCACCCAAGCGCCACGATCCACACCAATCAGCGGCCTGTCCGCCGCCAGGAATGCCTCGCCCAGTTCCTGGAGTGAGGCGTCGTCGTTGGCGAGTTGTTCAACCCGACACCAGTGTATCCAGGAGGATGCGAGGCTCCATTGCGGGTCGTCAATCTGGCAGTTGGGGAGTCGGTAATGAAAGGTCGGCCGTGATTTGATCCTCGCGTCATCGACGGTGGCACGAACACGGTCGGCATCGATTTCGGAAAACAGGGGAAGCATGTCCAGCGCGCGGTTGCGGCTGGGGTTATGCTCAAGATAATCGTCGATCAGGGTATTGATATCCGGCGCCTTTCGCGTCAGCAAGACCTTGATATATGACTCCTCGAACAAGTCGATGTAAGGGCTGATTCGTCGTGCCAGATTGACATCGTTGGCCTCGACCTGCCACCACTGGAGCAACATGAACGCGCGCAAGTAACGGTGAATGGTGGGCGCATCCAGTGCCGGAATTTCCGTATTGATGTGCACGCCATAGGCCGCAATCAATGATTCTTCGGTTCCGTTTGCGCCGGCCTTGCGCAGGGCCTTCACCAAGTCATCAAGAATATGCAGTGATGTGACGGGCAGTGGCGGGCACACCACTTCGACCGGTACCAGCAGTCCAGCCGCCTTCGACAGCGGATGCAGCAGCTCCTCCGCGGCGTTGCCCGCCTTGGCCGCCATGGTCTTGAGCAAATCCCAGTCGAGCTCGATATTGAAATCACCGTGATCGGTTTGCACACACACTTCCGCGGCGGTTTCGTCTGTCACCTTTCCGTTGAGCGTATCGCACACCACGCGGGCGGTATCGCGGAATGCAATACCAGAGAACTCTAGCTCGAACCCCACAGTGCGTACGTTTCCTGCGGTATTCCTGAGAGCATTCAATGATTCCAGCGGAGAGCTGTAAGAATCCATTAATGAGCGACCTCGCTGTTGGTCGAAGGAGCATTCCCTCGAGTCGGAGCCACTGACTCCATGCGGTTTGACCACATTACGCGGCATGACGAGTGAACAGCAACCACGAACACCGAACATCAGAACAGCCATAACGTTGCAATACGCGCACCGGAGTAGCCCAGTGGGTGACCCAGAGCGATGGCACCGCCGTTTAGGTTCGCTTTCTGGTCAGCCAAGTCCAGCAGCTTCAGGTCTTTCATGACGGGCAGGGACTGGGCGGCGAACGCTTCGTTCAGCACCTCGTAGTCGATGGTCAGACCATCGCGGTCCAGCGCCTTCTGGTTGGCCGGAGCACAACAGGATACCCGGAAATTAGTTCGATCTGGCCTCCTGTTTCTGTGTTGTGGGCGGTCGCGCTCAGCCTTGTTGCATTGCGGTTACCAAGCTCGTAATGGCTATTGATAAACCACAAACAGCAAAATAAATCCTTTGCCAGAGCAGATAAGAGGAGGTTTCGGAAAACCGGTAATAGACGGCGTAATCGTCCATGGTGGCTAAATAGTCTGGCGGGTTAAGGGATTTCTTGACTGTTCTGAAATTAAGGCCTTGCCTAGATAACCACCGGCTGAAGTCTTCAGGACTTAATGTAGGGGCTTTCTCAATAGCGGAAATAATGAGGTCTTGACCATTTTGACTGAACTTGCCTTTGTCTAGTGTCAGTGGTTTCTGGCCCTTAAATTCGAATGTAAGGTGCTGATCGTCAATATGAAAAGAAAAATCTTCGGCAGGACCTTCCTGGTGCTCAACCCCTTCTTTGAAGTTACCGCGAATGTTCAGGTTTTCGTTGTCCGGCTTGGTATAAATAATAATGTGCTGTGGTGAACGAAACAGTACGATCAGAAAGCAAATAACGTAGTAAAATGCTATAAAAAACATCCTGTTATCATCTGTAAATGGGGCCCGAAGAAGTGCCCATCCAGTAAAAAATGAAGCCAGGGTAATGATGGAAAGCGTGGCGATGTGTTGGCGGATGTCGTTACTGCTGCCGTAAACGGTTAAGTGTCTGTCTTCGTAGTGATAGCTAATGGGCATCTGAAATTATGTTTTTTGTGTTTTCATGGAAGGGCGGTTGACTACCAAGCAGGACACTAACAAAGAAAAACCCCGGCGGGTAGCCGGGGTTTTTTGTTTCCAATCCCGCCCTTGTGAGGCAGGGCCGGAAATGGGCATCCGGGCCTGAGCACCGGAGCGCGTCCGGCGCCAGGCGTGTATTACACCCGATCAATCACAGTCGCGATACCCTGACCCAGGGCGATATCGCCGCTGTTCAGGTTCTCTGTCTGTTCTTGCTTCTCCGATGAGTAAAAGGCCAAGAAGGCGCCGCTGGCGCCTTCGAGGTGATGTTACTCACTCCCTGACAGATCGGATGCGGGCTGGCTCAGGTCGTTGTTGTAGTTCGCTGAGGTGCTGATTGTCTGGGCTTCTGCCCAAGCGTCCTCATGGCTCATGCCGCTACCGCCGTTTGCCTTCAGGCGAAGCCAGAGGTACAGGGTGGTGAAGTGGCCGTCCACATGATTGCCGTCACCGCCGATGTGGCCATGGGCATAAATGCCGGGTTCATCGGTGGTAGTGCCGTTTTTGTATTCTTTCAGATAATAGAAGAAATAGTGGCTGTCGCGAATGCCTGCCCAGTCATCGGGGATGGCCAGGCCATGGGTGTTGTAATTGTTGAATAGCCAGTGGAGCAGGGTATAGGCCGCCTTGCACTGGGCCGGGGTTGGCAGGTTGTAGTTGGCGTTACCGTCGGCCCAGATAACATCCAGCCCGTCGTCACCCTCTGCCTGGTGGCGTTTGACCATATCAATGCCTATGGAATGCGCATTGAGCGGTCCTGCATGAACTGCTCGCTGGACCAGGTCCATATGCTGGTAAACCGTGCCATCCGGAAGAATGGCCAGGTGGGTGGAAAGGCCTCTGTTATTGTTGAAGTTGCGTTGGCGATCCTCGGACCAGTCATCGGTCAGGGTTTCATGGACGATGGCCTGTGTAACGTCAGCATGATCTCTGCAGGTGACTGAACTGTGGGTGAATTTCTCGACACCTGAGGCTGTCCAGTTTTTCATCGTGAGGCCGGGGATTTCTATTTCCCTGGCACCGACGATCAGGGTGCCTTCATTGTCCGGCTCATATTTCGCACAGTAATCTGCCGGGACCGCATCACTGGCCACAGGGTGCAGGTTGCCGTCCCCGTCCACCTGGTACAGTTGCGCATAGAGTTTTTTCCCTTTCAGGGACCCGGTATAGCCGTCGGCTTCCGCTTCCTCGCGAACAGAGGCTTCGAGGGTTTCCCAGGGGGTTTCCTGCTTGATGCTGAAATCGCGCCCTTTGGCGTGTTTCTCCAGCAGCTCCATGCCTTTATCGGATACGCCACGATCACTCTTCTGGTTGATCTCCCTGGCGGCATCTTCCATGGCTTTTTCGCCGGCTTCCTGGGACAGCACGCGGGCTTTCATGGCCCGCTCAATGGCTGCCCGCTTTTTGTCGAAGTTCTTGCCGGCGTTTTTGTCGGCTTCCAGCTCCGCCAGATGCGACGTCAGTGCATAGCCGCCGAATTTGCTGGCCAGTTGGCCGGCTGCATTCAGTGCAGAGAGAGCATTTTTCTGGGTGCCGGCCAGCCCGGATTTATCGTCGAAGGCGCTGCTGCTACCCAGTACATTGAGCATATCTGAGAAGCCTTGGGGAGTGGGGGCTGCCGGGGCGTTTTGCAAATTGATGATGGAATCGGGCATGTTGCTGGGTGTGGTGCCCTGCGGTTCTGACCGGCGTGAATCCATCCAGCCGCTGGGGAAGTCGGCCAGAGCCGGATCCTCGTCGTTGAGTACCCAGTCCGTTGAGCCTTCGTGTTCTTCACAGGCATTGCAATCGTCCATAATGGCCTGCGCATAGAGGCCTCCCGTGGGAAGGCTGACCCGCATAGGCATGCTTGGCCCCACCTTGTTGGTGTAACGATCCATGGCCTGTGTGAGTGACTCATAGCCATTGATGCCCAGGAAGGCGCCGGAAGAGACTCGGAAGACCAGCGAGTTGCCGGCAATCGCAATGGGATCGCGTTCAACCACCGAGGCGATGGAGCGACGATCACTGTCTGACAGGGCAAAGCCGTCCAGCATCATGAACAGCTCATCCCGGTCCATCCTCCACCAGATCAATTTGTGATAGTGATGCAGGTTCTCGTTGATGTGATCGACAATGCGATTGAGCGCCATTTTGGCTTCGTCCCGCATGTTTGCCTTTTCCCAGGGGCTGGAAGGAAAGTCGAGAACGGCTTTCTCTGGGTTGACCACGGTGACCAGGCCATCAGGTGTTACCATGGGCGCGCTGATAAGGTCCCGTTGGTAGCGGGGGCTGCGAACCTTGCGCCCATAGTGAATGGTTCTGAAGTCGATTGTCCCGTGGGTGACATTGGCAAATGAGCCCACCGGAAGCCCGGTTACGGCTTTTACGGACAGCTGCTCGATATCCTTTCTTGTCAGGCCTTCCTGTTGGGCGGGGGCGTCTCCGGATTTGTCGATCTCCCGGACGGGCACTTGAAAATCCACCCTGACCACGTCGTTGAAATCGTAGTCGCCGGCAAGGGTAAAGTCGGCGCCCTCAAGTTCCGTGCCGTTCTTGTCTGTCAGTTTCAGGGTGTCGACCCAGCGCCGAGCCATGGCCGGGGCAATGGACTTCTGGAAATATGCATCCCGCTGAGAGGGAGTAAATTCCCTGAACATGGATACCACCTTGCCTACGGAAAATGGCAGCAGGGGAGCCCACTGATCCCATAGCCGGTAGGTGATCCTTTCCCCGGTCACGCCTTCATCGCGCATGTCCTCATCAAGCTCATCAGCACCATATTCGTCCTTGGGTCTTTCAATGCCGAGTTTGATATAGAGGGAGCCAGACAGATACTCCAGCGGTTGCTCTCTGCGTTCACCTTCTGGCAATGGGGAGTTTTCCCAGTTATCCAGAAGGTCATCAAGATACTTCAGAGCCCAGCGCAGCTCTGGAATGGCGAGTGATTTCTCCAGAGTGTTTTTCCAGCGTGCCAGCCTGGGGAGGGTGAACGGCCTGACAGAGAAAGGAACGAACAGGCATTCTCGTACCCCGGCAAGCACGGTATCCACACGGATATGCCGCAGGATCTCATGGTAGATAACAGTGAGGGAGTGGCAGTAGTTGGGATTTCTTACAACTTCAGAGACCCCTTCTACTTGCTCTGACTGGTCAACCTCATTGACGACGGTGCTTTCAAATTGTCGAAGGGAGTCGCCATATTGTCGTATGGCATCACGCAGATGTTGCTCTTCGGTGGCAGAAATCGATCTTTCTCCTTCCTGCCAGGCATTGGAAGACGCGCTGCCATGGGCGGCACCGCCACCGATGACAAAGCCTTTCATGGCAAAGCCCAGCCCACCGGCGGCACTGGTGGTCTTGGATGAGCTGCCGCCCTGGCTCCACTCGTTCAGGTTGGAGCGCACCGCATTGCTGTAGTCTCTTTCCCTGTCCGTTGCCTGAGAGACTTCTTCGGCGAAGGTGGTTCTTTCAGTGCGGGCGCTTGTTTCACGCCTCTGCCAGTCCAGTTTGACGATACGGCGCGTTTGTCGCGGCGCAAGTGTTAACGTATGAGCCACGTTACCTAGTGAGTAGCCGTTCGAGCGCCACTGAACCCGCCACTCGAATATATGCCCCCCGGCAACCGAGAGAGATTGGTACTGTGACGGGTTGCCATCCCAGTCAATGGGGTTGCCTGGTCCAACCGGTTCTCGGCGATTCCTCCAGGGAATCCTGGGAAGCGGCAGATAGTCGATGGCTGAAATCGGGGGAAGCTTTTTCCTGATAGCATCGTTGATGAAGCGGGCGCCATTGGCGAGGCTATTAAACACTGTAAGATTCTGGCCGCTAATGGAATTCGCCGATGTGCTTCGAATCCGGGTTTCTTCATTCTCGCTGCTGTCATGGCTGTCAATCGTATCCAGATCCAGCATGGCAGTGCTTTTCTGCATCAGAATATTGTAGTCGGGCTGCACCGAACTGGTGGATTCAATTTCGGGCTGCTCAACCCGGAAAATGGTGTGAAATCGCCTTTCACCCAGGATCCTTGCCGGGTTACTGAATGGCCGGCAGTAGGAGCCTGGGTCGTCACCGAACCGCTCCGGGTTGTTGATCAGGTTCTGCTCTTCCACGTCCAGGGGGGTGTCCCTGGGGGAGCAGTCTTTGCACTCTTCATCTGTTGGTTCGGTATCGGCGTCCTCAAACGGCAGAAAAATGCGCAGGTCGTCCCGTTGTTGTTCATAGGGTGGGTCAATGCGCAAGCCGATGATCAGCTTGGGGCCCTTCAGTACCCAGGCCCAGCACATGATGTCGTCGTTAATGGGGCGTTGAACAGAAAAACCGCCGTCGAACTTCAGCTCTGCGCCACTCAGATCCAGCGCGCCAAGGCTATCCAGCGTTTCCGCATCTTTGGGGACAATCGCAGCGCCATTGGTCAAGGGGCTGCCTTCAGGCTTACCAAGAAGTTTGAGTAACGCTGCCTTCTTGTTGTCATCGTTGATGACATCGACACTCAGGGTCCATTTCCGGAAATCGATGGTTTCATCCGCCAGGCTGTCAAAATAACCGGAACGGTGCAGATAAGGCTGCTGGGGAGTAGGACTTTTCTTGCTGATCTTCTTGAGGAGAGCCGCATCCACTTCGACGATAACCGGCATGCGGTCGTGGGCATTGGCAAGCCCTATATCTTCAATTCGATGAAGTTCCTGACCTTGCAGGTTCTCGATAATAGCTTCCGCGTTTTTCGTATGATCCACAGGGTCAAGGGTGGCCTTGCCATGGCCGGAATCATCCAGGTGAATGACTGATGAGGCGAATGCTGGTGTTTCTCCTTCCTCTGCTGGTAGTGGATAGATAACCCGTACCTGCAGGGCGCTGGCACCTCGTACGCTCTCGTCATCGGCGGGTTTTATCCGCAGGGTGGCTGCTACTGACATGGTGCACTCCTTTGCGCTGTTTTCCTTCTTTTAAGTCAAATTGTCAGGGCCAAGGGTTGGGGGATTGTCGGCTTGAGAGGCCGGGCCTTTCCGCCACCACACTTCTTCGGTTTGGCGGTGGCGTCATGCACATGCATGAGTCCCTTCCCTCAGGGCATAGGAGACACCTTTACCAGAGTCGTGCAGGGCCTTTCAAGGAAGAGGGGGGAGGGTGGAAATTAACACGCTCACGAACGGATTTAATGAGCCAAAAGATTACAACTGTTGTGAGATATAACTTACAAGAAGATTAGGATATGGATGATGCAGACATTCTGCTCGAGTAAATGGATCAATTTTTCAAGAGCGTTGCTGGGCGAGTAGTTTCTGTGATGGATAGATGCTCTCTCATTTTAGTAGACAAAGAAAAACCCCGGAGGGTAGCCGGGGTTTTTTGTTTCCAATCCCGCCCTTGTGAGGCAGGGCCGGAAATTGGTTCCGGGCCTGAGCGTCGGAACAAATCCGGCGTCAGGCTCCGGTTGTCAGGCGTTATACACGCTCGATCACAGTCGCGATGCCCTGACCCAGGCCGATACACATGGTGGCCAGGCCGAGTTTGCCGCCTTTCCATTCCAGCACATTCAGCAGGGTGCCGGTGATACGCGCACCGGAGCAGCCCAGCGGGTGACCCAGGGCGATGGCGCCGCCGTTCAGGTTCACTTTCTGGTCGGCCACGTCCAGCAGCTTCAGGTCTTTCATGACGGGCAGGGACTGGGCGGCGAACGCTTCGTTCAGCTCCACGTAGTCGATGTCGTCGATGGTCAGGCCGGCACGTGCCAGGGCCTTCTGGGTGGCCGGTACGGGACCGTAACCCATGATGGCGGCGTCGCAGCCGGCAACGGCCATGGAGACGATCTTGGCGCGGGGCTTGAGGCCCATTTCTTCGGCCTTGGCAGCGCTCATGACCAGCATGGCGGAGGCACCGTCTGACAGGGCAGAGGAAGTACCGGCAGTAACGGTACCGTTGGCCGGATCGAATACCGGACGCAGTTTCTGCATGTCTTCGATGCTGGCACCGGGACGGATCACTTCGTCGATCTCGCACAGAACCTTGTTGCCTTCCTGGTCGTGACCTTCGATGGGAACGATCTCGTTCTTCCAGCGACCTTCCTGGGTGGCTTCCCAGGCCAGGCGGTGGGAGCGGACACCGAACTCGTCCTGCTGTTCACGGCTGATGCCGTGCATCTTGCCCAGCATTTCGGCAGTCAGGCCCATCATGTTGGAGGCCTTGGCGGTGACCTTGGAGATCTCCGGGTTGATGTCCACACCGTGATCCATGGCCACGTGACCCATGTGCTCCACACCACCGATGACGAACACGTCACCGTTGCCGGTCTGGATAGCCTGGGCCGCAGAGTGCAACGCCTGCATGGAAGAGCCACACAGACGGTTCACGGTCTGGGCTGCGCTGGTGCGCGGCAGACCCGCCAGCATGGCGATGTTACGGGCGATGTTCATGCCCTGTTCTTTGGTCTGGTTCACACAGCCCCAGATCACGTCTTCGGTCTGCTGGATGTCCCAGTTGGGGTTACGCTCCATGAGCGCTTCCACCAGCAGGGAAGACAGTTTTTCGGCACGCACGTGACGGAACTGGCCATTACGGCTCTTGCCCATGGGAGTACGGACCGCATCGACGATTACTACGTCATTAGGATTCAAGCTCATTTCTAAATCTCCTGTGTCCGTGGCTTAGGCGAAGAAAGACTCGCCCTTGGCGGCCATGTCTTTGAGCATCTGCGGTGCTTCGTAGATGCCACCCAGGTGCGCGTACTTGTCACACAGCGCGACGAATTCTTTCACGCCGAGGCTGTCGATGTAGCGCAGCGGGCCACCACGGAAGGGAGGGAAGCCGATGCCGTAGATCATGGCCATGTCGGCCTCGGCAGCGGAACCTACGATGTTGTCTTCCAGGCAGCGAACGGTTTCGGTGCACATGGGAATCATCATGCGGGCGATGATTTCTTCCGCATCGAATTCCTTGGTGTCGGCGACGTGGGGCTTGATCAGTTCGTAGGTCTTTTCGTCGACCACTTTCTGAGTCTTGCCTTTCTTGTCCTGCTCGTACTTGTAGAAACCAACGCCGTTCTTCTGGCCATAACGCTCGTTTTCGAACATCACGGTGGAGACGTCCTTGAAATCGTACTGCATACGCTCGGGGAAGCCGTCTGCCATTACCTGGGCAGCGTGAACACCGGTATCGATGCCGACCACGTCCATCAGGTAGGCCGGGCCCATGGGCCAGCCGAACTTCTGCATCACTTTATCCACGGCCTGGAAATCGGCACCGTCGCGCATCAGCATGCCGAAGCCGCCGAAGTAGGGGAACAGTACGCGGTTAACCAGGAAGCCGGGGCAGTCGTTAACGACGATGGGGGTCTTGCCCATTTTCTGGGCGTAGGCCACCAGGGTGCCAACGGTTTCGTCGGAGGTCTTCTCACCACGGATCACTTCCACCAGCGGCATCATGTGTACCGGGTTGAAGAAGTGCATGCCGGCGAAGTTTTCCGGCTTCTTCAGGGCTTCGGCCAGCTTGGTGATGGAGATGGTGGAGGTGTTGGACGCCAGGATGGTGCCGTCTTCCACTTTCTCTTCGGTTTCGGCCAGAACGGACTGCTTGATCTTCTGGTTCTCGACCACCGCTTCCACGATCACGCCAACGTTGCCGAAGTCGCCGTAGTTCAGGGTGGGGCGGATGTTGGACAGCACTTTGCCCATGCCGGCCGCATCCAGTTTGCCTTTGCTGACGCGCTTGGCGAGCAGCTTGGAGGCTTCGTTCATGCCCAGGTCCAGCGCCTTGTCGGCGATGTCCTTCATGATGATGGGGGTGCCTTTCAGGGCAGACTGGAAGGCGATACCGCCACCCATGATGCCGGCGCCCAGTACGGCGGCCTGGTCAAAGCCTTTGGAGGCCTTGGCGGTTTTGCCGTTGACCTTCTTCACTTGCTGGTCTGCCAGGAACAGGCCGACCATGGCGGTGGCTTGCGGGGTCTTGGCGACTTTGGCGAAGCCTTTGGCTTCCACTTCCAGGGCCTGGTCGCGGTTCATGCCGGCGTGGGCCTGCATGGCTTTGACGGCCGCCACGGGAGCGGGGTAGTTCTTGCCAGCCTGACCCTGGACCATGGCCATGCAGGTCTGGAAGGCCATCATGTTTTCCATGGGCGGCAGCTTCAGGGGCTCGAGCTTTTCCTGACGCTTGGCGCGGAAGTCGATCTTGCCGGCCAGGCACTGCTTGACCAGGTCGATGGCGGCGTCGTTGACCTTGTCGTGGGCAACCACGGCATCGGCAACGCCCACTTTCAGGGCCTTGTCAGCCTTGTGCTGGCCGCCGGCGGCGATCCACTCAACGGCGTTGTCCACGCCGATCACACGGGGCAGACGCACGGTGCCGCCGAAGCCCGGGAACAGGCCCAGCTTCACTTCCGGCAGTCCCACCTGGGCTTTTTCGCTCAGTACGCGGAAGTCTGCGGCCAGGCACATTTCCAGGCCGCCACCCAGGGCGATGCCGTTAACGGCAACCACTTTGGGGATGTCCAGATCTTCAAAGGCGTTGAAGACCTGGTTGGATTTCAGACACCAGCCGGCAATTTCGTCTTCCGGCAGTTTGAACATGTCAGTGAATTCGGTGATATCGGCGCCAACGATGAAAACCGACTTGCCGGAGGTCACGACCAGGCCCTTGATGTCGCTGTTGCCTTTAATGGCATCGACGGCCTTGCCGAGGTCTTCCACGGTTTCCTTATTGAACTTGTTAACGGACTCGCCCTGAAGGTCAAACTTCAGTTCGGCGATGCCGTCGTCAAGCAGTTGTACGCTTACGGCGTTGCCTTGATAGATCATAGCTTCTGCTCTCCAGTCCCAAAGTACGCGGCTAACTAGGCCGCTTTGGTATTGCCCGGCCCCCGAAAATGGGGGGAGGCGCGTCCTTCATATAAGCATTCATGTGAGTGTTTGCTTACATAAACAACGAAACTTGTAGGCCCGCAAGTATAGGGAAGGTGAATGACTTTTTTAGCCCCAATTTGTGACTAATTGGTCGTCGGCCCTCCGGGGCTGCTGCGGTTGGTGAAAAAAGCATCACTTGCTCCTTGTGATAGTGCTGTTCCGGGTGCGGCGTGGCAGACTTGCCGGTCTGTTTTCTGTAGGAGCGGCGCTTGAGCCGCGAACCATTCTGGCAGAGCCATCGCAAGCAGGTTCGCGGCTCAAGCGCCGCTCCTACGGCGGGATGAGAATGGAGCTGGCATCTAGCGTCATGCTCCCCGTATGGGAGAGGGCTGCCTTTCGTTCTCAATTATCCATTCTCCATTATCCATTGGTCATCCATGCCCGTAGACAAACTCAGCCTGCCCAAAATCACCCGCCGCCCGCTGCACACGCCGGATTGGCCGGATGTGCCGCCGTTGCTGGCGCGGATTCTGGCCGGGCGGGGGGTGGATGACCCGGCGCAGCTGGAGTTGGCGCTCAAGCGCTTGCCCCATCCGTCTTCCTTCACCGGGTTGAGTGGGGCCGTGGCGCTGCTGTTACAAGGGCGATCCGATCACTGGCGCATCTGTATTGTCGGCGACTACGACGCCGATGGCGCCACCGCCACCACCCTGATGGTGCGCGGGCTGGAGATATTGGGCTTCCCGCGCCCGGATTTCCTGGTGCCGGACCGCTTCGAATACGGTTATGGCCTGTCGCCGGCCATCGTCGAGCTGGCCCAGCAGCAGTACCAGCCGGACCTGATCATTACCGTGGACAACGGCATCGCCAGTGTAGATGGCGTGGCCGCCGCTCGGGCCCGGGGCATCAAAGTGCTGATCACCGATCACCACCTGCCCGGCGCCACCCTGCCGGAGGCCGATGCCCTGGTGAACCCGCGTCTGCCGGGCTGCGAGGATTTCCCCGCCGCCAACCTGGCCGGGGTGGGCGTGGCCTTCTATCTATTGATGGACCTGCAGCGGGCCCTGCGCGAGCAGGGCTTCCAACCCACGCAGCCGATAACCGATCTACTGGACCTGGTGGCGCTGGGCACGGTGGCGGATGTGGTGTCCCTGGATGATGCCAACCGGGTGCTGGTGGAGCAGGGCTTGCGCCGTATCCGTGCCGGCAAGGGTTGCCCGGGCATTCGTGCCCTGTTGCAGGTGGCCGGTCGCGACCCGAACCGGGCCCTGGCGGCGGACATGGGCTTTGCCGTGGGCCCGCGGCTGAATGCGGCGGGGCGGTTGTCGGATATGACCCACGGTATCGCCTGTCTGCTGGCGGAGACCGATGCCGAAGCCCTGGACATGGCCCAGGAGCTGGACACCATCAACCGCGAGCGCCGCTCCATTGAACACGGCATGCGCGATGCGGCCATGTCGAGGTGTCGAGACTGAACCCGGAAAACCTGCCGGCGGGGCTGTGCCTGTATGGCAAGGAGTGGCACGAAGGGGTGGTGGGCATTCTTGCCTCGCGGGTAAAGGAAATTATTCACCGCCCGGTGATCGCCTTCGCACCGGCCCAGCAGCAGGGCACGTTGAAAGGCTCCGGCCGTTCCATTCCCGGCCTGCACCTGCGTGATGCCCTGGACGCGGTGGCCACCGCCAACCCGGGGCTGCTGAGCAAATTCGGCGGCCACGCCATGGCGGCGGGCCTGTCCCTGGAGCTGGACAAGCTGGACCAGTTCAAGGTGGCTTTCGAGAAGGCGGTCAGTGAGCTGCTGTCGCCCAAGTCGCTGGAAAAGGTGGTGGAGACCGACGGTGAGCTGGATGACCACGAGCTGTCCCTGAGCAATGCGGAACTGCTCAGCCATCGCTTCCCCCTGGGGCAGGGCTTCCCGGCGCCGTGTTTTGATGGTGAATTCGAGGTGCTGAAACACCGCATTGTCGGTGAGCGCCACCTGAAACTGACTCTCGGCCTGCCCGGCGTCAGCGGCATCATCGATGCCATCCACTTCAATGTACCGGTGGAGGCCCTGCCCAACCGCATCACCCGGGTGCGTGGCGTCTACCGCCTGGAAGTCAACGAATTCCGCGGCCAGCGCAACCCGCAGCTGCTGTTCGAGCACCTGATTCCGCTGTAACGCTGCCAACCGCCCGGAGCTATCCGGGCTACCCAAACTACCCGAGTCATCGTTGGAGTCTTGCTCGCAAGGCGAAGGGGGCGGAGGCTCGCCTGGACTCGCTTTTCGCCTTGCGAGCAAGGCTCCAACGGGTGGGGATTGATCTGGCACACCCTGCCTCCCCGTAAAATTGTCGACAATGCTGTCGGCGGTGCCGGTTTTTGCTAGCATTGCGCTTCGCGCTCACCATCGGGCGCCATTTTTATTGGGGTACGGCCCAAAAGGCCGTGCCGGCATTGACTGCGCGGGGTGGCTATCGCCCACCGCCGTGTTGTGTCCTTAACGGAGGGGACGAAGATGAAGACCATACACAAGCACCGCCTGAAGGTGGTCAACGAAGTGCAGGAGTTGCGCCTGCCCGAAGAAGGCAAGGTTTTACGGGTGGATTATATTCCCCAGGAAGCCATTATTTTCATGTGGGTGGAAGTGGACGCGGATACCGTGATCGACACCCCGAAAGAAGTGCGTACCTTTAAGGTATTCAACACCGGGTCCGGCATTCCCAATAATGCTCGCTATATCGGTACCACCATCAACCAGATGAAACCGGATGCCTACCACGTCTACGAGCTGAGAGACTGATCAGGCTTGCTGCAGGAACATCGCTGGCGGCGCGACAACCCTGGGGGTGGAATCGCGTCGTCCGGGACGTTCCTGCGGTGTGGGGGTAGCCCGCCCCTCGTCAGCCAACGTGCAAACCGTTAGACTGCGCTGTTTTCCGGATATCAATTCTGCCAAGCACAAATTCTAGAGAGACGTAATGGAAGTCAATCCGCTGCGAACCCACCTTTCCGACCTGTCTGAGCGTGTCGAAGCGCTTAGGGGGTATCTTTGACTACGATCAGAAGAGCGAACGTCTGACCGAAGTCGAGCGAGAACTCGAAAGCCCGGATGTCTGGAGCGACCCGGATTACGCCCGGGGCCTGGGCAAGGAACGCGCCCAGCTTGAGCTGGTAGTCAACACCATCAACGATGCCTCTCAGGGGGTGGAAGACACTTCCGGCCTGCTGGAGCTGGTGGTGGAAGAGGGTGACGAAGACAGCCTGCCGGAAGTGGAAAGCGAGCTGGAGCGACTGGAGAAGATGGTGGCGGATCTGGAATTCCGCCGTATGTTCTCCGGGCAGATGGATGCCTGTAACGCCTATCTGGATATTCAGGCCGGCTCCGGTGGTACTGAGGCCCAGGACTGGGGCGAGATGCTGCTGCGCATGTACCTGCGTTGGGGCGAGGCCCACGGCTTCAAGACTGAGCTGGTGGAAGCCTCCGCCGGTGATGTGGCCGGTATCAAGTCTGCCACGATCCGCTTTGAAGGCGAGTACGCCTACGGCTGGCTGCGTACTGAAACCGGTGTGCACCGGCTGGTGCGCAAGAGCCCGTTCGATTCCGGCGGCCGCCGCCATACCTCTTTCAGCTCGGTGTTCGTGTCCCCGGAAGTGGATGACGATATCGACGTGAATATTGATGTGGGCAGCATGCGGGTAGACACCTACCGCGCCTCCGGTGCCGGTGGTCAGCACGTTAACCGGACCGATTCCGCAGTGCGACTGACCTATGAATACACCGACGAGGGTGGCGAGAAACACACCTTGGTGACCCAGTGCCAGAGCGGGCGAAGCCAGCACCAGAACAAGGACCAGGCCCTGAAGATGATGCAGGCCAAGGTCTACGAAGTGGAAATGCAGCGCCGCAACGCGGAAAAACAGGTCCAGGAAAGCAACAAATCGGATATCGGTTGGGGTAGCCAGATCCGCTCGTACGTGTTGGATGACGGTCGTATCAAGGATCTGCGTACTGGTGTGGAAAGCCACAATACCCAGCAGGTGCTGGACGGCTCCCTGGATCAGTTTATCGAAGCGTCCCTGAAAGCAGGATTGTAATTGAGGCAGTCTGACGTCGGAGGTCTGACGTCGGGCGCTAACCTCTAAAGCGTCAGACGCTCTGTATTGGGCGTCCGGCTCCAGGAATTGTTTTACCGCGTCAGACGTCCGGCGTCAGACGTCCGACTCTATGTAAGGTAAGTACATGGCTGACGAACAGAACACCTCAACCGAGCAGCAGGAATCCGAGAACCGCCTGATCGCCGAGCGCCGTGCCAAGCTGGCTGACTTGCGCGAGGCGGGCAACGCCTTCCCCAATCACTTCCGTCGCGATTTCCTGGCCGCCGATCTGCAGGCGCAGTATGGCGAGTTCAGCAAGGAAGAGTTGGCTGAGAAGAACATTCAGGTCGCTGTTGCCGGCCGCATGATGCTCGATCGCAAGGCTTTCAAGGTGCTGCAGGACATGTCCGGGCGCATCCAGATTTATGCCTCCAAGGACGTACAGAAAGACACCAAGCACTGGGATCTGGGCGACATCGTTGGTGTGAAAGGCACCCTGTGCAAATCCGGCAAGGGCGATTTGTACGTGATGATGGATGAGTACCTGCTGCTCACCAAGGCGCTGCGTCCGTTGCCGGAAAAGCATAAGGGGCTGACTGACACCGAAGCTCGCTACCGCCAGCGTTATGTGGATCTGATCGTTAACGAAGAGACCCGCAAGGCCTTCCAGATTCGCTCGAAGATGGTGGCCGGTATCCGCAACTTCCTGGTGGAAAAAGGCTTTGTAGAAGCGGAAACCCCCATGCTGCAGGTGATCCCCGGTGGCGCCACCGCGCGGCCCTTCATCACCCATCACAACAGCCTGGACATGGACATGTACCTGCGCATCGCGCCGGAACTGTACCTGAAGCGCCTGGTGGTGGGCGGTTTCGAGAAGGTGTTCGAGATTAACCGCAACTTCCGCAACGAGGGCTTTCCACCCGGCATAACCCGGAATTCACCATGCTGGAGTTCTACCAGGCGTTCGGTGATTACCACGACCTGATGAACCTGACCGAGGAAATGCTGCGCAAGCTGGCCCAGGATGTGCTGGGTACCACCGAGGTGAGTTATCAGGGGGATGTGTACGATTTTGGTAAACCCTTTACCCGGATAACGGTTTTCGATTCTATTTTGCATTTTAATCCGGATATCGACCCGGAGAAGCTGGCGGACCTGGACGGGGCGCGCGCTATCGCCGAGGATTTGGGTATTCCGCTGAAGGAAAGCTACGGCTTGGGCAAGGTGCAGATCGAGATCTTCGAGAAGACGGTAGAGCACCGTCTGAAGGACCCGACCTTTATCACCGAGTACCCCACGGAGGTGTCGCCGCTGGCCCGTCGCATGGATGACAATCCGTTTGTGACCGAGCGTTTCGAGTTCTTTGTGGGTGGCCGCGAAATCGCCAACGGCTTCTCGGAGCTGAACGACGCGGAAGACCAGGCCGAGCGTTTCCGTCAGCAGGTAGCGGAAAAGGATGCCGGTGATGATGAAGCCATGTTCTACGACGAGGATTATGTGACCGCGTTGGAGCACGGCCTGCCACCGACAGCCGGTGAGGGTATTGGCATCGACCGGCTGGTAATGTTGTTTACGGATTCACCGTCCATTCGGGACGTGATTTTGTTCCCGCACATGCGTCCGCAGGGACGCTAAGGCTGATTGGGGCACAGTTTGTGCCCCGGCTTGCGGGTAGTAGGGAAGGTGGGAGAGCGACACAACACATCCCCTGAGGGGGGAGTACCGGGCTGAATCAACCAAGGCTGACTGTGTCCATGAGTAGTGCAATTCAATACCAAGGAAGAAAAGCGCGACGTGCCGGCAGTGAACAGCGTCGTCAGGCGATCCTCGAGGCCGCGCTGAATATCATTGTCAAAGAGGGTATCCGTGCAGTGCGACACCGGGCGGTGGCCCGTGAGGCAGATGTCCCCCTGTCGGCAACCACCTACTACTTCAAAGATATCTCCGATCTGATTGCCGATACCTTCACCCTGTTCGCTGAACGGGCGCTCAAGGATGTGATCGAGCCATTCAAGGAACGGGCTTTTGCCCTGTTGTCGCAATTTTCCCGCGAGAGCCTGACGAATCCGGAAGAACGCCAGCGCCTTATTGACCTGATGGGCCAGATGACGGCGGCCTTTATTGTCGATGAACTGACCAACCGGCGTGGTCACCTGGTAGCGGAGCAGGCGTTTCTGCAGGAAGCCATTCTGGACAGTCGTCTGCGTGAATTGGCGGATCTGTACCTGCACCAGCAGCTGGAAAGTCTGATGATCGCCACGGAACTGTTCGGCAGCGATAATCCGCGCCTGGATGCCGAGCTGATTCTGATGGCTATCATGTCTATCGAACAGCGCCTGTTGGTGCATCCGGAAAAGATTTCCCAGGAATTCGTGGAAGCGCGTATGTGCAACCTTCTGGAAAAGCTGCTTCCCAATGGCTGATAGCAACACCCAGAATGTACAGTTGGAGCCGGGCTGGAAACAGCACCTGGCCAGGGAGTTCGAGCAGGACTACATGGCCCGGCTGCGGGCTTTCCTGGCGGGCGAGAAGCGGGCCGGGAAAACCGTGTTCCCGCCCGGCCCGGACATCTTCAACGCCTTCAATCTGACGCCTTTCGACAAGGTGAAGGTGGTGATCCTGGGCCAGGACCCTTATCACGGCCCGGATCAGGCTCACGGCCTGTGTTTTTCCGTGCAGCGTGGCGTCAAGACACCGCCGTCGCTGGTCAATATCTACAAGGAAATCCACCGGGATCTGGGTATTGAGATACCGTCCCACGGCAACCTGACCCACTGGGCGGAGCAGGGCGTGTTGCTGCTCAACGCGGTGCTCACCGTGGAAGCCGGCCAGGCCGCGTCTCACCAGAAGCAGGGTTGGGAGCAATTCACCGACCAGGCTATCGAGCACCTGAATCGCGAGCGTGAGGGGCTGGTTTTCCTGCTCTGGGGCAGTCATGCCCAGAAGAAGGGAAAGCTGATCGACCGCAACAAACACTGCGTCCTCACCGCTCCGCACCCGTCGCCCCTGTCTGCCCACCGGGGCTTCCTCGGCTGCGGCCACTTCTCTCGCGCCAACCAGTACCTGCTGCAACAGGGCAAGACGGCCATCGACTGGAAAATCAGTTAATAGTGAACAGTTAACAGTGAATAGCTCGCGAGAGGTTCTTTTGTTTCTCAACGCAAGGGGCCGCGCCCAGAATTTTGGCGCTGCCACTTGGCTATGAATATCATCGACGCTAGCTCGCGCGCTGTTAACTGTTCACTATTAACTATTCACTGCTTTATGGAGTTGTTGTGTCTGACTGCGTGCTGTTTTCCGAAATCGAGACCCGCTGCGGCCGTGTGATCGCCCGCGCCACCCTGAACGCCCCCAAAGCCCTCAATGCCCTGAGCCTGGAAATGATCCAGACCCTGAGCAAGCAGATGGATGAGTGGGAGCAGCGTGATGATGTGGTGGCGATTTGGCTGGACGGTGCTGGAGGCAAGGCCTTCTGCGCAGGCGGCGACATCGTGCAGATGCACAAGTCCATGGTGAAGCATGCCGGGCAGGGCAGAAATCCGTTCACGGAGCAGTATTTCGCCGAGGAATACGCCCTGGACTACCGCATTCACACCAGCCGGATTCCGGTGGTGGTATTCGGTGATGGCATCGTTATGGGCGGTGGCATGGGGCTGCTGCAGGGCGCGGATTTCCGTCTGGTGACCCCGCGTTCACGCATGGCTATGCCGGAAATTACCATCGGCCTGTTCCCGGATGTGGGCGGGAGCTGGTTCCTCAACCGCTTGCCGGGCAAGGCCGGGTTGTTCCTGGGGCTCACCGGAGTGCACATCAATGGCCGTGAAGCGGTGGAAATCGGCATGGCCGACCGTATGGTGGATGGCGATGCGGATAACCTGCTGGCGGCCCTGGCGGAGCAGGACTTCGCTGATGACGTCACCGACAACCGGGCGGTACTGTATCGGCTGTTCAAACAGCAGGCTGCGGACATGAGCGCGTTGCCTCATCCGCTGATCGATCATCTGCCGCAGATCAATCGCCTCTGCGATGGCGAGAGCCTGCCGGTGGTGGTTGAGCAGTTGCTCACCGCCAAGGATCGTGATGGCTGGCTGGACAAGGCGCTGGGTAACCTGGAACGGGGCTGCCCGCAAACCGCCCACCTGGTGTGGCAGCAGCTGGCCCGCTCCACCTATTCCTCCCTGGCTGACATCTTCCGTATGGAATGGTGCCTGGCGGTACAGTGCTCCCTGCACGGCGACTTCCGCGAAGGCGTGCGCGCCCTGTTGATCGACAAGGACGGCAAACCCGGCTTCCGCCACCGCAGCGTCAATGATGTACCGAGGGAGTACATCGATGGGTTCTTCGAGTGTCCGGCGCCGAAGCACCCGTTAGAGGCAATGAACAGTTAACAGTGAATAGTGAACAGTGCGCGAGACAGCGTTTACTGTTCTGCAACGCAGAAGAGGCCGCGCCCAATGTTTGGGCGCGGCCTCTTGCGTTTGAAAACGACAACAACCCCGATTCGCTTCGCTGTTCATTGTTAACTATTCACTGTTCACTGTCTTTTACTCTTTCCACGGCAAGGAATAAGGCAACGCCCCCAGCTGACTGTCCAGCGCCTGTTCTTCCCGGAACAGCACGCCATCGGTATCACGGCGCAGTACCACCAGAGCGGCACGGCCCTGTGGGGTGCGGGCGGCGCTGACCACTTCGCCGGCGGCTTTACCGTTGCTGTCGCGCAGGGTTTCTCCGGGTGCAAGGTCCACATCGGCGTTGTAATTGATGCGCTGCATGCGCTGCTTGAGTTTGCCCTTGAAGTGCATACGGGCAACCACTTCCTGGCCGGTGTAGCAGCCTTTCTTGAAGTTCACCCCGGCGGTGACGTCGTAGTTGAGCACCTGGGGCAGGAACAGGTCTTCCGCGCCCGGGTAGACCATGCCTTCGCCAGCGTCGATGTCGGCGAGTAGCCAGCCGTTGGCTCCGGTGGTGGCCCGATCGGTGGCCAGGGCCTGCCAGATCTGCTCGGCGTTGTCCTGCTGCACGATCAGCAGGGCATGATCAGTGAAGGGGTAGCGCAACCACAGACCCTGATCGGTCTCGGCACTATTGCCGTGATCCGGCGCCTGAGCGAGCAGATTGCCGGCCAGGCCCAGCACTACAAGGTTCTGATCCACGCTGAATTCGACCTTGGCACGCAGGCGATATTTCATCAGCGCCTTGATCACCGCCTCGCTCAGGTCGGCAGGGCAGAGCAGCAGGTAGTCGTCGCCGTCACGGACGATGCGTACACTGACCAGGCCGCGCCCTTTCAGGGTCAGGTGCATGCCGGTGCGGTGGCCCTGCTGGTCCACCTCGCGCAGATCGCAGGACACCTGGCCCTGCAGATAATGGCTGGCTTCCTCGCCGTGGACACGAATCACGGCGAGATGGTCGCAATGGCTCAGGTAGGGCGCCTCGGTACTGTCGGCCAGGGTTTGGGTGGCGATAAAATCGGACCAGCTCATGGGGCTCCTGCAGAACGGAATGACACAAAGAGTCGAGAAATCATGAGGCATGATAGATAATGCGGCCACGGTCTGAAAGTCGCGTTTCCATACTTGTGCCGCGGCCCGGAGTTTTCGATCAGGATAATGCAGTAATGAGTGATGAAGACCTGAAACGTAAGTACCGCTGGCAATGCCGCCGTGGCGCTTCGGAAGTGGAAGTGGTGCTGTACGGCTACCTGGATGATCACTTCGATAACGACTCGGCGGAACATCAGGCCTGGTTCGCCAAGCTGCTTGCGTGCGAAGATGCCGACATGTTCGAGTGGTTTACCTATCGCAGTGAGCCGCAAGACCCGGCGCTGCGCGAGTATGTACGCCATGTCCTTGCCCTGGTCTCCGCGAAAAAAGGTTGAGCTGAAACCTTCCCGCTATCCCGCCAGGCTGCGTTGGCTGGGGGGGATCGCGGTGGTGCCGGCAATCCTGCTGGCGCAGGCGCCATGGTGGGCGCTGGTGTTGCTGTTGGCAGCGCTGCCTTTGCTGCTGCGAGGCTGGCAGCCGGCGCAGCTGTCCCAGATGGAACTCCACGAACAACGTCTCACCCTCATCGGCCGTCACTGGCAGGAACTGCAACAACCTCGCCGGGTACTGCGCGCCGGCCCCTGGATGGCCATCCAGACCCCCAAAGGCTGGCTGCACCTGTTCGACGACCAGGCCCCTCGGGAACAATTGCAGCCGTTTTATCAGTGGCTGTGGACCAACAGGAAAAGCAGTTAATAGTTAATAATGAATAATTAATAGTTGCGCGAGCAACGTATGTAGGTCTCAACGCATAGAGGCCGCGCCCAGCCCTGGGCGCGGCCTCTTGGCTTCAGAACAGAAAGGGCCAGTTCGCGACGTTATTAATTATTAACTATTAATTATTCATTGTGTCTGGTGTGAGCACCGTATCCACCACCTCATCATTGGTGCCCGGATAATCGCGCATGAAATGCAGCCCGCGGCTTTCCTTGCGTTGCATGGCGGAGCGGATGATGAGCTCGGCGATGACCACCAGGTTGCGCAACTCCAGCAGGTCGTTGCTGATGTGATAGTTGCTGTAATACTCGGCAATTTCGTTCTTCAGCAGCTCAGCACGGTGCAGGGCCCGCTCCAGGCGTTTTTCTGTGCGCACGATGCCCACGTAATCCCACATGAAACGGCGTAGCTCGTCCCAGTTGTGGCTGATCACCACGTCTTCGTCGGAGTCAGTGACCTGGGATTCGTCCCATTCCTTGTGCTCGCGGGGTTGGGGTACTTCGGCCAGGGTGGCGCCGATGTGTTCGGCGGAGGCTTTGCCGTAGACCAGGCACTCCAGCAGGGAGTTGCTGGCCATACGGTTGGCGCCGTGCAGGCCGGTGAAGCTGGTTTCGCCGATGGCGTAGAGGCCGGGCACGTCGGTCTGGCCATTTTCGTTGATCATCACGCCGCCGCAGGTGTAGTGGGCGGCGGGCACCACCGGCATGGGGTCGCGGGTGATATCCAGGCCCAGTTGCAGGCACTTGGCGTAGACGGTGGGGAAGTGCTCGATGATGAAATCCGCCGGCTTGTGGCTGATGTCCAGATACAGGCAGTCGGCGCCAAGACGTTTCATCTCATGGTCGATGGCCCGGGCCACCACATCCCGGGGGGCCAGTTCGCCGCGTTCGTCAAAGCGGTGCATGAAGCGCTCGCCGTTGGGCAGCAGCAGGTGGCCGCCTTCGCCGCGAATCGCCTCGGTGACCAGAAAGCTCTTGGCCTTGGGGTGGTACAGGCACGTCGGGTGGAACTGCATGAACTCCATGTTGGCCACACGGCAGCCGGCCCGCCAGGCCATGGCGATGCCGTCGCCGGTGGCTACGTCCGGGTTGGAGGTGTACAGGTACACCTTGGAGGCGCCGCCGGTGGCCAGCACCACGGCGCGGGCCAGGATTACATCGGTTTCGCCGGTCTCGATATTGTGCACATAGGCGCCGCAGCAGCGTTTTTCGCCGTTGTGCTCCTGCAGAATCAGGTCTACCGCCACCCGGTATTCAAAGCGGGTGACGTTGGGACGGTTGCGTACCTGGCCGATCAGGGTGCCGGAGATGGCCTTGCCGGTGGCGTCGGCGGCGTGAATGATGCGCCGATGGCTGTGGCCGCCTTCGCGGGTCAGGTGATAGGGGAGTGAGCCCTCGTTGTTGCCGGCAAGGCGGGTGAAATCTACCCCCAGATCGATCAGCCAACGGATGGCATCGGGGCCGTTTTCGACGGTGTAACGCACCGCATCATCATGGCACAGGCCGCCCCCGGCCACGTGTGTATCGGCCACATGGCTTTCAAGGGAATCCTCCTGATCCAGCACTGCGGCGACACCGCCCTGAGCGTAGTAGGTGCTGGCGCTGGTCAGCTCGCCTTTGGATAACAGGGCGATCCGGCAATCATCGGGCAGGCGCAGGGCAGTCGTTAATCCCGCTGCTCCGGAACCAATGATGAGTACATCGTGTCGGAAGGTGGCCATGAACAATCCTTGGACCCGTGTGGGTAGGCCCCGCACGGGTTGTTAGCGCCAGAACAAATGTTCAAGCAATGTGAAAAGGGTGGCAAAGCGGCCCTATAGTATAGCCGCGACCCTCACACCTGCTACAATGGCCTGCTTTAATTGGTTGAAAATTCAACCATTGCCATGTATCCGCGTTTCGCGAAAGATCCGGGGGATCGGTGTCAGACGAAGAGTTGGTCAAGAAAGCCAAAACCGGCGATCAGCGTGCCTTTGAAGTGCTGGTGCGCAAATATCAGCAGCGTATTTTCGCCCTGATAAGCCGTTATGTGCGTGACTCGGATGAAGTGCAGGACGTGGCCCAGGAAGCCTTTCTCAAAGCCTGGCGTGCCTTGCCCCGTTTCCGGGGTGACAGTGCTTTTTACACCTGGCTTTATCGTATTGCCGTGAATACCGCCAAGAATCATCTGGTGGCCGCCGGTCGGCGGCCGCCGGGCTCTGACCTGGATGCGGCCGAGGCCGAACAGTATGCCGGGGCAGAAATGCTGCACGAGATTGGAACCCCGGAGTCCCTCGTGTTGTCACAGGAATTGGAAGCAGTGATTCATCGATCCATTGATGAACTGCCCCACGAACTGAAAACTGCCGTTACCCTGCGGGAATTCGAGGGCCTCAGCTATGAGGACATCGCGGCGGTAATGGAATGCCCGGTGGGAACTGTTCGTTCCCGCATTTTCCGGGCCAGGGAAGCAATTGATAACGCTGTACGCCCACTTCTGGGCTCCCAGCGTGGCGACAAAGGGTGAGTGTATGAGCAGGGACCTGGAAACACTGTCCGCCTTCCTTGACGGGGAAACCAGCGAGCTGGAAACCCGTCGGGTAATGCGTGATATCGACAATGCCGACCTGGATGCGTTGTCCCGTTGGCAGCTGGCCCGGGATGTGATGCACAACCAGCCATCCATGAGCGTACCGGCGGGTTTCAACGCCAGTCTGTCTGCGGCCCTGGCGGCCGAACAGGCGTCGTCGCGTCGTCCGGCCTGGTTGGGCAGTGTGAGCCGACTGGCAGTGGCCGCTTCCGTGGCAGCCGCGACGGTAGTGGGTTGGCAGAGCTGGGAGGGGACCCAGTCTTCCGGTGCCGCGCCAGCGATGGTAGCGGCCCAGGATTCTCGCATGAGCCGCCCGTTTGCGGAGGCCTCCCTGGTGTCCCGCTCCTTCAATGGTGGCAATGCGGTGGCGACACCGGCCGCCCAGGTTCAGCCCCGTGGCAACGACATGTTGCTGCGGCACAGTGAGTTTGCTGCCCGTAACAGTGGTCAGGGGATGATGCCTTTTGCTCGCCTGGTCAGCATGGACGCCCGCAGTGGAGCCCGCTAACGGATGATGCTGCGCGCACTCGCCCTTTCCCTGTCTCTTTGCACGCCCCTGGTGGCGCTGGCGGATGATTCGCCAGCGCACGACCAGCTTCAGGCCATGGCCGAGGCCAATCGTTCCCTGAATTATACCGGCCGCTTTCTCTACCAGTTCGGTGCTGAAGTCAGCACCATGGAAGTCAGCCATGCGGTGATCGAGGGTCGACAATACCAGCGTCTGACTCATCTGGATGGTCGTCTGGTGGAAGTTATCCGTCGTGGTGACGAGGTACTTTGCCTTCATCCAGACCGCAGTCTTACTCGTCTCAGTAGCAAACAGGTCGGTCCTCTGGCCCTGGGCGATCGATTGGCCAGTGACCTGCCGGAACAGTACAACATCCTTGTTGACGGCGATGGCCGGGTAGCCGGGCGCAATGCCACACGCATGCGAGTGGCGCCGCTGGATACCCACCGCTACGGGTATCGCCTGTGGCTGGATCAGGAATCTCGCTTGCTGCTGAAATCCGAAGTGGTGGATGGCAGTGGTGTGGCGTTGGAGCGAGTGGAGTTTGTCACTCTCACCTTGTCTCCGCCGCTGAGTCTGGATCATTTTGCGGTGCCGGAAGCCCGTCACGAAAAAGCGTTGGCGCCGGTGGCCGAGTCTCACCCCTCCCTGAAGCTGGCGGTTACTCCGGAGTGGCTGCCAGCCGGTTTCCGCGCCATGGAACAGGACTGGCGGCAGGCGGCAACCGATCGCGTGCCGGTAGCTGCCCGTGGTTTCAGTGATGGACTGGCGGCCTTTACAGTATTCGTGGAAGCCATCGGTGAGAACAGCGTGGAAGAGGGCGTCAGCCGGGTTGGCCCCACGGTGGCGGTAAGCCGTCGCCTCGCCGCCCCCAGTGGCGTCTATCTGGTGACTCTGGTCGGCGAAGTGCCGCAGAGTACCGCGCTGCGGGTGATCGATGGCATCAGCGTCCGGGAAAGTCAGCCGTAATGCTGCTTGAGCAGGGCACAGTAGTGGCGGTGGAAGCTGGCGCTATCTGGGTGGAGACGGTGCGAGCTTCCACCTGTGGTGCCTGCAAGGCCAAGGCCGGTTGCGGCCATCATCTCGTCAATCAACAGCAGAGCGGGCAGCGTGCCCACCTGCGTGTTCCTGTTTCTTCCCGTGAGATTCATCAGGTTGGTGATACCGTGCAACTGGCACTGCCGGAAGGCGCCCTCATGCGTGGCGCCTTGTGGGTCTATGGCTTGCCCCTGGCATTGCTGGTCGCTGGATCGGTGCTGGGAACCTTGCTGCCGGTAACGGCGTTTGATGCGTCAGCCCTGTTTGGAATGGGCGGCCTGGTGCTGGGTTTTGTGATCAACCGTGTACTGAGCCGAAGTGCCAGTCATAATCGGGCCTATCAGCCGTATCTGGTGGCATCCGGGGACGACGGTTGCCAAGCGGTGGTAGTTCAGCCTGCAAAATAAAAGGAGAGCCCAATGAGCGGATTTCAGCGAGTGGCGACACTGTGTCTGGTGATTTTCACCGGCCTGCTGGTGGCCTGTGCCGAGCCGGATGGCAAAACCTCCCGGGAGCGGGCCGAACCGCTGGTGACCGGGCTGCCGGATTTCACCCGCCTGGTGGAGAAAGAGGGCCCGGCAGTAGTGAATATCAGCACCATTACCCGTCAGAGCGAAGAGTCCGTCCGTGACCAGCTGGGTCAGCTCCCGGAATTCTTTCGTCGCTTTTTTGAACAGTTTGGTGGTGAAGACGGCGTGCCCTCCATGCCGCAGGAACGAGAAGCCCGTTCACTGGGGTCCGGTTTCATCATTTCCGCCGACGGCTATGTACTGACCAACAACCACGTGGTGGCTGAGGCGGACGAAATCATCGTGCGTCTGCAGGACCGCCGCGAGCTGAAGGCCGAGCTGGTCGGTGCCGACGAGCAGAGTGATCTGGCCCTGCTGAAGCTGGATGGCGAAGACCTGCCGGTGGCCAACATCGGCTCCTCCGAGGATCTGAAGGTCGGTGAGTGGGTGCTGGCCATCGGTGCGCCTTTCGGCTTCGACAGCAGCGTGACTGCCGGTATTGTCAGCGCCAAGGGCCGCAGCCTGCCCAATGACAGCTATGTGCCCTTTATCCAGACCGATGTGGCCATCAACCCGGGCAACAGCGGTGGCCCGCTGTTCAACCTGAGCGGGGAAGTGGTGGGCATCAATTCCCAGATATTCAGCCGCTCCGGTGGCTACATGGGGGTGAGTTTTGCCATTCCCATTGATATGGCCATGGATGTGGTGAGCCAGATTAAGGAACACGGCAAGGTCAGCCGTGGCTGGCTGGGTGTGCTGATCCAGGAAGTGGATCGGGACCTGGCGGAATCCTTTGGGCTGGATCAGCCGAAAGGGGCGCTGGTCTCCCAGGTGCTGGAAGGTTCTCCTGCAGAGGCGGCCGGTGTTCAGGCTGGTGACATCATTGTCTCGTTTAACGGCGAAGCCATCTATCGTTCCTCCGAACTGCCTCGCTGGGTCGGTCGGGTGACACCGGAAACGGATGTCTCCATGGTGGTGATTCGTGATGGTGAGGAAAAGGAACTGGACGTGACCATTGGCCTGCTGCCGGATGACCCGGAGATGGCCCTGCGTGGCTCTGCTGGCCAGGCCGCACCGGATGGCGCCAATGCCCTGGGGCTCAAAGTGCGTGCCGCCAGTGCCGCCGAGCTGAGTCGCCTGGATCTGAAAGCCGGGGTGATCGTCACCGAGGTGGGTGATGGACCGGCCGCGAAGGCAGGCATTGCCAGCGGGGATATCCTGGTGACGCTGAACAATAAACCGGTGAATGACCCGGAATCCTTCAGTGAGGTGGTGGCGGGCCTGCCTGAGAGCGGGACCGTGGCCGCCCTGATCAATCGGGATGGCAACCCCCGTTTCCTGCCCATCAAGCTGCCCTGAGGGTTCACAGCTTTCCGGCTTGCATGGCGAATTGGACCTTTATCCGGTTCTCATGCAAGCCGTCCTCATGCCCTGTCGGACACAGGATGGCCAACTCCCGTGCAACCCCCTCGCGTTCAGGCTAGAATCGCGCCCCACTGCGTGCCGTTTTCCCGGCAACACCCTTTTGTGCAACAGGCCCTATGACTGATATCAAGAATATTCGCAACTTCTCCATCATCGCCCACATCGACCATGGCAAATCCACCCTGGCGGACCGCTTTATCCAGGTCTGCGGTGGCCTGACCCAGCGCGAGCTGAAGGAGCAGGTGCTGGACTCCATGGAGCTGGAAAGAGAGCGGGGCATTACCATCAAGGCCCAGAGCGTGACGCTCTACTACAAGGCCCGGGATGGGGAAACCTACCAGCTGAATTTCATTGATACCCCGGGGCACGTGGATTTCTCCTACGAGGTGTCGCGCTCCCTGTCCGCCTGTGAAGGGGCCCTACTGGTGGTGGATGCGGCCCAGGGCGTGGAAGCCCAGTCCGTGGCCAACTGCTACACGGCCATTGAGCAGGATCTGGAAGTGCTGCCGGTGCTCAACAAGATCGACTTGCCCCAGGCCGAGCCGGAGATGGTGATCAACGAAATCGAAGAGATCATCGGTCTGGATGCCCACGATGCCTGCCGGGTGTCCGCCAAGACCGGGGTTGGCGTGGATGACCTGCTGGAGCAGCTGGTGGAGCGTATTCCCGCCCCGGAAGGGGAGCGGGAAGGGGATATGCAGGCGCTGATCATCGACTCCTGGTTCGACAACTACCTGGGCGTGATTTCCCTGGTGCGAATGAAGCATGGCCGCCTGAAGAAGGGCGACAAGATTCTGGTGAAATCCACTGGCCAGACCCATGTGGTGGATCAGCTGGGCATCTTCACCCCGAAACGTACCGAGACAAAACACCTGGAAGCCGGGGAAGTGGGCTGGGTGAGCGGCAGCATCAAGGACATTCATGGTGCGCCGGTGGGCGATACCCTGACCCTGGCCAAAACGCCGGATGTGCCGGCACTGCCGGGCTTCAAGAAAGTGAAGCCGCAGGTGTATGCGGGCATGTTCCCGGTCAGTGCCGATGATTACGAAGACTTCCGTGATGCCCTGGCCAAGCTGACCCTCAACGATGCCTCGTTGTTCTACGAGCCGGAAACCTCCGACGCCCTGGGCTTCGGCTTCCGGGTGGGTTTCCTGGGCATGCTGCACATGGAGATCATCCAGGAGCGCCTGGAGCGTGAATACGACCTGGATCTGATCACCACCGCGCCCACGGTGGTCTATGAAATTGTCCTGTCCGATGAAAGCGTGCTCTACGTGGACAACCCCTCAAAGCTGCCGGAAGGCAACAAGATCGAGGAATTCCGCGAGCCCATCGCCCGCGTCAATATCCTGGTGCCCCAGGAGTTTGTGGGTAATGTGATCACCCTGTGCGTGGAGCGCCGTGGCTCGCAGATCAATATGCAGTACCTGGGCAAGCAGGTGGCTCTGACCTACGACATCCCCATGGCCGAAGTGGTGCTGGATTTCTTCGACCGGATCAAATCCGTGAGCCGGGGTTTTGCCTCCATGGATTATGCCTTCGAGCGCTTCGAAGCCACCAAGTTGGTGCGGGTGGATGTACTGATCAATGGCGACAAGGTGGATGCCCTGGCCATGATCTGTCACCTGGACCAGTCCGCCTACCGGGGCCGGGCCCTGTGCGAGAAGATGAAGGAACTGGTGCCGCGGCAGATGTTCGATGTGGCCATTCAGGCTGCTATTGGCAGCAAGATCATTGCCCGTCAGACCGTCAAGGCGTTGCGCAAGAACGTGACCGCCAAGTGCTACGGCGGCGACGTATCGCGCAAGAAAAAGCTGCTGCAGAAACAGAAAGAAGGCAAGAAACGCATGAAACAGGTGGGCAATGTGGAAATCCCCCAGGAAGCGTTCCTTGCGGTACTGAAGGTGGATGATTAGAGATGGATATTGATATCGGCTTCTGGCTGACCCTGGCCCTGGCGGTCACCGTGGCGGTGTGGTTGATCGACAAGGTCTTCAAGCTCAAACAGAAGGGCGGGCGTGTGGAAGGGGCGGTGGAAACCTCCAACTCCCTGATTTCCGTCTTCTTTGTGGTACTGGTGATCCGCTCCTTCATCATTGAGCCGTTTACCATCCCGTCCGGTTCCATGCTGCCGACCCTGCAGGTAAACGACTTCATTCTGGTGAACAAATTCGCCTATGGCCTGCGTCTGCCGGTAACCAACACCAAGATCGTTGAGACCGGTGAGCCCCAAAGGGGCGATGTCATGGTTTTCAAGTTTCCGGAGAACCGCAGCCAGAACTTCATCAAGCGGGTGGTTGGCCTCCCCGGTGACACCGTGCAGGTAAAAGACAACGTGGTCACCGTGAATGGCGAGGAGATCAAGCGTGAGCTGGCCCGGGAGTGGGAAGGCTCCGGAGCCTGGCGGCGCGAGTATGTGGAGCAACTCGGTGACAGCCGTCACCTGATCTGGCAGGAAGGCAAGATCAACCCCTTCACCGGCCGTAAGGTCCCGCAGAGCCGCACTCAGGGTGAATGGCAAGTGCCGGAAGGTGCCTACTTTGTGATGGGCGACAACCGGGATAACAGTAACGACAGTCGATTCTGGGGTATAGTCCGGAAGAGCTGGTAGTGGGAGAGGCGTTCCTTATCTGGATGCACTGGAAGCCGATCTTCTCAATACCCAGTTTTTCTCGTAATGGCGCCATAGACAAGGTGGAGGCAAACTAACAATGATGACAAGGCCCTCACAGCAACGTGGGATCTCTCTGATCGGTTGGGCGGTGATGCTGCTGGTTGCGGTTGTGCTAGGCACGGCTGCACTGCGCATGGTGCCAGCCTACATGGAATACAACACTGTCTCTTCGTCGATCAAGTCGCTGCTGCAGGACAGCAAGACCGCATTGATGTCGCCCCGTGAGGTGCGTGAGGCATTGAACAAACGTTTCACCATCAATCAGGTCAACGTGATCAGCGCATACGATCTTGGAGTCACCAAGGAAGGCGGGGTTCTTACAGTCAGTACGGATTACGAGGTCCGTGAACCCATGTTCTACAACGTCAGCATCGTGATGACCTTTAAGGACGAGTTCAGCAAAGACGTTCGCCAGTGAATAACGATCTTGACCGATTGATGGCCCGCCTGGGCTATCGCTTCAATGATATTGACCTGTTGGCGCTGGCACTGACTCATCGCAGTGTCAGTCGCCATCGCAACTACGAGCGCCTGGAATTTCTCGGGGATGCCCAGCTCGGGCAGATTATTTCCGTGGCCCTTTTCGAGCGCTTTCCCGATGCAGCAGAAGGGCAGCTCACCCGCATGCGGGCGTCCTTGGTGCGCGGCCAGACCCTGGCCCTGGTGGCCCGAGAGCTGGGGCTGGGGGATTACCTGGTGCTGGGCGGCGGGGAACTGAAAAGCGGCGGGTTCCGTCGCGATTCCATTCTGGCCGATTCCCTGGAAGCCATTATCGGTGCCATCCTGCTGGATGGCGGCGAGTCGCCATGCCGGGAGGTGGTGCTGAACTGGTTCGATGAACGGCTGCAGATCATCACCCCGCAAAGTGCCCAGAAAGACGCCAAAACCCGTCTGCAGGAATGGCTGCAGGCCCGCAAATTCGAATTGCCCACCTATCAGGTCACCCAGGTGGAAGGCCTTGCCCCCAAGCAGACCTTCGAAGTGACCTGTGAGCTGGAGCAGATGCAACAAACCTTCAAGGCCCAGGGAGCCAGTCGCCGCAAGGCCGAACAACAGGTCGCGGCCACTGTTCTGAGCTGGCTGGAGCAGCAGTATGACTGACGAAAAACCGACCCGGTGTGGCATGGTCTCCATCGTTGGCCGTCCCAATGTGGGCAAATCCACATTGATGAATCACTTGATCGGGCAAAAGGTCAGCATTACCTCCCGGAAACCGCAAACCACCCGGCACCGTATTCACGGCATTCATACCCGTGACAACTATCAGATCATCTTTGCCGATACTCCCGGCATTCATACCGGTCAGGAGCGGGCGCTCAATCGGGCCATGAATGAGGCGGCGGTATCGACCCTCAGTGGTGTGGACGTGGTCTGCATGATGGTGGATGGCCTCAAGTGGACCCCGGCCGATGAGCATGTGCTGTCACTGTTGCCACAGCACCCGGAAATGCCGGTGTTGCTGATCATCAACAAGGTGGACAGCCTGGAAGACAAGGCCCAGTTACTGCCGCACATCGAAGCGCTCAGCGAGCGTTATCCTTTCGATGCGGTAGTACCGGTATCTGCACTCAAGGAACAGAATCTGGAAGAGCTGGAAAAGGCTCTGGTAGAACGCTTGCCGGAAGGGGAATTCTGGTACGACGAAGATCAGCTCACCGACCGCAGCCTGCGCTTCATGGCAGCAGAAATCATCCGCGAGAAGGTGGTTCGTCAATTAGGCCAGGAGCTTCCCCACCAAGTCAGCGTGGAAGTGGAAATGTGGGAAGACGGCCCCCGCATCACCGAAATCTCCGCCGCCATCCTGGTGGAACGCCGTGGCCAGAAAAAGATCCTCATCGGTGACGGTGGCGACCGCATCAAGCAGATTGGCACCCAGGCTCGGGAAGATATCGAACGTCTCATCGAGCGCAAGGTGATGCTCAATCTGTGGGTGAAGATCAAGGCCGGCTGGTCTGACGATGCCCGGGCGCTGCGTTCGCTTGGCTATGACGAACGGAATTAAGCGGCGAGCCTCTAGCGACGAGCTGCTAGGGAGCCTCTGAATAACTCCTTGCATGCTCAGTCTTTCAGGCTGGCTCGCAATCTAGGCGCGCTTTTGAAGGTGTATGTCCATCCATCGAAAAAGCGCAACAACGAGTGCGGGCCAGCCTGGAAGACCCGGAGGGCGCGGCCTGAAGGGCCCATCTGCTGCGCTTTGTCGCTAGGAAAGGGAACCACCCTGCCCGTCGCGACAAAACACAACAGCTGCACCCTTCAGGCCACGCTGAGTACGCAAGGAGTTATTCAGAGGCTCCCTAAAAAAACACTTTGTTCGGCTTTAGGCGAGGCACCATTCTGAAAGCTAGAAGCTAGAAGCTAGAAGCTAGAAGCTAGGAGCTAGGAGCTGTCCCCGTGAACCCCACCTTGCAACCCGCCTGGCTGCTACACCGCCGGCCTTTCCGTAACACCAGCCTGATCGTGGAGCTGTTTCTGCCCACGCTGGGCCGTGTGGGGGCGGTGGTGCGGGGTGGTCGCAAGGAGCCGTTGCTGGCCCCGTTCACCCCTCTGTGGATCGAACTGAAAAGCGCCGGCGAGCTTTACAGCTTTCGCGGCTGTGAGCCCCGCGGCCCGCCTTTGCAGGGTAAAGCCCTGTATTGCGGTTTTTACCTTAACGAATTGCTCACCCGGTTACTGCATCGGGACGATCCCCATCCGGAGCTCTGGCCACTCTACGAACAGACCCTCAATGCCCTCATGGAAGGGCAGTGGCTGGATGTGGCTCTGCGCCAGTTCGAGTTGGGCTTGCTGGAGGAAATGGGCTACGGCATTGCCCTGGGGTACGATATTCACGGCGAGGCATTACGCCCTGACGGCTACTACCTGCTGGACCCGCAGCAGGGCCTGTTGCCCGCCGGTGAGGGTTATCACGGTAACGACTTGCTGGCCATCGTCAACGGCGACTGGCAACCGGCAACCCGCAAAACCGCCCTGCACCTGTGCCGGGCTCTACTGGCCCCGCATCTGGGCGACAAACCCCTGAAAAGCCGCGAGCTGTTTCGGGAGAAGTGAAAAGCAGTGTCTAGCTTCGAGCTGCTAGCTACTAGAGAAACAAACATTGTGTTCCGATTCATGCGTGGCACCATCCTGAAAGCTAGAAGCTAGAAGCTAGAAGCTAGAAGCTAGAAGCTAGAAGCTAGAAGCTAGAATAAACCGCCCCGCAAAGAATCCGTTTAAGGTGAGTATTATGTCCAGAGTATTGCTCGGCGTTAACATCGACCACATTGCCACCCTGCGCCAGGCTCGTGGCACCCGTTATCCCGAGCCGGTTCAGGCGGCGCTGGTGGCGGAGCAGGCGGGGGCGGATGGTATTACCGTGCATTTGCGTGAGGACCGTCGCCACATCAACGACCGCGATGTGGAATTACTGGCGCAGACCCTGCAGACCCGCATGAACCTGGAAATGGCCGCTACCGAGGAAATGGTCGCTATCGCCTGCCGCATCCAGCCAGCCCATTGCTGCCTGGTGCCGGAAAAGCGCGAGGAACTGACCACCGAAGGCGGGCTGGACGTGGTCGGTAACCAGGCGTGGATCGCCCAGTGTTGTCAGCGTTTGGCGCAGGCGGGTATCGATGTGTCCCTGTTTATTGATGCGGACCCGGCCCAGATCCGTGCCGCCCGGGAATGCGGTGCGCCCACCATCGAGATTCATACCGGTCACTACGCCGATGCAGCGGACCCAGCCAGCGAACAACAGGAACTGGCGAAAATCCGCGATGGCGTTGCCTATGCGCTGGAGCAGGGGTTGGTGGTCAACGCGGGTCATGGTCTGCATTACCACAACACCCTGCCCATCGCCGCCATCCCTGGTATCAACGAACTGAACATCGGCCACAGCATCATCGCCCGTGCGGTGATTTCCGGCCTGGATGAAGCGGTACGCAGCATGCGGGAGCTGATCGATGGGGTGGCGGTAGCTGGCGGCTAGCTACGAGCTACGAGCTACGAGCTACGAGCTACGAGCTACGAGCTACGAGCTACGAGCTACGAGCTACGAGCTACGAGCTACGAGCTACGAGCTACGAGCTACGAGCTACGAGCTACGAGCTACGAGCTACGAGCTACGAGCTACGAGCTACGAGCTACGCTCGATTGGAAAGGGGAGGCCTGGAAAGTTCCCGGGACTTCGTCATTTCTACGAAGCCGCTGTAGGAACGGAGCGCAGCGGAGTAACGCACGTAGTTCCGTGCGGCCCGAAGGGTGAGCGAAGCGAATAACCATGCTTGCCTCCATGGGGGATCTGCACCATGGCGAACCGCGCTGCGAGCGACGCTCCTGAAAACGAGGGCAACGCACTTCGAGCCTGCACGGCCGAGCCCGCGCCGCAGCTAGAAGCTGGAAGCTTCCTCCCCCTGATCCTGCCACAGCTGTTCCAGCGCACAGATCTCATCACACAACGCCGAGACCATTGGCGCCAGAGCTTCCCGGTTGGTGCCGGTTTTCAGCGCTTCTTCCAGGGTTTTGGCGGCGTTTTCCAGGCGTGGGGTCCCGCAGTAGCGAGTGGCGCCGTGAAGTTTGTGGACACGTTCCAGCAGGGTGTCCTGATCCGCACTGTCGTAGGCAGAAGAGATGGCGGGGCGGTCCTCCGTCAGGCTTTCCAACAGCATTTTAAGCATTTCATCCGCCAGCGGTTGTCGGCCACCGGCGCGGCGACGGGCCAGGTCCGGGTCGAAGACTTTGTCGTTGGCCGGCGCGCTCTCTTCGCCAAATTCGGGAGGCTTCTGCGGTGGCTTTTCCATTACCCATTGTTCCAGGGTATGGCGAAGCTGCCCTTCGGTAATCGGCTTGCTCAGGTAATCATCCAGGCCACTGTCGAGCAGATCCCGGCGTTCGCTTTCCAGGGCGTGGGCGGTCAGAGCAACGATGGGTGTATGGCAGCCCGGGGATTCCAGCTCACGCATTCTTGCAGTGGTGGTCTTGCCATCCATACCTGGCATCTGGATATCCATGAATACCAGATCGAATTCCTGATCCCCGAAAGCCTCCAAGGCCTGTTGCCCACTGTCGCAGGCGGTGACAATGGCGCCTAGCTCTTCCAGAAATACCCGGGCCAGTTTCAGGTTGCCGGGATGATCGTCCACCACCATTACTGATACCGGGTAGGCCAGCCGTTGCTCTGCGTCCGCATCGAGTGCACTGCTATCCAGTTCGCCGCTGAGTGCCAGCAGCGCATTGAACAGGCGCTGGCGGGTGGCCGGTTTACCTTGCACCTGGCAGTGGGGGTAGTGTTCCAGCCAGCGGCATACGCTCTCCGGGTTGTTGCTCAGGGCGAGCATGGGTTGGCCCAGGGCCGCCAGGTTATCCAGCACCGGCTGCATGGCCTCCTTGTCCGGGTGGGCAGGCAGGCCCACGATGAGGAAATCACTGTTGACCAGCTCCCCCCGGTCCAGGGCGGCCATCAGGTCATCCATATTGTGGTATTCGTTGATGCGCATCTGCCAGTGGCTGAGCATGTGATACAGCCCCAGCCGGCCATATTCATCGGTCTCCACCAAGGTGACAGTGCGGCCCCGGAAGTGCTCGAGATGGGGGGACGGGCGCTGTTTCGGGTCCCGCTCTGCACGCAGGGTGAACCAGAAAGTGGAGCCCTGGCCTTCACTGCTGTCGATACCGATCTCGCCGCCCATGCCTTCCACCAGGCGTTTGCTGATCGCCAGCCCCAGGCCGGTGCCGCCTTCCTGGCGACGGGCGCTCTGGTCTGCCTGGGTAAAGGCGCTGAACAGGTTCTTCTGGGCTTCCGGGCTCAGGCCGTTGCCGGTGTCAGTCACCGTCAGCTTGATGATGGCCTCCGCACCCCGGTCTTCCTCCAGCATGGCACGTACCACCACCGAGCCCTGCTCGGTGAATTTGATAGCATTACTGAGCAGGTTGGTGAGCACCTGGCGAATACGCAGCGGGTCGCCGAGCAGGTTCACCGGTACATCGGAGTAGATGATGGCAGCCTGCTCCAGGCCCCGCTCCTGGGCCATGGGGGCGAGCAGGGTCTGCACGTCCTCGATCAAGTCGTGCAGGTTCAGCGGGGTGTGCTCCAGGGACAGCTTGCCCGCCTCGATCTTGGAGAAATCCAGGATGTCATTGATGATCGCCAGCAGCGAATCGGCACTCTTGTGAATGGTGCCCAGATAATCCTGCTGGCGGGGACTCATGGAGGACTTCTCCAGCAGCTTGGTGAAGCCGATGATGCCATTGAGCGGAGTGCGGATCTCATGGCTCATGTTGGCCAGGAATTCCGACTTGATCTGGCTGGCCTTGAGCGCCTCCTTGCGGGCCATATCCAGTTCGATATTCTGGATCTCGATGGTTTCCAGGGTTTCACGCAGGTCCTGGGTGGCCTGATCCACGTTCTGCTGCAATTCGGTCTGGGCATCCGCCAGAGCCGACACCATCTGACGCAGGGCAGTTTCCAGCTCTGCCAGCTCCCCTTTTGCCTGGGTGTGAATGGCCATGCTCAGGTCGCCATCGCGAATTCGCCGCACGGCATCCACCATTTCTCCGATAGGACTGGTCAGCTGTCGGGAAAAACGCAGTGCCGGCACCATGGCCAGCAGCATCAGACCCACCATCACCAGAATCAGGGTAATCAGCCCCTCCAGGGTGGAGACGTATTCCCCCTGACGGGTAAATTCCACGGTCAGTCTGGCCGGCTCCCCGGGGTTGATATCCCGGGTCAGTTGCCAGCTGGTATCGGTAACCAGCCGCTGCCGCCCATCTTTCTGATTAATGCCGGTCGCCGGGCGTAGCCTTGGCCCGGCGTGCAGGGTAGGGCGCTCACCGATGAAATCCAGGGTGGCGGCACGTACATCCTGGGCTTCCAGCAACTGTCGCAGCAGCCGTTGCTGGCGAGCGGTATCGGTGGCGGCGGTGCTTTCCAGGCGGGCGGCAAAGCTGTCGGTCACCAGTTGCTGGCGTTGGGCATTGGTATCGCGCACATCCACCAGCCGATTCACCAGCGAATAGCCGCCCACCACCAGTGCCGCCATCAGGGCGGGCAGAATGGCCATGAACATCAGGCGTGAGCGAAGGCTTTGGTTGACCATGAATCCCCGTTCTTGCTGTTGTTTTCGCCCATTATGCCCGAGATGCCGGTCACTGCCACGAACCCGGCCATTTTGCTTTCGTGTCCGGCGCGCAAAGCGACTCTCCCCGCGGACAGCGGGGAGTTCCTACTACCGTGGGAAGGGCATCAACGGCATCTCGCCCGCGACCCGCTTTCGGGTACAATGCGCGCCATGAACCATAAAACCATCGAACAGACCGTGGGCAATACGCCCCTGGTTCGCCTGCAGCGGATGCCGGGCGACACCACCAATACCATTCTGGTGAAGCTGGAAGGCAACAATCCGGCAGGCTCGGTGAAAGATCGCCCGGCCCTGAACATGATCATGAAGGCCGAGGCACGAGGCGAGATCAAACCCGGTGATACGCTGATTGAAGCTACCAGCGGTAACACCGGCATCGCCCTGGCCATGGCCGCTGCCATGCGCGGCTACCGCATGAAGTTGATCATGCCCGCCAACCAGAGCCAGGAACGCCGCGATGCCATGGCCGCCTATGGCGCTGAGCTGATTTCCGTCAGCAAGGAAGAAGGCATGGAAGGCGCCCGCGATCTGGCCCAGGCCATGCAGGCCCGGGGTGAGGGCAGGGTGCTGGACCAGTTCGCCAACCCGGACAATCCCATGGCCCATTACGAAAGCACCGGCCCGGAAATCTGGCGCGATACCCACGGTGGCGTTACCCATTTTGTCAGTTCCATGGGTACTACCGGCACCATCATGGGTTGCAGCATGTTCCTGAAGGAGCAGAACCCGGATATCCAGATCATCGGTCTGCAACCCACCGAAGGCTCTTCCATTCCCGGCATCCGTCGCTGGCCGAAGGAGTACTTGCCGTCCATCTACGATGATTCCCGGGTGGACCGGGTCATCGACATGGATCAGGCCCTGGCCGAGCACACCATGCGCCGGCTGGCCCGGGAAGAGGGTATCAGCTGTGGTGTCTCCTCCGGCGGTGCCGTAGCCGGCGCCCTGCGTCTGAGCGAAGAATTGGAAAACGCCGTGATCGTGGCCATCATCTGCGACCGTGGCGACCGTTACCTGTCCACCGGGGTGTTTCAGGGAGCCTGAAGCTGCCCGAGGCATGAATTTTTTGTGGGAAACGATGCTTGCATCGTGAAGAAGGCCTCTGCCGCACATCTTTCCCGATGCGAGCATCGCTTCCCACAGAGCTTCCCTCAATCGGGAAGCATGAACAGCGGAGAGCTGAATGAACGTACTGGTATTCGACATCGAAACCATCCCCGATCTGGACGGCGGACGCCGCATTTACGATCTGGATGGCCTCAGTGACAAGGACACCGCCAGTGCCCTGTTGAATCTGCGCCGCCAGGAAAACGGCACCGAATTCCTGCGCCTGCACCTGCATCGTATCGTTGCCATCTCTGTGGTGCTGCGCTCCACCCAGGGCGTCAAGGTCTGGTCCCTGGGGGACGAGGACAGTAGTGAGAAAGAGCTGATCGAGCGCTTCTACGACGGTATCGACCGCTTTACCCCGAATCTGGTGAGCTGGAACGGTGGTGGCTTCGATCTGCCGGTGCTGCATTACCGTGCCCTCAAGCATGGTGTGCAGGCCCGCCGTTACTGGGAAACCGGTAACGAAGACTCCAGCTTCAAATGGAACAATTATCTGAGCCGTTACCACCAGCGCCACCTGGACCTGATGGACCAGCTGGCCCTGTTCAACGCCCGGGCCAACGCCCCGCTGGACCAGATCGCCACCTTGCTGGGCTTCCCCGGCAAGATGGGCATGAGCGGCGGCAAGGTGTTCGACGCCTTCCAGGAAGGCAACCTCAAGGGTATTCGTGATTACTGCGAGACCGATGTGCTCAACACCTGGCTGGTCTACCTGCGCTTCCAGCTGATGCGCGGCGAGCTGGACCCCACCGGCTACGAACAGGAATTGACCCTGCTGCAGGACTACCTGAAAGCCGAAGGCCATCCGCACTTCCTCGGCTTCCTGGAAGCCTGGCAAAAAGGCTGATTAGCCCTCCGTTGTAGGAGCTATGTTTGCATGGCGAACGCCCGATCAGGAGCCTTCGCCATGCAAACATAGCTCCTACCGTTTTGATTACCGCTTTACCGATTGAGATCTCATGGCCCGAAAACGCAAGCAGTTACCGGAAACCCCGGAGCCCGCCAGCATTGAATCGCTCAGCCACGACGGCCGCGGCATTGCCCGTCGTGATGGCAAGACCACCTTTATCGACAACGCTCTGCCCGGCGAAGAGGTGATGTTCAAGTTCACCTACATGCGCCGTAAGTTCGACGAGGGCAAGGCGGTGGAGATCGTGCGCGCCTCCCCGGATCGGGTGGAGCCCCCTTGCCAGCACAGCACCCTGTGCGGGGGCTGCAGCCTGCAACACATGAACCCGGACGTGCAGATCGCCCGCAAGGAAGCGGTACTGCGTGAGCAGCTCCAGCACTTTGGGGGTCTGGCGCCGAAGGAATGGCTGCCGCCACTCAGCGGCCCGGTCACCGGCTATCGCAGCAAGGCCCGCATGGGCGTGAAATATGTGGAAGCCAAGGACGAAACCCTGGTGGGCTTCCGGGAAAAGCGCAACAGCTTCATCGCCCAGCTGCAGCAGTGCGAAGTGCTGATTCCGTCCGTGGGCCATCGCCTCTCCGATCTGCGTACCCTGATGCACGGCCTCAAGAGTCGCAGCCGCATCCCGCAGATCGAACTGGCCGCCGGCGATGAGGATGTGGCGCTGATCATCCGCCATCTGGACCCGCTGCCCGATGAAGACCAGCAGGCCTTCCTGGATTTCTGTCAGCCGCTGGGCTGGCACCTGTACCTGCAACCGGGCAACGAAAGCACCGTGCACCGCATCTGGCCGGCCCTCACCGGGGCGGAGAACGAGGAGCGGCTCTATTACCGCCACCCCTCCGCCGATGTGGAGCTGGCCTTTCACCCCACGGACTTCACCCAGGTGAATGCGGAGATCAACCGCAAGATGGTGCCCTTGGCACTGGATTTGCTGGACATCTCCCCCGATGACACCGTGCTCGACCTGTTTTGTGGTCTGGGCAATTTCACCATTCCGGCCGCAAAGCGGGCCGGCAAGGTGGTGGGGGTGGAAGTCAGCAAGGCCATGGTGGAGCGCGGCTACGAGAATGCCCGCCGCAATGGCCTGGAAAACCTGGAATTCCACGCCTGGGATCTGAGTCAGGATGTGGCCGGGCAGAGCTGGGCCAATCGCAAATATGATCGTATCCTGATTGACCCACCGCGCACCGGCGCGCTGGAGATGGTGAAATTGATGCCCCGGTTTGGTGCAAAGCGGATCGTCTATGTGTCCTGCAACCCGGCCACCCTGGCCCGCGATGCCGGGGAACTCACCGCCCTGGGATACCGTCTTAAAGCGGCGGGGGTGATGGACATGTTCCCCCACACCACCCACGTGGAATCCATCGCGGTGTTCGAAAAGAAATGATGTGAGCCGTTGACGCCAGACTCTTCAGGCGCCAACGAGGGTGGCTTCAGCCTTGGCTCGCCACCTAAACCAGAAGGAAAGCACATGGTAACGGTACGCCGTCCCACAGAAGGCAGCACCGGTCACTGGCGTGACTGGCTGGCAAACCTGGACACCCGGGCCCCGGTACGCAACGGCGAGGCACTGGAGCAGGCCTGTGAGCGGGCGGAACAGTGCCAGATGGCCGGGGAAGCGGCCGGTCGCCACTGGCCCTATGGCAAGGGCTGCCTGGATATCGGCCTGGAAATGGCCGAAGTGCTGGTGGACCTGGGCGCCGATACCGATGTGTTGCCCGCAGCCATTCTCTACCGCTCCGTGCGCGAAGGGCAGATCTCCCTGCCGGAAGTGGAGAAAGAATTCGGCCCGGATGTGGCCCGCCTGATCGAAGGCGTGCTGCGCATGGCCGCCATCAGTACCAACCTGAACCCTACCCGCAAGGCGGTGCTCGGCCAGCAGGACGGCCAGCTCGACAACATGCGCAAAATGCTGGTGGCCATGGTCGACGACGTGCGCGTGGCCCTGGTGAAGCTGGCCGAGCGGACCGTGATCATCCGCGCCGTGAAGGAATCCGAGCCCGAGCGTCAGCGCAAGGTGGCCCAGGAAATCTTCGATATCTATGCGCCCCTGGCCCATCGACTCGGGGTCGGGCAGCTCAAGTGGGAGCTGGAGGACCTGTCCTTCCGCTATCTGCAACCCGGCGCCTACAAGAAGATCGCCAAGCTGCTGGATGAAAAACGCCTGGACCGGGAACAGTACATCGACAATGTGCTGGAGCAACTGCGTGGCTACCTGGAGAAAAACGGCATCCACGGCGCCGAAGTCCACGGCCGGGCCAAGCATATCTACAGCATCTGGCGGAAGATGCAGAAAAAGCATCTGGAATTCGGCGAAGTCTATGACGTGCGCGCCGTGCGGGTACTGGTGCCGGAGCTGCGCGACTGCTACGCCACCCTGGGCATCGTCCATTCCCTGTGGCAACACGTGCCCAAGGAATTCGACGACTATATCGCCAGCCCCAAGGCCAACGGCTACCAGAGCCTGCACACGGCGGTGGTGGGCCCGGAACGCAAGATGCTGGAAGTCCAGATCCGTACCTTCACCATGCACGAAGAGGCGGAGTTGGGCGTCTGTGCCCACTGGCGTTACAAGGAAGGCGCCAAGAAGGGCAAGAGCGGTGTCAGCGACTACGAACAGCGGATTGCCTGGCTACGCCAGGTACTCGAATGGCATGAGGAGCTGGGCGAGGACAGCCCGGACACCATGGTGGACGAGCTGCGCCATGGCCTGGTCAGCGACCGGGTCTATGTGTTCACCCCGGATGGCCACGTGGTGGACCTGGAGGCCGGCGCCACCCCGGTGGACTTTGCCTACCATATCCATACCGAAGTGGGACACCGCTGCCGGGGGGCCAAGATCAATGGCCACATCGTGCCGCTGAACTACACCCTCAACACCGGCGAGCAGGTCACCATCCTCACTGCCAAGGAGGGCGGCCCCAGCCGCGACTGGTTGACGCCGTCACTGGGTTATGTGGCCACCTCCTCGGCGCGGGCGCGCATCCACCAGTGGTTCAAACGCCAGGATCGCGATGTGCACATCACCCAGGGCAAGGCCATGCTCGAAAAGGAGATGTCCCGCCTGGCCCTGGACAAGGTAGACCTGGATACCCTGGCCCCGCACCTGAACCTGAAAACCGGCGATGACGTGCTGGCGGCTCTGGGCGCCGGCGACCTGCGCCCCGGGCATGTGGTCAACCAGGTGCAGTCCCTGCAACCGGATGACAGCCAGCGGGAGCTGGACCTGGTGCTGTCCAAGCCCAAGGCCTCGAAAACCGGCGATGTGACCATCCAGGGCGTGGGCAACCTGCTCACCCACATGGCCGGCTGCTGCCAGCCGGTCCCCGGCGACCCGGTCATGGGCTTCATCACCCACGGCCGCGGCGTCACCGTGCACCGGGCCGACTGTGAAAAGTTGCTGGCCATGCAGGGCGACGACCCCAACCGGGTCATCGAAGTTACCTGGGGCGAAGCGGACCGCATCACCTACCCGGTGGATGTCTTCCTGCGTGCCTGGGATCGCCAGGGCCTGCTCAAGGACGTGATCGCCGTACTGGCCAACGAAAAGGTCAACGTCACCGCCGTCCACACCCAGTCCCACCAGGACGACAACACCGCCACCATGCTCCTAACCCTGGAAATCGCCACCCTCGGCAACCTGGGCAAAGTGCTGGCCAAGATGGACCAGCTCAAGGGGGTGCTTGAGGTGCGGCGGTATAAAAAATAGTGAATAGTTAACAATGAATAGTTAATAGTTCGCGGGACAGGATTTCCTGTTTTGCAATGCCGAGGCCGCGCCCAGTATTTGAGCGCGGCCTCATCGCTTGAAAACACAATAACGACAGCCCGCGCGCTGTTAACTGTTCACTATTCACTGTTAACTACTCTACGCTGCAATTTCACAAGCACGGCCGCTACCAACAGAGGAAAGCATGTCTAACACCGAAACCCTCCTCTCCATCATGGCCCAACTGCGCGACCCGCAAACCGGCTGCCCCTGGGATGTGAAGCAGGATTTCGACTCCATTGCCCCCTATACCATCGAGGAAGCCTTCGAGGTGGCGGAGGCCATTGCCCAGCGGGATTACCCGGAGCTGAAGGAAGAGCTGGGGGATCTGTTGTTGCAGGTGGTGTTCCATTCCCAGATCGCTCGGGAGCGGGGACTGTTCGACTTCAACAACGTGGTTCAGGTGCTGTGCGACAAGATGGTGCGCCGCCATCCCCATGTGTTCGGTGAGTCGGATGCCGCCGACGAGCAGGCCGTGAAGGTCAATTGGGAGGCCATCAAGCAACAGGAACGCGCCGCCAAGGGCAGGGAGCACGACAGCGCCCTGGATGGCGTCCCCGCGGGCCTGCCAGCCCTGCAACGGGCCGCCAAGGTACAGAAGAAAGCTGCCAAAGTCGGCTTCGACTGGCCGGAGACGGCGCCGGTACGCCGCCAGGTGGACCATGAACTGGCAGAACTGGATGAGGCCCTGGCCAGTGGCGACCGAGCTGACATTGAGGATGAATTCGGCGATGTGCTGTTCACCCTGGTGAACCTGTCCCGCCACCTGAGGCTGGACCCGGAACAGGCCCTGCGCAAGGCCACCGCCAAATTCGAACGCCGCTTCCGGCAAATGGAGCAGGACCAGCCAGAACCGCTCGACACCCTCGACGACGACGCCCTGGAAGCTGCCTGGCAGCAGGCAAAAAGGATGTCTACGGAGCCGCTGTAGGAGCACCGCTTGGGGTGCGAATCCGAGCCTTGGCGAGGAAAAGAAGTAGCAGCGTTTGCCTATCGCCTGCTGATAAACCTGTCGAGTCGTGGTACTCCTCGTCGTCCTGCGACGATTTCCGCGCAACGCGCGGTTCGTCCCCTGGAAGGGAACTCCTACTGTTACAACGGCTTGATAGAAAGCGCGTTGCTGTGTTCTCTGCCCAAAAGTTCCCTCTGAAACAAAAACTTCACATTTGAGCAACTTTTCCGTCACTCTAACTCCCCATACTACGTCACCAAGCAGTAACAAAGCCTGTTTGCGCAGGGATAAGCAGTACTGTTTAAAACGCCTGAATTGCCTGATTGAGGGAAAATCAAATGAAGAAGCAGATGTTAGCAGTTTTGGTCGGAGCTGCTGTTGCAAGCCCGGCATTAGTGATTGCAGACGACGCGCAAACGCGCGGTGGTCTGAAAATTGTATCCGCTGACGGAAACTTTGAAGGGTCTGTGGGGGGGCGTATTCATTTTGATGCGTATTTTTTCGACAATGACCTCACTGATTCGACCAGCACTTCTGAGTTTCGTCGTGCGCGTATCACCCTGAAGGGTAAGCTCTACGACTGGGGCTATGTGTTTGAAAACGACTTTGCCGGTCAAAGTGGTACCACTGGTACCGGTTTCCGTGACATGAACATCTACACCAAAGTCGGTCCCGGTAAACTGACTATTGGTCAGTTCAAGCCTTACAGAAGCATGGAAGAAATCACCAGCTCCAACGATATCCTGATGATGGAGCGTCCTTACGCTTCCGCCACGGGTATCTACAACGGCCGTCAGTTCCAGCAAGGTGTTGGCTATTTGATCTCTGATGACCAGTACACCCTTGGTGTAGCGGGTTTCAATACCAAGTCAGCTGGCGATAACCGTAACGAGGGTCTAGGCGGTTCTGCCCGGGCGACATTTGCACCGATCATGCAAGACAACATGGTAGTGCACATGGGTGCTTCCTACTCCGTGGAAAATGCCAACAGCATGACTACGGCTTTCGAAGCCGAGGCGGACTATGTAGGTCGCCGAGGTCCCAGCCAGACAATCGCTCTGACGACGGAAGGCGAAAGAGTGAACACTGTAGGGCTTGAAGCAGCAATTTCAGCGGGCCCTGTGTTCGCACAAGCAGAATATGCGATTGCAGACTTTGGTAATGCCACCGGTGGCGATGAAGAGGTTCAGACCTATTACATCCAGGGCGCATACACTCTAACTGGTCAGATGAAGCCTTATAAGTCCAGTAAAGGTGTGTTCACTACCGCCAAAGGGAACAACATTGTCCAGTTGACCGCGCGTTATGACTACATCGAAAACAAGGATGTGAAAGACCTAGAAGCAAAAACCACCAGTGTAGGTGTGAATTACTACCTCAATCCGGCCATGCGGTTCATGCTCAACTACGTGATGGGTGACAATACCCTTACTGGCGATGAGTCCAACCAGGTGGCTCTGCGAGCTCAGATGGCATTCTAAAGCATGTCTTAACAAGTTTATTGACGTAGTCTTGCCCTAATCCAGGGTATTTTCTAAGGTCGAGCCCCTTAAGGGGCTCGATTTTTTTTAAACGGGTTATTTTCAGGTTCAGCCAGCTGTCCGGGCTGTTATTTCCTGGCGGTAAGGAATATCGTCTTCAGGCATAGCTCGTCTTTCGTTGCTGACATAAAGACATGGAGCTGCGGGGTTATTCGCCTCCAGCATAAGGCCACGCTCGGGTTGGCGAGAGTGATATTCGGGAAGTGATGTGTACAAAAGAAAAATAGTTGCCTTTTCCTTTCTGAGTATTATTCTCGTCGTGCTGGCGGTGATTACCATCGTTTGGTCATCCTTTGTGACCGCGAAGCAGATCCAGCAGATCAATATAGCGAACTCTCTGCTTTCTGAGCACCTCAAACTCTCCAGTACCTCGTATCGTCTTTTCAAACAGCTTACCGACGAGATTCTCTTTGGGGACCAGGCAAATCAGGCAAAAGTGAGAAACAAAAGGGCGCTGGTTTCCGAATCCTTGGGAAAAATCAAGGTTCTGGAGCGCCAGCAAAGAGAAACAGCTGGAGAAAAATATACTCAGGGCACCATAGAAGATACAGATGACCTTGAGAGAATCATCGATTCGATCATCTATTCACTTGAAGGTATCTCCAAGTTACCGCTGAGTGAAATTGAAAATGAGATGAAGTTTATTCTCGAAGAGAAGATCGATGTTGAGTTCAGGGACTCCATTAATGCTGCAGTCGTTCGACAAACCAACGTGGTCAAAGCATTCAACGCCCGTATTGATGCAATGAATGTAACCATATTCTGGGTTTCGATTGGCCTGGGGTTCCTCGCGGTTTTTTTGATGGGGGTGGGTGTCTGGGTTCTGGTGAACTCCGTTACCCGACCGCTTTCTGCAATCAGTGATGCTGCAGATGCCATTGGCAAGGGAGATTTCTCATACAGGGTTCCTCGCGGTTTCGACAAAGAATTTGACCAGATAGCGGTTTTATTTAATGTCATGACCGAGAAATTACAGATCCAGCATTTGTCAGAGGATCAGGCTCGTCTGGAACTGGAGTATAAAGTCTCACAAAGAACGACCGAGTTGATGGCGGTGAACGCAGAACTGGCCAAGAGTGACTCAGTGAGACGGAGCTTTCTTGCGGATATCAGCCATGAACTCAGGACGCCGCTGACCATTATCAGGGGCGAAGCGCAAGTGGCATTACGTCATGCAGACAGGGATTTGAGGGATTATCAGGATGCACTCACCTGTATCCATGAACAGGCCATATCTCTGTCACACCTGGTTGATGATTTATTGTTTGTGGCACGTACAGACTCGGGCACCATGCGTATTGACAAGCGCAATGTTGATCTCACGGCTTTGGCAGATGAAGTTATCCGTGATATGCGATCCCTGGCTGACAAGAATGATGTCTCTCTTGAGGCAAGTTATCCGGTGCCGGTCTTCGCGGTCATTGACCCAGACAGGATAAAGCAGCTTTTTATCATACTGGTAGAGAATGCCCTTTCTTACTCGGGTGGGGGCTCATCAGTTAAGGTTTCCGTTTTGAAGCAACAGAGCAAGGCGGTTGTTCGTGTTACCGATGATGGCGTTGGCATCGATCCCAGGGATATTCCTTTCGTCTTTGAGCGTTTTTACCGAGGCGGAAGATCTTCATCCCGAAGTAAGGGGGTGGGCCTGGGTCTGGCTGTCGCAAAGTCGATCATTGATGCCCATGAAGGGAAAATTAATCTTGAGAGTGATTTGGGGAAAGGAACCTTCATTGAGATTGAGTTGCCTTGTGAAGAGAACGTATGAAGATTCTTATCGTAGAAGATGAAGAAAGGCTGGCTTCTTTTTTATTCCGGGGGCTCAAGGCCGAGGGATATTTTTGCGATGTGGCTACGGATGGGGAAAAAGCCCTGCAAACATGCCTTTCTGGCGACTACGATCTGGTTATCCTTGACCGTATGCTCCCCAAGAAAGATGGCATGTATGTTCTGACTAAAATCAAGGAAAAAAAGCCGGAAACCAAGGTCTTGATGCTCACAGCCCTGGATGATACTGAAGACAGAATTCTGGGGTTAAGGTCCGGAGCGGATGATTACCTGGGCAAACCCTTTGATTTTGAGGAGCTTCTTGCGCGGATAGAGGCGCTCTCCCGACGGTTTTCCCAGCATGCTGAAGACTTGCTGAAGTCGGGGGATGTTGTCATGGATGTCGACCAGCGTCTGGTGTGGAAAAACAACATTGTGGTCAAGATGACACAAATGGAGTTTGATCTTCTAAGATACTTTTTGACTAACCAGGGAAAGGTTCTTTCGAGAGAGAAGATATTGTCGCGGGTTTGGTCAAACAGTGAAGATCCTATGACAAATATTGTTGATGTCTACATTCGGCGAATACGAGTCAAATTAAATGATGATGGTTCTTTCATCGAAACCGTCCGTGGCGTTGGGTACCGGATCTCGAATTCTGACCAATGTTAATCTTCTGTTAATGTTGGCTAAAGTACCCATTCATAGCCGGAATATTACAGTTACTCCTGAAATTCAACAGGAGTTAAACCATGAAAATTCAGTCTCTGTTCGCTATCTCGGCTTTGTCTCTTGCATCTACTTCCGTCTTCGCCTCGGCAATCACCGAGTCAGATATTATCGAGGCCCAGAAAAAATGGGGCACAGGTATTGTTGAAATCGGTGAAGCTAAGACCAGCGGCGGAGATTACTCCCAAGTAGCAAAAGACTTGATTGATGATCTCTATGCATACGACCACGGTCCAGTTGCATTCAAGCCGACTCTGGCCTCTGATGACCAGTTTCGAGGCGATTTTGACGAAGCGTTGAGCTACTTCGTTGGCGGTTCCATCGAGGAAGATAAAGGTTTTGCCATCAAACCATGGACCAATGTTCGCTTTGAAAACGAAGAAGTGATCATTAATGGAAGCCAGGCAATCGCTATGGGCAATTATTACTTCACCACCGTCGAAGGTGAAGAAGTCAAGGTCGAGTACAGCTTCGGTTATACGCATGTGGATGATGAGCTGTTGATCAACCTGCATCACTCATCCCTGCCGTACGCGAAGTAATTTCTCCCCCCTCAATCTTGAAGCATTGCCGCCCACGCAAATGGGCGGCTTTTTTTGTTTTGACCTGTTACCCCTCGCAACTCCAGCACTACCTACCCGCCGCGTGAACTACTCTGGCAGGCCAGCGAAGCCGTTGGAGCCTTGCTCGCAAGGCGAACCTCAGCCGTGGATTACGTCGATTATCTCAACTGACCTACAGCGTTTGGTCCATTCTGCTGTCGTTTACGCTTTCATCTACGGCGATGATTTCGGTATGACATATCGATATCAAACACAGCGATTGAGAGGAGGGCGCGTATCTATTACCGGCCAGGTCTATCTGGTGACATGTACGACCCGCCATAGATATCCCCACTTTGCCAATCATCTCCCGGCCCGAGAGGCTTGCCGGACAATCCAGAGTCTTGACCGTATGGGAGCCAGCCACACTTGGTGTTTTGTGGTGATGCCGGATCACTGCCACTGGCTGTTTTGCCTCAATGGCAAATATTCACTTGAGCAGACGGTCAGGATGTTCAAGGGTAAATGTTCTCGTCTAGTGGAAGTTAATCTCTGGCAAAAGGGGTTTCATGACCGCGCCTTACGTTCGGATGAGGATCTCTTGCCTATCGCTCGCTATGTCATCGCCAACCCGCTCCGAGCGGGATTGGTTGAGCGTGTAGGGGAGTACCCTTATTGGGATGCGGCCTGGCTATAAATTGTCGCGGTGAGTGAAGACACTGGCTATGTCAGTTAATGGAGCCCTTCGCCTTGCGAGCAAGGCTCCAACGATCCGGACTTCCCCGTCCCGAGCGAATCACGAAGCCGCCGTTGGAGCTTTGCTTGCAAAGCGAATTCACGCCCGGGGCGGGTAATGGAGCCCTTCGCCTTGCGAGCAAGGCTCCAACGATCCGGACTTCCCCATGCCGAGCGAATCACGAAGCCGCCGTTGGAGCTTTGCTTGCAAAGCGAATTCACGCCCGGGGCGGGTAATGGAGCCCTTCGCCTTGCGAGCAAGGCTCCAACGATCCGGACCTCCCCATGCCGAGCGAATCACGAATCCGCCGTTGGAGCTTTGCTTGCAAAGCGAATTCACGCCCGGGGCGGGTAACGGGGCCCTTCGCCTTGCGAGCAAGGCTCCAACGATCCGGCCCCCCCATTCCGAGCGAATCACGAATCCGCCGTTGGAGCTTTGCTTGCAAAGCGAATTCACGCCCGTGGCGGGTAACGGGGCCCTTCGCCTTGCGAGCAAGGCTCCAACGATCCGGACCTCCCCATGCCGAGCGAATCACGAATCCGCCGTTGGAGCTTTGCTTGCAAAGCGAATTCACGCCCGGGGTGGGTAACGGGGCCCTTCGCCTTGCGAGCAAGGCTCCAACGATCCGGCCCCCCCATTCCGAGCGAATCACGAAGCCGCCGTTGGAGCTTTGCTTGCAAAGCGAATTCACGCCCGGGGTGGGCAGCGGAGCCTTTCGCCTTGCGAGCAAGGCTCCAACGGTTTCGCGGTGGGGTGGCGCATCGTTTCCGATTAAGTCATGGCATCCTCCTTGCTCCTCTGCTATCAAGAACACATCAAGCCATAGCGCCAGGACGAGGTCACGGATGAAACAGACGCATTATCATACCTGCAATCTCTGCGAAGCCATGTGCGGTATCGAGATCGAGCATCGCGGTGACGAGATTCTGGCCATCCGTGGCGACAAGGACGACCCGTTCAGCAAAGGCCATATCTGCCCCAAGGCCGTGGCCTTGCAGGACCTGCACAACGACCCAGACCGCCTGCGCCACCCGGTGAAGCGCACTGCCGACGGCTGGGTGCCGATCAGCTGGGACGAAGCCCTGGACGAAACCGCCCGGCGCCTGCACAACATTCAGGACGCCCACGGCAAGGATTCGGTGGCCCTCTATTTCGGCAACCCCACCGCCCATAACCACGGCGCGCTCTTTACTTTGCTGCCGTTCGTGAAAGCCCTGCGCAGTCGCCAGCGCTACAGCGCCACTTCCGCCGACCAACTTCCCCATATGCTGGCCGCTTGGCAGCTGTTCGGCCACCAGGCCCTGTTTCCCATCCCCGATGTGGACCGCACCGACTACTTCCTGATCATCGGTGGCAACCCGCTGGCCTCCAACGGCTCCATCATGACCGTGCCGGACGTGAAAGGGCGCCTGAAGGCCCTGCAGAAACGCGGGGGCAGGGTAGTGGTCATCGACCCGCGCCGCACCGAAACCGCCAAGATGGCCGACGAACATCACTTCGTGCGCCCCGGCACCGACGTTTACCTGTTGCTGGCCATCGCCCAGGTATTGTTCGAAGAGCTGCTGGTGGCGCCGGGCCGGCTGGACGACATCCTCGATGGCAAAAAGGACATGGCCCGCCTGGTCGCCAACTGGAAACCGGAGAAAGTGGCAGACACCGTGGGCCTGCCCGCCGATGCCATTCGCAAGCTGGCCCGCGACATCGCCGCAGCCCCGCGCGCTGCCATCTACTCCCGCGTGGGTGTCACCACCAGCGCCCATAGCACCCTCAGCGCCTGGCTGGTGTATGTGATCAACATCCTTACCGGTAACCTGGACCGGGAAGGCGGCGTCATGTTCACCAAGCCCGCCTTCGATATCGTGGCCCTCGGTGCTCTGAGCGGCGACACCGGAAGCTTCGACCGCTACCGCAGCCGGGTGCACGGCTATCCGGAATTCGGCGGCGAATTCCCGGTGACTACCCTGGCCGACGAAATTCTCACCCCGGGCAAGGGCCAGGTGAAAGCCTTTGTCTCACATGCCGGCAACCCGGTGTTGTCCTGCCCGGATGGCCAGAAACTGGATCAGGCCCTGAACAACCTGGATTTCATGGTCAGCATCGACTTCTACATCAACGAAACCACCCGCCACGCGGACATTATCCTGCCGCCCACCGGGCAACTGGAGCACGCCCAGTTCGACCCCATCTTCCAGGCGGTGGCCGTGCGCAACGTGGTGAAATTCACCCCGCCGCTGGTGCCCAAGCCTGAAGGCACCCTGCATGACTGGGAGATCCTCAACGGCCTCACCACACGGCTCAATCGTCTGCGCGCCCGGGACCGAAAAACCCGCTTGCAAATTACTGCCACCGACCGTTTCGTTCGCAAACTGGGTGACCGTGGGTTGGTGGATCTGGGCCTGCGCCTGGGGCCCTACGGCACTGGCGGCAAGGTGCTGGATGACCTGCGCCGCGATGGATTGCACTCGCTACCCAAAGTGGCCTGGAAGGTGCTCAGAGGTGAACGTAAGGGGCTGACCCTGAAAAAGCTGCTGGCGGAACCCCATGGCATGGACCTTGGGCCACTGGAACCCATGCTCCCCGAGCGCCTGTTCACCCGGGATCAGCGCATCAACCTGGTGCCGGCTCTCTATTTCCGGGCTCTGCAAGGGCTGCCGGCGCCCAAACCGGTGGCGCCCGAGCAGATGCTGATGATTGGCCGTCGCCACATCCGCAGCAACAACTCCTGGATGCACAACAGCCAGCGGCTGGTGAAAGGAAAGGGGCGTTGCAACGCCATGATCCACCCGGATGATGCCAAACGGCTGGCCTTGGCAGAGGGTGACGACGTGGTGGTGAGCACTCCCGCCGGCACCATTACCCTGCCGGCCTGGCTTTGCGACGACATCATGCCCGGCGTGATCAGCGTGCCCCACGGCTGGGGCCATGATCGCGAAGGTGTATTGCTCGCTGTTGCCCGGCGCGTGGCTGGCCAGAGCGTCAACGACATCATCGGCAGCAACCGCGTGGAAGCCGTCACCGCCATGGCCCAGCTCAATGGTATCCCGGTAACTGTGGAATCTGCCAAAGCCCCCAAGCGCCGGAAGAAGGCGGGGTAGTGCGTAAGCTTGAGCGTTGCAGGTGCGGCAAAACACATTGCGGCCAGGGGATGTGATCACAGGCCCCCCGTCAATGCTCTTAAGGCGCTGTAGTTGTAGGAGCTATGCTTGCATGGCGAACAACCCCGGCTCGGTTCGCCATGCAAGCATAGCTCCTACAGCATCCCCTTCAGGGTCCCGACTATCCGGTGCCTCATAAACCCGCTCCATCTAAAGCGCATTCACCTCGCCTTGTCCCACCTTGCGGCAATCTACGCGTAAAGGAGAATCCCAATGCGCCGCATCCTCATCATTGTGAGTCTGATCATGCTGCAAGCCTGCCAAACCCACCCGCAAGACCCCATCCAGATCGCAGACAATCTGAACCTGGATCGTTTCATGGGCGACTGGTATGTGATCGCCAACATCCCCACCTTGCCGGAAAAGGGCGCCTACAATGCCATGGAGAACTACAAACGCATCGGGCCCAACAAGATCGCCACCACTTTCACCTTCCGCAAAGGCGGTTTCGATGGGGAGTTCAAGCGGATGACCCCCACCGGTTTCGTCAGCGACGTGGACCCGGCCATCTGGGGCATGCGTTTTATCTGGCCCTTCAAGGCGGATTTTCGGGTGCTGTATGTGGACGAGGATTACCAGACCACCATCATCGGCCGTGAAAAACGCGATTACCTCTGGATCATGGCCCGCCAGCCACATATCAGCGACGCCACCTACAGCAAACTCAAGAACATCGCTCGCAACCGGGGTTACAACCTGGATGAGCTGCAGGAGGTGCCCCAGCAGTGGGATGAATAGCCTGCCGAGGTGATTTGCCCCCTTCGCCTTGCAAGCAAGGCTCCAACGCCAGTCCTGAAGCCCCTCACTCGTTGGAACAAGCGAAGCGCAGTAACGCCTGAAAGGCGGCCCGGAGGGTGAGCGTAGCGAATAACTTTGCTCGCAAAGCGAATTGGCGGGCAACGGAGCGCACCGCTTGCCCTTCGGGCTGCTTTTCATGCGTTGCTGGGATCCGGTTGTTCCAACGGCTCCGTTATCCCCACCCCCTTGAAATCCACCGCCAACCCACCATCACTGAACTACCAGTCATGACAAGGAAGGAGCCCCCATGAAAGTCCTGATCGCCGGCGCCAACGGCAAAATCGGTCGTCGCCTGATTCCCCACCTGGTGGCCGACAATATTCAGGTACGCGCCATGGTTCGTGATCTGAGCCAGAAAGCCGACCTGGAGACACTGGGTGCCCATGAGGTCGTGGAAGGGGATCTGGAAGGGGATTGCCGCCAGGCCCTGGAAGGCCAGGATGCGGTCATCTTCACCGCCGGCTCCGGCCCCCACACCGGCCCCGAGAAAACCATCGACGTGGACCAGAACGGAGCCATCAGTCTGATCGACCAAGCCAAAGAGCAAGGAGTAGGGCGCTTTATCATGGTCAGCTCCATGCGCGCCGACGACCCGGCATCCGGCCCGGAAAAACTGCGCCATTACTTTGCCGCCAAGGGCAAAGCTGACGATCATCTACGAGCCAGCGGGCTCAACTACACCATCGTCCGCCCGGGCCGGCTCACTGAAGAACCGCCCCTGGAGAAAGTGGAAATTGCAGAGAAGCTGAAGGATTTTGGCGATATATCCCGCGAAGATGTGGCGAAAGTGCTTTCTGAGACCGCTCGAGCCGAGCTGGGCAACCGGGAGTTCGACGTCATCGCCGGCCCAACCCCGATCCGGGAAGCCCTAAGCAAGCTTTAAACGTCCCTTCGCGCGATCCTTTGTGGGAAGCGATGCTTGCATCGCGAAGACGCTGGCACACCCCTTCGCGACGTGAACATCGGTTATTCGCTGCGCCCACCCCTCGGTCCTCCCTGCGGGCGTTACTCCGCTGCGCTCCCTTCCCACAAGAGCATCCCTCGTCAGTCCAGACGGTGACCAATATGGCGCTTTTTGTGGGAAGCGATGCTTGCATCGCGAAGACGCTGGCAGAGCCTCACCGGCACCCCCTTCGCGATGCTTGAAACCCCAAGAGTCCCAGGCAAGCCCCAGTGTAGGCACTGCTTCCCCCGCTTTGTCAGACAAGCCGCTTACCCCCTGAAAACCCCCTAAGCTAGTATTCACAGGCCCGCCTCAGTCATCCGCCTGAATTCTTTTCAAGCGTCGTCGTAAACCGTTCGCATTCCCGTAAACAAACTGTAAAATGCGGCCCCTTGTCATATAGCTGACAAGATTAAGCACGCATAATGCGCCTCTTGTTATGCACCACAAGAAGGATAGGACGTCCTAGTGCGGTTATCTCACTCCCTAATTCGGTGGCTCGGAGCCCTGTGCATCGGCCTCAGCGCATCTTCCCAGGCGGCCACTCCCTGGGTGCCGGCCGGCGATCTCACGGCGCGCCACCACATTGAAGCCCTGCAAAGCCAGGGCTGCCTGAAGGGTGTCACCCTCAGCTGGCCCATCAGCTGGGCAGCCCTGATGAAAGGCTACCGCCTTGCCCTGGCACAACAATCCCCTGATCAGGCCAGTGCCTGCAAAAACCAGCACTCCGCCTATCTGCAAAAAGCCCTTGAAGCCACTCGCCAGGCCACTACCGGCGCCCAGCTCACATTGGGTGGCGCGACTCAGGAGCCGCTTTACACCAGTTTTTCTTCCCAGGTAGAAGACGAAGCCACCAGCCAGATAGCCCTCTACAGCATGGGTGAGCACTGGGCCGCCAACCTGGCGGTGGGCTACGTGGATGGCGAGCGTGACGATACCCACCTGCGCTTCGACGACACCTACCTGGCCGGCATCGTCGGCAATTGGCAAGTTGGCGTCGGCGCCATCGACCGCTGGTGGGGCCCGGGCTGGCAGAGCTCCCTGGCCCTGTCCAACAACGCCCGCCCGGTACCCGGGCTGTGGATTTCCCGGCACATGCCGCTGGCACCGGAAAGCCCCTGGTTAAGCTGGATCGGCCCATGGGATCTCCAGGTTATCGGCGGCCAGCTGGAAAAAGACCGCGCCGTACCGAAAGCGCGCCTGCTCGGCGCTCGCTTCGTATTCAATCCGCTGGACTCCCTGCAAATCGGCCTGACCCGCCTGGCCCAGTGGGGCGGGGAAGGGCGCCCGCAGGATCTGGATGCCTTCTGGAACGCCGTTATCGGCCGTGATAATGGCCAGACCTCCGGCCTCAAAGAGGGCCAGGACCCCAGCAACCAGATTGCCGGTCTCGATTTTCGTCTTTCCCTGACCCCGGGTGATGTGCCCGTTGGCCTCTATGGCCAGTTCATGGGCGAAGACGAAGCCGGCGGCCTGCCCTCCAAATTCTCCTCCCTGGCCGGCCTGGATATGGTCACCGGCCTCGGGCAGGGGTCCCAGCGCTTTTTCCTGGAAGCCACGGAAACTGTGGCCGGCAGCTGGCTCAGTGAGCGCCGCCACAATGTGGCCTATGAACACGGCACCTATCGTTCCGGTTTTCGCCATTATGGCCGTAATATGGCCACTACTTGGGAAGGGGATGCCCGGGCCGTCACACTCGGCCTACAGCAATATTTCCGTAACGGTGTCACCGTTGGGCTGAATCTGTCCCGCGCCACCCTGAATCAGGACGGCACAATACGTGCAGTCATCACCGAAGACGGTGCCGCCATCTTGCAGTCTGTCGAGGAGCAGGATATTTCCCTCGCCGAGCTGCGCATTCAGCACCCCATGCCTATGCTGGGGGGGCGCCTGGACTGGCTGCTGTCCGCCACCGATGAACCGGTGGAAACGGTCTTCGAAGAACGTGAGCGCTTTACCGCCGGTCTCCAGTGGACCCGGCCCATCAGTTGGTAAAAGAAACGGGTAAGAGAGAAGCATGCAGGCAACAATGACAACACACCGAAGCAAGCTGCTGATCGCCATTCTGTTGGCGACACTGTCCGGCTGCACAATCGTACCCGGTTCCCACATCTCCACCACGCCAGGCTGGTTCCTGGAAGAGGATGAAGGCAATGAAGAGGCCGAATCCCTGCCGGACGTGGTGAAAGTGCATAACATCAACACCCGGATACTCCAGACCCCAGAGGAACAGCCAAGCCAGCCCGCTGACACCCTCCTCGAAGAGCCGGAAGACTACGACTACGTGGTCGGCCTGGGCGACGTGCTGCAGATCACCGTCTGGGACCACCCGGAGCTCACCATTCCCGCCGGCTCCATGCGCAGCCCCTCGGAATCCGGCAACTGGGTGCATAACGATGGCACCATCTTTTATCCCTACGTGGGCAAGATCAAAGTGGTGGGCCTGCGAGTCACGGAAATTCGTGACCTGATCGCCGAGCGTATCGCCGAATACATCGAAGATCCGCAGGTGGATGTGACCATCGCCGCCTTCCGTAGCCAGAAAGTCTATGTCTCCGGCGAAGTGAAGCAGCCCGGCGCTTACCCGGTCACCAATGTGCCCCTGCGCCTGCTGGATGCAGTGAACGCCTCCGGTGGTCTCACCGAGTTCTCCGACTGGACCGATGTGTCCCTCACCCGGGATGGCCAGGAATACAGCTTGTCACTGCGTGCCCTCTACCAGGAAGGCAACCCTTCCCACAACGTACTGCTGCGGCCTGGCGATGTGGTCCATGTGGGCCGCAACGACGACAACAAGGTCTTTGTCATGGGTGAAGTGAAGGATGCTCGCCCGGTACCCATGACCCGCAATGGCCTGAGCCTGGCAGAAGCGTTATCCACCTCCGGGGGGTACCTGCAGGATACCGCAGATGCCTCGGGCATCTTTGTACTGCGCCGTGCCCCGGAAGGCAGCGATCACCTGGTCGATCTCTATCAACTGAACGCCAAGGATGCGACAGCCCTGATTCTGGCAGACAGCTTCAAGCTGCAAAGCCGCGATATCGTCTATGTGACAGCGGCGCCGCTCGCTCGCTGGAACCGTGTGATTCGCAATATTCTGCCAACCGTACAAACGGTTTACTTCGGGGTGCTGGCGGCAGACCGGGCTGAGGTGCTGAGCGACTGATGTTTGAACGAGTGCTCATCGTCTGCGACGGCAATATCTGCCGTAGTCCCACGGTGGCGGCCATGTTGCATGAATTGAAGCCAGGCAAAACCGTATCGTCGGCCGGCCTGGTGGGCCTGGTCGGCAATGAGATGGAACCCACCGCCCAGGCGGTAGCAGAAGAAAATGGCCTGGAGTGCGGACCCCATACCGCCCGCAAACTGGATAGCGAACTTTGCCGCGACAGCGACCTGATTCTGGTCATGGAAAGCCGGCAGAAAGAACGGCTCAGCCGGGCCTTCCCGGAAGCCAGTGGCAAAACCTTCCTGCTCAGCCACTGGAACGGCGGCCACGACATCCCCGACCCCTACAAAAGAGGCCGGGACGCCTTCGAGCGGATCTACCCGATGATGCGGGAAGCCACCAAGGCCTGGGCCGCAAAACTGTAAAGAAACACTGTGGGAGCCCATGCTTGCATGGCGAAAACGGCCTGGCAGGGTCAGCCGACCTTAATACCTGCGACCAGGCTCTCACAGCAAAAAGAAACACCCTTTGGGCAGAAATACCATCCACATTTCCGCCCAACCCTCGCCAAGGCGAGATGACACCACGGTGAACAGGGCAACAAAACACATGACAGAAAACACAAGCACCTCAAATCGCCAGCCACAATCCTCCAGCATGGCCGACGAAATCGATCTCCAGAAGCTCTCCGGCTTGCTGCTGGATCACCGCTGGCTGATTATCGGCACAACCCTGATTGCCCTGTTCCTGGGGGTAGCCTATGGGGTGCTGGCAACCCCCATCTATAAAGCCGATGCCTTGCTGCAAGTGGAAGACAAACAGGGCGGCGTGCCCGGCTTTTCCGAGCTCAACGAGCTGTTCACCGAAGAATCCTCCGCCGATGCCGAAATCCAGATCATTCGCTCGCGCATGGTGCTTGGCGATGTAATCGACCAATTGCAGATGGATATCCTCATCCAGCCGGATCGTCTGCCATTGATCGGAGGCCTGGGCGCACCGGATCCGGCACCGGAATTTGTTGCCAAGCCCCTGTTTGCCGGTTACCGCGACAGTGAAACCTTTGTCACCATAAAAAACTTCCGGGTACCGGATACTCTCAAAGGCGAAGCCTTCACCTTACTGGAAGAAAATGGCCAGCCAACCCTGTATCTGGAAGACCAGAAAGTCGGCAGCGCGCCTGTTGGTGAACCAATCAAAAGTGAAGATGGGCGTATCCAGCTGGAGCTGGGTGAGTGGGAATACGGGGGCGAGCCGCTTTCTCTGGTGAAACAGTCCAGAGCCGATGCGGTGAATCAACTACGTGGCCGCTTGTCAGTAAGCGAGCAGGGCAAAGCCACGGGAATTATCGCCATGGCCATAACCGGCCCCCACAAAATCCGCATCCGTACCGTTCTCGACAGCATCAGCGAAAATTACTTGCTGCAGAACATCAAGCGCATGTCCGCCGAAGCACAAAACAGCCTGGATTTTCTCGATGAGCAACTGCCGGAAATCAAGGAAAAGCTCACCAGTGCGGAAGAAAAGCTGAACGCCTACCGCCTGAAAAGCGAATCGGTAGACCTCTCCCTGGAAACCCAGTCCGTACTGGAGCGCCTGGTGGCCATCGAGGCCAAGATCAACGAACTAAAAATAAAAGAAAGCGAAGTATCCGCCCGCTTCACCCAGGAGCACCCCGCGTACCGCACCTTGATCCAGCAGCGCGGCTCCTTGATGCAGGAAAAAGAAGAGCTCAACAAACAGATCAAAGCCCTGCCAGAAACCCAGCAAGAAGTCCTGCGCCTCATGCGCGATGTGGAAGTCAATCAGGAAATCTATGTGGGCCTGCTCAACAAAGTGCAGGAACTACGCATCATGAAGGCCGGCACCGTAGGCAGCGTGCGCATTATCGATCAAGCCATGGTGCAGCCGGCGGCGGTGAAACCGAAAAAACCACTCATCGCTATCCTGGCTGCCATGCTGGGAGCAATGGCATCCGTTGGGTTCGTGTTGCTCAAAGCCGCTTTCAATAAAGGCATCGAAAGCCCCGAGCAGCTGGAAGAGCAGGGCGTTTCCGTGTACGCCGCTGTTCCCGTATCCCAAGTCCAGAGCAAAACGGATCGCCTGGCCAACCTTGGTCGCAAGCGCAAGCAGGTATCCAAAACGGTGCCGCTGCTGGCAGCCACCTCCCCGGAAGACCTGGCCGTGGAAGCCCTGCGTAGCCTTCGCACCAGCCTGCACTTCGCCATGCTGGAATCTACCAATAAAGTACTGATGATCTCCGGCCCCAGCCCCGGTGTGGGCAAGAGCTTTATCTCTGCCAACTTGGCTGCCGTATTGGCACAGGCGGGCCAGCGAGTGGTTGTGATTGATGCCGATCTGCGCAAAGGCCACATGCACCGCTATTTTGGTGGTGCCAATGAAACCGGGCTATCCAGCTACCTGTCCGGCCAGGCGCAGTTAAAAGACATCACTCAGGAAACCTCCACGGCTAACTTGACGTTTATCTCCCGAGGGCAGGTGCCGCCTAATCCCTCCGAGCTGCTGATGCACGATCGCCTGAAACAATTAATGGATACATTGAGTAGCGAATACGATCTGGTATTGGTGGATACGCCGCCCATCCTGGCTGTCACAGATGCCGCCATCGTCGGCCAGCTGGCCGGCAGCAGCCTTATCGTCACTCGCTACGGCGTCAATAGCGTGAAAGAAGTGGATATCACCCTCACGCGATTCGCCCAGAACAAGGTGGAAATCAAGGGTGCCATCCTCAACTGCATGGAACGCCGCGCCTCCAACGAATACGGCTACTACGCTTATGAATATGGAAGTAGCAGCGATTAACTGGGTGTTGCCAAGACGGTGGAAGCCAGCGACCCACCGTAGGAGCCTCGCTTGAGAGACGAAGGGGCTCTTGAAACCCTGCCCCGAAAAACCTGACAACCGGTAAGGAAACATGAATAAAAAGGTTTTAAGTATCTTTGGCACTCGCCCGGAAGCCATCAAGATGGCACCGGTGGTAAAAGCGATTGAGGCACATCCGGCACTGGAAGGGAAAGTCTGCGTAACAGCCCAGCATCGGGAAATGCTGGATCAAGTGCTGGCGCTTTTTGACATCAAGCCGGACCATGATTTGAACATCATGGCACCCGGGCAAGACCTGTATGACATTACTTCACGGATCATGCTGGGCTTGCGAGAGGTGCTGCGCCAGGAAAAGCCGGATGTCGTTCTTGTTCATGGGGATACGGCAACGACGTTTGCGGCCTCACTGGCGGCATTTTATGAACAGATTCCGGTAGGGCATGTTGAGGCAGGCTTGCGGACGGGCAATCTGTATTCCCCCTGGCCTGAAGAAGCCAACCGAAAACTTACTGGCGTACTGGCGGCCTATCATTTTGCGCCTACGGACACCTCACGTAACTCTCTCCTCAAGGAGAGTATCAGCGATAGCGCGGTTCACATTACCGGGAATACGGTTATCGATGCCCTGTTGATGGTGCGCGACCAGATTGAGGCCGATACGGAATTAAAATCCCGTCTCGAAACGGCGTTACCCTATGGCTTATCACGCAAAATGGTGCTGGTAACAGGTCACCGCCGAGAAAGCTTTGGTGGTGGCTTCGAGAGAATTTGTCATGCCATTGCCGAACTGGCCAAGCGTTACCCAGATGTGGAAGTGGTGTACCCCGTTCACCTGAACCCTAATGTGCAGGAGCCGGTAAACCGCATCCTCACAGGCCTGAGTAATGTGCACCTAATTCCCCCACAGGACTACCTGCCATTTGTGTCACTCATGAGCCGCGCCCACATCATCCTCACGGATTCCGGGGGCATTCAGGAGGAAGCCCCGTCTCTGGGCAAGCCGGTGCTGGTCATGCGAGACACAACCGAAAGGCCTGAGGCGGTGTCAGCGGGTACCGTCAAACTGGTGGGTACGGAAACGAATGCCATTGTCGATGCCGTCAGCACCCTCATGGACAACGCCGATGCCTGGGAAGCCATGAGCCGGGCGCACAACCCCTATGGCGATGGCAAGGCATCACAGCGAATAGCAGACATTCTCGCGAGCTAACCAGGCTGAAAGCCAGGTACGAATAAACAGGATAGACAAAATGCAGTTTGAAACGATTTGTGTTGTGGGATTGGGATACATTGGTTTGCCAACAGCGGCAGCATTCGCTGGCCGGCGCAAAAATGTCATTGGCGTGGATATTAACCAGCATGCGGTAGATACCATCAATCGTGGTGAAATCCACATTGTAGAGCCCGAGCTGGATATCGCTGTTCATGCTGCCGTTAAAGAGGGCAACCTGCGGGCTACAACCCGCCCAGAGCCGGCTGATGCTTTTTTGGTTGCTGTGCCCACACCCTTCAAGAAGGGTGAAGAGGCGGGCGCAATCCCAACCCCGGATTTGAGCTATATCCAGGCGGCAGCAGATTCCATCGCGCCAGTGCTGAAAAAAGGCGATCTGGTCATCCTCGAATCTACCTCACCCGTCGGTGCCACGGAAAAAATGGCAGGGTGGTTAGCCCAGGCCAGAACAGACCTCAGCTTCCCGCAACAGGCTGGCGAAGATTCCGATATTCGTATCGCGCATTGTCCGGAGCGGGTCCTACCCGGCCATGTCATGCATGAGCTGATCGAAAATGACCGCATTATTGGTGGCATGACGAATAAATGCTCTGAAGCGGCCTGTGAACTGTATAAAACCTTTGTTCGCGGGGAGTGCTTGTTGACCACTGCACGCACTGCAGAAATGGCAAAGCTGACGGAAAATGCCTTTCGGGATGTGAATATCGCTTTTGCCAATGAGCTTTCCATGATTTGCGATAAGGTCGATATCAATGTCTGGGAGCTGATTTCATTGGCTAATAGGCACCCAAGGGTGAATATTTTGCAGCCTGGTCCAGGTGTGGGTGGCCACTGCATTGCTGTGGATCCGTGGTTTATTGTTAGTGAGACGCCAGAGCAGGCAAAACTGATTAATAGTGCTCGTGAAGTCAATGACGCAAAGCCAGATTGGGTGCTGAAAAAAATAAAAGAAGAGTATGAGATTTTTTCTCAGGAATGTTGCGATGATATGGGTATAGTAATCTATGGTATTACCTTTAAAGAAAATATAGATGACTGCAGGGAAAGTCCGGCTTTGGGGATTGCTAAAAAGCTTAGCAGTTCTTTGAGTAAGGTTTATGTCCACGATGAAAATGTAAAGCTCGAAGAGTTGGCTCACCACGGTCTTGATGCGTATGTTGCACAAGAAGACCAAGAATGTAGGCTAATGCATGTTTTTTTGGTGATGCATAAGGGGTACAAAGAAAAAATAGAAAGTTTGTCGATCAGAGGGTGTAAAGTAGTTTCATTTAAGAGCTGATATGAGCGTTCAAGCATTTTCATCAATACTCTCCTCCGCCGGAATAAAACTTTCCTCTATGCTGATGGTTGTTGTATTTGCTAAACATATGTCAGAGGAAGGTTTTGGATTGTTTAGCTACGGGTTTAGCATGATTGTTACCCTCGCAACCTTTATTAGTTATGCTATAGGACAGACGTGGGGGAAGTTAGGCTCTGAAAATAAAAGTAAAAAACTGGTTGCGCCGCTTGTTATTTTTTGGGGAGGGCTGGCGTTTACATTATCTGTTCTGATTACATTTTGGGCTGGGTATCCAGTCAATTTAATATTAATTGTTAGTCTTTCTTCAGTTTTAGCTATGCTGTCTTATTCTGGACAGTTTGTCTCGTTGTATTTGGGGCGATATAAGTTTGCGCTGCTGTCATCGAGCGCAGCTGTATTGCTTTTTGTTCTGCTCCTTATTGTCCTTGCTTTCGGGTTGCTCAAGCTTAATCATGAAAATGCGTTTGTCTTTTTGGTTGTTTTTTATTTGGTTCAGGCCCCTGCTTGGCTATCTCTTTTAAGTGTATTAAGTAATGAAGGGGGTAAGGCGGTTGGTTTTCGTTGGGTTTCAAATGTGAGCGCAAAGTATGCAACGTTGTCTTTGATGGGGGCGCCGGTGCATTTTTTATGTTTAACGATGCTGGCTCTTTATTCTGGTGTGAACGATGTAGGCTCATTTAATCTTTCATTTCAGTTATATGTGGCAACAATTTTTTGCGTAGCAAGTTTGCAGCCTGTGATGCTTAAGAGTTTTGCTGGAAAGGGTTTGAGCCGAGTGGGTGCGTACGTTCTGTTTTCAATAATCGTGGTTGCCGCTTCCGTTTTTGGGTATTGGTTTTTGGGTCAGATGTTTTCGTGTTCCGATATATCATTGCTTTGTTTAGATGAGAAGGTGGTGGCAATGCCGTTCGTTTGCGCGCTGCTGGCTGGAAACAACACAATATTGATGCAGTACATAAACGCCAACTATGATCCGTCTGTTAATATTAAACTCCAAGCATTTTATGCCTGCTTATATTTCATGTTCTCAGTTTTTTTTCTTTGGTATGGATTGGGTGTTACAGGATTATATGCAGCAATTATAGTGTCGTCTTTGCTTCTTTTGATTTTTCAGATTTTGGCAATTAGGAGGATGGCTGATGAATATTGTTCCACTGGCGTTGTCTGATTTGGAACTGGTTCGAAGGCTTCACTTTGAAATTTACGGATGGACTAAAAATAAAGATGAATTTGAATCAATGTATGTCGACTCTCAGGGGGATCTAAAGGCGGTTGGCTATCTGGCAAAAAATGAAAGAGGGGAGGCCGCTGCATATTATGGTGTTTTTTTATGTGATCTGAGAGTTGACGGTAAATTTTTCTTTTCGGCACAGTCTGGAGATACCATGACTCACCCGGACTTTCAGGGAAAAGGTTTGTTCACGAAGTTGGCACTTAAAACATATGATAAAGTGAGAGAGTTAGGTGTTGATTTTGTTTATGGGTTCCCAAATGAAAGCTCTTACCCTGGATTCAAAAGAAAGCTTAACTGGAACTTCCCATTTAAAATGAAAAAAGCAATTAGAGTTGTTCCTTGTTTACCCTTTGGGCTTGGTGGTGATTTATTCGGCATGATTGATCTCGCGGTTCTCGAGGCTGCTGGGTTCAGGGATATCGCTGAAGATACATTTGGAAGAGCGAATGCAATTAAAGGAGACTGCTTCGCGATTTTTCCAGACAGGACTTTTGAGAAAAAAAAGTACTATATTTATGAGTCAAACGGGGCCTCCATTCTTATAAAGCTGGATCGCCTAAAGATATATATTGGATTTATGAATGCGGAAGAAGAATCCGGATATAAAATGCTTTTTGATAAAGTGTTTTGGGTGGCGTTTTTAACGGGGAGGCCCGCTCTGATAACATACCTGTCTAGTTGGTGTCACGAGTTTGACTTTATTAAGTCAAAATTCAAGGTTTCTGAAAGTTTAAACTTCGGCTATTTGGGGTTTGATAATAATTTTTCAGACCATTTTAACACTTTAAGAATTAGGTATGTTGATTATGATACATTTTAGAAAGGGGATCAGGTATGCTCTTCTGTCGTCTCTAGGGGGAGTTGCTACGCCTTCTGCAGGTGTCCACTTGTTGGCTGGCCACCTTCTCAATAGACGGGGCGAAGGGTTGAAAGAAAATGTTTTTCGTCGGCAGCTTGAAAGTTTAAGTGGATGTTGTGAGTTTTTGGATTACCAGGCAGCAGTTTCTTTAATTAAGAGCGGTGATGTAAATTGCAATGTTCCAAAAGTGGCGTTTACTTTTGATGATGGGTTCGATGACTGCTCTGAATATATAGCTCCTGTACTTAATGAATTTGGTATTAAAGGTTGCTTTTTTATTAACCCAAACTTCTGTCTAGGTAGTGAATCTTATAGAAAAGAATTTTCCGAAAGAGCGGTTCTTTTGCCTGGAAAACTGCCGATGGAAGTCGCTCAAGTCAGAAAGTTGGCAGATCAGGGGCATGTGATTGGTGCGCATACAATGGATCATGCTCTGTTGTTAAGCAATGATGATGATTTTTTGGTGGATCAGATTGTTCATTGCAAAAGAGCTGTTGAATCTATATCTGAGAAGAAATGTGATGACTTTGCTTGGACTTACGGCGGGTATAAACATATATCACAAAAAGCCATTGATCTTGCTTTGAGTTGTTACGGGAATGTTCTTAGTTCGGATAATCATCATTACTATTTAGGGAATGATGGTGAGAATCTTTCTGTGATCAATCGTCGTCACTTTGAACCTTACTGGCCAAGCTCCCATGTTAAGTACTTCCTATCTAAGAAAAAATCTAGCTATAAAGTTTAAGTTCGCTTATTTCATTATTTCTGTGTTGTTGATGCTGGCATTTAATTTTATGTCGGTTTCAGATTTGCCGATACTTGTTGTGTGCGTTTTTTTGCTTACCTTTATCTTTGCGGTGCTAAGCAAAAGAGCTGGGATTCTTTACTATTCGTTTTCGCTCGGCTGCTTTCTTTTCCTCTTTGTTGATTACGTTATCTTTTGGGATTCGACCTCAGGATTGGAGGATTATAAGCAGGCAGTTGAACTGACTGTATATTCGTATTGGGCCGTATCTATTGGTTTTTATTGTTTTTCGTCTTCGGATCAGAAGCTGGATATCGTGTCTTCCTATTACGTGAGAAATATACGGCTCTATTATTTGTTCATTTTGTTGCTCTTGTCGGTGTTTATGATAGTGGGCGGGGGGTTGGCTTTAGCTACATTTAAATATGGAAGGCAATTTGTAGCATTGAACTCGGACGTTGGTTCTGTAGGTCGTGGTCTTCAAATTGTTTTAGCAATTGCTATTCCATTTTATGTGTCTATTTTGATTAATAAAGTTGACGTGTCTCATCGAGAAAGGTTGGGTGGTTATCTCGCTGTCATCTGTGTTGCTCTAATACTTTTCTTTCAAGGTAACCGGTACCCTATTCTTCTTTCGTTAGCCCCGTTTTTTTTGCATAGTTTTTTGGGGTTACGAAATCCTGCTCCTAAATCAATTGTCAAAATTGTGATTTTTTTGATTTTTGGGATCCTGGTCTCTAACTATGTGGTTGCATATAGGGAAGAAAGCCTCGGTGTTTCTTATTATGATAATGATAAGTATGCATTTGGGGTTTTGAAAACTGAAGGGATATTGGTTTCATCTCAAAAAATGGTTACGTATTTTGAAAATAACAGCTTTAAATATGGGGCGTCGTTATTTGCTGTTAGTGTTTTTTGGGTTCCATCTTCGCTTTGGAGAGAGAAGCCACCTCAGATTGGTTATTGGTTACCCCGTGCATATGATGGGTCGCTGTCTGAAACTCATTCATCGTCTTTTGGATATTATGGAGTTTCGTACTCTGATTTTGGTTTTTGGGGGGCCGTTTCTTTTTCGATTTTGATTGGTTTTGGCCTTGCTGTTGGGTCAAGGTTCTACTCTCGTTCTGCCTTGTCTAAGACTGGCAGGGCGTATATCGCATGCTTTCTTGTTGCCATTTCATTTTTTTTGCCTAGAGGCATTTCTACTCCATTCTTCATGGTTTGTGGCTTTTTGTTTTTTTACGGTATTTACAGTTTTGTTTATAGGGGAAGATGATGCTTGTTGTTAATATGTTTTCTGTTAAAAGTGGAGGAGGTCTTCAGAATGCACTTTCCTTTTTGTCTTCCCTGATTAATGATGATGTTCGCAGTGTTGTTGTCTGCGTTCGAGGAGGTCATGTTCATCGATACTGTGAAGAAAACAGTTTGGCGGTTTTTGCTGTCTGGCCGGGCATTCTTGGCTTTTTGCTTTTCCACTTCTTTCATGGCGCTTATTTTCGGTTTTTTTTAGGTTCTTCACTGATATTTACAATTTTTGGTCCTCCTCCATTTTTTAGTTATGGGGCAAGAACTGTATCTGGTTTTGCCTATTCGAATATTATCCAATTTGATGTAGATTTTTGGGGTTTTTTGCCTTTTAAGGAGCGCCTAGTCAAAAAAATCCAGGATTTTTTTAGGCTCACTTTTTGTCGGCGATCTGACGAGATCATAGTGGAAACAGAATTCTTGAAGGACAAGGCCCTGGGGGGGGTTTTTAGGGGAAGGATGGTTCATGTTGTAAAAATGCAGCCCAGTAATCTTCTTGCCTCTGATTCAAATGGAACTAATTTCTTTGAAGGTGTGGCAGGGAAACGGATTCTATATCTTTCTGGGCCGCACCCAAATAAAAGGATTCATCTGCTTGCAAAAGTTTTTTCCAAATTAAGTCTTCTTGATGACTACAAATTGATTATCACTTTGCCGCATGATTCTGACTATCTTCGTGTTGTTAATTCTGAGTTTTCAAAGTTCGAAGTATCTGAAAGACTGATCAATGTTGGGCCTGTCTATCAAGGGGAAATATCTGATTTAATTAGTCAGTGTGATGCGATGATTAACGTGTCTCTGCTTGAAAGTTTTAGTAATAACTGGGTTGAGTCATGGTTCTTTGAAAAGCCCCTTTTTGTAACGGATTCAGACTGGGCTTTAGCTTCGTGCCGAAAGGCGGCGTCATATATAAACCCTGAAAATCCTAATGCTGCAGCTCAAGAGATACATGGTGTTTTTACTGATGAATCATCTGTTGGTGGCTTGGTTGAAGAAGGATTAAGGATGTTGATAGAACTTGGGGTTGATGGAAGTAAATACTCTCAATATATGAATATTATTGGTTGTCACGAGAATAGAGGGAAACCATGAGATATTTTTTTGTGGTGTTGGCTGAGACTTTTTCATATTTGTTGTTTTTGCTTCCAAGGTTCCGAGTTCTTAATTTTATTAAGTCTAGTTATCTGCGAGTTGTGTGGCGGTCAAATGTTGGGCGGCGCGTGGTTTATTATCCGGGGGTCTGGATCTTTACAGGCCGTAAATTGTCACTTGGCGATGATGTTGATCTTGCAAGGGGGGTTCTTATAACTACTGACGGTGGTGTTTCTATTGGAGACAGAACTTTGATTGGTTATGGTACACAGATATTGTCCAGCAATCATAAGATTCCACCAATGCCAAATAAAATATTTTCATCTGGGCACGAGAAGAAGCCGGTAATAATAGCGGAGGATGTTTGGGTAGGTGCAAACTGCATAATTCTGCCCGGGGTTGAAATAGGCAGAGGCTCAGTTGTTGCTGCTGGAAGTGTAGTAGCCAAATGCGTTCCACCAGGTGTTGTTGTTGCGGGTGTGCCGGCACGAATTATTAAGGAAAGAACATGAAGCAAGTTCTCCAAAATATTGCTAAGGGTGGAACTGTGCTCGCCGTTTCACCAGTCCCTATTGTATCCACCCAATCAATGCTTATTTCAACTGTGTGCACGCTTATCTCAGCTGGTACCGAGCGAATGCTCGTGGACTTCGGCCGTGCTTCTTACCTTGATAAAGCCAGACAGCAGCCTGAAAAAGTAAAAATGGTTATCGAGAAGGTCCAGACGGATGGACTGATGACCACGGTTGATGCGGTGAAATCCAAACTGGCTCAGCCGTTGCCGCTGGGTTACTGCAATGTCGGAACAGTTGCCGAGATCGGTAAGGGTGTCGAAGGCTTCAAGACCGGTGACAGGGTGGTTTCCAATGGCCCGCATGCGGATGTTGTTCGTGTCAGCAAAAACCTCTGTGCCCGCATTCCGGACTCTGTGAGCAATGAAGAGGCATCGTTTGCTGTGGTGGCGAGCATTGGCCTTCAGGGTATTCGATTGGCAAACCCCACACTTGGGGAGTCGTTTGTGGTGACCGGGGTTGGTCTTATTGGCCTGCTTACGGTGCAGCTACTTCGCGCCCAGGGTTGCCGGGTGCTGGCGATTGATTTTGACGATAGCAAGCTGGCGCAGGCCAAACAGTTTGGTGCTGAGATCTGTAACCCTGCCAAAGGGCAGGACCCTGTAGAAGCAGGTATGGCATTCAGCCGTGGCAATGGTGTGGATGGAGTGATTATCACTGCGTCTACCAAGGTTAGTGATCCGGTGATTCAGGCTGCGCGGATGAGCCGCAAGCGTGGGCGTATTATCCTGGTAGGGGTGACGGGCCTTGAATTGAACCGGGCGGATTTTTACGAGAAGGAATTGTCCTTCCAGGTGTCCTGCTCCTATGGGCCAGGCCGTTATGATCCTTCCTATGAAGAGCAGGGAAATGACTACCCGTTAGGTTTTGTGCGCTGGACCGAGCAGCGTAATTTCGAGGCCGTACTGGACATGATGGCCTCAGGTCAGCTGGATGTTAAGCCGCTGATTACCCACCGCTTCGAGTTTGAAGATGCGCCCAAGGCTTATGACCAGCTTACCGCTGACAAATCTGCGCTTGGCATTATCCTCAATTACAGCAGCGCTCCGGAGAGCCGCCACATTCGCTCAGTGTCGCTTGCGGCGGATGTGAAGATTGACCCGGCCAGGCCGGTGATCGGGTTTATCGGTGCGGGTAATTATGCATCGCGGATGTTGATTCCTGCCTTCAAGGCCGCCGGTGCCCAGTTGCATACCATTTCTACCTCTGGTGGCGTGAATGGTGTGATCCATGGCGAGAAGGCCGGTTTTATCGAGGCCACTACAGACACGCAGGCCATGCTGGAGAACCCTGAGATTAATACCGTTGCTATTGTGACACGGCACAATTCCCATGCGGGGTTTGTGGTGTCGGCGCTGGAAGCAGGCAAGCATGTATTTGTCGAAAAGCCTCTGGCAGTGACTCGTGATGACCTGGATAAGGTTGAGCAGGCTTATCGTGATGAGGGTGCGAAGCCTGCCATGCTCATGGTCGGGTTTAACCGGCGCTTTTCTCCCCAGGTTCAGAAGATGAAGTCGCTGTTATCGCCTATTTCAGAGCCCAAGTCCTTCATCATGACGATGAATGCCGGGGCCATTCCTGCGGACCACTGGACTCAGGATGCCGAAGTTGGGGGCGGTCGTATTATTGGTGAGGCTTGCCACTTTATTGATCTGATGCGTTATCTGGCAGGCTCAGAGATTGTTTCAGTGCAGGCGCGTCGTATGGGAGATGCGCCTGGCGTGGCGATTACTGAAGACAAGGCGGCTATCACACTCGGGTTCGCAGATGGTTCCTTTGGCACCATTCACTATCTTGCCAATGGCGCTGCCAGCTTCCCCAAGGAGCGGGTAGAAGTGTTTGCGGGCGGCAAAGTGCTCCAGTTGGATAATTTCCGCAAGCTGCGCGGGTACGGTTGGGCCGGGTTCAAGAAAATGAATCTGTGGCGTCAGGACAAGGGGCAATCCGCCTGCGCTGCGGCGTTCCTGTCTGCCATTGAAGCGGGTGGGCCTGCGCCCATTCCGGCCGGTGAGCTGTTTGAGGTGGCTGCGGCCACGCTGGATGCGGTTGAGCAGCTGCGCAATCAATGAACCCTGTGCTTTTAAAACTGATCACCGCTTGGCGTTTGGGGCCGGTCAATATTGGCCGTGCCCTGTACTATCGGCTGGGTGTCAGGTTTGGTGTGAATCCGGTCCGGACTTTGGTTGCGCAGTCCCCAGCGGGGCCATTTTTTGTGGCTGGCGCGGTAGACTCTTCGGCAAGCAAATTGTTGTTTACGACAAAGCCATTTGGTCTTGATACAAACTTTCCATCTGAATCCGGTATTCCCCTGTGGCACAAAAGTGTCATTACCGAGCAAGAAGTGCCGTGCCTGCCCTGGTGGCAGATGCCGGACTTTATCGATGGGCTGGGGGATATCAAGGGGATTTGGGAGGCTTCACGTTTCGATTGGGTATTGGGCTTTGCCAAACAGTCGTTGGCGGGGGATGGCCAGGCGCTCAGCCAGTTGAATGCATGGCTGGCGGACTGGTCTGAAAAGAACCCTCCCTATATGGGGGCTAACTGGAAGTGCGGTCAGGAAGCCTCGATTCGCGTGATGCATCTCGCCATGGCGGCCCATTTACTGGGACAGGTGACTGAGCCCCAAGAAGGGCTGCTGGAACTTGTTCGAGTGCACTTGCAGCGTATTGCGCCAACGATTCAGTACGCTATCGCGCAGGATAACAATCATGGCACCTCAGAGGCCGCTGCGCTGTTTATCGGTGGCAGCTGGCTGATGTGCGCTAATAGCAGCGGGGATGGCGAAGCCCGACACTGGATGAATCTTGGGCGCAAGTGGTTGGAAAACCGTGCGAGACGATTGATCGAAACGGATGGCTGCTTCAGCCAGTACTCCCTGAATTATCATCGTGTGATGCTGGATAGTTACTCAATGGCCGAGCTTTGGCGCAAGGAACTGGCGCTGCCTGATTTTTCAGCTGAACTGGTGAGGCGCTTGCAGGCGGCTACCGCCTGGCTGGGTAATATGGTGTCGCCTGATGGTGGTGACACTCCGAATCTGGGAGCCAATGATGGGGCGAGGCTGTTGCCTCTGGCAGAGACGGATTACCGGGATGTTCGCCCCTCTGTTCAGTTGGCTTCGGTGCTGTTTGCTGGCAAGCGGGCGTATCAGGATTCCGGGCCCTGGGACGAGCCACTGCAACTGCTGCGAGTGCCGTTACCTGCTACAAGCGTCGATTACCGGCGTTCATGTCGGTATGACCTGGGCGGTTTTGCGGTGTTGCGTGAAGCTGTGTCGCATGAAAACCAGGCCATGCTGCTTTTCCGCTACCCCCGGTTTCGCTTTCGCCCAGGCCAGTCTGATTTGCTGCATGTGGACTTCTGGCTGGATGGCCTGAATGTGCTAAGGGATGCAGGCTCTTACAGTTATAACTGTGATGAGCCCTGGCAGAGCTACTTTCCCGGCTCTCAGGCACACAATACAGTTCAGTTTGATGGTCGGGATGCCATGCCACGGCTAAGCCGTTTTCTATTTGGCGCCTGGCCTAAGGGGCGAGGGGTGTCGGCTCTGGGTGAGAAAGACGGCTTTCAGACAATGGCGGCAGGCTATCGGGACTGGAAAGGTGCGTATCACCAGCGGGGACTGGCCTTGTCGGGCAGTGCACTTAGAGTTACTGATGACATAAAGGGCTTTGAAAAGTCTGCGGTTTTGCGTTGGCGCCTGGCTCCGGGTGAATGGCACTGGAAGGATGACTGGCTTGTAGGCTGCGGCGTACGTATTCATGTTGAAGCAGATCAGCCGCTCAAGCGCTGTGAACTTGTTGAGGGTTGGGAGTCCCGTTACTACTCCCAAAAGACCCCTCTACCGGTTCTGGAAATTGAAATGGAACAGGCCGGCAGGCTGACAACGGAATTGAGATACTGATATGCGGGTTTTGTATTTTCACCAGCATTTTTCTACCCCTAAGGGATCTACAGGGATTCGTTCCTATGAGATGGCGCGGCGATTGGTTGCCCAAGGGCATGAGGTCACGATGGTGTGTGGCTCTTATGGAGGAGGCAATACGGGCTTGAACGGCGATTTTCGTCGTGGGCGGCGCGAGGGGCGGGTTGACGGTATCGGAGTGATTGAGTTCGATCTTGCCTATTCCAACGCGGATGGCTTTATCAAGCGAGCCCTGCTGTTCCTGCTATTTGCCCTTCGTAGTGTAGGGGTGGCACTGACACACCGCTACGATGTGCTGTTTGCCACGACGACACCCTTAACGGCGGGTATTCCTGGAATATTTGCTCGCTGGCTGCGGGGTAAGCCCTTCGTTTTCGAGGTGCGTGATCTCTGGCCTGAATTGCCTCGTGAAATGGGGGTGATTACCAACCCTGTAGTGCTCTGGGCGATGGGTGTTCTTGAGTGGGTTAGCTACCGCTCTGCGCACCGGGTGATTGGATTGTCTCCGGGTATTGTCCAAGGTATTCAGCGCTGTGGTGTGCCCAGTGATCAGATTGCCATGGTGCCCAATGGCTGTGACTTCTCTATCTTCGAACAGGATGTGGACGTCTGGAGGCCGGAAGGGGTCACTGCTACTGATCTGCTGGCGGTGTTCACCGGTACCCATGGTATGGCCAATGGGCTGGACGCGGTGCTGGATGCTGCGCAACTTCTCAAAGAGCGTGGCCGTGATGATATCAAGATTGCACTGGTGGGTGATGGAAAACTCAAACCGCAGCTCATGGAGCGTGCAGCTGAGCAAGAGCTGGATAATGTGATTTTTCACGATCCGGTTAACAAGCAACGTTTGGCTGGTTTGATGAAGGCAGCAGATTTGGGCATTCAATCCCTGGCGAATGTGCCTGCCTTTTATTTTGGTACATCGCCAAACAAGTTTTTTGACTACATTTCAGCCGGTTTGCCGGTGCTGAATAATTACCCCGGTTGGCTGGCCGGGATGATCAAGGAATCCGGCTGTGGCTATGCTGTGGACGCGGATTCCGCTGAACAGTTTGCCGATGCGCTTGAGGCGGCGGCGGATAACCGGGATGAGCTGAAACGCATGGGTAAGGCGGCAAGTCAGTTGGCGCATCGTGAATTTGACCGTGATGTCCTTGGTAGCCGCTTTGTCGAGGTACTAGCAAACTCTTCCACCTTGCCCGTAACCGCGCCAGTGAAGCGGTTGGTGGATATTGTGGGGGCGGGTGCGGGGCTGCTTCTACTGGCACCTGTGATTTTGATACTGGCCTGGTTCGTGCGTCGCAAGCATGGCTCTCCGGTTTGCTTTCGCCAGGTGCGACCGGGTAAGGCGGGTAAGCCTTTCCAGATGGTCAAATTTCGCACCATGACTGATGAACGTGGTGCCGATGGTGAGTTGCTGCCAGATAGTGAGCGCCTGACCCCCTTTGGCCAGTTCCTGCGTTCCACCAGCCTTGATGAACTTCCTGAACTCTGGAATGTGCTCAAGGGTGACATGAGTTTGGTTGGCCCACGCCCCTTGCTGATGGAATATCTGCCTTTGTATTCTGAGCGCCAGTCGCGCCGCCATGAGGTGCGTCCTGGCATCACCGGCTGGGCGCAGATCAATGGCCGTAATGCCTTGAGCTGGGAAGAAAAATTCGAGCTGGATGTGTGGTATGTGGAAAACCGTACCCTGTGGCTGGATATCAAGATTCTGTTTCTCACTGTGTGGAAGGTGGTGAAGCGCGATGGCATTAGCCAGGACGGGGAAGCGACGATGACACGGTTTACCGGGAGTCCTTCCCGTGACTAGGCGACTTGGCATTATTGGTGCGGGTGGCCACGGTAAGGTGGCGGCGGAGACCGCGCTGCGTTGCGGCTGGGAAGAGGTGATTTTTTTTGATGGCCTTGCTTCCAGTGGCGCTTATGACATCAGCCACTGGTCTGTGGTTGGTGAACCTGCTTCTGCCGTTGATGTTCATTGTGATGGCTATTTTGTGGCTATTGGCAATGCGGTGCATCGTCGAACCTGGTGTGAGTGGTTGTTGAGCCATGACCTGCCCCTGGTGAGCCTGTGTGATCCTTCTGCGGTGATTAGTCAGTTTGCCCGAATTGGCGAGGGTGTGCTGGTAGTCGCTGGCGCTGTGGTGAATGTGGATGCTCGCATTGAGCGCGGGGCGATTATCAATACCGGTGCCTGCGTGGACCATGATTGCGTTATTGGTGAATACAGCCATGTATGCCCTGGTGCCGCACTGGGTGGCGAAGTCCGGGTGGGTGAATCAAGCTGGCTGGGTATTGGCTGTCAGGTAAAGCAGTGCATCAGCATTGGCCGGTCGGTGACGGTGGGGGCGGGTGCCACGGTGGTATCTGATATAGGTGATGGTTTGACGGTGGTGGGTACGCCTGCTCGTGCTGTTTAAGCTCACCCGGCCTACACTGGATTCGAGAATCATTCAGGAGCCATCCCGTGCGGAAAAGATCAAGTGATCAAGTTACTGCCTTCAAGGTAGATCAAGCTGTGGGCTCTTGGGCGATGGCTGGTGCCTGTGTCTCACCGGCTACGAAAGTAGAAATGCTTCGTATTGCGCGCGGTCAGACGTCTGGCGTTGAGTTGCAGGATGCGTTGGTAGAAAAGTACCGCCAACGATAATTGTCATCTGGAATCGACTGGCGTGTGGTTTTAGTAACGGCAATGGCTATTGCTTATGGCCTGCCAGTGGATTTTCAAAATACTGAACGGAATATTCATCTCATATGTTAAACGGCCCCTTTTCCCCTTGGCCTTCCTTTACCCCGGAAGAAGCCGATGCGGTTTCTCGCGTATTACTTTCCAACAAGGTGAATTACTGGACTGGCCAGGAAGGGCGTGAATTCGAACGCGAATTTGCCACCTTTGCCGGTACCGAGTATGCCATTGCGGTGGCCAACGGCACCCTGGCGCTGGATCTGGCCTTGCAGGGGCTGGGTATTGGTGCCGGTGATGAAGTGGTGGTGACACCGCGTACCTTCCTGGCGTCTGCCACGTCAGTGATTAATGCCGGTGCTACGCCGGTGTTTGCTGATGTGGATGCGGATACCCAGAACATTACTCCTGACACCGTTGCTGCGGTGATTACCCCGAACACCAAGGCAATTGTGTGTGTGCATCTGGCTGGTTGGCCTTGTGACATGGATGGCATGATGGCGCTGGCCGAACAGCATGGGCTGTTTGTGATTGAAGATTGTGCCCAGGCTCATGGTGCGACTTATAAAGGTAAGCCAGTGGGTGGTTTGGGCCATGTGGGCTGCTGGTCGTTTTGTCAGGACAAGATCATGAGCACCGGCGGTGAGGGTGGCATGGTCACCTGTAATGATCGTGAGCTGTGGTCGCGCATGTGGAGCTTCAAGGATCACGGCAAGAGCTGGGATGCGGTGTATGAGCGTGATCATCCGCCCGGTTTTCGCTGGTTGCATGAGTCGGTGGGCACTAACTGGCGCCTAACGGAAATGCAGTCGGCCATTGGGCGCATTCAGTTACAACGTATGGCGGAATGGACTGCTGCTCGCCAGGCACATTGCCAGGCGATTTGGGAAACGGCGGCAGCATTGCCGGGGTTGCGTGTGCCCGTTGTGCCGGCTGAGATTGGCCATGCTGGCTACAAGTGTTATGTGTTTGTGGATGAGGCCAAGCTTGCTGACGGTTGGGACCGGGATCGCATCATGAATGCTGTTGTGGCGGAAGGCGTGCCTTGTTTTTCTGGTTCCTGCTCTGAGGTGTATCTGGAGAAGGCGTTTACTGATCTTGGGCTTGGGCCGAAAGAGCGGTTGCCGGTGGCGAAGGCACTAGGTGAGTCTTCGTTGATGTTCCTGGTTCATCCGACATTGACTGAGGCTGAGATTGAGAAGACATGTGCTGTGCTTCGAGGTGTTATGGCGCAGGCTGTTTGATTTTTGTGGGTCGTGGCCCAGTAACGTACGCAGTTAAGTGCGGACCGAAGGGGGCGTCGTGGCCCGTGCTTGCATGGCGAGTGGCGGGCTGTTCGCCATGCAAGCATAGCTCCTACAGGGGATTGGTCCTGTATGTTGGTTTTGCTGATCTGATGCGTTGATGCCTCCGGGCGAGGTGATGGTGTGATTCGGTGGTGCCGGTTCTCGGCAAGTTTCCTTCTTTTTTCTTTTCTTTCCCTGTTGGTGGTGTTCCACGGCGCCTATGCCATCTTGCCGTTGGTGGCTTCGGGGCTGGCTTTGCTTTGTGTGTTTTTCTGGATAGTTAATCGCGATAGCCGGTGGCGGCTGGATCGGGAGGATGGTGCCTTTCTGTTGGCGTTGCTTGTGTTTGCCGCAGTGTGGCTCGGTGATGTTTGGCGCACTGGCGTCTGGCCGGTGGGCGAGGGTAATCAAGGGCTGTGGTTACCGTTGTGGCCTGTGCTGGCTGCGTTGGTGATGGTGGCCTGGCGGCAGGTGCCTCCACGGCCTGGTTTCTGGTGGTGGGGCGTGGCGTTCGGGGCCCTTCTGGTAGGTGGCATTGCGGCCTATGAGCATTGGTGGTTGGGGCGTTGGCGTGTGGGTAACGGGATAAACGCGATTCCCTTCGGGAATCTTGCCTTGTTGCTGGGCGCGTTGTCGTTGGCTGGATTGGTGTGCTTGCCTTCTGCTCGCTGGTGGTTGCGGTTGGCGTTTGTTTTGGCGGCAGTGGGCGGGTTATTGGCATCGGTGCTTTCCGGCACCCGGGGTGGCTGGGTGGTCTTCCCGGTGTTGGCGCTGATATTGCTGCTCGCGTTTCACGCAACCCGCCCCCGCTGGGGGGGTAGGGGAAGCATGGTGGGGCTGGTGGCTGTTCTTGTGGCGGTGCTGTTGGCAATGTCGCTGATGCCTGGCGTGCCAGTGAAAGGGCGGCTTAGCCAGGGGGTGGCGAATTTGCAGGAATATGCCGGTGGCGATGCCGGGTCATCTCTGGGTGTGCGTCTGGAAATGTGGCGTGCGGGGTGGCAGCTGATCACGCTCCGGCCAGGGCTGGGTTGGGGGGAAGGGCGGCTGGAGGCGCAGCGTGATGCGTGGGTAGAGGAAGGTCGCTTTCATTCAGGGATTAGCCGTTATGACCAGTTGCATAGTGATCTGGTGGATACCTTTGCCCGGCGGGGAGTGCCGGGGCTGTTGTCGCTGATGGCCTTGTATGGGGTGCCGTTGTGGTTGTTCTGGCGACATTGGCGCAGGGGTGGCGATGAGCAAGCCAGGGCCTTGGCGTTGTGTGGTGTGTTGATTGTCGTGGGGTTTGTCGGGTTTGGGCTAAGTCAGTCCATGTTGCGGGATGTGCGGGGCTTATCGGGGTATCTGGGGCTGATTGTGGGGTGTTGGTGTCTGCTCAAGGGGCGCCGCAGTTCTGTGCCGGGTGGGGGGTGAATCACGGTGGCGGGTTTTTGTGGAAGGTTGTCGGGTTCGCTTGCAGGCAAGCTCCTACAGTTATGGGGTTGTAGGGGATCATTCCACTACTGTTAGCAGGGGGTATTCCTTGCGTATGCCGTGTTGGGGGTAATCGGCTACGGCTATGCGGACGTCTTCGTAGCCGAAGGCGTCTGCCAGTTGGCGCGCATGCTCCCAGCTGTTGGCGGGGTAGGGTTTGGAGGTGAGCTCTACGGTGTCGCCGCTGCTGAAGGTGTGGCGGAAGCTGGCTCGGTAGAGAGGCATGGTGGTCCTTGGTGTGTGTTGTTTGATGTGTTGGTGGTTTGGTGGGCGCTGTATTTTGGTGTCCCGAGTCCCGTTCCTTGTATATTGCATCGCGGTAGGGGGCTGCTTGCAGCCGAACTTGCTTGCAAGGTCAATCGTGGGGGTTCGCTTGCAAGCAAGCTCCTACAGGTGGAAGGCCTTAGGGTAGTGGCTTTGGCATGTGTTGGCTGTCGGTGAAAGGCGGGAGCATTTGTAGGTTTTTGCTGACATGGCGGTTGGAGGTTGGGCTGGCTGCTTTGTAATCAATCGCAAAATACGGCGGAGTTGCTGGCGTCCCTGCAGACCCGGTTGGCTTGAAGTGACTATAGTAAGTGTCGAATACTTGTTGTGAATTGTATTCATAAGACGAATGACCATTGGATAATGCTAAAAAGCGCTTATAATGCTGGCCCGATTCTGGGATGTGCGTTCTGTCACATTTGATCGGTTAGACTTTTGCGCTGACGCTGGCCAGCTTGGTCACATGGATGGACCCGATGCCTTCTACAATACTGTACCCCTCGGTTTACAGACTGATCTCCCTCTCTCGCCGGTCAAAGCGTGCAGTGATGCTTACTGCAGATGTATTGGCCGCGCCGCTGCTGGTCTGGTTGGCGTTTTCGTTGCGTTTCAATTCGTTTACTCCGCCGATTCATGACCTCTGGATTTTCCTGGCTGCGCCGTTGGTGTTGATCCCGGCCCTGTATATGGCAGGGTTCTACAAGTCCATCGTGCGTTACCTGGGCGCGGAAGTGGCCTGGTCCATGATGACGGGGGTATTTTCCTCTGTGGTGGTGCTGGCTGCGGCGTCTTACATGATTCCGGATGCTGCGGTACCCCGCTCGGTGTTTCTGATCTGGGGCATGCTTGCGCTGTTGTACCTGGGTGGCAGTCGTTTCGTGATGCGGCGTTTCCTGGTATATGTGCTGGGTGGAGCCTTGAATCGCCAGCCTGTGGCTGTGTTTGGTGCCGGTGGTGCCGGTGCCCAACTGGTGGCTGGCCTGCAGTCCAGTGCAGAAATGTTCGCCGCTATGGTGGTGGATGATGCCTATAACAAGCAGGGCACCTTGCTGGCCGGGGTGCCAGTGGTGGATCGCAAGGCGCTGGAGAAAGCCTGCCGTCGCGGCAAGGTGACTTCGGTATTGTTGGCGGTGCCGTCGTTGAGCCGCTCCCAGCGAATGGCCATTGTGCGTTGGCTGGAAACCCTGAATGTGAAGGTGCAGACGGTGCCGGCGTTCAGTGATATCGCCAGCGGCAAGGCGCGTATCGAAGAAATCAAGGATGTGTCCATTGAGGACTTGCTGGGCCGGGATTCGGTGCCGCCCAAACAGGAGTTGCTGCATCGCTGTATCAGCGGCAAGCATGTGTTGGTTACCGGTGCCGGCGGTTCTATCGGCAGCGAGTTGTGTCGCCAGATTCTGAAGCTGAAGCCTTCCTGCCTGATTCTGTTTGAGCAGAGCGAGTTGAGCCTGTACGCCATAGAGAAAGAGATGGCGGCCTATATTGACGCCAAGGGGCTTCAGGTGGAGCTGTTTCCCATGCTGGGCTCGGTGGTGAACCGGGGGCATGTCGAGCGGGTGTGCCGGGAATATCGCGTGGATACGGTTTATCACGCTGCCGCCTACAAGCATGTGCCGATTGTGGAAGCCAACCCCTCAGCGGGTGTCCGGAATAATATTCTGGGTACGCTGGAGGCAGCCCAGGGCGCAGAAGCGGCCGGTGTGAAGCACTTTATTCTGGTGTCCACCGACAAGGCAGTGCGCCCCACCAATGTGATGGGGGCGACCAAGCGTTTTGCCGAAATGGTGCTGCAGGCCATGGCAGACCGTGGCTCCGGGACGGTGTTTTCCATGGTGCGCTTTGGGAATGTGCTGGGCTCTTCCGGCTCGGTGGTGCCGCTGTTCCGGGAGCAGATTCAGCGCGGTGGGCCGCTGACGGTGACCCACCCGGATGTGATCCGTTATTTCATGACCATCCCCGAAGCCTCCCAGCTGGTGATTCAGGCGGGGGCCATGGCCAAGGGCGGGGAAGTCTTTGTGCTGGACATGGGCGAACCCGTTCGGATTTTGGATCTGGCGAGCACCATGGTGCATCTGATGGGGCTCTCGGTAAGGGATGAAGAGAACCCCAATGGTGATATCGAAATCACCTATACCGGCCTACGCCCGGGCGAAAAGCTTTATGAGGAGCTGCTGATCGGTGAGTGTAGTGTGGGCACCGAGCATGAAATGATCATGCGGGCCACCGAAGAGCGGCTGAGCTGGGATGAAATCCTGTTTGCCCTGGAGTCGTTCCGCAAGGCCCTGGAGAAGGGCGATAAAGTGGCGCTGAAATCCTTGTTGTGCAGCTATGTGGCCGGGTATCAACCGGGCACCAATGGTAGTCGTTCGCTGGAAAGCATGCAGACCCGGGAACTGCCCAGGCTGGTGTCGGATAATCGGGCTCTGGCGGACTGAGTCCATCAAGACCGTTGGAGCCATACTTAAAGGGCGAAGGTTTGAAGCTGATCGCCTTTCGCCTTGCGAGCAAGGCTCCAACGGGTTGGTTTTGCTGCCTCTGCGGCTCTTTGCTTATAGCTATTTCGAATTGAATTCCCCTTCTTATATATCCTTTTCCCTGTAAAATGCCCTTTTTCTGCGCAACCCATGGCCCGTTGGCCTTCTGAGGGAATTCGCCCCGTGAATATGGATATCCTGATAACACTGCTGATTGTGGTCTCGGTGCTGGGCGCGCTGGCCAGTAATCGGGTGCCGGCGGATATCACCATGATGGCTGCGCTGGTGATGGTGTTGGTCACCGGGGTGGTGTCTCCCGGTGAGGCGCTGTCCGGCTTTGCCAACCCGGGGTTGATGACCATTGCGGCTCTTTATGTGGTGGCGGCGGCCTTGCGGGATACCGGGGCCATTTACTGGGTGGCGCACCGTCTACTCGGCCAGCCGAAATCCGTGTTTGCCAGCCAGTTGCGGCTGGTGGCGCCGGCGTCCTTGCTGAGTGCCTTCCTGAACAACACCACTGTGGTGGCGATGATGATTCCGGCAGTGCAGGAGTGGGCCCAGCGCCTGCGTCTGTCTGCGTCGAAGCTGCTGTTGCCGCTGAGTTATGCGGCCATTCTCGGTGGCACCTGTACCCTGATCGGCACCAGTACCAACCTGGTGGTGGATGGTCTGGTGCAGGAAAGGGGCATGGAGGCCTTCGGAATCTTTGATGTGGCCTGGGTGGGCATCCCGGTATTGCTGGGAGGGGCTGCGTTCCTGTTGCTGGCGGGCCGTTTTCTGCTACCTGAGCGTGAGGGCATGGTGGAGCAGTGGGAACATGGCCGCGAATACCATGTGGAGATGCTGGTAGCGAAGGGCAGTCCGTTGGCAGGGCGCTCCATTCAGGATGCCGGGTTGCGTAATCTGACTTATGGCTATCTCACTGAGATCCAGCGAGGTGAGCGCCTGTTCCCGGCGGTGGGGCCGGAGATGACTCTGCAGGAAGGGGACCTGCTGGCCTTTGTCGGTGTGCCTGAATGTGCCAGGGAGCTGCAGCGTATCAATGGTCTGCAGGCCGCTCATGGCGGAGCGCACAAGCTGGCGCTGAATAATCACCAGCGGCATCTGGTGGAAGTGGTGTTGAGCCCGGAGTTCCCGGGTATCGGCAAGACCGTAAAGGAAACCGGCTTCCGTACCCGTTATCAGGCTGCCATTCTCAGTATCAGCCGTAGTGGTCAGCGGTTGCCCGGCAAGGTCGGAGAGCTGGTGTTGAAGGTGGGTGATACCCTGCTGTTGGAAACCAGCGAGCAGTTTGTGGAGCAGTATCGCTACCGCCGGGATTTCATGCTGGTCAGCCCACTGAAAGATTCCACGCCCCCGGATTTCCGCCGTGCACCGGTTGCTGTCGGGGTGCTGGTGGCCATGGTAATGGCCAATGTACTGGGGCTGGCGTCGACCCTGGAGGCCGCCATGCTGGCCGCAGGTCTGCTGCTGGTAACCCGCTGTGTCACGGTAAACCGCTCGCGCATGAATGTGAGTGTGAATCTGCCGGTATTGGTAGTGATCGGCGCCTCTTTTGCGCTGGGCCGTGCCATGGAAAGCAGCGGCGCTGCCGCCTGGATTGTGGAGCAGGTGATTCCGGACAGCGGACTATCCCCCTGGCTGGCGCTGGTGATTGTCTACCTGCTGACCGCCATGTTCACCGAGATGATCACCAATAACGCCGCTGCAGTGCTGGTCTTCCCCATCGCTCTGGGTGTAGCGGAACAACTGGGCGTCAGCCCCATGCCCTTCATCGTCGCCGTCATGTTCGCCGCCTCAGCCAGCTTCATGACACCTCTGGGCTACCAGACCAACCTGATGGTAATGGGCCCGGGGGGTTATACCTTCCGCGATTACCTGAAAATCGGGTTTCCGATGAGTGTGGTGGTGGCAGTGATTACGTTGACGGTGATTCCGATGGTTTGGGGGTTCTGATTATTCTCTCCAAAAGTTGCAACCGCATTGACCTAGAAGAGCTGGAATGGCGCTGAAGTACAGGGCAGAAATTGATGGGCTGCGTTTTGTGGCAGTGGCGCTTGTGCTGCTTGCTCATCTGGATATTGGCGCTTTCTCCGGCGGCTTTGTCGGCGTGGATGTGTTCTTTGTAATCTCTGGTTATTTGATCACAGGTATCGTCGCCAAAGAGGTTCGCCAAGGGACGTTTTCCTTTGGCAGCTTCTACCAACGCCGGGTAATTCGGCTGGCACCAGCCTATTTTCTGGTCTTGTTGGCAACCAGTGTGCTTGCCGGCATATACATGTTGCCGGCGGAGCTGGTCGATTATTCGCGTAGCGTGATTTATTCAACCCTTTTTGCCGCCAATTTCTACATGTGGGATGCCGTTGGTGGCTATTTCGGGTCAGGGGCAGACACCACGCCACTGCTGCATTTGTGGTCTCTGGCGGTCGAAGAGCAGTTCTATCTGGTCTGGCCGACGCTATTGCTGTTAGCTGTGGCCGGGTTTCCCCGTCGCCTTCTGCTGGTTGTGATTGCGATTACGCTGGCGGCGTTGATGGTTTCACATTGGGGGGCTCTGCATTACAAAGCCGCCACCTATTATCTTATGCCGACTCGTGCGTTTGAGCTTTTGTTGGGCGCGGTTCTGGTTCTTTTGCCTGTGAGTTGGTTGAGCAGGATCAATGGTGTGGTTGCAAGTGCACTGGTGCTGTTTGGGCTTCTACTAATCGGGTACGGGGCGGTCGCTTTTGGTGATGAAACCGTGTTTCCCGGTTTGAATGCGCTGTTTCCCTGTGTTGGTACCCTGCTTGTCATTTTGTTTTCAGGGACAAGGGAGCCTGTCAGTAGGTTGTTGCTGTCTAATCCGGTGTCTGTTTTTTTGGGGAAAGTATCTTACCCCGCCTACCTATGGCATTGGCCGCTGATCGCGTTTCTTAATCTGCAACTGGTGCCGCTTACTTTGCCGGTGAGTGTGGCTGTGTTCCTGGGCACTTTCCTATTGGCAGCCTTGACCTATCTTTATGTCGAAAAGCCTTTTGTGGTATTGAGATCGGCATCATGGAAAAAGGTTGTGGGGTATCTTTTTGTATTGCCAGCCGTTTTCATGATTGCTATCGCGATCGTTACTATTCACTTCCGGGGTTTTCCTGGCCTGGTAGACTCACGACTCGCTGTTATGGTGGAGGCGGTTTCTACGCCCGCCCACCAGGTGAGAGAAGGGTGTATTGAGGGGCCGGTCGCAAGCCCCCTGGGGCGGGATAAATGTGGAATCGGTGTGGACAAGGGAGCCGTTGATGCCTTGCTGGTTGGTGACTCCCATGCTAATCACTTCTCTGGTTTTGTGGATGTTTTGCTTTCTGAGGCAAATGTGCGGGGCTACGAGATTACACAGAGCCGGACCCCGTTGATGCTGGATGTGGATTTCTATTATCAGCAGGATGGTGATTGGGTGCGTTATGACGCATTTTCGGAACGCAACTCTTACCTCGAAAATACGCTTCTGCCTGAAGGGTTCAAGTATGTGATCCTGGGAGGCAGTTTCAGTCGTTATATGAATAAGGGTATGTTTGCTCCGCAGGGGCAGCCCCTTGTGGCTGACCTGGAAGAATCCAATCAGGTTTTTGCTGTATCAATGGCGAAGACGCTCGATCGTATTCTGGAGCAAGGCAGTATTCCGGTGATTATCAAAGGGACGCCTTATTTTCCCGATGACATTTCCTCCTGTGCATTGAATAACCTGCGTTTTTCCCTGGATCAGGATTGCAGGATGACTCGGGATGACTATCTGGAAGACTATCAGCGCTGGTCTGCACTACTGGCTGATTTGAAGCTGCGCTTCCCGGAAATTATTATCATCGATCCGGCCAGCGTGATGTGTGATGCAGATTATTGTTATTCGGAAATGAACGGCTTGCCGTTATATCGTGATGCGGGTCATCTGAATTATCCCGGCTCGGAGTTTGTGGGTCGGATGTACCTTGAGAAATTCGAGAATCCGTTTTCCCTTGAAGTGGGAAAAGTGGCTGATTGATGTTTTTGACTGTTATTTTTTAGGAGCTCCCATGGTTGAGAAGTCCCCTTACCAGGAACGTGAAAACGAATCCAAAGCCCACGTCGTGTGGCATGAGTCCAATGTGACCAAGGCTGACCGTGCCAAGGTGAAGGATCAGAAGCCCAAGTGTATTTGGCTGACCGGTCTGTCCGGTTCCGGCAAGTCTACGCTGGCGAATGCGCTGGAAGTGGCGCTGACTGAGCAGGGTAAGCATACCTATCTGCTGGATGGCGATAACGTGCGTCATGGCCTGAACAAGAATCTGGGCATGAGCGATGAAGACCGTACCGAGAACATCCGTCGTGTTTCCGAAGTGGCCAAGCTGATGGTGGATGCGGGCCTGATCGTTGTAACTGCCTTTATCAGCCCGTTCCGCGCAGACCGCGATGCCGCCCGTGAGTTGTTCGAAGACGGTGAATTTGTCGAGGTGTTCGTGGACGCGCCGCTGGAAGAGTGCGAAAAGCGTGATCCCAAGGGCCTGTATCAGAAGGCGCGCCAGGGCATCATCAAGGAATTCACCGGTATCGACAGCCCCTACGAGGCGCCGGCGAAGCCGGAAGTGGTGATCAACACCGCGGAGAACGATATCGAAGCCTGCGTGAAGCAGCTGATCGCGGCGATCGTCTAAGCCTCGACGGCCCGGTTTGTAACTGTAGGAGCTATGCTTGCATGGCGAACCACCTCCCAATGCCTCAAGCATAGCTTTAACGGCGGGATACTCTCCCGCGGGTTGCAATAAGCAGCTCTGTAGACAAGGACATTGACATGGATCGTCAAGATAAAGGCCCCTCTGGGGCCTTTCCTTTTGTGCGGCACCACGGTGCTGTCAGCGGTGTCACCGGCTCCGCCCATGAGTGGGTGGTGAGCGACAGCGCGTCGGTGCTGATTGATTGCGGCCTCTTTCAGGGGCGGGATACCGGCCCCGGCGGCGCCAGTGCCGGGGAGCTGGCCATCGATTTCGATATCTACCGGCTCCAGGCGCTGGTACTGACTCATGTGCATATCGACCATGTGGGCCGGGTGCCATGGCTGTTGGCCGCCGGGTTTCAGGGGCCGATTTATTGCAGCCTGCCTTCTGCAAAACTGCTGCCCATTGTGCTTGAAGATGCGTTTCGGCTGGGTATCAGCCGTCAGCCGGATCAGGTGGAGCGTTTCCTGGCAGTGCTGGAGCAGCGGCTGGTGCCGCTTCCCTACGACCATTGGCACGCCATTGAGTGTGCGGATGGCAGTGAGGTGGAGATCTGCCTGCAGCGTGCGGGCCATATTCTTGGCTCCGCTTACGTGGCCTGCCGTTACTGTGGCGATCATGTCACGGTGTTCTCCGGTGATCTGGGGGCCTCCCATGCGCCGATCCTGCCGCCACCCACATCCCCCGAGGGAGCGGATGTACTGGTGATTGAGAGCACCTACGGGGACCGTCGGCATGAGGGCAGGGCAGCCCGGCGCCAGCGGCTGGAGGTAATGCTGGTAAGGGCCTTGGCTGACAAGGGGACTTTGCTGATCCCGGCGTTCAGTATCGGGCGCACCCAGGAGCTGCTTTACGAGCTCGAGGAGATCATCCACGAGAACCGGCAGCGCGCCATGCATCCCTTCCTGGATTGGGATGAACTGCCCATTGTGCTGGATTCGCCCCTTGCCAGCCGTTTCACTCGGGTCTATCGAGAGCTGTCGCCTTACTGGGAAGATGAAGCCCGTGAGCGGCTGGCGGACGGGCGCCGTCCGCTGGCGTTTGATCAGCTGCTGACGGTAGATGGTCATGAGGCTCATATGCGCATGGTGCACCATCTGGCGGAGAGTGCCCGGCCGGCAGTGGTGATTGCTGCCAGCGGCATGTGCGCCGGTGGACGGATCGTCAATTACCTGAGGGCGATGCTGGGCGACCAGCGCCACAATGTGCTGTTTGTGGGGTATCAGGCCGCGGGAACGCCGGGGCGCGAGATTCAGAGGGTCGGGCGGGGCGGTCGGGTGCGCCTGGAAGGTGAGGACGTTGCCATTCGGGCAGGGGTGGACACCATTAGCGGTTACTCCGCCCACGCAGATCAACAGGACCTGCTGGATTTCGTCAGTGGCATGGGGCGCTGGCCCGGTGTGATCCGGATCGTGCACGGCGATGAGTCGGCCAAGCGAGCGTTGGCTGAAAAAATGGCATCGCTATACCAGCGGCGCGGCCTGGCTGTGGATTTGCTGACACCGGGAGCGTGAGGGAGTTTGCCGCCAGCTAACCCCTTGAGGTCCGCTGTTGCACCTGCGATGTGCCATATGCAGAAACGCTGCTAATCAGAGATAATGCCCCTGGCTGGTCGTGTTCGCCTGGTCATTCAGAGTAAAAAGAGAGGTTCGGCTGTGAAAAGTATTCTCGTGACGGGCGGTGCAGGCTATATCGGTTCCCATACCGTGTTGTTGCTGCTGGAAGCGGGCTATCCGGTGGTTGTGCTGGATAACTTGAGCAACAGTAGCCGCGAAAGCCTGGTCCGTGTGGAGCGACTGACTGGCAAGACAGTGACCTTTGTCCAGGGTGATATACGGGATGCCACCTGTCTGGACGCTCTGTTTGCCGAGCATGATGTGCGGGCGGTGATCCATTTTGCGGGCCTGAAAGCGGTGGGGGAGTCGGTTGATGAGCCCCTGCGCTACTATGATTGCAATGTGACCGGCACACTGACATTGCTTGAGGCCATGGAGCGTGCAGAGGTGCGGACTATGGTGTTCAGCTCCTCGGCAACGGTCTATGGCGACCCGGCGACGGTCCCCATTCGTGAAGATTTCCCGCTGAGTGCAACCAACCCTTATGGGGCAACCAAGCTACATATCGAAGATATGTTGCGGGATCTCTATAAAAGCAATGATCAGTGGAATATCGCCTTGCTGCGCTACTTTAACCCTGTAGGTGCCCATGAAAGCGGTGATATCGGTGAAGATCCCAATGGCATTCCCAATAATCTCATGCCTTTTGTGGCCCAGGTTGCTATTGGCAAGCGCGAGAAATTGAACGTGTTTGGTGGAGATTACCCTACCCACGACGGCACCGGGGTGCGTGATTACATCCACGTGATGGATCTTGCCGAGGGGCATCTGGCGGCACTGCAGGCGTTGGAGAAAGCCGGGGGCTTAATTACGACCAACCTGGGAACGGGACGTGGGTATAGCGTACTTGAGATGATCGAGGCTTTTTCCAGGGCTTCCGGCCGTGACGTTCCTTATCAGGTTGTGGAACGTCGCCCCGGTGATGTGGCGACCTGTTATGCGGACCCGGCCCATGCCAGCAATGTACTTGGCTGGAGGGCATCACGGGGTATCGACGCCATGTGCGAGGATCACTGGCGCTGGCAGGACAAGAATCCGAATGGATATGGTGACTGATTCTTACTGGTTAGCCGATCAGCTTCCCCAGGCACCCTTGTAGTTGCTGATCATCCTTTCAATAGTGAAATGTTTAACGATATGAGCCCTGCAGTGGTCCTGCCGCTCTGACCATTGCTGAGGGGCTTCTCGTTTCATTCGTATTGCCTCCAGGGTGGCAGCTGCGAGCGCCCCGGAATCCCTGGCGGTCACAACCCAGCCATGCGCCCCGATAATGGTTGCCGTATCGCCCACGTCAGTCGCTACGCAGGGTGTGCCACATGCCATTGCTTCGGCTATGACGTTAGGGAATGCTTCGGCTGAACTCGAGAGAATATGTATATCGAGTTGATTCATGATGAAGGGAATGTCTTCCTGTTCCCCCAGCATTTCAATATTCCCAGCTAGATCGTAACGATTGATGAGGGAAAGCATTTCCGTATTCTCCGCATCCATCCCTTGACCTATCAGCCGGCAAACAAAATCGATCTTTTGGTTTTTGAGGCTGGCCAGTGCCCGCAGCAGATTATCGTGGTCCTTGAGTGGGTCAAAACGGGCAACCATTCCGAGGGTGATTGTATTTTCAGCCGGAGAGTGCTTGGTAAGGGGTTTGAACTTGTCCAGCTCGTACCCGTTGGGAATGATGAGCGTTTTGGCGTGGCAAAAGCCCGATTCATTATGCAGCTCAGAGGACTTTTGAGAACAATAAATAATTCTGTATGGAATGATCCGTGAGACGTAGCGGCAAAGTCGAATCACAAAGAGAGTTGATTTCTTGTTTCTTTCCGGGTCGAAGGTGGCGTGGTGAATCCCCCAGAATATTTTTCGTGCGCCGCACAGTCTTGCGATTATGCCGCCTACAAAGCTGGCATGGTACATCCATGTTTGAATGACCGTGGGGCGGTATTGACGTAGCAGCCTGGCAAGCAGAAAGAGCCCTTTAATGGTGATCTTTCCGCTGCCCATATCAAGATGATGAACTTTAATGCCTTTATCGGACAACTTGCTGGAATATACTCCCTCCTCGCGCATGCTGATTACGATATGTCTATCATCGCTGTCATCATTGCAGACAAGACGAAACAGGGCGGCTTCTGCTCCTCCATTATGAAGGCTGGTTGTTATATGAATAATGGTTTTACTCATAATTAAACGGCAGTGTATTCAAGGGGGGGGCGGCCGGCACTGAATGTGTCTTTGAGTGAAGCTTTGAATTCATTGATCTGGTCAACCGGTAGCCGTATTTGGGTTTTCCCGTGTCGGTTTATCTGCTCTTCCAGGCCCTGAATGTTTTCTCGGTATATAACGGGCAAGCCAAAATCTTTCTCTTTCTCTTTGGCTCGGTTGTCTACTCCGATAATCAATGTGCGTTTACTGTGCTGAAGTGCTCTGATGCCACCATGCAACCGAGTTCCAACGTAATCGACTTGATTGCTTTCAAGGAAGGCATCGTACTGTTTGAGTGACGGCGGGATCAGTTTGATATTGCTGTTCTTCAGGTGAGTTTTTTCATTGAGTAGTTGTTGGAGATACTGGAGGTCTCTTGAACCCTGAATCCATATGTAGACTTGCTCGTAATTTTTCAGCAGTGTATCGATAGAGTAGGCATCGGCTTCTATGTCTCTTGCATAGTCCGTTAGTGTGTATATCACTTTGGCTGATTTTTGTTCGGGAATGCTGTCGCAGTGTTCTTCGCTGAGATTCCACATGGTCGGGCAGCCGGTGTTTAGTGTGTTGTTGATGCCACAGGTAGCCAGTTTGGATTTTGTGTATTCATCACGGACAGAAATAACTCCGGTCTTGGTGAGCCCTTTCTTTAGAAGCCATTTCGTATAGACGTCGGGGTCCCCCTGGTATGCTCCCCAGCCAACGCCAATAGGAATTACTGGCTTTATGAAAAAGACGGTGAATGCATTCACGGCCCATGCAGGTCTGAGAAACATATGCGAGGAAAGGCAGTTTGTGCCACAGAGAATGTTGGCCTTTACTTCTCGTTGGAGTTTTAGTGAATGATAGAGCAAGGGGTCATGGCTGGAGAAATGTATCAGCTGGGTATTCTTTAACAGGTCTGTCACTTGGTGCAGTGAGGCATCCATAATGATTTGATCGCCAATATTGGATGATCCAATGGCGGTATTGAAAATGCCTGCTAATTCCATCGTTTAACTCCAAACGAATAAAAAGACCGGGTAACAAGGTAGAAGACCACGCTATATACTGCCAGTGCATAAGAAATGGCGTACGGGGATGTTTTAAGTATGGCCGCTGATGCTATCAGTGCTGCGATGAATGCAGCAAGGTTGGACAGCAGAATTTGGCGATGAAGGTTTTGTGCTCGCAGGAAGTAAACGAATTTCTTGGCTGCGGAGAAAAGTAACCGGTAAAAATAAAGCAAGATTATGGCGATGTAGCCGCCGGTGTCGGTTGCGAAATACCAGGCCAGCACGGTAAATAAGGCAATGACTGCAATCAGGGTGTTCTCAAAATGAATGTTTCTTTCAGTCTTGCGCAGGGAAACGATATCTGTTTTGGAAATGATGTTCCGATACAGAGGTTGAAAGCGGTTTTCCTGCACGGTCATCAGTAGTGTGAATACTCCCAGCAGGCTGAAAAGTGTTTTCTGCTCAATGAAAGCACTGTTATCAGTAAATTGGTACAGAAGGATGAAGAGCCCTTGCGTTGATAGCCAGACCAGAATGAAGGATAGGCTACTTTGCAGGCCGGTTTTCAGAATGACAGATGTTGATGCCGGTTGTTCACTGGCGGCTTTAGGGGTCAAGTTGCTGATCAGGTAATACAGGCACAGTGGTAAATTGAGGGCTGTCGCGATTAACCAGAAAACGGTAATGCTCTGTGTCAAGTATAAACCTGCCATGGCGGATGCAATGGCAATCACTCCCCCCAGTGAAATGGCAAGTGAAGACACTATACGGTTCATTGATAGGGCTGACTTGCGTATCAGTTCAATGGTTGCCCAGATGCACGCGAAAACAAGAAAGCTACCTGTGGCACTGTCAATGTAATATGCCACTGCTATCAGTGGAGTGAGCGCTGCCAGGATAGTTATATGCATTGAGGTGCATTTTTTTATCACATTGGCGCTGTCTGAATTGGCAATTGCCATAATGGGAACGCCAAAAAGCGCTGCAGCGATGCTGCTTCCCAGTAATATCCAGGAGGCCTGATAGAGAATATGTGCGGCAGTTTCACTGCTGCTGATTTGTGGGGGGATCAGATTGATAGCCAGTATGATCAGGGCAATGAGGCCCTGATCGAAATACCTGAAAAAACTGTCTTTGCTCAACAGGTGTCTGACTGGATGGGGAGATGCCATTTTACTTGGCGCCAAAGCCGGTCACGATGGTCTTGATAGTCTTCTGTACAATCAGGATATCCATCCACAGGGAAAGGTTCTTGATATAAAAAAAGTCGTGTTCGACCTTTTCCCGAGTTGATTCTGTACAGACAGCATAGCCCTGACTTACCTGTGCCCAGCCTGTGATGCCCGGCCTTACAATGTGCCGGTAACTGTAAAAAGGCACTTCCTGCTCAAATTTTTGCACGAAGCCTGCCTGTTCAGGCCGCGGGCCGATTAGGCTCATATCACCTTTCAGTACATTCAGAAACTGTGGCAGTTCGTCCAGACGGAATTTTCGGATAAAACTGCCAAAGCGAGTGATCCTGTGTTTGTCCATATCCGCAAAGCGTGGGGTGTCGTCGTCTTCGGGAACCATGGAGCGGAATTTGTACATACGGAAGGGCGTGTTTTTCTGGCCTACTCGTTCCTGAACAAAGAGAACAGGGCCCTTGGATTCGAAGCGAATAATAAGGGCCAGTATCAGAGAGACTGGCAGCACGATAGGGCTCAGCAGAATTACAGAAAGAATGTCGATTAGCCTTTTGGCAATGACATAAACAGCGCTTGGCTGCAGGGAATCCATGTCGTGGATGCTGAGCATGTTCAGGTCGACTTTGCCGTTTATGGCTTCGTTGAGTGCCTTGCTGCTTATGATTGTCGTGCCTGAGGCGCTATGGTGGGCCACATAGCGGAGCCAGCCGTCTTCTATTTCATTGTCAGTGTTCACAACCAGAGCATCGTAGCGAGTATCGGATAGCTCGGCTGATGTGAGTTCTCTGAAGCAGATATTTTCTGCGCCGTCTTTATTGGTTATTTCCACGCCGGGCAGTAGTGCGAATTTCAGCTTCCGATATCGTCGGTTAATGATGAAGTTGGCAAATTGAACGCCAATCAGCATTGCAAAACCCGTGAACAGGGTGCTGCGGGAGTAACCCAGACGAAATGCGAGGATGATCATCATTGCAGAGGCAATCAGGGCCAGGGTGATGCTGGCACTGTAGGAGAAATTGCGCCCACCCGGAAAACGGACGATCTTTTTTAACAAAAGTGCATTGATGATGTAGATGGTTGTCAGAGTGATCAGGGATAGCTGCTGGTTTGGATCCTGCGGGATCAAGACAGAGCCATGGGCAATGAGTTGGGCACCCACCAGGGTGATGATCAGTCCAGCAAGATGGCCGATCACGGGATTGAGCAGCAGCCTTTCGTGAAGGCGAGTGTGCCGCGCTGGATCTATTGGTATGTAGTGAGAATTCATAGGTCTCAAGCGCCTGATTTTATGCCCAGATAGGCGTGTAAATAGTCCATTTTTGCAGGCTCCAGCCAGGCATTTGGTGCACAGGCCCTGGCGGAGGCCTGCATGGCGTCCATGTTTGTTATCAGCTGATGAAGGCTGTGATGGATGGAGTCGGCTGTGTTGTCACACAGCACCCCGTTTCCGTTGTCGATCAATTCGTGGCAACCACCCACATCGCTCAGCAACAGCGGCAGCCCATGTGCCTTGGCCTCAAGGGCGGACATGGGTAGCCCTTCACTGTCAGAGATAAGGCAAAGGGCATGATAACGGTGGAACTGATCAAACGCCTGGATTTCCCCGGCGAAAAATACATTGTTCGGCGCGTTTGCCTGTAACTCCTGTTGTGCAGGTCCGGAACCGACAATCGTGAGAGTTAGTTCATCCTGTGAGAAGCCTGAGACGACGTCTATCAGTAGATCCGGACGTTTAGGGTGCGCCAGTCTGCCCAGAAAGAGTAATTTTACCGGTTTTGCCGCCAGGTTTGCAGACTGTTCTGCCGGCTTCGGGGTCCGGTTGGTCAGTGTGACGGTTTTGTCCGGCGATATGTTCAGCTTGTCGCTGCATTTGCTGGCGTCAGCTCGTGAGACGTTGATTACCAGGTCGGTCAGGGTTGAGAGTAGCCGTTCCGCGAGGGTGTAGACCCCGGACAGCTTGCCGCCATTGTAGATAGAGGACCAGCCGTGGGAGACATAGATGACACGCAAACCGGGTGTGAATAGCTTCATCAGTCTGGCATAGACCCCGGCATTTGCGGAGCTGGCCACCAAGGTGGAAATGCCGTTATTCCGAATATAGCGGCGTAATCGCATTAACCCGGCAGGGCTGGGAATCCGCTTGAGCAACTCGGGAAGAATCAGGGGGGAGAGCGCACGCAGGGTTTGAGTCAGCCACTTATCCTCGCCGGCAATCAGGAAAGGGTGGATGTCGTCTTGCAGAAGACGAATCTGGTCCAGGGTCCAGCGCTGGGCGCCGCCAGTTTCTGCTTTGGTGATGATGAAACCGATACGTGGCTTATTGTTATCCATGTCAGACCCGTAGTGCACACTGGCGGCGGATTTTCTCACTTTCACGTGGCAGAGGGAAATCCGGGTCGAGGAGTGGAGGGGGAGTGCTAATTGTATGGGTATGGGGAGGGTCTGTCAGAGGGCGCAGTGTTATTTGCTTGAAGGTATTTCTTAAGAGTTGTCACGGTGCCAGCTTCTTAGTGACCAATCATTGGGGCAAAGAAAAAGGGCTTACCCGATGGATAAGCCCTTTCCTTGTTTGGCTCCGCCTGCTGGGCTCGAACTAGGTGAATTCGCTGAATTCACCAATGATTAACCGTCGACCGCAGGGCGACCAATCATTGGGCAAAGAAAAAGGGCTTACCCGATGGATAAGCCCTTTCCTTGTTTGGCTCCGCCTGCTGGGCTCGAACCAGCGACCCAATGATTAACAGTCATTTGCTCTACCAACTGAGCTAAGGCGGAATGTCTTGAGGCGCGTATATTAGTGACGCCTCCCGGGGTCGTCAACACCCCGGGAGTGTGTTTGTTGCTTATTTAGCCAATGCTTGCTCGATACGGCGCATGGCTTCTTTCAGCGTGTCCATGCCGACGGCGAAGGACAGGCGCATGCAGCCCGGGGCGCCGAAGGCGGAACCGGGGACCAGCGCCACTTCGGCGGTTTCCAGCAGCAGGGCCGCCAGGTCGGTGTCGGATTCCACGCCATCCAGGTTAGCGATGGCGTCGGAGAAGTCCGGGAAGGCATAGAAGGTGCCGTCACCCTGGGCGCATTTCACGCCGGGCAGGGCATCCAGCGCGGCAGTCAGGTAGTCATGGCGCTCCTTGAACGCTTTGACCATCTCGTCCACGCAGCCCTGATCGCCGGCCAGTGCGGCTTCTGCCGCTGCCTGGCTGATGGAAGCCGGGTTGGAGGTGGACTGGGACTGCACCTTTTTCATGGCCGCGATCAGCTTCTGCGGGCCGCCGGCATAGCCGATGCGCCAGCCGGTCATGGAGTAGGCCTTGGAGACGCCGTTCATTACCACGGTGCGGTCGTACAGTTCCGGACACGCGTTGACGATGTTCACGAAGGGTTTGCCGGTCCACAGAATGTGCTCGTACATGTCATCGGTGGCGACGATGATGTCCGGGTGCTTCTTCAGCACTTCACCCAGGGCCGCCAGCTCTTCGATGGAGTAGGCCATGCCGGAGGGGTTGGACGGGCTGTTGATCACGAACAGGCGGGTTTTCGGCGTGATGGCCGCTTCCAGCTGTTCCGGGGTGATCTTGAAGCGGCTGTTTACGTCGGTTTCGATAACCTTGGGAACACCACCGGCAACCAGCACCATATCCGGGTAGCTCACCCAGTAGGGGGCGGGAATGATGGCTTCGTCGCCGTCGTTCAGCAGGGCCAGGGCCATGTTGAAGAAGGACTGCTTGCCGCCGCTGGACACCAGGATCTGGTTTGGCTCGTAGTCCAGGCTGTTGTCGCGCTTGAACTTGTCGATGATGGCCTTTTTCAGGCCGGGAGTGCCGTCTACCGGGGTATATTTGGTCTTGCCGGCGTTGATCGCTTCAATGGCGGCGTGTTTGATATGATCCGGGGTATCGAAATCCGGCTCACCGGCACCCAGCCCAATAATGTCTTTTCCCTGTGCACGGAGTTCACCGGCTTTAGCGGTAATGGCCAGGGTAGGAGACGGCTTGATGCGTTGTACGCGGTCGGAAAGGCTGATATCGGACATGCACTCCTCATTCGTCTAAAGAGTCGTATTGGCTGCGCTTTTGGCGCAGAACGCCTGTGGCTTGTAAGCGCAGAAAGGGGCGTGCATTTTAGCGGACCAGGGCTGAAATGTCCCGTGTTTCCTTGCGGGCGCGAGGAGAACCGCTGCTCTGGCGGTTAACGATCACCGCCGTTGGAGCCTTCAGGCGCTCGGTTAACGATCACCGCCGTTGGAGCCTTGCTCGCAAGGCGAAGATTTCAGCGGGCACTAATCCGGATTCGACCCTTCGCCTTGCCAGCAAGGCTCCAACGAGACGAGGCTTCGAATTGCGGGGATGCCTGTCTGGAATGACAGTAGTACACTACCTTGACTCTGAACGTATGCCCTTTGCGACTTTCCCCGCGCGGGAGGGCTGCCACCTGGAAGTATTCATGTCCGACAGCCTGTTCAAGCTCCATTCCGATTACCAACCCGCCGGTGACCAGCCGAAGGCCATCGCCCAGTTGATCGAGGGGATCAACGACGGCCTGGGTCATCAGACGTTGCTGGGGGTAACCGGGTCCGGCAAGACCTTCACCATGGCCAACGTGATCCAGCAGACCGGGCGGCCCACCATCATCATGGCGCCGAACAAGACGCTGGCGGCCCAGTTGTACGGGGAGTTCAAGGAGTTCTTCCCGGAAAACGCGGTGGAGTACTTCGTTTCCTACTACGACTACTACCAGCCGGAAGCTTATGTGCCGAGCTCGGACACCTTTATCGAGAAAGATGCGTCGGTGAATGAGCAGATCGAGCAGATGCGGTTGTCTGCCACCAAGGCCATTCTGGAGCGGCCGGACACCATCATCGTGGCCACCGTGTCGGCCATTTACGGCCTGGGTGACCCGGCCAGCTACCACGCCATGGTGCTGCACCTGGTGCGCGGGGATCGCATCGACCAGCGCGAGCTGCTGCGCCGGCTGGCGGAGCTACAGTACACCCGCAACGAGATGGATTTCCGCCGCGCCACCTACCGGGTGCGCGGGGATGTGATCGATATTTTTCCGGCGGAAGAGGAAAAAGAGGCGGTTCGCATCGAATTGTTCGATGACGAGGTGGAAACCATCAGCATCTTCGATCCGCTGACCGGTGAGGTAATCAACCGGGTGGGGCGGATCACCATCTACCCCAAGAGCCATTATGTGACTCCCCGGGAGACCGTGCTCAAGGCCATTGAGATGATCAAGGAAGAGCTAACGGAGCGTCTGGCCGAGCTCAAGGAACAGAACAAGCTGGTAGAAGCTCAGCGGCTGGAGCAACGCACCCGGTTCGACATCGAGATGCTGCAGGAGCTGGGCTACTGCAACGGGGTGGAAAACTATTCGCGGCTGTTCTCCGGCCGCGCCCCCGGCGAGGCGCCGCCGACCCTGTTTGATTACCTGCCAGAGAATGCCCTGCTGATTGCCGATGAGTCCCACGTGACCATTCCTCAGCTGGGGGCCATGTACAAGGGTGATCGCTCGCGCAAGGAAACCCTGGTGAGCTTCGGTTTCCGGCTACCGTCGGCCATGGATAACCGGCCCCTCAAGTTCGAGGAATGGGAGCGGCTGGCCCCCCAGATGGTGTTTGTCTCCGCGACGCCCGGCCCTTACGAGGAAAAATACGCCGGCCAGGTGGTGGAGCAGGTGGTGCGTCCCACCGGGCTGGTGGACCCGCAGATCGAGATCCGCCCGGCGATTACCCAGGTGGACGACCTGTTGGGTGAGGCCAAGGAAGCCATCGCCAAGGAGCAGCGGGTGCTGGTCACCACGCTCACCAAGCGCATGGCGGAAGATCTCACCGAGTACCTGAACGAGCACGGCATCAAGGTGCGCTATCTGCACTCGGACATCGACACCGTGGAGCGGGTGGAGATTATCCGCGACCTGCGGCTGGGCAAATTCGACGTGCTGGTGGGGATCAACCTGCTGCGTGAGGGCCTGGATATGCCAGAAGTGGCGCTGGTGGCGATCCTGGATGCGGACAAGGAGGGCTTCCTGCGCTCGGACCGCTCGTTGATCCAGACCATCGGCCGGGCGGCGCGGAACGTGGATGGTCGCGCCATTCTCTATGCGGACAAGATGACCGGTTCCATGGAGCGGGCCATCGACGAGACCAACCGTCGTCGCGAGAAGCAGGAGGCCTTCAACAAGGAGCACGGCATCACGCCGCAGAAGCTCAACAAGAAGGTCCGCGACATCATGGACGACAGCGGCGGCAGCCGTTTCGACCGCAAATACAAGGGCGACAAGAGCAAGAAGGTGGCCGAGTCAGCCTCGAAATACGAAGCCATGTCCCCGGCGGAAGTGGCCCGTGAGATCAAGGCCCTGGAAAACAAGATGATGGAACACGCCAAGAACCTGGAATTCGAAGACGCGGCGGCGACACGGGACAGGATTCATCAGCTTCGCGAGCTTGGATTCATGCGATAACGTTTCTACAAGGTCGCTGTAGGAGCGCCGCTTGAGGCGCGAATCCGAGCCTAGGCGAGGGAAAAAGGGGGGGGGGGCGGTCTTTCTAGAGGGGATGGCGATTAGGGATATTCCTGATCGCCCTGTGGCCGATTTCCTTGCTACGCAAGGTTCGCACCTCAAGCGGTGCTCCTACGCGGCTCCGTTGTTGCCTTGTGGTGCCAGCTCTTCTACCCAGATCAACGTCCCCGCAATCACCGCCACCGGCATGATGAACAGGTTTACCAGTGGCAGCATGGTCAGGCCCATGACCACGGCACCGAAGGTGAGCACCAGCCAGCGCTTGGTTTTCAGGCGTTCCAGCATTACTTCGAAGGGCACCTGGCGGTTATCCGCGCCGAAATCGATGTACTGCATGGCCAACAGCCAGCCGGACCACAGGAACCAGATCACCGAGGCGAACACGTTCACCACCGGGATGAAGTAGACCACCATCACCACAAACAGGATCAGCAGCGCCCGCCACAGCCAGTACCAGGTCTTGCGTATTTCCCGTTTGAAAGTGCGCACGATCATGGCCGGAATGGATTCGTCGGGCATGGGATAACCGGTGGTCTGGATATCCACCTGCTCCGCCAGAAAGCCCATGAACGGCGCTGCAATCAGCTGCACGCCGATGGAAAAGACGCTGGCGAACAGGGCCAGCAGCAGGATCCAGACCAGAATAATGGCCGCGTCGATGAGGAAGTGTAGGGCCTCGTTGAGGAAGCTCAGTGAGCCGGTCAGCGCCCAGTCCGCCGTGGCTGAAGCGATCCAGCCGGCGATCCAGCTGCCGCTGGCCCAGTAGAGGCCACCAAAGACAACGATGTTGAATATCAGTGGAACTACCACATACACACGTAGCTCCCGGCTTTTCGCCAGGGTGACACTGCGTTTGAGATAGCTGATGGCATCGGCAACTTGAGACACGGCAAATCCTTGGCTGTGAGAAAGCAGCTACAAGCTACAAGCAGAGAGCGAAAAGGGAAAGCCCCTGCCGGCAAGTCCCATCCTCCCGTGACCGTTGGAGCCTTGCTCGCAAGGCGAAGGGCTATCAGGGTCCGGTAGCCGCCGTTTCCGAGCCACTGGGCCACTGTTGGAGCCTTGATTGCAAGGCGAATGCCTTGGCCGGGAGCTCTTCGCCTTGCGAGCAAGGCTCCAACGGGGGCGGTGGAGGGAAGGGGTGGGCAGAGCGTGTGAACCGGGCCCGGCTTTTGCAGTTGTTTTCAATTCGCCCCCCGGCTTTGCAGGAGCCCATGCTTGCATGGCGAACCGTCCGCCGACGGCACGAGCGCCATGTAACCATGCGCACGGAGGAGCCCGGCATTTTTGGCCTTATTGTAAACAGGACGTTGCGGCTGATGAATTCAGTCCGGGTTGTCGCTAGACTTACCCCTTTTAATGCCCACGGTGCGCCGTAATCGCTTCAGGGGCGGCGAAAATCCTTGTTTTCGCCCAATTTTTGGCCTGTTGGCCCGAGTTAAGCAGACACTATGCGACTGAAATCCATAAAACTGGCCGGGTTCAAATCCTTTGTGGACCCTACCACCACCAATTTTCCGGAGAATCTCACCGCTGTGGTGGGGCCCAACGGGTGTGGGAAGTCCAATATCATTGATGCGGTCCGCTGGGTGATGGGGGAGTCCTCTGCCAAGCATCTGCGTGGCGAGTCCATGGCGGACGTGATCTTCAATGGCTCCAATGCCCGCAAGCCCGTGGCCCAGGCCTCCATCGAGCTGATTTTCGATAACTCCGATGCCACCGTTACCGGCGAGTACGGCAAGTTCAACGAAATCTCGGTGAAGCGGCAGGTGACCCGCGACGGCCAGTCCAACTATTTCCTCAACGGCACCAAGTGCCGCCGCAAGGACATTTCCGATATTTTCCTGGGCACCGGTCTGGGCCCGCGCAGCTACGCCATTATCGAGCAGGGGATGATTTCCCGGCTGATCGAGGCCAAGCCGGAAGAGCTTCGCGTTTACATCGAGGAAGCGGCGGGGATCTCCAAGTACAAGGCCCGCCGCCGCGAGACCGAGAACCGCATCCGCCGGACCCGGGAAAACCTGGAACGGCTCACGGATATCCGTGACGAGCTGGAGCGCCAGCTGGAGCGCTTGAGCCGCCAGGCCAGCGCGGCGGAAAAGTACAAGCAGTATAAGGAAGAGGAGCGCCTCAAGGGTGCTCAACTGAAGGCTCTACGCTGGAAAGGCCTGGATAGTCAGGTCAAGCAGCTCGACTTTGTGATCGGCGAGCTGGATGTGTCCATGGAAGCCAAGGTGGCCGAGCAGCGCCATGTGGATGCGGAAGTGGAGCGCCTGCGCGAGAAGCACCACGAGGTGCAGGAACACTTCAACCAGGTGCAGCAGCACTTCTACGCCTTGGGCGCGGAAGTGGCCCGGCTGGAACAAAGCATTCAGCACCAGCGTGAACGCAAGCAGCAGCTCTATGAAGAGCTGGACCAGATCAAGGCCAGCTGGCAGGAATCCGATGAGCACCTGAGGGTGGACAGCGAGAAGGTGGCGGAACTGGATGCCATCCTGGCCGAGCGCGAGCCGGAGCTGGCGCTGATCAGCGAACAGCAGGAAGCCTCCGCCGAGGCCCTGGCGCTGGCTGAAGAGACCATGCAGAACTGGCAGCAGGAATGGGAAGAGTTCAACGGCAAGTCCGGGGAATCCCGCCGCCAGGCCGAGGTGGAACAATCCCGTATTCAGCACCTGGAGAAATCCCAGGACCGCCTGAAAGAGCGCATCGAGCGCCTCAGGAAAGAACAGGACTCTCTGGATTCCGGCCCGTTGGCCCAGGAAATGCGCCAGCTGGAAGAGCAGGTAGAGCAATATCGCGGCCAGTCAGAAGAAAACGAACTGCGCAGCGAATCCTTGCAGGAAGACATCAACCGCATGCGCCGGGAAAACGGCGACCGTGGCCGTCAGTTGGACGAAGCCCGCGAGAAGCTGCAGACCCTGAAGGGCCGCCGCACCTCGCTGGAGGCCCTGCAGAAGGCCGCCATGGGCGACGACGGCGCGGTGAGCGACTGGCTGAACCGCCACGAACTCGACGCTGAGCCGCGCCTGGCCGATCAGGTGCAGGTGGACGAGGGCTGGGAAAAGGCCCTGGAGGCGGTGCTGGGCGACAGCATTCAGGCGGTGGCCATCAGCGGATTCGATCAGGTCAGCGACTGGCTGGGTGATCTGTCCCACGGTCGCCTGGCCCTGTTCAGCCCGGCTTCGTTGAAGGGCTCAGGCAGCAAGGGCAAACTGCTTCGTGACCCTGTGCAGGGGCAGGTGCCGGAAGGCCTGCTGGCCGGTGTTTACGTGGCCGATGACCTGAATGCGGCCCTGGCCCTGCGTGGTCAACTGGACGCTTACGAATCCGTGGTGACTCGCGATGGCATCTGGCTGGGCCCGGACTGGCTGAAGGTGGCCAAAGAGGAAGATCAGGAAGCCGGTGTGCTCGAACGTCGCCGCGAGCTGGATCAGCTGGAGGGTGAGATTGAGACCCTGCAGGCCACCGTGGACGACCTGAAAGAACAACTGGAAAGCACCCGCGAGCAGATTGGTGAGTTGGAAGAAGAGCGCGAAGAGGTGCAGCGTCAGGCCAGCCGTATCAACCGGGAGCTGGGTGAGATCAATGCCCAGGTTAGTGCCCGTCAGGTGCGCCTGGAACAGATCACCATGCGCCGTGAGCGCCTGGGCCGCGAGCTGGAAGAAGCGAACGAGCAGCACGCCCAGGAACAGGAGCAGAGGAAAGAGGCCCGGGCGGTGCTGGCGGAGGCGCTGGACGCCATGGAGGCTGACAGCGGCCAGCGCGAGGCATTGCTGTCCCGTCGCGACGAGCTGCGCCTGCGCCTGGACGAGGCGCGCCAGAAGGCCCGCCACGACCGCGACCAGTCCCACCATCTGGCCATGGAAGTGCAGGGCGCCCGAAAGGCCTGGATAGTCAGGTCAAGCAGCTCGACTTTGTGATCGGCGAGCTGGATGTGTCCATGGAAGCCAAGGTGGCCGAGCAGCGCCATGTGGATGCGGAAGTGGAGCGCCTGCGCGAGAAGCACCACGAGGTGCAGGAACACTTCAACCAGGTGCAGCAGCACTTCTACGCCTTGGGCGCGGAAGTGGCCCGGCTGGAACAAAGCATTCAGCACCAGCGTGAACGCAAGCAGCAGCTCTATGAAGAGCTGGACCAGATCAAGGCCAGCTGGCAGGAATCCGATGAGCACCTGAGGGTGGACAGCGAGAAGGTGGCGGAACTGGATGCCATCCTGGCCGAGCGCGAGCCGGAGCTGGCGCTGATCAGCGAACAGCAGGAAGCCTCCGCCGAGGCCCTGGCGCTGGCTGAAGAGACCATGCAGAACTGGCAGCAGGAATGGGAAGAGTTCAACGGCAAGTCCGGGGAATCCCGCCGCCAGGCCGAGGTGGAACAATCCCGTATTCAGCACCTGGAGAAATCCCAGGACCGCCTGAAAGAGCGCATCGAGCGCCTCAGGAAAGAACAGGAATCTCTGGATTCCGGCCCGTTGGCCCAGGAAATGCGCCAGCTGGAAGAGCAGGTAGAGCAATATCGCGGCCAGTCAGAAGAAAACGAACTGCGCAGCGAATCCTTGCAGGAAGACATCAACCGCATGCGCCGGGAAAACGGCGACCGTGGCCGTCAGTTGGACGAAGCCCGCGAGAAGCTGCAGACCCTGAAGGGCCGCCGCACCTCGCTGGAGGCCCTGCAGAAGGCCGCCATGGGCGACGACGGCGCGGTGAGCGACTGGCTGAACCGCCACGAACTCGACGCTGAGCCGCGCCTGGCCGATCAGGTGCAGGTGGACGAGGGCTGGGAAAAGGCCCTGGAGGCGGTGCTGGGCGACAGCATTCAGGCGGTGGCCATCAGCGGATTCGATCAGGTCAGCGACTGGCTGGGTGATCTGTCCCACGGTCGCCTGGCCCTGTTCAGCCCGGCTTCGTTGAAGGGCTCAGGCAGCAAGGGCAAACTGCTTCGTGACCATGTGCAGGGGCAGGTGCCGGAAGGCCTGCTGGCCGGTGTTTACGTGGCCGATGACCTGAATGCGGCCCTGGCCCTGCGTGGTCAACTGGACGCTTACGAATCCGTGGTGACTCGCGATGGCATCTGGCTGGGCCCGGACTGGCTGAAGGTGGCCAAAGAGGAAGATCAGGAAGCCGGTGTGCTCGAACGTCGCCGCGAGCTGGATCAGCTGGAGGGTGAGATTGAGACCCTGCAGGCCACCGTGGACGACCTGAAAGAACAACTGGAAAGCACCCGCGAGCAGATTGGTGAGTTGGAAGAAGAGCGCGAAGAGGTGCAGCGTCAGGCCAGCCGTATCAACCGGGAGCTGGGTGAGATCAATGCCCAGGTTAGTGCCCGTCAGGTGCGCCTGGAACAGATCACCATGCGCCGTGAGCGCCTGGGCCGCGAGCTGGAAGAAGCGAACGAGCAGCACGCCCAGGAACAGGAGCAGATGAAAGAGGCCCGGGCGGTGCTGGCGGAGGCGCTGGACGCCATGGAGGCTGACAGCGGCCAGCGCGAGGCATTGCTGTCCCGTCGCGACGAGCTGCGCCTGCGCCTGGACGAGGCGCGCCAGAAGGCCCGCCACGACCGCGACCAGTCCCACCATCTGGCCATGGAAGTGCAGGGCGCCCGCACCCAGGCGGATTCCCTGCGCCAGAACCTGAGCCGTCTGGAATCCCAGGTGCAGGCCCTGGCCGAGCGCAAGGCGCTGCTGGAAGAGCAGACCAACGAGGGCGACGAGCCGGGCACCGAGCTGCAGATGCAGCTGGAAGAAAAACTGGAAGTGCGCCTGGAAGCGGAACACAAGCTCACCGAGGCCCGCCGGGAACTGGAAGCGGTGGACCACGAGATGCGCAACCTGGAAGGCCAGCGCGGTCAGTTTGAACGCCAGGCCCAGGAAATTCGCAGCACCATGGACCAGAAGCGGATGCAGTGGCAGGACCTGACCACCCGCCGCCAGACCGTGGCCGAGCAGCTGGGCGAGCACAACTTTGATCTGGATACGGTGCTGGAAAACCTGCCCGAGGAAGCCAACGAGCAGGAGTGGGCCCGGGAAATGGACATGATCGGCCAGCGCATTTCACGGCTGGGCCAGATCAACCTGGCGGCCATCGACGAATACCAGCAGCAGTCCGAGCGCAAGAACTACCTGGACAGCCAGAACGCGGACCTGGAAGACGCGCTCAACACCCTGGAAAACGCCATTCGCAAGATCGACCGGGAAACCCGGGCGCGCTTCAAGGAATACTTCGACCGTATCAACCGTGGCCTGCAGGAATTGTTTCCCAAGGTGTTCGGCGGCGGTCACGCCTACCTGGAGCTCACCGGCGACGACCTGCTGGATACCGGCGTCACCATCATGGCGCGGCCTCCGGGCAAGCGGAACAGCACCATTCACCTGTTGTCAGGGGGTGAGAAGGCTTTGACTGCTCTGTCCCTGGTATTCAGTATCTTCCAGCTCAACCCGGCGCCGTTCTGTCTGCTCGATGAGGTGGACGCGCCGCTGGACGATGCGAACGTGGGGCGTTTCTGTAACCTGGTGTCGGAAATGTCCGCAAAAGTACAATTCATCTACATTACTCATAACAAGATTGCGATGGAGATGGCTGCTACCCTGATGGGGGTCACCATGCATGAGCCTGGTGTATCCCGTCTGGTGTCGGTCGATGTGGAAGAAGCTGCCGAAATGGCGGCTATGTAAGGCAATCCGGTGCTGTCCGTAATGGTGGCACTTCAGCGCAAGCAAGGAAGATGAGGCAATGGGCCTGAATCTGGAAACACTGATTGGCATTCTGGTTATTCTGATTCTGCTGATCCTGGCGGACGGTGTCCGTCGTATGATCAGGGAACGGCAGGGGCGGCTGCGTATGCGTATCGACCCGCGTTACCGGGATGCCCAGGAAGAAGACGCCGAGAAAAGCGATTACAACCCGGAGCTGATCGGCACCGCCCGCGTGGTGCGCCGGGCCATGGAAATGGACTCGCAGCAGCAATCAGAAGCGCCGCCCACCATGATGGAGCCGGACGAGGTTGTTAACGAGCCTGCCACTGCCGAACAGCAGAGCCTGTTTGAAGGCGATCGGCAGCCGGAGCCAGTGGATGAGACCCCGGCCCCGCAATACCGGGAGCCGGAGCCCCAACCGGAACCGCCCCGCGAGCCGCCGAAGCCGGTGGTGGAACAGCGGCCAGTGGAGAAGAAACCGGTTGAGCGTCAGCCGGAAAGAAAGCTGGAACGCCATCGCGAGCCCCAGCCGGTAATGGAAGTGATCGTGGTACACCTGATCGCTCACCGTGGCGCGCCCTTTGCCGGTAACGACCTGCTGCGGCTGCTGCTGGAATCCGGCCTGCGCTATGGACAGATGAACATCTTCCATCGCCACGTGAATCTGGACGGCCGTGACGAGTTGCAGTTTTCCATGGCCAATGCGGTGGAGCCGGGCACCTTCGACCTGGACACCATGGAAGAAAAGACCTTTGCCGGTGTGACCTTCTTCCTGAAACTGCCGGGGCCCACTGACGCCCTGGGCGCGCTGGACAAGATGCTCTCCATCTGCCGCCGCCTGGCCAGCGAGCTTGACGGTGACCTGAAAGACGAACAGCACAGCGTGCTGACCCCGCAGACCATGGAACATTTGCGCCAGCGAGTGCAGGAATTCGAGCGTCGCCAGCGGGTGCCTAGTGCGTAAAAAGCAGCTACTAGCTTCGAGCTGCTAGCTGCGAGGAAAGCCGCATCGTTGCGGGCTGGAGCCTAGGGTGCACTGAGCCTAAGCGAACTGCACCATGCATAGGCCTAACGGTGCAGTTCGCTTAGGCTCAGTGCACCCTACGTTTAATATGGCACCGTAGGAGCGCCGCTCGAGGCGCGAAGCGGTTAAAGAAGACAACACCGATACAGCGCCGGTTCGCGCCTGCAAGCAGCCTCCAAAAAGATAAGAAACAGGAATACACCGTCCCGTGAGCCAGCCTTCCCAAGACATCTTCCAGAAAGCCCAACACCTGCGCGACCAGCTCAACGACTGGTCCTATCGCTATTACGTGCTTGATGATCCGGCGGTACCGGATGCGGAGTACGATCGTATTTATCGTGAATTGCAGGCGCTGGAGGCGGAGCACCCGTCGCTGGTGTCAGCGGATTCGCCCACCCAGCGGGTGGGGGATGTGCCGCTGGACGCGTTTGATCAGGTGCAGCACGAAGTGCCCATGCTCAGCCTGGATAATGCCTTCGACGATGATGAGCTGCGCGCCTTTGACAATCGGGTGCGCGAGCGCCTGGATGTGTCCGATACCGTGGATTATGTGGCCGAACCCAAACTGGACGGGCTGGCGATTTCCCTGTTGTACCTGAACGGGGAGCTGGTGCGGGCGGCAACCCGCGGTGATGGCCAGACCGGCGAGAACATCACCACCAATGCTCGCACCATCCGTTCAGTGCCTCTCAAGCTGCGCGGCGACAAGGTGCCGGCACGGCTGGAAGTACGTGGCGAAGTGGTGATGCCCCATGCTGGCTTTGCTGCGCTCAATGCTCGTCAGGAAGAAGCCGGGCAGAAGATATTTGCCAATCCACGCAACGCCGCCGCCGGCAGTCTGCGCCAGCTGGATTCGCGCATCACCGCCAGCCGGCCGCTGGAGTTCTATGCCTATTCCATGGCGCAACTGGAAGGAGTGCCCGAACCGGCCACCCACGCTGACATGCTCGATGCCCTGCGCGGCTGGGGCCTGCGGGTCAATCCGGAGGTGCGGCTGTGTGCCGGGGTGGATGCACTGCTGGATTTCTACCGTGGCATTCTGGAAAAGCGTGACCGGCTCGATTACGACATCGACGGCGTGGTCTACAAGGTCAATCGCTTTGATTGGCAACGGGATCTGGGCTTTGTCAGCCGGGCGCCACGCTGGGCCATCGCTCACAAGTTCCCTGCCCAGGAAGAACTCACCGTGCTCAACGGCGTGGACTGGCAGGTGGGGCGCACTGGTGCCCTGACGCCGGTGGCGCGGTTGGAACCGGTGCAGGTGGGCGGTGTTACCGTGAGCAATGCCACGCTGCACAATATTGATGAAATCCAGCGGCTGGATATCCGCATCGGCGATACCGTGGTGGTGTACCGGGCCGGGGATGTGATTCCCAAGGTGGTCAGAGCGTTGCCGGAACGGCGTCCGGCGGATGCGAAGGATATTTCCCTACCGTCGAACTGCCCTGTGTGCGGCAGCGAGATTCTGCGTGGCGATGACCAGGTGGTGGCCCGCTGCACCGGCGGCCTGAAGCCGGGCAGAAGATATTTGCCAATCCACGCAACGCCGCCGCCGGCAGTCTGCGCCAGCTGGATTCGCGCATCACCGCCAGCCGGCCGCTGGAGTTCTATGCCTATTCCATGGCGCAACTGGAAGGAGTGCCCGAACCGGCCACCCACGCTGACATGCTCGATGCCCTGCGCGGCTGGGGCCTGCGGGTCAATCCGGAGGTGCGGCTGTGTGCCGGGGTGGATGCACTGCTGGATTTCTACCGTGGCATTCTGGAAAAGCGTGACCGGCTCGATTACGACATCGACGGCGTGGTCTACAAGGTCAATCGCTTTGATTGGCAACGGGATCTGGGCTTTGTCAGCCGGGCGCCACGCTGGGCCATCGCTCACAAGTTCCCTGCCCAGGAAGAACTCACCGTGCTCAACGGCGTGGACTGGCAGGTGGGGCGCACTGGTGCCCTGACGCCGGTGGCGCGGTTGGAACCGGTGCAGGTGGGCGGTGTTACCGTGAGCAATGCCACGCTGCACAATATTGATGAAATCCAGCGGCTGGATATCCGCATCGGCGATACCGTGGTGGTGTACCGGGCCGGGGATGTGATTCCCAAGGTGGTCAGAGCGTTGCCGGAACGGCGTCCGGCGGATGCGAAGGATATTTCCCTACCGTCGAACTGCCCTGTGTGCGGCAGCGAGATTCTGCGTGGCGATGACCAGGTGGTGGCCCGCTGCACCGGCGGCCTGATCTGTGGCGCCCAGCAGCGTGAGGCCATCAAGCACTTTGCCTCGCGCCGGGCCATGGATATCGATGGCCTGGGCGACAAGTTGGTGGATGCTCTGGTGGACCAGGAGCTGATTGCCACCGTGGCGGATCTTTACCGGCTCAAGGCGGAGCAGGTGGCTGGCCTTGAGCGCATGGGCGAGAAATCCGCCGATAACCTGATCGCCGCGCTGGAAAACTCCAAGACTGTCGCCCTGGGGCGTTTCCTGTTTTCCCTGGGGATCTTGCAGATTGGTGAGGAAACGGCCAAAAACCTGGCGGATTGTTTTGGCGATCTGGACACGATTCGCCGGGCGCCGCTGTTATTGCTGCTGGCGGTACCGGATGTGGGCATGGAAGTGGCCAAGGCCATTGGCGCCTTCTTTGCCGAAGCCGATAACGAGGCGGTGATTGATGGGCTGCTGGCTGCCGGGGTGAATCCGCAGTCCAGTGGTGAACCCTCAGCAGCCTTTGTGCACAGCCTGACCCTGGCGCATCTGCTGAAATCCGCCAAGCGGCTGGGCATGAACCTTGAGGGTATCGGTGACAAGTCACTGGAAACCCTGGGCAGCCATTATCGCACGGTTGCCGAGCTGAGCGCCGGTGCTGCAGAAGGGGTCGGCGCGGAGCCCAAGGGCGTGCGTTCCGGAGTGATGACGCAGTTGAGCAAGGCGCTGGCGGAAAACGGCTGGCAGGCCCGTTTGCAGGAAGCTGAAGCCATGGTGGCCGAGCTTGCCGCCCGCGCACCGGCCCAGGCGGAAAGCCGCCCGCTGGAAGGGCAGACCTGGGTGCTCACCGGCACCCTGGAACAGTTTACCCGTGACCAGGCAAAGCATGGCCTGCAGCAGTTGGGAGCCAAAGTGTCCGGGTCGGTGTCGAAGAATACATCTATGGTAGTGGCCGGCGCTGCAGCGGGTTCCAAGCTGGCCAAGGCCGAGTCCCTGGGGGTTGAGGTCTGCGATGAGGCCGCGCTACTGTCCGTATTCGAACAACACGGCATTGATCCGGGAGCATTATGAGAATCGGTCTTACCCTGCTATTGGCGGCACTGCTTCTGGGCGGTTGCGCCGGCACACCGACCCAGACAGACAATGTCTGTGCGGTGTTTGATCAGCGGGGGGGCTGGTTCAACAACTGGTACAAGTACGCCAAGAACACGGAAAAGGAATACGGCGTGCCGGTACCGGTACTGATGGCCACGATCTACAAGGAATCCGGCTTCAATGCCCGGGCCAAACCGCCCCGCACCAAGCTGCTGGGCTTTATTCCCTGGAAGCGGCCTTCTTCCGCCTACGGTTACCCCCAGGCGCTGGATTCCACCTGGCAGTGGTACCAGGATGATACTGGTCGCCACGGCGCTGACCGTGATGATTTCAAGGATGCAGTGCGGTTTGTGGGCTGGTACCACTACCAGAGCCACAAGAAAAATGGCGTCGCCCGGAACGATACCTACAACCTGTATCTCAACTATTATGCCGGCCACGGCGGTTATGCCCGCGGCACCTGGAAAAATAACAAGTGGATGAAAGGTGCCGCCCGCCGCACTGCCGATATGGCTAACCGTTATCAGCAGCAGATGAACAGCTGCGGGCGGTAGAAGAGCAGCTTCTAGCTACGAGCTGTGAGCTAGAAGCTAGAAGCTAGAAGCTAAATCAAAACCCTCCGCCGCAACTCTGTGGTGATTCGTTTAGCAGAAAGTCGGGCTCGCGTTGCCGCTTGAAGCTTGAGGCTTGCAGCTGCCTTTACCGCTAAACTGCCGTTTGTCCGGTCTTATCGGAATCCGGTCGGTTTGAATGTGGTTCGCTGTAAAAATGTGACAAGAAGCACAAAAGCAGGTCTTTGGGGACCTGAGACATCAAGGGGAACACACTTTGCGTTTTGTATTCGGTCTGCTGCTATGGGCAAGCGGGGTCATGGCGGCGTATGCCATGCAGGTGGACAAGGCCATTGTTCATTTTCCCGCGGATAAATCACCGCGTCAGGATGTGGTCATCGGTAACCCAGGAGAAGAGCCCCTGTTTGTGGATGTGGGCATTCTCACCGTGAGTGATCCGGGTACCGACAGTGAGCAGCGATTGCCGGTGAAGGATCCGGAATCGGCCCCCCTGATTGCCACGCCGCGGCGCCTGATGGTGCCACCGGGGGGGAGTCGCCGGGTGCGACTGGTGAACCTGGAAGGCCATGGTGATATGGAGAAGGTCTACCGGGTAGATCTGAGACCGGTGGCCCCGCCGGAGCAGATGGATAGCACTGGCGTGCGGGTACTGGTGGGCTACCAGTTGCTGGTGTTTGTGGCGCCTTCGCAAACCGGAGTGTCACTGGAAGGGCAGCGCGACGGCAAGTCCCTGACACTGAGCAACAAGGGCAATGTGAATGTGCTGTTGCATGAGGGGGAGCAGTGCCCGCCAAGCCCATCTACCCGACCCTGTGAGCCGGTACAGGGGCGCCGCCTTTACCCGGGTAACAGCGTTACCCTGGCATTACCCATGGATGCGCCGGTGCGTTTCAATCTCACCACTGCCGGTGAGACCCGGCAGCAGCGTTACCCCTGATCGGAACGGCCGCCATGGGATCGCGCTGGCAGGCCGGGTTGATTGTCCTGCTGGCTTCTTTGCCGGCCGGGCAGCTCATGGCTCAGGATTACGCCGTGCCACCGGGGTTCGAAGCATTGATGGAGCCCCAGGAAACCCTGGTGGATGTGTACTTCGGCGATCGTCTGGTGCTGTCTACCCCTGCTCGCTACTCTCCCGAAGAAATTACCTTTCTGGAACCGGATGCGCTGATCGGCGCTATGCCCCAGGTAAAACCGGAGCCCTGGTTGCTGGCGGTGCTGTCCACGCCGTTGGACCCTCACGGCGACAAGGTCTGTGTCAGTGAACATCAGCAGGAATGTGGCCTTATCGAGCCGAAAGTTGCCGGCGTGATTTTTGACGAACAGCGCTTTCGGGCGGACCTGTTTATCCACCCCAAGTATCTGGAAGCGCCGGAAGCGCTGGCGCCACGTTATCTGCCTGAACCCACGGAAAGCCGGTGGGGTGGGGTGCAGAATCTCAGTTTCAGCCATGCAGGTAGCGCTGAAGGGGAGAACAATACCAGTTTGTTCGGTCGCAGCCTGGTAGGCCGAGGCGCCCAGTATGGCTTTGCCAACTGGGTCAGTACCGATGAGCAGTCCCTATCCATTGATGAACTGGGCTGGCAACGTAACTACCCGGATCACCAACTCACTGTTGGCCTGTTTCAGCCTAACAGCGACATGCTGACGGTGATTGACCGGCAGCCGATCGCCGGGGTCGGTGTGTCCCGCTCGTTGGTGCGTCGCCAGGATCTCGACTCCGCCTTTGCCACCTCGGTGGAAGTGTTCCTGTCGTCTCGCAGCCGCATTGAGGTGTACAAGGATGGCCGCCTTTACGGTAGCCAGTTTCTGGAATCCGGGCGTCGCCGTCTGGATACTGCCCGCCTGCCTACCGGGGCCTACACACTGGAACTGCGTATCACCGATGCCAACGGCAATACCCGGGTGGAAGAGCAGTTTTTTGTGAAAAGCCGCCGGCTGGCGCCGCAGGGCGAAAAACTGTGGTTTGCCCAGGTCGGGCAGGCCACCGCCTTTGCCCGCGACCAGGTTCTGCCGGAAGACAGGCAGACCGCCCTGTTGATGACCGGCTTGCGTCAGCGCTTTGCGGATACCTGGGGTGGAGGGGTGGCCATGGCGGCTACCGGCGAGCAGGCCCTGCTGGAAGTGAGTGGCGACTGGTTTTCCCGTTATTCACAGCTGTTTGCCAGCACTTTTGTAGAAAGCGAAGGCGGTGGCGGTTTTACGTTGCGCGGTAATGCCCGCTACCGGGACTGGCGTTTCCAGTTCGACAGCCAACGGGTCTGGACCGACGATCCGACCGTTTTTGACGTTGATTTTGATGCGCGGGAATATCGATTGTTGCCCCGCTCCGTGCGACGTGACAGTGCTGAGTTATGGGTGCCAGCGGGGCGTGGGCAGTTGGTATTCTCCCATCGCCGTCAGCGACTTGGCCGTGCCAGCGAACAAACCATCAGCTCGGCGGCCTACCTGCATACGTTCCGGGTGGGAGGCGGTCAGGTGATCAACCTGTCTGCCAGCCTGACGCGCAATAACGGCGACAACCAGATACTGCTCGGCGCCAATTGGTTGATGACCCGCCCGGACTGGCAGCATCAGGCCAACCTTGGCTGGGTTCAGGACGATGCTCCGGGTACCGAGGACGGGGTTAACGCCGCCTGGGCCAGCGCCTGGAATGACCGGGATCGTTTTGATGCGGACCTGACGCTGGGGGCGGGGGTGAACTTTGATCCGGGTCGCCAATCCGTTCTGCTCAACAGTGAATACGGCTCCCGCCACGGGCGTGGCCGTGCCGATGTGGCCTTCAATGATTCCGACCGGGGTGGCCGCGATACCCTGACCAGTGTGCGTTATGACACCAGTCTGGTGATAGGTGATGGCGCCGCGTTGGGTGGTGAGCAACTGAATGATTCGGCGGTGTTGCTGAAGCTCAACGGTGCTGAGGGCGCGCTATTCGATGTGCTGGTCAACGGTAACCCGGAGATGGTGGTGAAAGGCGGCAGCTCGGCGACACTGACGCTGCCTGCCTACCAGGTACACAAGATCGCTTTGCGAGATCGCGGCACTGACTTTGTGAATCTGGACAGCACACCCCGGGACGTGGTGCTGTACCCGGGCAATGTGGCGATGCTGGCCTGGGAGCTGCAAAGAGTGATGGTGGCTATTGGTCGTCTGCAGGATGCGGATGGGAATATCCTCTCCCGTGCCCGCATCCAGGGCCCGGGTTTCGATAACCTGGTATTCACCGACGAAGACGGCTACTTCCAGCTGGAACTCCCCGAATCCAGCATGGACAGCCTCTATGTGGAAACCGCCAACGGTCGCTGCAACCTGCAGCCTGGCTTAGTGGAGATCCGGTATGGGGTGGCGAGGTTGGGGGCGGTGGTTTGTTCAGTTAACAGTGAATAGTTAACAGTGAACAGCTGCGCGTGAAAATTGGTTGTGTGTTGAAAGCAAAGAGGCCGCGTCCAGAGTTTGGGCGCGGCCTCTTTGCTTTCAGAACCAACAAGCCGGTCCCGCGAAGCTGTTCACTATTCACTGTTAACTGTTCACTGCATTTCAACCATGATCGTCAGCACCCCGCTGTGGACACCGGAGGCGGTGGCGGCGCTCATGTCGTTGGCGAGTACGTCCACGCTGACGGTGGCGTTGTTGCTGGCGCCACCGTTGCATTGTGGGTCGCCGCTGCGGCTGTTGCCCATGCCGGCCAGCGGGATGCCAGCGGTGGCGCTCTGGGGGCCGTTGCCGTCGTTCCAGCTCACCGAGTAGGGGACACTACTGCCAGCAGAAATCAGCTCAAAGGCGCCGCCGGTGCCGCTGCCGGTGAGGGTGACGGCGTACTGGCCACCGTTGGCCTGATAGACGCACAGCGTGTCGGAGCGTGAGATGTTGTTGCTGCCATCAAAGGTGCCCAGGGCAATGTCATCAATCTGGGTTACCTGAATGGAGTTGGGAATGGTGATTTCCACGCTGACGGTGAAGTTGGCGGGCGACTTGCCCCTGCCGGAATTGGCGGCAGTGAAATTGAATTGACTGCTGTAGACGCCAGGCGGGACCGACTGGATATCTGTGCCGTTGGCATGCACTTTCAGGCTGGCGTTATTACCGCCTGGGCATTGGCGTACTGCACCAGTGAAAACTTCAGCGGTGGAGAGATTCGGTTGCAAGGTGATTTCCTGGCCATTGACCAGGTCGCCCCAGGCCAGCGTGACCGGGATGCTGTCTGCGCCGGACACCAGCTCAAATGGGCCCTGGGCTTCGACGGCGTAATTAATCGGGGTATTACCCTGCGGGCTGGGTTCCTGCACGGAGCTGACGCACAGCGCAAAGCTGTGATTCAGATCGCCCCCGTTCCAGGTATGGGTGGTGGTAAAGGCATTTGGATCGGTGCGGATGTGGGCCTGAGCATTTGCCGTTAACCAAACCAGCAAGCTGCTTGCGATAATACGCAACCACATAGGACTCTCGTTATCGGGAAAGTGAGCACTATAGCAGATGGGCCGGGATTGTCCGGCCCATCTGTATGATGCTTATTCCGCGGTGATGATCACGGTAAGGGTGTCGGTGTGATCGGTAGCGGAGGTGGCTTCGCCCACCTGGTTTTCGGTAGCGCTGACGCCCAGGGCTACATTGGGGCCAGAGGTCTGGCAGTTGGCTTCGGTGGTGTTGCTGCTGGTCAGACTGGTTACGGCGGTGTCTTCGGTAAGCGGAGTCCCGTCCCAGGTCACGGAATAATTGACCACACTGGTGCCACCGTCGCTGAGAGTGAAATCACCAGCAGTACCGGCACCGTTGGCGTCATTGCTGCTCTGCGCCACAACGCCATAGCCGCCAGCCAGGTTACGGTACACGCAGACATTGTCGCTGGTGGTAAACCCATTACCCTGGTTGATAGTCATGTCATTCATGTCGCTGATCTTGATCAGGTCCGGCACATTCAAAGTGATGACAGCGCTGCCGGTGGAAGACGCGCCAGCGCCGGCGCCCATGCTGCCATCGGTGGCAGCCATGGCCAGGCCAGAGGCAAGGAGAGTGCTGGAGAAGATAGCCGGTACAAAGGATTTCATATTCATGGTTGTCGTTCCTTTAAGCTGGTAAGCAAGTGAGCTAAGCAAGCCTGGACATCCCCAATTGCGCCTCAGGCCCTAATTGAAAGCGATACTGCCATGTGTTCAGTAAAATGTGATCTGCATCTCGTTACTTATGCGATGGGCGGTGTTTCCCCTTTGCTGATTCGCGTTCAGTAAAGCAATTTGACCGATTTCAACGATTTAGCACTCACAAAACCGGATGGCTTTGCTAAAGTGCGGGTCAGATTACCGATGCAGTAAGGGGGCAGCTTGGATAACGAGTCCATCGTTTATGGGTGTATCAAACATCTGCCGTTCGGCACTTTGCAGGAGCGCAAGACCCACTGTTTCCATAACCGCCGGGCCGTCCGCCAGCTTCCCCAGGCCGATGAATGGCCCTTTTTGTGCCGGGAAATGTTCTCGGTACCTGGCGATGACCTGATGGGCGGTACCTTCCAGACCCAGGTGATCCATTTCGGCATGTCCTATCGGGCGGTGGAGTACGAGTGGGAACACTGGATTGCCAAGTTCGAATCCCTGCTCAAGAACATGTACTGGGTAAATGCGGTGGTGCACCTGGAAACCGAGCTGTCCGGCTTTCATACCTTTGTCTGGGACAGCGCGGAAGTGTGCCACGAACCTTCCGAAGCGCCGTTGAGAGTGCGGTGTGAGTGGGCGCGGGAGGGGGCGATTTCGTAGGTAATTAATAGTTAATAATGAATAATTAATAGCTGCGCGAGCAGTGATTGCCGTAGTCATAATGCAATGAGGCCGCGCCCAAACTCTGTACGCGGCCTCTGCGTTTCAAAACCTGAAAACCCGTCTCGCGACGTTATTAATTATTCATTATTAACTATTCATTGCCTCTTCCGCCTGTTCCTTCCCCATCACCGACACGCTCTCCGTCACCTCATCGAATACCACAAACGCGTCCTCTCTCTTCAGCTGATTGCGGACCTGCTCCACCTTGGTGGCGGTGGGGATTTCCTGATTGCCGTAATCGGTGCCGTCACGGGTAACGAATTCCTCGATCAGGTTGGTGAGGGTTTCCGGGGGCAGGTCCTTCCAGGGGACGATGATGGGCATAAGGCTCCATTGTGGTAATGAGATCGATCCGTAGGAGCGTCGCTGGCGGCGCGATCACCAAACGTCGAAGGAAAAGGCATTTACCACAGAGGGCACAGAGCACACAGAGGTAAAACAGGTTTTCTCGGTGATCTCTGTGCCCTCTGTGGTGAAAATGCTTTTGATCCTGGCTTGGTGATCGCGCCGCTAGCGACGCTCCTACATTTAAGGGTGTTTACATCACCAGCAGCTGAATACTGGCACCCAGTATCACCAGCCAGGAGGTCACCACGCCCAGCTGGCGAGCCAGGTTGGCGCTGCTGCGGGGGATCAGCATGCCGTAGCTGTAGAGGGCACGGCCGCCTACCAGCAGGATGCCGTAAATGTGCAGGGCGGTACTGCCGCCGCCGTTGATTTCCAGCAGGGCCATGAGGATCAGTGCCAGGGGGATGTATTCGATAGTGTTACCGTGAGCCCGGATGGCCCGACTTACGTCCTTGTGGCCACCATCACCCAGAGAGACTTTCTTGGCCAGACGAAGACGCACCACGTTGGCGGCCAGGGCGATGATCAGGAAGCCGCTGAGGGCGGCGTAGAGGGCGGTAATCGGCAAGCTGACTAATGTCATGGCATCCACTCAGGTTGTTTTTTGCGTTTGCGGACAATAAACCGGGCCGGGGCCAGGGCGTCAATCATTTCCTGGTCCGTTGGCATAGGCTGGCCACAGATCATGTCGGCGATCAGCTCCGCACACAAGGGGGTACCGGTAATGCCGCGGCTGCCGTGGGCTACATTCAGATAGAGCCCTTGTGCCGGACGGTGAGGAATGTCGGTGGCGACGGGCAGCGGGCCGCACAGGGGCAGGAAGTCGATGCTCTGGCACCGGAATGCCACCCGCCGGTCGACGATCTGAATATCCTCACCACCCAGCTCCTGCCAGAAGTTGGGGAGATAGTGCTTCAACTGAGCCAGATTTTCCGCATCGTCGCTGTCGGTGGCGTGGCGGTGATCTTCATGGAGCTTGAAGGTGGCCCCGACGCAGTGCAGGCCGTCCAGGGCCGGGGTCAGGTAACCGCCGTGACATTGTGCCTGCTGCCAGCGCCGGGAGGCTTCCGTGGCCTGACAATAGCTCACCTGACCGCGGATGTGTTTGAGCGGCAACCAGCCGAGACCGGGCAGGGACTGGCTCTGGCCGGCGGTACACAGGACAACCGCGTCGGCGCTGAGCATTTCGCCGTCCTGCAGGGTCACCTGGGCCGGAGCGCCTTCTTCAATGGATGTTACCCGGGCGGGCAATTGGCTGATGGCTGGGTGGTCCAGCAGAAGCTGGCACCAGCGGGCCGGGCGCAGGTAGCCGCCGCCAAGCAGTTGCACCGCGTTGTCGCCGTAGGGCTGGAGCAGTTCCGGTGGCCAGGCGCCGGTTGCCATGGCCTGCTCCAGTTTGTCTTGCTGGCGCTCGTCCACGTAGTGCTGGATCACGCCGTTGAGATTGCCGTCTTGAGGCTGTGCGGGAAACTTGAAGCGACGCAGCCAGCGCAAGGCATGCCCGTAGCTTTGCTGATAGAAACGGTTCTGGGGAGTGAGGTGGGCACTGGGAGTGCTGTAGACCACCCCGGCCAGGTTGCCGGATGCATGGCTGGCGGTGCCGTCTGGATCCACCACGGTCACCCGGCAGCCCCGCTCGGCCAGGGCCCTGGCCGTGGTGGCGCCGGCCAGCCCGGCACCAACCACCAGGATATGTCCCGCAGCCATGGCGGGCCGGATTTCCCCGCCGTCGATCTGGCCAACCAGCATGTGCCGCTTGTGACCGAAGCCGTCGCGTTTGTGCATGGCAAAGCCGGCCTCCGCGAGCCCGCGGCGGACAAAGCCGGCGGCGGTAAAGGTGGCCAGGGTGGTGCCGGGCCGACTCAGTCTGGCCAGCTGGGCGAACAGATCCGGGTGCCACATGTCCGGGTTGCGGGCTGGGGCAAAGCCGTCCAGAAACCAGGCATCCACCGGGTGGTGGAACTGGGGCCACAGGGATAGGGCGTCGCCCTGGAGCAGAGTCAGCTGTACACGGGGGTGCAGCTGGAGGCGGTGGAAGCCGGGAGCCGGAGCCGGGTACTCTGCCAGTAGCCTTTCCGCCAGAGAGCTCAGGGCAGGCCAGTAGGCCAGGGCCTTGGCCAGATCTGCCTTTCGCAATAGATGCTTTTCCACGGAGACCAGGTGCAGACGGGCAAGGTTTGGGGCGTGTTCCAGAAACTGCTGGGCGGCCAGCAGGCAATTCAGGCCAGTACCAAAGCCTGTTTCACCGATAACGAAATTACCACCGGCGGGCAGTGCGCGAAAGCGCTCCGGCAACCGGTTGCCCTGCACAAAGACGTAATCACTTTCCGCCATGCCGTCCTGACGGGAGAAATAGGGGTCGTCAAAGTCCACTGCTACCGGGGTGCTCTCATGCCAGTCAACGGTGGCTGGCTGGATGGGTGAGAAGGTTGGGTTTGTCATGGTTGCAGACCGCAAGCTACAAGTTACAAGCTACAACGCGAATCCTGGTTTGTCTGTGTTGCAACACTGGCGTCGCGTCCAGAGTTTCGGCGTGGCTTGTCGTATTCAAAAAAGACAGGACCTCATCCAGTCCAGAATCGCGGGCAGAGAGTAATTGTTCTGCCTGGCGTTTATCCGCGTTGTAGCTTGTAGCTTGAGGCTTGTCGCTGTCTTTCTGTGCCGCCTTGAACTCGGCCAGCGCCCGCTTGCTGTGCTGTAACAGCCAGAGGGTGTTTTGCTGGTAGCTGGCATTCTTGATACGGATATAGACGCCATCAATCAGCGTGACCAGCAGGGACTGGTTCTGGATTGGGCGTCCCTTCTCCACCCAGCGCATTTGTGCCTGGGCGGAGGGGTGGCCCTCCAGATCCAGCAGGGTTTCGCTGACAAATGGGCCAGGGCCTTGGCCAGATCTGCCTTTCGCAATAGATGCTTTTCCACTGAGACCAGGTGCAGACGGGCAAGGTTTGGGGCGTGTTCCAGAAACTGCTGGGCGGCCAGCAGGCAATTCAGGCCAGTACCAAAGCCTGTTTCACCGATAACGAAATTACCACCGGCGGGCAGTGCGCGAAAGCGCTCCGGCAACCGGTTGCCCTGCACAAAGACGTAATCACTTTCCGCCATGCCGTCCTGACGGGAGAAATAGGGGTCGTCAAAGTCCACTGCTACCGGGGTGCTCTCATGCCAGTCAACGGTGGCTGGCTGGATGGGTGAGAAGGTTGGGTTTGTCATGGTTGCAGACCGCAAGCTACAAGTTACAAGCTACAACGCGAATCCTGGTTTGTCTGTGTTGCAACACTGGCGTCGCGTCCAGAGTTTCGGCGTGGCTTGTCGTATTCAAAAAAGACAGGACCTCATCCAGTCCAGAATCGCGGGCAGAGAGTAATTGTTCTGCCTGGCGTTTATCCGCGTTGTAGCTTGTAGCTTGAGGCTTGTCGCTGTCTTTCTGTGCCGCCTTGAACTCGGCCAGCGCCCGCTTGCTGTGCTGTAACAGCCAGAGGGTGTTTTGCTGGTAGCTGGCATTCTTGATACGGATATAGACGCCATCAATCAGCGTGACCAGCAGGGACTGGTTCTGGATTGGGCGTCCCTTCTCCACCCAGCGCATTTGTGCCTGGGCGGAGGGGTGGCCCTCCAGATCCAGCAGGGTTTCGCTGACAATGGTTAGGGCGTTTGCGCTGTCTTGCAGAGCCTGGTTTACCCGCCTTTGTCGTAGCTCGCCGTAATAACTGGCAACGGCACGCTCTGCGGGCATGTTATCCCAGCCAGCGGGCAGACCGGTGACTGTCAGTGATAGCTGTTCTTTTTTATCGTCGCTCCGATAGTGCAGGGTGCGACCCCGTTCGGAGCTGATTTCTCCCTCCAGATTCAGCCCGGCCAGTTGCTGGGGAACCTGGAAGCTGGACAGATCTATTGCCTGCGCGCTTGGGGCTACCGGTCGGCTTTGTTCGCTGCTGATCCCTGTGTTTATCTTGCGCAGCTTCTGGGCAGCAGGGGGCGTGTCGTTACTGGGCTGCGTGCTGCAGGAAATCAGGCCCAACAAGGCGATCAGCGGCAAGAGATAGCAAACTTTTACATTCATTGTCGGTTTCATGAGGCAAGGTGTTCCGGGTTTCCCTGATGTGACGGCGACTTTCTGGTGGCACAATACAAGATACCCCGTGAGAATACCCTTTATAGGGAAAGGCGGATGGAAAAACCATCACATAACGGTATGCGCACCGGCGTTGCTATGGCACTGCTGTTTGCCATTATTACTGTTCCCTTTGTCATTGCATCTTTCCTGATTATTCAGCACCGCCTGGACCTGCTGGCAGGTTACAAGACCATGCAGGGTGATCTCAGGCTCTTCGAAAGTGGCCTTGTTGCATTCTCGCCCCTGGATGACATGCGTGACCTGGCACCAGTGATGATCCATACCCAGCATCCGGAGATCGTGTCCCGCTTTGGACTCAGTGAGGCGCGGGCCGACAGTCGGTTGCAGGCCTTTCTGGAAAGGGTGCGCGAGCGGGATATTCCCGGCCTTAATGATCAGGCGGGGCTGCTGAGTGAAACCTGGTCTGGACTGACGGTGAAAACCGGGATTCCCCTGGAAGATGTGGCGGGTCCTTACGATAACGTCAATCGCATCGCCCAACGTCTGGCCAATGCCCTTTCCTCGGTGCTGATTGCTTCGGATATGTCAGTGGGGGAGGGCCTGGAACCCAATGAAGTGCTGTCCTTGACCCTGGGGTCGTTTCGGCAGGCGCAGAACGACATTGGCTTGATCCGTGCTCTGGCGCTTTATGTCAGCCAGCGCGGGGGCTACCTGGGGGACAATGATGCTCGCCGGCTTGAAAATGCCTGGCAGCGGCTTCAGCAGCAACTTTCAATTATCGACAGCGAGATCAAGGCGCTGTCTGCAAGAACCGGTGCCATTGAGTTGCAACAGCAATGGCGATTGGTCAAGAACGAACTGCAGCGGTTTCTGCTGTGGTCCGAGCAGGAGCTGATTCTGGCGCCCCGGATCCAGGTAAGCTGGGAGCAGGCCTATGATCGCAGTCGCAATGCCATGCAATCCCTGGAAGGATTGTCAGAAAGCCTGGTAGAGCTGTCGGTTCAGCTAGTGGACCATACTCGCCAGGAAAAGCTGCGAGGCACCATTTTTCTGATGTTGGCGGTACTGTTGCTGTATGCCCTGGTGCTGGGGTTGGCACTGCTGGTCTATCGCTCTAATTCCCGCGCCATCAGCGCCCGGGCTGAAAGCCTGGCCAAAGGCCAGTTCCTGGCTCGAATGAGCCATGAAATCCGCACACCTCTCAATGGCGTGATCGGTTTGGCGGAGCTGTTACGTGAAACCGATCCCAGCCCACGGCAGCAGGAATATATCAGCCTGATCGACAGTGCCGGGCGCACACTGACCGCGCTAATCAACGATGTACTGGATTTCGCCAAGATTGAGGCCGGTAAATTGCAGCTGGTGGAGGAGGTATTTGACCTGCCTCTGCTGATGGCTGAATGCGCACAGATGTTCAACTTGCCTGCCAGTGATAACGGCACTCTGGTGCTGCTCGACATGGACAGCAATACCCCTTCACGGTTGGTGGGTGATCCAACCCGGCTGCGTCAGGTGTTGATCAATCTGTTGGGCAATGCGGTCAAATTCACCCGCAATGGCAGGGTGGTGCTGTCTCTTTCCTACCGTCAGGTCAGCAATGAACTGCCCCTCTTCAGCTTTGCCGTGACCGACACCGGTATCGGTTTGAGTCAGGAAGAGCAGGCGAGATTGTTTCAGCATTTTGCCCAGGCCTCGGCGGATACGGCTAAACGTTTCGGTGGCACGGGCCTGGGGCTGTCCATCAGCCGGGAGCTGGTGGCGCTGATGGGGGGAGATATCCATGTGGAAAGTGCTCCTGGCAAGGGCGCCCGGTTCAGTTTCAGTATTCAGATGTCGGCGGACAGTGAAGAAGTCCCCACTGTGGAGCAGGAGGCGCCACCGGCTTGGCTGTGGGATGTGCAAGGGAATCTGGCTGACTGGATGCAAGCCGATCCGCGGTTCAAAGCGGTGCACCGGGTCAGCAATAGCTCGCAGTTGGCCTCACTGGGCTCGCTGGAAGGAGCCAGTGTGCTGTTGATCAATGGTATGCCAGACCGGGAGTTGCTAGAGGAAACCGTGCAATTGGTGCGGATCAGTCAGGTGCCGCTGCAGATTCTGTTACTGACCGGGATGCGCAGTGAGGCCCCTGACTGGTTGCCCCAGCAGGTGCAATTGTTGCGTCGCTCGGTACTCACTGTGAACGAACTTAAACAGTTGCTGGGCAGGCAGGCGCCCAGCAGTATTCCCATCATCTCCCAGGTTGAAGGGGAGGAGGCTGTTGCAGCATTGCGTGTGCTGGTAGTCGAAGACAACCCGGTCAATCAGATGGTCACCAAGTTCAGCATTTTGCCCAGGCCTCGGCGGATACGGCTAAACGTTTCGGTGGCACGGGCCTGGGGCTGTCCATCAGCCGGGAGCTGGTGGCGCTGATGGGGAGATATCCATGTGGAAAGTGCTCCTGGCAAGGGCGCCCGGTTCAGTTTCAGTATTCAGATGTCGGCGGACAGTGAAGAAGTCCCCACTGTGGAGCAGGAGGCGCCACCGGCTTGGCTGTGGGATGTGCAAGGGAATCTGGCTGACTGGATGCAAGCCGATCCGCGGTTCAAAGCGGTGCACCGGGTCAGCAATAGCTCGCAGTTGGCCTCACTGGGCTCGCTGGAAGGAGCCAGTGTGCTGTTGATCAATGGTATGCCAGACCGGGAGTTGCTAGAGGAAACCGTGCAATTGGTGCGGATCAGTCAGGTGCCGCTGCAGATTCTGTTACTGACCGGGATGCGCAGTGAGGCCCCTGACTGGTTGCCCCAGCAGGTGCAATTGTTGCGTCGCTCGGTACTCACTGTGAACGAACTTAAACAGTTGCTGGGCAGGCAGGCGCCCAGCAGTATTCCCATCATCTCCCAGGTTGAAGGGGAGGAGGCTGTTGCAGCATTGCGTGTGCTGGTAGTCGAAGACAACCCGGTCAATCAGATGGTCACCAAGGGGTATCTGGAGCGACTTGGCATCAGCCGGATTGATATTGCCGAGGATGGTGCCCGTGCGCTGGAGATGTTCCGGGAGGCGGCGGGTGGCTATGACCTGGTGCTGATGGATCTGGATATGCCCGTGATGGATGGATTTACCAGTGCCGGGCGAATGCGTGATAGTGAGGAGCGTGAACAATGGCCCCCTTGCCAGATCCTGGCGTTGAGTGCCCACGCGGTTTCTGAGCTGGGAGGGCGGGTAACACGTTCAGGCATGAACGGGCAACTTATCAAGCCGCTTTCGCTCACCGCTATGCGTGATGCCATTTCTCAGTACCTGAAGATCAGGGCATAAGGTACTCGAGAAAATCCTGGAAGGGGAGAGGCATCAAGGGTGCCAGCGCCAGTAGTAACCCCAGTATGACAAGCACCAGCAACTCCAGGCGCCATGCCCTGTGGTGTTGCCAACCATGAACGCACAGGCCGATGGCCGTCAGAGCCACGCCGAAGTGAAAGCTGGCCATGCTTATCAGTTGCCACTGCACATCATGCAGGGCAAGAGCCAATCCACAGAGAATCAGACATAAGGCGCCGCCGGTCAGGGCACTGACGGGGCCATGCTTGCGAAAAGCGGTCATATAGATATCTCCAGTCGCGCTAGTGATCTTGCTTGAAAGCCTAAGCAATAGTTATGCCTGTTTGAGGTTAGGAGTCTAGGAAGGATTGATGACTGCCGTATGAAGGAGAAATATTGCATTTCGTCATTTTTTCGCCATCTTTATGTATGATTATTGTTAGATTGTATAATGTTTAATTCGTATAATTCGACTCCGACAATTGTGTTCTCGGGTTTTGGGATAGAGGGATCCTTCATGCGTTATCTGTCTTTTGTCCTGTTTGCTGCCATGGTGCTGCCGGTTCATGCACAAATCAGTACCGGTATGAGCGAGCGGTTGTGCCTGGCGGCGAGCCAGGAGAGCGCTTTCGGTGCACTGGTCGATGATCTGATTGAAAGCGATGAGCTGGCGCTGACCTCCGGTGAGCAAGTGCTCTCATTATCCTGTCAGGATGGTAGTAGCGTGCTGGAAAAGATGGTGCTGACTCGCCAGGCAGAGAATCTGGAGTACGCCGTGATTGACCTGGGCCTGAATCTGACCGCCTCCCGGGTGGCTCTCCATGGGCAGACCTTGCCACTGAAAGAAGCACTCAGGCGCCTTGGCGAGCAGGGTGATAGCGACGTTCAGGATTTTGTGCAGGGGTATTTGAGCGATCTGGCAGACGAAGACTTCAACCCCAACCTGCGCGTCAGCCTTAAGTAAGCAAAACAATGGACGGCTGGCTCTCGCTGCCGGCCGTCAGCCGTCGTCCCCATTTCTACCCGCCGGTATCACCCGCTATAATTCGCCCCGCATTGTGATACCGGAACCCCTATGTCTGATCAGCAGGACCGCATTTACGCCACTGCCCACCAGCAGGTGACCCGTTTCTCGTTCGATGACACCGTAGTGCGTGTCTTCCCGGACATGATTCGCCGTTCAGTGCCGGGCTATCCCACCATTATTGACATGATCGGGGTGCTGGCGGCTCGTTACGCCCAGCCGGATACCTGCCTCTATGATCTGGGCTGTTCACTGGGCGCCGCAACCACGGCCATGGCGGCTTTGACCGCCGGCCAGGGCAACCGGCTGATTGCCGTGGACAATTCCGCGGCCATGATCCGCCAAGCCCATACCCTCATTGAGGAAACTGGACAAAGCGAGCGTGTCACTCTGCTGGAAGGGGATGTGGCGAGCATGGACTTTGAGGTGTGCTCCATGGCGGTGCTCAATTTCACTTTGCAGTTTATTGCCCCGGACAAACGCGATGCCCTGATTCAGCGCCTTGCTGACGCCACCGTGCCCGGCGGCATTCTGGTGCTGTCGGAAAAAATCCGCTTTGCGGACGATGGGGAGAATACCCTGCAGACCGAGCTGCATCATGCCTTCAAGCGCAACAACGGCTATTCGGATCTGGAGATCAGCCAGAAGCGAACTGCACTGGAGAACGTGCTGATACCGGAAACCCTGGCCGATCATGAGGCACGCCTGCGCCAGGCCGGTTATCGGGAAATTCATGTCTGGTTCCGCTGCTTCAATTTCATCTCTTTGCTGGCGGTACGCTGATGTTGAAAGACTATCTGCAGCAGTGCGAAACCGCGTTGCGGGAACTCTATGCCCAGCCCGAGCGGGATGCGTTGATGGCGCTGTGCCGTGAGCGGCTGCTGGACAAGCCCCATGGTGATTTGCCTCGCTGGCTGGCGGCGCTTACCGCATTACCCGAAGGGCCGGCAGACTGTGATTTTGCGTCGGACACCCTGCGCATCGGCAAGCCCGGTGACGTCGACCGGCTAGACGTGAAAGCGGCCCTGGAGGGCCTGATTCCCTGGCGAAAGGGGCCCTTCGATTTCTTCGGTGTGCACATTGATACCGAGTGGCATTCCGACTGGAAATGGCAGCGCGTCGCGCCGCATTTGTCTCCCTTGACCGGGCGTAGGGTGCTGGATGTGGGCTGTGGCAGTGGCTACCACTGCTGGCGTATGGCGGCTGCCGGTGCTGAGCAGGTGGTGGGTATTGATCCGACCATCCTGTTTCTGGTGCAGTACCTGGCCGTGCGCCGCTTTGCGCCCGCCACCCCGGTCTGGTTTCTACCGCTGCGCATGGAAGAGCTGCCGGCACAGACAGAGAATTTCGATACGGTGTTCTCCATGGGCGTGCTCTACCACCGCCGCTCCCCGCTGGATCACCTGCTGGAACTGAAAGCGGTGCTGAGCGAAGGGGGAGAGCTGGTGCTGGAAACCCTGGTGGTGGAAGGCGACGCCCAGACCATGCTGATGCCTGAAGACCGCTATGCGGCCATGCGCAATGTGTTCTTTCTGCCCTCCGTGGCCATGCTCGAACGCTGGCTGCAGCGCTGCGGATTTGTGGATATTCGCTGTGTGGATGAAAGCAATACAACGGTGGAGGAGCAGCGGGCCACTGACTGGATGCGGTTCCAGTCGTTACCGGATTTTCTGGACGCGGATGACCCGACGCTGACCCGGGAAGGCTACCCTGCTCCGCGGCGGGCAGTACTTATTGCCCGCAAGCCCTGACTTCGGGCGGGGTGTTCTGCTGGAAATCAGATTTCACCACAGCGGGGTAGAGGGTTTTCTGAGACATTACTGATACGGGGGTAATCGCAGCGTGCCGTAATGCTCACATCGCCCGAGCCTGAGTTGAGACTTCCAGCAACTGATCTACCAGCTTTAGCCGCAGTTGCTCATCCAGCACTGACAGGGCAGGGGACAATACTCCTCCATGAGCGAGGCCTGATTTGTGCCATTGGCCAGCTCGAGCAGTTCCCGGGACAGCCGGTCGTGTGTCCTGGGGCTGCATTGCAGGGCGTCCAGTTGTTTGCGCGCCGGTTCGGTCAATGATATTGCAGCGGTGTCTTTAGTGTCTTTCAGAGTATTGAAGGCGCGGTTCAGCAACTGCACCACACCTTCTTCTTCCCGCGCGCTGACACAGTGCACGCCAATGCGTGCTGGCATGGAAATGCAGAACTCATCGAGCTCGAATTCCTGGCTGCTGAGCCACTGTTGCAGCCGTTGCGCCATTGCCAGGGCGCCGTCCACGGGGGTGACAGGCAAGATCATGAACAAAGACTGCCCTGACTGGTAGCTCAAGAGCCCGTCTTCACAACGCTTGATGGCATGCAATTGATGCAGCACGTTGGCAAGAAGGCGTTCAATTCGTTGGGCGCCGATATCGGCTTTAATGGATTGTAGCTCCTGGAACTGGACTGCGAGGACGCTGAGAGGCTGCTGATGTCGCCGGCAGAGAGACATCGCCTGGTCAATCATTTGCTGGCTATGGCTGCTTGCACGGCTGATGGTTGTCACGGCAGTCATTGGGTACCTCGGAGCCACACATTAAGATGAAGTTCCTTTCTTGGGAGCGTGAATCAGCTCTTAACTGTGGGCATCCTTTCCCGTGTATTTCACTGTAATGATTTCCCACGGGGTGGGCATCGGGCGCATACTTTATTTAACAACAATGTCTGGCTCTGTTACCGAAAATGTTTGTTTATCAGCCAATTAGAGCGGACAAGTAACGAGGAAGTGAAAACATGTCCATGATCTGGGTAATTGCAACGGCCGTGCTGAGCTCGGCCATGACTCTGGCTGTGGTGGCGCTGTGGGGGCACTTCTACTTCCAGCCCCGGTTGCGTGACAGTATGCAAAAAGAGCTGGATGAGCAGGTAGAAAAGGCGGCTCAGGTGCTTTCGTCACGGGTGGAAGAAGGAGTGCGCCGCGGTCTTGTGGACGGTGTCCGCAATCTGGATACCCGGGAAGTGCTTGAAGGTGCCAGCCGCAGCCTGGCCCGTTCCAGCGCGGAGCTGGTCGGTGAGCGTCTGGGGCAGATTTTTGGCGCACCCAGAAAGAATAAATAAGCTACAAGCTACACTTGTGGGATAGGAAAAGGGTGGAGCCTTCCTCGGAACTCGACCGCGGGACGATCAGGAATAACTGAGCTCGACGGGTTCAGAAAGATGGCGGATAGATTGATCTCTATACCCTCGCTACGCTCGGTTCGCGGCTCGAGCGCCGCTCCTGCAGAGAGGGGCGCTCGGCGCTACAGCCTGTCCCTGGTTGGCAGCAGTCGCGCAAGCAGGAAGGCAATACCGAGGCTGAGCATGGCAAGGGAAAGCACATCCTGCTGCAATGCTTGCCAGGTGGTTTCCCACAGGGTGGAGGCTTTCAATAGCGACAGCAGAATAAGCAGGGTACCGGTGAGGGTGAAGAACTGGTCCAGTTTGCGGGCTCGTCGCAATTCTCCGCGCAGGTGACGCAGCTCCTCAAGGATGTCTTCCTGAATCAATTGCTGACGAGCCACCTGTTCTGCCAGTTCTCCGACCTGCTGAGGCAAGGTGGCCAGCTTCTCCAGCCACACCGGGTCTTCACGGCGCAGCAGGTCGAGCAGCTCCTTGAGCCGGACATGGTCGTCGAGCCAGTTGCGAACCAGCGGCCACAGGCTGAAATTCTCTACCAGCTCGGTGAGCTGGGCGATTTGCCGTTCGCTGCCGGTGACACGCAGTGACTCGTGGTCAGTCAGTGGCTCGCTGGCAAACAGCCAGTGCACCATGGCTCCCAGAGGGCCCCGGACACGGATATCCACGTTGCCTTCGTAGTCGGTCAGCAGCTCCACGCCATCTTCATAGATCAGCACATAGAGAACCCAGAGCGGGCGCTCAGCACGAATCCGCACGACAGTGCCGTGCAGGGCGGCTAACCTGTCGCGGCCGGGCTGGTTGCCTGTGAGCGCCTGATTGAGTGCGCTCTCCAAACCACCGAGCACAATCAGCTGGGGAAAACTACCGGTCTGAGGCATAAATGACGGAAAATCCTGTCCTGAAATGGGGCCGTGTTGTCGTTTCCGGTCCCGATTTGTTGCCAAAAATTACGTTATCTTGCTTATATTTAGAGTGCCAGCTACCTATACTAGGGACTTTTATAATAAAGGGCACCTCCCATGATAGGTTGCTGCCTTCAAACGACATTGGCTTTTTAGACCGGGATTGGCGAAAGCGGGATATGTTTGTCTTGGCACTGTCGCGTTACAGTGCATAAGCCCTTGGAGGGGAGTTGTTTTTCAATGCTGGAATCATTGCTTTCGTACCCGGACTTCTGGAAGTACGTCAGTATACCTTTCATCGCCGGTGCCGTGGGGTGGATCACCAACTGGATGGCCGTCAAAATGACGTTCTATCCGCTGGAATTCATTGGTATTCGGCCTGTTTTCGGCTGGCAGGGGATCATCCCTTCCAAGGTCGAAAAGATGGCAGGTATAGTGGTCGACAAGGCCCTTTCAAAACTGGGCAGTCTGGACGAGTTCTTTCGCGAGATGGAGCCGGAAAAGATATCCGCCCACCTCACCCGCACCATCCAGCTACGTATTGAAGAGTACACCGATGAGGTGATGACCGAGCGCAATGCTGTGCTCTGGGAGAATCTGCCCCTGTTGGTGCGAAAGCGTGTCTACGCCCGCGCACGCCGGGCAATTCCAGCGGTCATGGACAATGTGGTTGATGACATCAGCCGCAATCTGGACAGCCTGGTGGACATGAAGCACATGGTCATCACCCAGATGAGTGAAGACAAAGCGCTCATGGTGCAGATGTTCCAGGAAGTGGGTGATCCTGAATTTCGTTTCATTACCAATTCCGGTTTCTACTTCGGTTTCCTGTTCGGCCTGATTCAGGTGCCAGTGTTCATTTTTGTACCGGAAAACTGGGTGTTGCCGTTCTTTGGGTTTATCGTCGGTATCGCCACTAACTGGCTGGCGCTGAACCTGATTTTTCGACCGCTCAATCCGGTAAAAATCGGCCCTTTCCGCATTCAGGGTCTGTTCCTTAAGCGACAGAAGGATGTGGCCGAATCCTTTGCCCGTCTGGCTACGGATGAAGTGATCACCCTGCGCAATATCATGTACCAGGTGGTCAATGGCCCCCGTGGAGATCGCACCAAGGCACTGATAAAGCGCCATCTCAAGCCGCTGCTCAATGGTGGTGTGGTGCGTACCGCTGCCCAGCTGACGGTGGGGCCGGAAGGTTATGCGGACCTCAAGAAGGCAGTGGAAGATAAAGCGGTGGATCTGGCCGTAGAGCCGTTTGAAGACCAGGGTTTTAATAAGGAACGGGGCCTGATTGTCGAGAAGCTCATGGCTGAACGTATGCAGGCCCTCAGCTCGGAAGAGTTTCAGGACCTCCTGCGGCCAGCTTTCCAGGAAGATGAGTGGATTCTGATCGTGGTGGGCGGCTTCCTCGGTGCTATGGCCGGGGTCGGACAGCTACTGTTCATGTTCGGAGCGGCCTGATGGAAACGCTGCAGATAGATATTGCCACCCTGGGGTGGCTGCTGTTTGCGGCGGCTGGAGCGTCCTCTCTACTGACCCTGATCCTGCAGGGGCTCATTGGCCACTTTTACCTGGGGCCGAAGATTGAACGCAAAGTGGATCGTCGTCTTGAAGAGGGCGCCAACCAGCTGGAAGAACGCCTGAGAAAGCGTATTGTGGATTTGCTTACTGGTCGCTCCCGGGAAGTGATTCGCAACAGCGCCCGGGATCTGGCTCGAGGCATGGGGCTGATCGGCAATCGGCGACCGGATGATGACGACCTGGGTGAATAATTGCCCGCTCTGATGAGAAATTGATCACATAATCTTTGATTGAATAATTGTCAGACAAAGCACTTCTGGAAGTACGTCAGTATACCTTTCATCGCCGGTGCCGTGGGGTGGATCACCAACTGGATGGCCGTCAAAATGACGTTCTATCCGCTGGAATTCATTGGTATTCGGCCTGTTTTCGGCTGGCAGGGGATCATCCCTTCCAAGGTCGAAAAGATGGCAGGTATAGTGGTCGACAAGGCCCTTTCAAAACTGGGCAGTCTGGACGAGTTCTTTCGCGAGATGGAGCCGGAAAAGATATCCGCCCACCTCACCCGCACCATCCAGCTACGTATTGAAGAGTACACCGATGAGGTGATGACCGAGCGCAATGCTGTGCTCTGGGAGAATCTGCCCCTGTTGGTGCGAAAGCGTGTCTACGCCCGCGCACGCCGGGCAATTCCAGCGGTCATGGACAATGTGGTTGATGACATCAGCCGCAATCTGGACAGCCTGGTGGACATGAAGCACATGGTCATCACCCAGATGAGTGAAGACAAAGCGCTCATGGTGCAGATGTTCCAGGAAGTGGGTGATCCTGAATTTCGTTTCATTACCAATTCCGGTTTCTACTTCGGTTTCCTGTTCGGCCTGATTCAGGTGCCAGTGTTCATTTTTGTACCGGAAAACTGGGTGTTGCCGTTCTTTGGGTTTATCGTCGGTATCGCCACTAACTGGCTGGCGCTGAACCTGATTTTTCGACCGCTCAATCCGGTAAAAATCGGCCCTTTCCGCATTCAGGGTCTGTTCCTTAAGCGACAGAAGGATGTGGCCGAATCCTTTGCCCGTCTGGCTACGGATGAAGTGATCACCCTGCGCAATATCATGTACCAGGTGGTCAATGGCCCCCGTGGAGATCGCACCAAGGCACTGATAAAGCGCCATCTCAAGCCGCTGCTCAATGGTGGTGTGGTGCGTACCGCTGCCCAGCTGACGGTGGGGCCGGAAGGTTATGCGGACCTCAAGAAGGCAGTGGAAGATAAAGCGGTGGATCTGGCCGTAGAGCCGTTTGAAGACCAGGGTTTTAATAAGGAACGGGGCCTGATTGTCGAGAAGCTCATGGCTGAACGTATGCAGGCCCTCAGCTCGGAAGAGTTTCAGGACCTCCTGCGGCCAGCTTTCCAGGAAGATGAGTGGATTCTGATCGTGGTGGGCGGCTTCCTCGGTGCTATGGCCGGGGTCGGACAGCTACTGTTCATGTTCGGAGCGGCCTGATGGAAACGCTGCAGATAGATATTGCCACCCTGGGGTGGCTGCTGTTTGCGGCGGCTGGAGCGTCCTCTCTACTGACCCTGATCCTGCAGGGGCTCATTGGCCACTTTTACCTGGGGCCGAAGATTGAACGCAAAGTGGATCGTCGTCTTGAAGAGGGCGCCAACCAGCTGGAAGAACGCCTGAGAAAGCGTATTGTGGATTTGCTTACTGGTCGCTCCCGGGAAGTGATTCGCAACAGCGCCCGGGATCTGGCTCGAGGCATGGGGCTGATCGGCAATCGGCGACCGGATGATGACGACCTGGGTGAATAATTGCCCGCTCTGATGAGAAATTGATCACATAATCTTTGATTGAATAATTGTCAGACAAAGCTGTGCGAACCTGCTTTACTACCCCCCTATAATTCACCCCAAGTGCTGAGGTTGCTGCATGCTGCTTTTCGCTGCACTCGCGCGTGGAATTGCCTTCGGGAGTTTGGATCATGTCCGATAACGAGAATGAGAAAGAAGGGCGGAATGCTAGCCCGTTGAAGGCCCTGAGTGGTGCTTCTAGAGATATTCGCAAGTACACCCACCAGATCTGGCTTGCCGGACTGGGCGCGTTCGCAAGAGCCGAGGAAGAGGGCAGTGGTTTTTTTGATGCCCTGGTTGAAGCCGGCCGTGAAGTGGAGCGCCACACCAAGGACAAGACCGAGTCCCGGGTGGAAGAGATCAAGGAACGGGTTCGCCACCATACCGGCGAAACCATGGAAAAGATGGAAAAAGCCTTTGATGATCGCCTGAACAAGGCGTTGTCCCGTCTGGGACTCCCCAATAAGCGGGAAGTCGAAGAGCTGGAGCAACGTGTTCAGGAGCTGACCAGCGCACTGAGCAAGGCGGAGGAAGATGTAGATGCCTCCTCTGAATCCGGGGCTTCAAAACGCCGCAGCCGCAAGAAGAGCTGAGGCGTCCAAACAGTGTTGTAGCGCACACCGCTAACCCCTTAGTGGTGTCTTTTAACGGGTACCCCCTTGGTACCCGTTTTTTTTATGTCCGCAATAAGCGCACGGGCGATGGCGAAGCGCGTTATTCGGGACCCGTACAGGGTCTGCGTGAGAGCTGTGGCTGTCGGTATTGTGGGAATGAGGTTTGCGCCGCCAGGATGCCGGTGTTGTGCGAGCCTGATTACTCGGAACGAATGTGCCACTCTGTCACCCTTGGTAACGTCCCTGTGCCCCAGTTTTGTTCACAGGCTTCTGTCAATGGGCTTTTTCTGCAATAAAATATGACAAATCCATTAATAGTCCATAAAAAACAGCGTAACCAATTGAAATTAAATAACTTTATTGATTGTTCAAAAAATAGGCATGTCGTCAATAGCCGTGAAAAACCGGTGAGATAGAGCGGTTGTGTACCGGCTATGCACAGGTTTATCCACAGCTTCTGTGGAAAAGAATATTGTGGATGTGGCTAAGTCGATGTGTGGTAAGGATCGATTGCCTGAACGGCCTGTTTCTGACAAGCAGATGGCGTTTTTACACAAGGCTGTTCCAGGGTTGCCGCAATGAGTTGTCATCCAGCTGTCACTTGTGGTGGCCAAAAAAGCATCGCTAAACTGCTGATAATAATAAGATTTGCTATCTGTGTAATTATCCACCATTGAGAGGGGAAAGCCTTTTGCCGGGGCCTGCAGACGGTTCTTCTCAGCTTTTCCACAATTCTATCCACAGGTTTTGTGAGTAACCTCCGACAGTTGTGCAATGCCCCGTTACGAGTTGCTGAAAGTGTCAATCCCTGTCCTGGTGGAAAAACATGCAAACAGCCGGAAGGCCTGACAATAAAGGGATGCAGCGTGTTTTCCTGAGGTCCTGCACAGAGTTGTCCACAGAGCATGGGGATAGTTGTTGGGGTGTGGAAGGATAGTAGCTGCTGTGCGTTTACAGAGGGAGCTGTTCAACGCGGCTGGTTATGGGGAGGTGCTCGTGCTGCGAGATGTCTACCACAGGCAAATTACTCTGCCCGGGCAGCGTAGCGAAGAGAATAATGTGCTTGCACGTGATTCCGCTTCCTCAAGGCCTGGATGAGTTTCCAAATGGCCGCTAGCACCTGCGACTTCCTGGATGCAGGAGGCCGCTGAGCCTAAGTCGAACTGCTGCACCATCAGGCGCCCGATCGGTGCAGGCTCAGTGCACCCTGCGCAATCAGTGGCGATGGTAAGGACATCAAGGGCAGCAGGCAGGGGGATCCCGGGCAAGTCGGCTGGTTCCTTGCCCTGGAGCGGGTCGCTTCCGTTCCCGCTACTCGGCGATGAAGCAAAAAAAAGGGTGCCCGAGGGCACCCTTCTTGTCAGGACAAGCCTGGAATAATCAGAAACGGTGCTCGCCGTTGTCGATGCTTTCCTGGGTTGCCTTGTCCAGCTGCTGATAGCAGTCGGCCTTGGGGAGCAATACGTAGACCGCATTGTCCTGCTGGCTCAGATCATACTTCTGCTCTTTCAGCTTGTTTTTCTGGTGCTTGAAGGTGCCTGTGGTTTCCATGGCCTGCTCGTTGATACGCAGGAACACGGGAATGGCGTAATGGGGCAGCTCGCGCTTCAGATAGGCACACAGCCCCTGGAAGTCGAACTCACTGTGGTGGCAGGTCAGACGAACCTGTGCCATGCCAGCCCGGCCATTGGTATTGGGGATTTCCACTCCATAGACCACGGACTCCTGAATGCCGTCATAGCCATCCAGAATCTGTTCCACTTCGGTGGTGGAGACGTTTTCGCCTTTCCAGCGGAAGGTGTCACCCAGACGATCCACGAATTGCGCGTGGCGGAAGCCGATATCACGCATCATGTCGCCGGTGTTGAACCAGGCATCGCCCTTTTTGAAGACGTCACGGAAGATGGACTTCTCGGTCTTTTCCGGATCGGTGTAGCCGTCGAACGGGGTCTTGTCGGTGATCTCGCCGAGCATCAGGCCGGATTCGCCTTTACCCACCTTGATCATATTGCCGTTACTGTCGCGTACCGGCTCGTCCCGTTCCTTGTCGTATTTGACGATGGCATAACTGACCGGAGAGAAACCCACGGTGTTGTCGAAGTTGAACACATTGGTGAAGGCCACATTGCCCTCTGAGGAGGCATACAGCTCGACCACGCGGTCAATACCGAAACGGTCTTTGAACTCTTTCCAGATGCTCGGGCGCAGGCCGTTGCCAACAATAGTGTGGACCTTGTTGTCCTGGTCGTTGGGCTTTTCCGGTTGCTCGTGCAGGTAGCGACACAGTTCGCCTACATAACCGAACGCGGTACAGCCGTGACGGCGGATATCTTCCCAGAAACCGCTGGCGGAGAACTTGCGTGCCAGTACCAGGGTGCCGGCGGGGGCCAGCACTGACGCCCAGCAGATGACCATGCCAGTTGCGTGGTAGAAAGGCAGGGTGGTGTAAAGGCGGTCGTCCTTGTTCAGACGCACCGCAGAATAGCCGAAGCCACCGTAGGCCTTTTCCCAGCGCCCGTGGTTGAACACAACGGCCTTGGGCAGGCCGGTGGTGCCGGAGGTGTAGATATAGAACAGCGGATCGCGCAGGAAGGTCTGCTTGCTGGAGGCCGGGTTTTCGCTGGAACAGTCCTTGATTTCGCTGGCCAGATTCTTGTAGCTGGCGGGGGCGTCACCCGGGTTTTCCAGGGTGTCCTGGTCGGCGAAGAAGAAGAAGTTGTCTTTCAGATCCAGGTCGCCACGGATCTCTTCCACGGCTTCTACCAATTCCTCGCCAATAATGGCTGCCTTGGGTTTCACCAGATTGAAAGAATGGACCAGTACCTTGCCTCGTTGGGAGGTATTGATCAGCGCAGCACAGACGCCCATTTTGGCGCAGGCAGCGACAGTGACGAGCAGTTCCGGACGGTTCTCAATGTTGACGGCGATAGTGTCGCCTTTCTTCAGGCCGATGGAGGCCAGATAATCTGCCAGCCGGTTGGCCCAGGCATTGAACTGCTTGTAGGTAAGCTCGGTGTCCTCGTAGATCAGTGCGGCACCGTTGGGGTTCATGCCGGTGGCTCGCTCGAGGGCCACACCCAGGCCCAGAGGCTTGGTCGTGTCAGTGATCTTGGCCATCCGCGAGCCCTTGATCAGGCCTGGCAGATTGCTGACCACCTCGGGAACCTTGGACAGAAGCTTGGGCAACGTGATGATGTCGGCGTTGCTCATAGGATCTCCATTAGTCTGTGTTCTTGGAAGGTCCAGGCACAGAACACCACAGGATCAGTCGATACAGGCCAGTAATATTGATCATGGCGTGTAAGCGGTTATCCGAAGGCTGTTCAGCCGGGAACCCAGTATTGGCAAGCGGGCGCTTACCTTAACCGTAGCACCAGGGCAGGGCAAGAGCCCTGCCCGGTGGCAGTGCCTGGACAGATTGCGGCGGTCCGTTTTGGCCCTATCTGCCCGATGCAAAGTATTGAATCACAGTGGAGTGTCCCTCTCCGTTTGAAAAATGTCATTGATGGATTATGACTTTGAGTCCTCAGCCTTGATGCTGACCAGCAGCTGTTGGCGTTTCACCTGGCTGCCGACGGCGAGATCCGCGGATTCCACGGTGCCATCGCAGTCGGCCTTGAGGCTGTGTTCCATCTTCATGGCTTCCATGATCACCAGCACCTGGCCCCGTTTTACCGGGTCTCCGGCTTTCGCGCAGACTTCGATCACAGCCCCGTCCATGGGCGCGCGGATCTGGCCGGAGCCGGCCTGGTCGCTGCTGCCTGCTGCACTGTGGGTAGCATCCTCGAAACAGACGCTGTGGCCTTGGCATTGGAGCCAACTTTGCTTGCCATCCTGGTACATCCGGTAGCTTTGGCGAATGCCGTCGATACTGGCCAGGCCTGGGCCGAGAGGTGCGATACGGTGGTTATCCTCGCCGACGAGCAGTTCGGCATGGTTATCCTGATAGCGGATATACACGGTCTGCTCGTGTTCGCCACAGCGGAGCTGGACTGGTTGGGCTCCCAAGGTGCTGGAGTGCCAGCCGCGCAGCTCGGCTGTTGGTGTTTCCACCTCACAGCGGAGCAGGGCGGCCAGAGCCCACAGCTGGCTGGGCGGGGTCTCGCCGGCCATGCTGGCGTCGTCGGCAAAGTCCTGACCGATAAAGGCCGTGGTGGCTTCGCCCCCGGCAAATACCGGATGGCGCAGGATGGCGGCCAGGAAGGCCCGGTTGTCACGGACCCCCATCAGCACGGTGTCTTCCACAGCGCGGATCAGGCGCCGCCGGGCGTCTTCGCGGCTGTCGCCCACGGCAATGATCTTGGCCAGCATGGGGTCATAGTGACTGCCTACCTCATAGCCCTCCACCAGTCCGTGGTCGATGCGTACGCCATCGCCGCTGGCCGGCTGCCAGCACAGTACCGGGCCGGTCTGCGGCATGTAGTTCTGGGCCGGATCTTCCGCGTACAGGCGCACTTCCATGGCATGGCCGGTGAGCGTGACTTGCTCCTGGCTCAGTGGCAGGGGTTCACCCCGGGCGACCTTGATCTGCCAGGCCACCAGGTCCAGGCCGGTGACCAGTTCGGTAACCGGATGCTCCACCTGCAGGCGGGTGTTCATTTCCAGGAAGAAGAAATCCCCCTCCGGCGCCAGCAGGAATTCCACCGTGCCAGCCCCAACATAGTTGCAGGCCTTGGCCGCATTGACCGCCGCTTCGCCCATCTGTTGGCGCAGGGCCTCGTTCACGGCCGGGGAGGGGGCTTCTTCCACTACCTTCTGGTGGCGGCGCTGTACCGAACAGTCGCGTTCACCCAGGTGGATCACATTGCCGTGGCGGTCGCCGAACACCTGGATTTCCACATGGCGTGGCTGCATCACGGCGCGCTCCAGGATCAGCTCGTCGCTGCCGAAGGCACTTTTGGCTTCCTGGCGGGCGCTTTTCAGCTGGGCGGGAATCTCGCTGGCATCGGTGACCACGCGCATGCCGCGGCCGCCACCACCGGCACTCGCCTTGATCATCAGCGGCAGGCCGATGCGTTCTGCTTCCTTAAGCAGAGTGGCGTCGCTCTGGTCTTCGCCTTCGTAGCCGGGAATGCAGGGCACGCCGGCTTCGATCATGGCGATCTTGGACAGGCGCTTGGAGCCCATCAGGTGAATGGCATCTTCATCGGGGCCGATAAAGGTGATGCCGGCATCCTTGCAGGCCTTGGAAAACCCGGCATTTTCCGACAGGAAGCCATAGCCCGGGTGCACTGCGTCGGCGCCAGTCTTGCGACAGGCATCCAGCAGGGCATCCACGTTCAGGTAGGAGGCGCTGGCCAGTGCCGGGCCTACACAGACGGCTTCGTCAGCCAGTTGCACGTGACGGGCACCGGCATCCGGTTCGGAGTAGACCGCCACGGTCCGGTAGCCCAGGGACTGGGCGGTGGCGATGACCCGGCAAGCAATCTCGCCACGGTTGGCAATCAGGATTTTTTCAAAGCTCATTGTGGTTCCTTGGTTGAGTTGCAAGTTTCAAGTTGAAAGTTGCAACGCGAATAAGGTGCGCTGCCACACGATCTGGTCTTGAGCCGCGCCGCAATGGTTGTGCGCGGCTAAGACGATGTTGTCTTTCTCTAATCTTGGGCGCGCTTTGCAACTTGAAACTTGCCTCTTGCAACTCTTTTATTGATTCCATTTCGCCGGGCGTTTTTGTACGAACGCCATGGTGCCTTCCTGGCCTTCTTCGCTGTTCACGGCGGCGGCGAAATCCTTTGCCGCCTGGTCCAGCAGGGCCTCCATGGGTTCATGGCCCACGTTCAGCACCAGTTGTTTGGTCACCCGGTTGGCATGGGGCGCGCATTTGCGAACCGCTTTCAGGGTGTCTTCCAGCAGGGCGTCCAGGCTGTCCGCATCGGCGGCCACTTCATGGACGATACCCAGCCGCCGGGCTTCTTCGCCCTGGAAGCGGACGCCGGTGAGGGCCAGCCGCCGGGCCTGGGTCAGGCCGATGCGCTCCACCACAAAGGGGGCGATCTGGGCGGGAATCACGCCCAGGCCGGTTTCCGGCAGGCCGAAAGTGGCGCCGGTGTGGGCAAGCGCCACATCGGAAATGCAGGCCAGACCAAAGCCGCCCCCCAAGACAGCACCCTCCAGCACGGTAATCAGCACCTGGGGCTGGTGGTTGGCGGCGGTGATCATTTCCCCGAAACGGCGATTGAGTTTCTGGAAGGCGTCACTGTCGCCGCTGGCGGCCTGCTGGCGGGCACCGGCCATATCCTTGATGTCGCCGCCGGCACAGAAGTGACCACCGGCACCGCGCAGTACGATGGCGCGGACATCGGCATCATCCTTCACCGCTTCGAACACGGCCATCAGCTCGTTGACCATGGTCAGGCTCATGGCGTTACGGCTGTCGGGGCGGTTCAGGGTGATGTGCAGAACCGGGCCGTCCTGGTTCAGCGTTATCGTTTCGGTTTGTGGTAGCGTCATGACTTTTCTCGCTTGAATGACCAGTCGCAAGTTTCAAGTTGAAAGTTGCAACGCGAATAAGATGCGCGTGCCACACGATCTAGGCTTTAGCCGCGCCGCAATGGTTGTGCGCGGGCAAGACGATGCAGTTTTCTTTAGCCTTGTCCGCGCTTTGCAACTTGAAACTTGTTTCTTGCAACTCTTATCGTTTCTTGCCCGGCAGGATGTCCATGGTCTTGCAGATAATGCCCAGCATGATTTCGTCGGCGCCACCACCGATGGAGCCGAGGCGACCATCCCGGTAAAGCTGACCAGCCGGGTTGTCCCACATGAAACCGTTGCCGCCCCAGTACTGCAGGCAGCTGTCAGCCACTTCCCGGCTGAGGCGGCCCACTTTCAGCTTGGCCATGGAGGCCAGTTGCAGCACATCCTTGCCGTTGATGTACATCTCGCAGGCCCGGTAGGTGAGGGCGCGCAGGGATTCCACTTCGGTCTGCAGTTCGGCCAGGCGGAAGTGCACGGTCTGGTTGTCGATCAACGGCATGCCGAATACTTGGCGGTCCTTGGCATAGGCAATGGTCTCGTCGATCACATGCTGCATGCCCATCAGGCTGTTGGCGGCGGCGAACAGACGTTCCTCCTGGAACTGGATCATCTGCATCATGAAGCCCATGCCTTCCTGGCCGATCAGGTTGCGCTGGGGAACACGTACGTTGTCGAAGAACACCTGGGCGGTTTCCGAGGAGCGCATGCCCAGCTTGTGCAGGGGCTTGTCCACGGTGATGCCGCCGGCATCCTTGGGCACGATGATCAGTGACTTGTTCATGTGCGGTTTGCCCTCGGACGTCTGGGCAAGCAGGCAGAACCAGTCGGCGCTGGGTGAGTTGGTGATCCACATCTTGGTGCCGTTGATCACGTAGTCGTCGCCGTCCTTGGTGGCGGTGGTCTTGATGGCAGCCACATCGGAACCGGCATGGGGCTCGGACACGGCGATGGAGGCCACCATGTCACCGGCAATGGCCGGGGCCAAGTAATTCTGGCGCAGCTCGTCGGAGCCGAAACGGGCCAGGGCCGGGGTGGCCATATCGGTCTGTACCCCGGTGGAGAGGGGGACGCCGCCGCAGTGGGTGCGGCCCATTTCCTCGGCCATGACCATGCCGTAGGAATAGTCCAGACCCATGCCGCCGAACTCTGCCGGCTTGGTGACCCCGAGCAGGCCCAGATCGCCCATCTTCTTGAACACCTCATGGATGGGGAAGCGACCGGCTTCTTCCCATTCTTTGACGTGGGGGTTCAGTTCTTTCTCGACAAAGTTGCGGACTGTGCGGCGCAGTTCTTCGTGTTCTTGAGTGAAAAGCATGGGAGCTCCCTGTCTTGTTCGATTGTTTGTTGAGTCGCAAGTTTCAAGTTGAAAGTTGCAACGCGGAGCAGCGTGGTGCGGCCCCTTACTGTTTTGACTCCGCGCAAGGACGCGGGCATGGCATTGATGTTTGGCAAGGCATTTCTCGCGCCTTGAAACTTGTCTCTTGCAACTTGTAACTGCGTTAAAGCCTTGCCACCCCAAACGCATTCGGGTGCAGCTCGCGGTGTTGGGCATCGGCGCAAATGTCCAGTGCATAGGCCACCACACGGCGTGTGTCGCGGGGGTCAATGATGCCGTCGTCCCACAGCCGGGCCGTGCCGTAGAGGGCGGTGGACTGGCTGTCGAGTTTCTGGGCGGTGGTCTGCTGAAGCATGTCGAGTACCTTCTCGTCAGGCTCAATGCCGTTGGCGCGCTGCTTGGCCTCGGCCACGATGCGCAGCACCATGCCGGCCTGCTGGCCACCCATTACGGCGACCTTGGAGTTGGGCCAGGCAAAGATGAAGCGCGGGTCCAGGCCGCGGCCGCACATGGCATAGTTGCCGGCACCGTAGGAGCCACCGACCACGATGGAAATCTTCGGCACTCGAGCGTTGGCCACGGCCTGCAGCATTTTCGAGCCGTGCTTGATGACACCGTTCTGTTCCGCATCGGTCCCCACCATGAAGCCGGTGGTGTTGTGAAGGAACAGTAGAGGGCGGCGTGTCTGGTCGCAGAGCTGGATGAACTGGGCGGCTTTGGCGGCGCCACGGGGGGTGATCGGACCATTGTTGCCGATGATGCCCACGGGCTTGCCTTCGATGGTGCTCCAGCCGCACACGGTGGCGCTGTCCCAGTCGTTCTTGAAATCCAGGAAGTCGGAGCCGTCGGCGATGCGGGCGATGATCTCGCGCACATCGTAGGGTTTCTTGGCGTCGGCGGGCACCACGCCGAGCAGTTCTTCGGCGTCATAGCGGGGGGGCTCAAAGTCGTCGCTATCCGGTGCGGCCCGGCGCCAGCCCAGCAGCTTGACCAGGTCCCGGGCCTGACGGATGCCGTCGGCGTCGTTTTCTGCCAGGTATTCGGCGGTGCCAGCGGTGCCGCTGTGCATTTCCGCGCCACCCAGTTCTTCATCGGTGGCGATTTCGCCGGTGGCGGCCTTCAGCAGCGGTGGGCCGGCCAGGAACATCTTGGCGCGCTCACGCACGACCACCACATAGTCGGACAGGCCCGGCTGATAGGCGCCACCGGCGGTGGCGTTGCCATGCACCACGGTGATCTGCGGGATGCCGGCGGCGGACAGGCGTGCCTGATTGGCAAAGGTGCGGGCGCCGTCCACGAACACTTCTGCCGCATAGTTCAAGTTGGCGCCGCCGGACTCCACCAGGCTGACCACGGGCAGCTTGTTCTCCATGGCGATGCGTTGCAGGCGCAGGGTCTTGTGCAGGCCGGAGGGGGAGATGGTGCCGCCCTTGATGGCGGAATTGGAGGCGGTCACCAGGCAACGGACACCGGACACATAGCCGATGCCGGCAATGGTGCTGCCGCCGGCTTCGGTGCCGTCCTTGTCGTCGTGCATCTTGTAGCCGGCCAGGTTCATCAGGCTCAGGAACGGCGAGCCGGTGTCCAGCAGCCGGGAAATACGCTCGTGGGGCAGCAGCTGGCCGCGTTTCTCGAACTTGGCGCGTTTGCCTTCGGCGGTATCCACCACGGCTTGCTCAATGGCGCGGAATTCTTCCACTGCCGCCAGCAGGGCCTCGCGGTTCTGCCGGTATTCCTCGCTGTTCGGGTCCAGTGCGGATTCAATGACTGACATTACAGGTCCTTGAAGACATCGGGGGTGGTGGCACGGTGGAAGCCGTCAAACGGCTCGCTCTTGTCGTGGTCGGGCAGTGGGAAGATCGCCACGTTGCCCTGGCTGGCAGCGCCGTCGATGCGCAGGGTGTCGCCACTGATAAAGGCGGCGGCATCGCTGAGCAGGAAGCAGATGGCCCCGGATACTTCGGATTCGTTGCCCATGCGCTTGAGCGGTACGGCGGCACGCAGGGTTTTCAGGGTCTGCTTGAAGCCTTCCGGATAGGTGTCCATGCCGCTGGACATGATCCAGCCCGGTGCCACGGCGTTGACGCGAACCCCGCAGCTGCCCCATTCGTAGGCGGCGGTCTGGGTGAAGTTGACCATGCCGGCCCGGGCGGCGCCGGAGTGACCCATGCCGGGCATGCCGCCCCACATGTCGGCGACAATGTTGACGATGGCGCCGCCATTACGGTTCATGCCCTGGGTGAACACTTCCCGGGCCATCAGAAAGCCGCCGGTGAGGTTGGTGCGCACCACGGTTTCCCAGCCTTTCTGGCTGATCAGCGCCAGTGGCGAGGGGAATTGGCCGCCGGCGTTATTGACCAGGCCGTGAACCACCTCGACGGCCTTGTAGATCTCGGCAACGGTGGCCTTGACCACTTCTTCGTCACGGATGTCGCAGGCGAAGCCGATGGCCTGGCCGCCGTCTTCCTCGATTTCCGCCGCCACGGCATCCAGTTTTTCCTGCTTGCGACCAACCAGCACCACACGGGCACCCAGGGAAGCCAGTTCATGGGCGGTGCAGCGACCGATGCCGGAACCGCCGCCGGTGACGATGATGTTCTGGCCGGCAAACAGCTCGGGCTTGAAAACGGAACGGTATGACATGGGATTCCCTTATCTAATTGGTTTAAAGCGTCGGACGTCCGACGTCCGACGCTAAAATCAAAATCATGCACCAACTTCGTCAGCGATGGCCTGGCTGACGAGGATGGGCATATCCAGCAACTGCTGCGCAAACGCCTTACCCTGCGGATCTATGCGAAGAGAGGCGATGCCGCCACCGCCCAGGGCATTTTTCAGCAGGAAGTTGTAGGCATTCATGCCCGGCATTGACCATCGGCTGACGCTGCCGGTGTCCGGGTCGAGTACGTGCTGCATATACAGGGCCACGGCGTCTTCCGTGAGGGCTGTATTGATGTAGGGCAGGTATTCCGGCTGGCGGGCGATGACGCCGATATTGGCATGGTTGCCCTTGTCGCCGCTGCGAGCCCAGGCCAGCTTGATCAGTGGCACGGCGACTTCGCCGGTAGCGGTATCGCCACGGCTGTCATCTGGCAGAGCGTCGGGGTTAAAGGCGCTTCCGGCAGGAATGTTCACCGGTATGGTGTTGCCGTCCAGGTCCACAGTCACTGGAATCGTGTTCTTGCTGACCAGGGTGGAGAACAGTCGAATGCGCGGGAACGGCTTGGGGCGTCCGCCTACCAGGCCGGACAGTCCCGGAGCCATGCCGGTGGCGGCCTGGGCTATTTCTCTGGCAAACAAACCCAGGGCTTTCTTGTCATCGTGCAGCGCGCCGATCTTGACCACCACTTCGCGGGTGTCGCTGCGGCGGGCCTGGGCCCCATAGGTGGCTTCGCTGCCGAGGATTTCCACGCTGGTCTCGCGCATGGGGGCCATGCCCAGTTGCTTGAACAGGCCGTCCACCTTTTTCAGGATGGCGTCGGCTACCACCTGGCCTTTCTGCGGGGCGTCGATGCCGCCCATCAGGAAGGAGGCGGTGATACGGTTGCCGTCCGGGTAGGTGGCGGAGACTTTATAGCTGTCGGTGGGCGGCAGGCCTTTGGCTCCGCTGACACTGACCCGGTTGTCGCCCACCTGTTCCAGCTGAACCCGGGTAAAGTCGCAGACTACATCGGGCAGCATGTAGGCACGGGGATCGCCGATTTCATAGACGATCTGTTCGCCAACGGTGGCGGTGGTCACCAGGCCGCCGGTGTTGTCCGGCTTGGTAATGATGAAGTGGCCGTCGTCAAAGCATTCGGCAATGGGGAAGCCCATGTTGTGGAAGTCAGGCACATCACGCCAGTCGGTGAAGTTGCCGCCGGTGCACTGGGCGCCGCACTCGATTACATGGCCGGCGAGGGAGCCCTGAGCCAGTTTGTCGTAGTCGTCTTCAGCCCAGCCGAATTCATGCATGAGAGGGCCCAGTACTACGGCGGAATCTGCGATGCGGCCGGTGAGCACGATATCGGCGCCAGCATCCAGGGCCGCCTTGATGGGCAGGGCGCCCAGGTAGGCATTCATGGTGACTGTCATGGGGGGCAGGGGAGCGCCGGTATCCATTTCCGTCACATCGGCAAAGTCGTTGCGGCGCGGGTTCAGGTCGTCGCCTTCTACCAGAGCGATTTTCATTTCGATCCCGGCGGCCTCGAACACCTTTTCCAGGGCCTCGCGACAGGCGCGGGGGTTTACCCCACCGGCATTACTGACCACCTTGATGTTCTTTGCTTTGATGTCCTTGGCCAGCGGTGCCATGACATTATTGACGAAGTCGTGGGCGTAACCGGCGCTGGGGTCCTTCATGCGGGCCCCGGCCATGATCGACAGGGTGACCTCGGCCAGATAGTCGAACACCAGATAATCGATCTCGGCCTGCTTGACCAACTGGAAAGCGGCGCTGTTGGTGTCGCCCCAAAATCCGGCGGCACAGCCGATGCGAACGGGCTCGGTCATGGTGGCTCCATTTGCGTGTATAAGCGTGGTCTCGTAAGCTACCAAGCAAGCGCTTGGTTTGGCAAGAGTCAGTTTCAAGCTGCAGGCAAAAAGCCTGTACAGGCTAATGGAAGGCTGCGCACTCCCTGGCTTGCAGCTTGCAGCCCGGAATCGGGATAATGCGGGGATACAAAAAAGAGGATACCAATGGCTGAGTCACTGGCAATTAATGGAATCGATGATTCTCCCCGCGGGCGTTTGCTCAGCGCGGCTGCCCACCTGTTTCGGGATAAGGGCTTTGATCGCACCACGGTGCGGGATATCGCTGCTTCCGTGGGTATCCAGAGCGGCTCTATCTTCCATCATTTCAAGAGCAAGGAAGATATTCTCTACGCGGTGATGGAAGAGGTGATCCAGTTCAATACGGATCGCCTGCGTCGGGCCGTGGCGGCAGAAAGCTCGCCGCAAGGGCAGTTGCGGGCCTTGGTGCGGGCGGAGTTGCAATCCATTGTTGGCGATACCGCCGAGGCCATGACCGTGCTGGTGACAGAGTGGCGGTGCCTGAGTGAAGACAAACAGCGCAAGGCGCTGGAGTTGCGCGCCATTTATGAGCAACTCTGGCTGGATGCACTCAATGCCCTGCATGAGCAAGGGGTTTTTCGGGATGACCCTTTCATTATCCGCCGTCTGCTTACCGGCATGACGGGTTGGGCGCCCAACTGGTTCGACCGGGCTGGTTCCCTGACGCTGGATGATCTGGCTGACATTATCGTGCGTCGTGTGGTGGGTGAGGCATGATCGGCAATGCCATCAGCTGGGGTCAGAGTGGCTACTCCATCATCGAGGAAGGTGAGCTGAACCGGCAGACCTGGGCGCTGGATGTGCACCATTATCTGATTGCCAAACCGAACGGACAGCCGGTGCCGGGGAAATTTACCCTGGAGGAGGCCAAGGCGCATATTGAGGCGCTGGAGGCGGAATAGAGTTGCAAGTTCAAAGTTGCAAGGCGCGGGTTGGGCTTTTCCGTTTTGAGGGGCCGTGCTCGCGTCCCCGTGCCCTTACGGCGCGGCTCGTAAGCCCTGGGATTGGCTCTTATTCATGCTCGCGCTTTGCTCCTTGAAACTTGTAACTTGCTCCCGATCCCCTCTGTTCTGCCCAAGATTTAGCCGTTCCGCCCATTTTCTAGGCAAACGGACCTTTTTCTGAAAAAAAGCCGTTGACACCCCGGGCGCAATCCCTAAAATGGCGCCCACTTCGCAACGCGATGCGGGTGGTTAGCTCAGCTGGGAGAGCATCTGCCTTACAAGCAGAGGGTCGGCGGTTCGATCCCGTCACCACCCACCAAGTTTTAAGAGTGAAGAGTTCCGAAAGGAAAAGTGGAGCGGTAGTTCAGTTGGTTAGAATACCGGCCTGTCACGCCGGGGGTCGCGGGTTCGAGTCCCGTCCGCTCCGCCACTATTCAGCATTAAAGGCTCCCATTGATGGGGGCCTTTTTTGTTTCTGTTTCCCCGTCATCCTTTGTTGGGCGCCTGATGTATTGTGTCTCGTTGTGCCTTGCTCAGTTTTATTGCATTTGGCGTCTAGCATCGGGCGTGAAGCGTTCTATTTCATGAACTTGTCACCTAAACCTTGTCTAATTTCAGGTCCAAAACACTGAAAAGACAAGGAGGACAAGCAAATGGAAGACTATCTGGAAGAGCGACTGGAAGAGAAACAGCTGCTGGAATGCCTGGAAGAGTGGCAGGAAGAAGACAGCTGGGTGGACGACGGAGAGGAGCTCTGATTCCTCTCCGTATCACCCCCTCTTCGGTTTGCCTGCCCCATCCCTATTCGTTAAGCCTTCGCGGTTGATCCCCCCTCTTTAATACATATTATTCCGGCAACGTGATGCCGTTATTGGTCTTCGTCAGGTGCTTTGCGGCATAGTGATGGGCGCATTCTCGTATGCTTTTTTTTTACTGCCATTCAGGTCACACTCTTTTATTAGGGGCTGACTATAATTGGCAGCACCCTGACTTCGCCGTCGCTACTGTGTTTTCTGGATTTTGCAGAGAGTGATGTTGTGGCGAGTCAGTGGTCAACTACAATAATTCTCAAGGGAAGGAAGGACACATGCCTCTATCCTCCGTGACGTCCGAAGCGATTCTGTTTTTTGATCATCGGGGCATTACCAAAAGCATGCTGTACGCGGATTTTGAGGCGATCCTGGATGGCATGGTGGGTGTCCCTGAATTTGCCGACAAGGAAGTCCGTGGCGCCTACTGTCTGGTCAATGGCCAGTTGCGGGTTCGCTCGCTAGTCCTTTTTACCATCGATTTTGACGAAGACGGCATGGCCGACACCACCTGGAATGTACCGCTGCGCCATCTTGCGGAGCATGCGGGGCAGGGGCCGGATATGGGGGCCGGGCCGATCCGCCTGGCCTGCCGCAGCCAGTGTCCGGTGGCCTGGCACCAGGATCAGATGTGGGATCCGGGTATGAAGCCCGGAGCCAACGACTTTATCGCCATTCGCGACACCATTCGTGAGCGTGGTCCTAAATTGGGCCTGGAGATTGATGACGAGCTGGATTCCAGCCCGGCCGCCGCGCCGCCAGTCATCGGTGCAGAAGCCAAGGCTCCCACCATTGCCCCTGAAGACAGTCAGAACAAGAAAGAGGCTGATGAGGAGAGGGTTCGGCTTGCTCGTATCATCAAGGAGCTGCGTTTGCGGGTACAGACGCTTGAGAACTCCCAGTCCGAAGAGGTGGGCAAACTCCGTTACGCTGCTCAGCAGAAAGAAGAAATCCTCAATGCCCAACTGGAAAAGGTGCTGGGGCAGTTTAAATCGCTTAAATCCCAGAATGTGGCCCTTCGTGAGCAGAACGATTCTCTCAAGGCCCAGGTCCTGTCACTGTCTCAGAGTCTGGAAGAGCAGAGCCATCAAAGTAAGACCCAGGGCAGCGAACTGGAGGTGCTGACCGAACAGTACAAGCTGGCCCTGGAGCAGCGTATCGAGGAGGAGCGGGCGAAGCTATCCGAGCAGATTCATGCCAAGGAAATGGACGTGCTGACCCGCGATGATTTGATCAGTCAGCTCAAGGAAGAGCTGGGTGAGCTCAAGCGCAATCGGGTTAAAGAGGCCAACACCGGTGCACAGAAGGTGCTTGAGAAACTGGAAAATCTGGGTCTCAGCTTTATCGCCTTTCATCCCGGCGCGGGGCATATCTCAATTTCCGCTGACCAGATTGGCAACTATATGGAAAACCCGGTGGCATTCGCGGCGCGTAAGTGTCTGGTGACTGAAGACCATTACCGGGCCTGGCTGGCGCATTACGAAAACCCTGTATGCCAGGTGCCAATAGGCTCTGAGCAGCAGGCCTGTGGCAAACGTGTGATCCGGGTGGAAGTGCCTAACCAGTTCAAGCCAGGGGTATCGGATTGCAATGCCAACCGTTGCCCGAACTGTCGCAACGACTCCGCCATCGATAACGTTTTGCGTTTTCGCTGAAGCCGGAATGTGAGTCAGTGCCATTTTCCTGAAAAATGGTAGGTTTTTTGCATTGTCTACGCTGAAAGTATGATGTTGTTGTCACAATAAGAACACCGGGAGCGGCAGTTATGGCACAGGAATCCATTGATAAAAGCCTTTTGCAGACCTTTGTGCCAGTGAATGCGCTGTCTGGAGACCAGCTGGACTGGCTCCTGGATCAGCAGGAGGTGTGCCGTTATTCGTCAGGAGATGCCCTTTTTTCGCTTGGTGACAAGGACAACACCACCATCTATCTGCTCAGCGGTAAGGTAGAGCTTACCGATGAAGCTGGCAAAACCCGTACTGTCAGTGCCGGAGATACCGCATCCTGGCATCCGCTGGAGCATGCCCAGCCGCGCCGGAGTACGGCGAGGGCGCTGACCGAGGTCAGTGTGGTCCGGTTTGACAGTTTTCGGCTGGATACCATTCTTTCCTGGGATCAGTCAGCGGGTTACGTGATCCTCGACATCAACGCCAATTCCGCTTACCAGAATGATCGTGAGTGGATGATTCGGTTGCTCAAATCCAAGTTGTTTCACCGGGTCCCGCCCACCAATATTCTGGAAATCTTCCGTCGCCTGAAAGCCCATCGTCACAAGCAGGGGGAAGTGATCATTCGTCAGGGGGAGGCAGCAGATTGCTGTTATATCCTCAAAGAGGGTGTCTGTGAGGTGGCCATCAGCATGGGGGATAGTGCACCGACCCCCGTCGCCATGCTGGAAGAAGGGCAGTGGTTCGGCGAAGAGGCGCTGCTTTCCGGCAAGCCCCGTAATGCCACTGTGTCCATGGCTACCGATGGGGTGTTGATGAAGCTGGAGCGCCAGGACTTTGATGCCCTGCTGCGCGAGCCGATCATCAACACCATGCCCGCTGAGGATGTACTGGACGCGGCAGAAAAGGGCGCCTGGTGGCTGGATGTGCGCACCAGCGATGAATTCGACCAGGAGCACCTGGTGGGTGCTACCAATATGCCGCTGAACGTGTTGCGTCTGAAATCCCGCCTGCTGGACCCGAGCAAGACCTACATTGCCTATTGTGATACAGGTCGACGTAGCGCCACGGCGGCTTTTCTGTTAAAAAACGCCGGCTTGGACGTAATCGTTCTGGATGGCGGCCTGAATGCCAATGCTGCTAACCTGAGCGAGTACCTGACACAGGGGTAATTGCTCACCGGATGGCGGGCAAGCCCTCCACCGGATGCAGCTGCGGCTGCCCAGGATTAGTGTGGCGCAAGAGAGCTTTAGCAACAAATTCCGCAATATTGGCCTGATCGCCCGCTCTGAAAGTGAGCAGGCGTTGTATTCCCTGCGCCAGTTGATCCACTTTCTCAACGGGCGGGACTGTACCGTTATTCTCGACAAGAACATTTCCGGCAGCCTCCCGGAAATGGGCTTACAGGCAGCCTCTGCTGCGCAGATGGGCGAAGCCTGCGACCTGGTCATTGTAGTCGGTGGTGATGGCAGCCTGCTGGGCGCAGCCCGTACCTTGTCCCGTTTTGATGTGCCGGTGCTGGGCGTCAACCGTGGTCATCTGGGCTTTCTCACTGACATCCTGCCGTCAGAAATCGAAAGCCGGGTAGGGCAGGTGTTGGACGGGGAGTACACCACCGAAAAGCGCTTCCTCCTAGATCTGGAAGTTCGTCGCGGCAAGACCGTGGTAGGTGAGGGATGTGCCCTGAATGACGTGGTGCTGCTGTCCGGTGACAGCGTACATATGATCGATTTTGAGCTGATGATTGATGGCCACTTCGTCTATGGCCAGCGGTCTGACGGCCTGATCATCTCTACCCCCACCGGCTCCACCGCCTATGCGCTGTCAGGTGGCGGCCCCATCATGCACCCGAAACTGGATGCCATGGTAATGGTGCCGCTCAATCCCCATACCCTTACCAGCCGTCCGCTGGTGGTGGCCGGTGACAGCGAGATCAAGATTCATATCACTACCGAAAAGGTCCGCCCGCTGGTCAGCTGCGATGGCACCGCCGGGATTCGCCTGCAGGTGGATGATGTAATCGCCATTCGCAAGAAACCTCACCGGTTGCACCTGATCCATCCGCCTGGTCATGATTTCTACCAGGCCTGTCGTTCCAAGCTGGGTTGGAGTACTCGCCCCGGTGACAGCAGTTGATGGTGTGTCTGTAGGAGGCTGCTGCTTGCAGCCGAACCGTTTTCGCCTGCGAGCAAGCTCCTACAGCCGCGACGACCACCCAGGATGTGCGCCAGACGTTTGGCATGCTGCCGTTTTAAAATGAGTTACCGATATGACCTACCAGAGCTTTGACGACCTGATCGCCGCCATGACCCCGGAGGTCTGCGACAATATGCGGCGCGCTATTGAAACCGGCAAATGGGCGGATGGTCGGCCGTTGACCCGTGAGCAGCGCGAAACCTGTCTGCAGGCGGTTATCGCCTGGGAGGCCCGCAACCTGCCGGAGGAGGAGCGCACAGGCTACATGGAGCAGCAGTGCAAGAGCGGGGATGAGGCAGCGGAAGAGCAGCCGGTGACCTTGCGAGCCCCTGATCGGCTGCAATAGCCCTGCTGTCCCTTCCTCACGGGTGGTGACTGGCTGGTCGTCGCCCGGATACCGCCTGTCGGACTAACGCTCATCTTTTCCCGCCAAAGACCGTTGGTGCTCTTCGTAACATACTGTATTCTTCCTAGGTGACAACTCCGTTGTGTAGCTTAGCCGACGCAGACTCGGTGCACGCGGACGATGTCTTTCTGGCTGGGTTATGGGAGATTGCGGCACAGTCAGAAATAAAAAAGATAACAAATGGTTTGGGAGAACCCATGCATATCTACAAGAAAGTACTGCCTGCGGCAGTGGCCCTGGCACTGGCGGCCTGTGGTGGCGGCAGTGATACCGTTCCCGATCAGAGTGAGGGCGCACTTCAAATCGGAACATACCCCCGTTTCGATCCTTTGACCTCCGATCTGCCGTTGAATACGGATATCCTCTTTGCTGCAGCGGCCAGTAGCGACGGTACGGCTGACGTGGGCGCTCCTACCAATCCGGTAGAGGCGGCAATTAATAGCCTGGACGGCTTTTCTACCAACGCTTATTTTGACATCGGCTTTGCCGGTGGCAGCATTGATCCGGCCAGCATTTGCACGACTCTTGCTCAGGCAATGGCGCAATGTGCTTCGCCGAATGTGTTTCTGATCCCGCTGGATACTGGCGGCAATGATGCGCTGGATCCCGCCAATATCGTCGGTGTTCAGGCCCCCGCTAACTGGCCTGCTGCCAGTGCTGAGGTGGTGTCCCTGGATGGCGGCACCAACAATGTGTTGCGCGTGATTCCTCAGGAACCCCTGCAGGCCAAGACCAAGTATCTGGTATTTGTCACCAATGGCGTGCTGGACAGTGCCGGTGATCCTATCACCCCGTCCAGCAGCTACGACACGCTTGGGGAAACGACACCAGCCGTAACCCCTGCTCTGCAGCCGGTGCGTAATGCCATTGCCGGCTGGGAAACCATCGCTTCTGGTGTTCTGCAAACGCTTTCCGGTGGCGCTCTCAGTGCCGAGCAGGCAAAGGATAGCATCGCCATTTCCTACACCTTTACGACCACGGATCCCCAGGCGCCTTTGCTTGCCATGGCGGCACCCCGTGCAGCCCTGGTTCAGGCTCAGGTTGGCCTGGGCATTGATGCCGGCAGTGCCGTTGCCAATTCGGCGGAACTGGAAGGCGCTGGCCTGTTGAGTACTCCAAAGGCTCGCGATAATGGCATGTCCGCAGCAACCGCCATTGACCTCAACGTTCTGACTGGCGGTGCGTTGCCTGCTGGCGTCGGCTCTTTGTATACCGGCTTTATCAAGTTGCCGTACTACCTGACTACGCCCGATACCACCATGAAGATGAGTTACACCCAGGATAGCTGGGTGGCTGATCAGACCCTGGGTGGTGTGCTGACGTCAAAACTGCCTGAGGGCGCTCCCTCATTGCCGCCGGTAGACGCGGACGACATGACCTATAACGTGACCTACCGTTATCCGTTTGCGGCGCAGAAGAGCGTTGAGTCCGTGCCTTTGCAGGTGACCTTGCCAGAGCCGGATCATGTTCCCTCCAACCCGGCTTTCGGTGGCCTGGATTGCCAGACGGCTCGCCCCTCTGGTTACCCGGTGGTTATCTATATCCACGGCATTACCAGTGACAGGGCCTCCGTGGTTGCTCTTGCCCACAGTCTTGCCTCTGTGTGTGTGGCCACCGTTGCTGTTGACTTGCCCTTGCATGGTGTTACTTCGGGCAGCCAGTTCGCGGCGCTTAATGTAGAGAGCTCTCCGTTAATTCCCTTCGGAGCCCTCTACGGAGCAGATGCGCCCGCCGAGCGGCATTTCAATGATCCGGGCGGTTCTGGGGCGCAGTTCATCAATCTGGCGGTGCTGAACAACACCCGCGATAACATGCGCCAGTCAGTCATGGATCTGCTCAACCTGAATGCCAGTCTCGACAGCATCAGTACCACATTGGGTAATGCGGGTCTGGGTACCCTGGATACCAGCAACGTAAAGGCTGTTGGTGCTTCCCTGGGTGGTATCGTAGGCACGGTTTACTCCACCGTTAACCAGATGGCGATTGGTGCTGAAGGCAGCGTTGGTTTTTCCAGCAATCTCAAGCCTTTGGGTGGACTGGTGGTTTCCGCTGGCGGTAGCCAGCTGACACAGATCCTGAACAACTCCCAGACCTTTGGTCCGGTGATAGAGGCAGGTCTGGCAGCTGCAGGCGTCCAGAAAGGTACCACCAACTTTGAACGCTTCCTGTATGTGGCACAGAGTGCGGTGGATTCCGGTGACCCGGTAAACTTCGCTGAAACCCTGGGATCGCTTGGCGTACCGGTGCTGGTGCAGCAGATTGTCGGGGGCGGTGACGCGTCTGGCCTGGGTGATGCCAAGGTCTATACTGCCGACAAGGTTGTACCAAATAGTGCTGCTGGTGCGCCGCTGGCAGGCACCACTCCGCTGGCGGCCCTGTTGGGTGCCGGTCAGGCTGGACCGGGGCTTGTGGATGTGTCCGCGGCCAACACTCTGGTAAATCTGACCATCGGGCATCACGCTTCACTGCTGCGCCCCAACGAGGCAAGTGGTCAGCCGGCTACCAATGGTGAGAACGTGGCGACCGCAGAATTGCAGACCCAGGTTGCCAGTTTTGTATTGTCACCCTCTCAAACCGCTGTAGGGTCCGCGCCGAATGGCTCCAATACGGCAGCGCCCTTTATCGAAGCCCCATAATGGCTGTATTAACGGGCTGACCGCCAGCCCGTGAAATGGCATAGTCACAACACCCCGCTTAGCGGGGTGTTGTCGTTTTTGTCTGCGTCTTTTGTTCTGGAGTACCCCCATGGATAGCCCGCAAGCTGATGTAAAAACCACCCGCCTGGCTGACTACACCCCGCCCGCTTTTCTTGTCGATCATGTGGAGTTGGACGTAGATCTGCGTGATGGCCAGACCTGGGTAACCAGTACCCTGCAGCTTCGACGCAATCCGGATAATTCGCAGCAAATTGCCAGTGATCTGGTTCTGGATGGCGAGTGTCTGACCCTGGAATCGCTGGCAATTGATGGCGAACCCGTTGCGGCAGACAGATATCGTTATGAGAAGGATCAGCTGACCATCGAGAGCGTTCCACAGGCCTTCTCGCTGACGTCCGTCGTGTTGATCGAACCGGAAAAGAATACCGCACTGGAGGGACTGTATCGCTCCAATGGTATGTACTGCACCCAGTGCGAGGCGGAAGGCTTTCGCCGTATTACCTTCTTTCCGGACCGTCCCGATGTACTGGCCCGGTTTACCACCACGGTGCGAGCGGACAAGAAGCGCTACCCGCTGCTACTATCCAATGGAAACCCGGTCAATCAAGGCGAGGAGGGCGATCGCCACTGGGTCACCTGGGAAGATCCATTCCCGAAACCCTGCTATTTGTTTGCGTTGGTGGCCGGCGATCTGGCCTGCCTGGAAGACAGCTATACCACCAGTTCCGGTCGTCAGGTGTCGCTGCGGCTTTACGCCGAGCACCGTGATCTGGACAAGCTGGATCACGCCATGCTGTCCCTGAAGAATGCCATGCGCTGGGATGAAGAGACGTATGGGCGTGAGTACGACCTGGATATCTACATGATCGTGGCGGTAAGCCACTTCAATATGGGGGCCATGGAAAACAAGGGTCTCAATATCTTCAATACCGCCTGTGTGCTGGCCCATCCGTCGACCACCACGGATGCCGGTTTTCAGCGGGTGGAATCCGTGGTTGCCCATGAATACTTCCATAACTGGTCGGGTAACCGGGTCACCTGTCGGGACTGGTTTCAGCTCAGCCTCAAGGAAGGCTTCACCGTATTTCGCGACCAGCAGTTTTCTGCTGACATGAACTCCGCTGCGGTCCAGCGGGTGGAGAATGTGGACTTTCTGGTCAACCACCAGTTCCCGGAGGATCAGGGGCCCATGGCTCACCCGGTGCGGCCGGCGGAATACCAGAAAATCGATAATTTCTACACCCTGACGATCTACGAAAAGGGCGCTGAAATTGTCCGCATGCAGTATCACCTGTTGGGGAGTGAGGATTTTCGTCGCGCCACGGACCTGTACTTCGAGCGGTTTGATGGTCAGGCCGTCACCTGTGATGACTTTGTCGCCTGTATGGAGGAGATCTCTGGCCGGGATCTGACCCAGTTCAAGCGCTGGTACAGCCAGGCAGGTACGCCGGTGCTGACGGTGACCGATGGCTGGAAAGAGGGCGAGTACCAGATCTCTTTCCGTCAACACACCCCGCCGACCCCGGGACAGGCGGAGAAGCAACCGCTGATGATCCCGGTACGTCTGGCTCTGCTGGATGAGGCCGGTGAGCCGTTACCGCTCGATGCTGAGGGAAACAGGGAGAAAGTCATTATTCTCGACAGGGAAGCACAGACCCTCAGTTTTGATGCTCCAGGCCCGGTTACGCCTTCCTTGCTGCGCGGTTTTTCTGCCCCGGTAGTGCTGGATTACGCCTACGATCACGATCAGCTGTGTCGCCTGTTGGCCCTCGATAGTGATGGTTACTGTCGCTGGAGCGCCGCCCAGCGGCTTTATTTCTCTGCACTGGATCGTCTGGTGAAGGGGGAGGGTAGCGCAGCGGCCGAGGCGCAAACGCTGCTGCCAGTGCTGGAGCAAGTGATCGGCCGGGCCGATGAAGATCCTGCCCAGGCCGCTCTGCTGCTGTCATTGCCTGGAGAGGTGGCTCTGGGGGACAGACATTCCCCCCTGGATCCGGGCAGCGTGCATGTGGCCCACCAAGCCATGAAGCAGGCCCTGGGCAAGGCGCTGCAGACCCACTGGCTATCCCTGGCGGAGAATCTGATTGCCACCGAGCTGGAAATGGATGGCCGTGCCATGGGGCGTCGCCAGTTGCGCAATCTGGCGCTGGATTACCTGGCGGCGTCCGGTCATCCGGAGGCGCAGCGCCTGGCTGTCGAGCTGTTCGAATTGCCACTTTGCATGACCGAAGAGCTGGCCGCACTGCGGATTCTGGTGCATTACAACCTGGCAGGTGCCAATCAGGCGCTGGCCCAGTTTGCTGAACGCTGGTCTGATGAAGCTCTGGTTATGGATCAGTGGTTTGCCGTTCAGGCTGCCGTTCCCGGGCCGGCGAGCCTGCCCAGAATAGAGGAATTGATGGCGCATTCTGCTTTTGACTGGACCGTTCCGAATCGGGTGCGGGCCCTGGTGGGCACTCTGGCCAATGGCAATCCGTCGGCTTTCCATTCCCCCGACGGGGAAGGGTATCGTCTGTTTGCTGCGGCACTGACCCGACTCGACAGGATTAACCCTCAGATTGCTGCCCGACTGGCCAACGCAGCCGCGCGCATGGCGAAGCTGGAGCCTGGTCGCCGTGGGCAGCTGCAAAATGCCTTGCAGGGTGCCAAAAAGCAGGCCTCGGACAATCTGGGCGAGGTTCTAGGGCGCATACTGGGGGGCTGATTGTCGGGCCACCCCTGGGATGCACAAAATAGTGATGACTGGCTGGTCGTTAAATGTACACTGAGGGGGGATTTCTTTTTGGTCCCGATATGTAAGAATTAAGACTTAGTCTGGGTGGCGGTGTGCATCGGAGAGAATGATGGGACCGATGTCGCAATGGGAGAAGCCGTGACCCAGGCAAGAACAATAAAGCCATGCATGGCAATTCGGAGAGCTACATGAATAATAATCCCCTGCGCAAAACCAGGTTAGCGATGGCTGTTGCTGGTGCTGCAGCCCTTACCAGCTTGTCAATTCCTGCCTCTGCGGTTCAGCTTCAATTCGATAATCCTGACTGGTCCGGTCGACTGGATACCGCTCTGTCTGTGGGTGCGTTGTTCCGCACAGAAGGGCAGGACCGGATGTTGGCGGCCAACGAAGATGTGGTTGACATGACCCTCAAAGGTTATGGTTCCCAGGTCAACAAGAACGACGCCAACAACAACTTTGACACGGGGCTGGCGTCTCTGGTCTACAAGATTACCCCGGAGATGGAGCTGAACTGGCAGGGGCGTTATGGCATGTTTGTTCGCGCCACAGCGTTCCATGATCAGCAGATCATGGGCGGTGATCATGATGGGAGAGCTACATGAATAATAATCCCCTGCGCAAAACCAGGTTAGCGATGGCTGTTGCTGGTGCTGCAGCCCTTACCAGCTTGTCAATTCCTGCCTCTGCGATTCAGCTTCAATTCGATAATCCAGACTGGACCGGTCGACTGGATACCGCTCTCTCTGTGGGGGCGCTGTTCCGCACAGAAGGGCAGGACCGCATGTTGGCGGCCAACGAAGATGTGGTTGACATGACCCTCAAAGGTTATGGAGCCCAGGTCAACAAGAACGATGCCAACAACAACTTTGACACTGGTCTGGCGTCTCTGGTCTACAAGATCACCCCGGAGATGGAACTGAACTGGCAGGGGCGTTACGGCATGTTTGTTCGTGCCACAGCGTTCCATGATCAGCAGATCATGGGCGGTGATCATGATGGTGGTGCCCTCATGAAATCGGGCCCCTTCGTGCCGGGTAACGGGTTTACCCGTTATGCCACATATTCCGATTATGCCAACAATGGTATCGGTGACGATTTCAACAGTGATGCAGAGCGTTATGCTGGCCAGCGTGCCCGTATGCTGGATGCCTATGTCTGGGGGAGTTTCGATCTGTTCGAGAAACCCCTGAACGTACGTCTGGGGCAGCAGGTGATCAACTGGGGCGAAGCCCTGTTCATGCAAGGTGGGGTGAATACTGCCAACTACTTCGACCTCAATGCGCTGCGTTTGCCTGGCTCCGAAATCAAGGAAGCCCTGCTACCGCTGGACAGCTTGTACTTTTCCTACGGGTTGACCTTTAACGCCACACTGGAAGGTTTCTACCAGTTCGAGTGGGAAAACTCGGAAGATGCGCCGGCGGGGACCTACTTCTCCACTCAGGTAACGGTTGATCGGATTCGTGATGAAGACGCGAAGGATAATGGCCAGTTTGGTTTGGCCTATCGTTATTTTGCCGAAGCCCTGAATGGTACGGAATTCGCGCTTTACTATACCCGCACTCATGCACGTACCCCTGTGGTGGGTTCGCGCATCAACAAGATCAACACCTCAGGGCTGGCGGGTGTTCCGGAAACCATCGACACCACTGAATACCAGATGGCCTATGTGGAAGACCAGGACATGTTCGGTGCCAGCTTCAACACTGTCGTCGGCACCATGTCTCTGGCGGGCGAACTGGCTTACCGGCCCGAGCGTGCCATTATCAATGAAATCGGCGACAACCTGATCCAGTCTCTGGCAGGTGCAGCAGCAAATCCGGCCCCAACCCTGGGTGATCTGACTCCGCACTGTGTGCGGGCAGAGCTTGGTGGTAGCTGCCTGAGTTCCAACACGGCGGTGCAGGAAGGTCAGCTCTATTACTTCTACGACGAAGTGGAAAGCTATAACGGCTCCCTGGTCAGCATTTTCAACTTCGGACCGACCTGGGGAACCGATGGTTTGATCGCGCTGCTTGAACTTGGCGTTGAGCACATCGAAGGCCTGGAAAACCCGGAACTGGAATATAACTCCACTGCCGCCATTCTTGGTTCCGAGGCCCAGATCCTGAGCCCGGATGATCCCAATAAATATAATCTGGATGACACATCCTGGGGTTATCGTGCGGTCCTGAAGGCGGATTACAACAATATTTTCGCCGGTATTTCCATGAGCCCGAGCGTGCGGATTGCCCACGATGTGAACGGCAATTCCCCGATCGGTGGTAACTTCATGGAAGACCGCAAGGCCGCCACACTGGGGCTGGATTTTGTGTACCTGAACAACCTGGAAGTGGGCATGTCTGCCACCAGCTTCTGGGGCGCCAAATATTCCAACAAGCTGGCGGACCGGAACAACGCTTCGGTTTCTGTTAAGTACTCTTTTTAATTTTTTCCGGGCCGGGTTTCCGGCCCGTTTATTCGGAGAGCAATCATGTTGAAGAAATTGACCGCCATGGGCAGCGCGCTTGCGCTGTCACTGAGCGTAGCGGCCAATGTGCAGGCTGCCGTGTCCGCGCAAGAAGCGGCAAAGTTGGGTAAATCCCTGACTCCGTTCGGGGCTGACGTCAAAGGTAACGGGAAAGCCGTTTCCACTGGCCTTGGCATTCCGGACTGGACCGGTGGTATCCAGAAGAAGGATATCCCCAAGGAATATACCCGCCCCGGCCAGCACCACCCGGACCCTTTCAAAAATGACAAGGTAGTGTTCACCATCACCGCCCAGAACCTGTCCAAGTATGCGGACAAGGTGCCTGAGGGTGTGCAGGGTATGCTGAAAACCTACCCGGATACTTTCAAACTCAATGTCTACCCGAGCCGTCGCTCTACCTCCGCACCGCAATGGGTTTACGACAATACCAAGAGCAATGCTACCAAGGCTTCATTGGCAGAAACTGGCGTTAACAATGCCTTCGGCGGGATTCCTTTCCCGATTCTGAGTGGCAGCAACGAAGACAAGGCCCTGCAGGCGATCTGGAACCATATCCTGCGTTGGCGAGGTCTGTACGTGGTACGTCGTGCTTCGGAAGTGGCGGTGCAGCGTAACGGTGCCTACTCCCTGATCACCTCTCAGCAGGAAGTGTACTTCCGTTACTACGATCCCAAGTACAACTTCGACAGCCTGGACAACATCATTTTCTACTACCTGTCCTTCACCAAGGCGCCGGCACGTCTGGCCGGTGGGGCGGTGCTGGTTCATGAAATGCTCGACCAGAAGAAAATGCCGCGTCAGGCCTGGGGTTACAACGCCGGCCAGCGTCGTGTTCGTCGTGCTCCCAACCTGGCCTACGACACCCCGATCGCTGCAGCCGACGGCCTGCGTACCGCCGATGACACCGATATGTATAACGGTGCCCCGGACAAGTACAACTGGAAGCTGGTCCATGAAAAGCCGGTGGAAATGTTTATTCCCTACAACAACTACAAGATGGACAGCCCGGATGTGAAATACGAAACCCTGCTGCAACAGGGCCACGTAAACCCGGACTACCAGCGTTGGGAACTACACCGCGTATGGGTCGTGGAAGCCAACCTGAAGGAAGGCGAGCGCCATATCTACGAGAAGCGTCGTTTCTACATTGATGCGGATTCCTGGCAGATTGCAGCCATCGACCAGTACGACCGTCGTGATGAGCTGTGGCGTGTGAGCCTGGCCTATATCAAGAACTACTACGAAGTACCGACCCAGTGGACCGCTTTGGATACCTTCCACGATCTGCGGGCCCAGCGGTACCACGTACAGTTCCTGGATAACGAAGAGCCGTCCATTCTGGATTACAGCCAGCCGGTACCGGATGATCGTTATTTCCATCCGGCCGCCCTGCGCCGCCGTGGACGGTAATGACAAGAAAAGGCTGACCGTTTAACGGCAGCTCTGGCAACGCGACCGGGACGCCCATGGCCCCCGGTCGTTTTGCACTCGGCTCGGCATACGAGCCTTCGGGAAGAGATGGGACAATGAGAAAAACACTTCTGCTGGCTACTGCAGCCATGCTGTCTGCCCCTTTGCAGGCACAGTTTATCGATAACAAGTCGCCGCTGGTGACTGCCAACAACTATCTGGACCTGGCTGATGCCGGTGGCCGGATTGTTGCGGTGGGTGACCGTGGCAAAATTCTTTACTCAGATGATCAGGGAGAGCACTGGCAGGCGGCCAAGACGCCTGAAGAAGTCCTCCTGACAGCGGTCTGTTTCGCTGACGCCCGCAACGGCTGGGCTGTCGGCCACGATGCCGTGGTGCTCGGCACCCGCGATGGCGGGGAAAGCTGGACACTGCAATATAGCGATCCGCTGGGCGGCAGTGATGACAGTGACACCGTGGATGAAGAGCTGGACGATCTGTCCATGGACGATATCTATGGTGACCCCTACGAAGACGACGCCTACGGCGACGACCTCTACAGTGACGATCCCTACGAGGAGACCGCAGCGGCTCCGGTTGATACTTCCGGTGCGCCGCTGCTGGATGTCCACTGCGAAAGCCGGGACAGGGCTGTGGCGGTCGGTGGTTATGGGTATTACCTGGAGACCTCAAATGGAGGGGATACCTGGAACAAGCGCAGCAATGCGCTGAGCAACAATGATGGCTGGCACCTTTACGGTTACGCGGCAGCGCCGGCGAGCAGCGACCATTATCTGGTTGGCGAAAAAGGCGTCATCTTTCGTTCCGCGGACAAAGGCGAGAATTGGGAAGCGTTGAGCAGTCCCTATGACGGAACCCTGTTCGGGGCAACCCCGATTTCCGACTATCAGGTGCTGGTTTACGGCCTGCAAGGCAATGTGTGGTTAACCGCCAATCGTGGCAGCAGCTGGGTCAAGGTGCCCAGCAAGCTGACCCGTGGTGTGAATGATGGCACGGTGCTGGAGGACGGCACGGTGGTGCTGGTCACCAATGCCGGCGGCATTCTCACCAGCCATGATGGTGGTCAAACCTTCTCCCTGCGGTTCCTTCCGGACCGTGAATCCATCTCCGCAGTCTTGCCCAGGAAAAAGGGCGGTATCCTGATCGCCGGCCAGGGTGGTGTGCGTGTGATTGAAGACGTGAAATAAGGGGCACAGCATGTCAGGTCGTATTTCAAAAACCATTGCCGACGGGCTGTTCTCCATTCGCCCGATCGTGCTGCTGCTGTTCGTGGCAGCAACCGTCTTTCTGGGCTTGCAGGCCAGCAAGATTCAGCTCAACACGGATATTCGGAAAATGGTCCCGTTGGGCCATCCCTATATCCAGAACTTCCTTGAGCACAAGGATGATATGAGTCTGGGCAACGATGTGCGTGTCATCGTTGCCGAAACGCAAAGCGACGATATCTTCAATGCGCAGTATATGACTGCACTCAAGGAAATCACCGATGAGGTGTTTGCCCTTGATGGCGTGGACCCGAGCAAGATCAGTTCGCTCTGGACCAGTAATGTGCGCTGGAACGAGGTAACCGAACAGGGCTTCCAGGGCGGTGAGGTGATTCCCGCTGGTTACGATGGCAGCGAGGCCAGCCTGGAAGATCTGCGCACCAATGTTCTGCGTTCGGGCCAGGTAGGCCGCCTGGTGGCGGATAACTTCCAGTCCAGTGTGGTGCATGCGCACTTGCTGGATGCTCTGGGTGATAACGGTGTGGATATTCCTGCCTTGTCCGCCCGGCTGGAAGAGATTCGTCAGACCTACCAGGACAAGTACCCCAACATCCGTATCCATATCGTCGGTCTGGCCAAAAAAGCCGGCGATGTGATGGCTGCGGCAGAAGAAGTAGCCATGTTCTTCTTCTTCACCCTGGCCCTGATCGCGGTACTGTTGCTCATCGATACCCGCTGTTTGCGCAGTGCCATGACGGTGACAGTGTGCTCCTTCGTGGCGGTAATCTGGCAGCTCGGTATTGTCAGCACCCTGGGGTTCACCATTGACCCATACTCCATGCTGGTGCCGTTTCTGGTGTTTGCCATTGCAGTCTCCCACGGCGTGCAAATCGTCAATACCCTGGCCAACTATGCTGCGGAAGGGCAGACCCCGCTGGATGCGGCACGCAATACCTTCCAGTCCTTGTATGTGCCCGGCATGGTAGCTCTGGTTTCCGATGCCATCGGCTTCCTGACGCTCTATATCATTGATGTGGGTGTGATCCGCGAACTGGCCATGGCTGCCAGTATCGGGGTTGCCGTGATCATTATCACCAACCTGCTTGTGGTGCCGACGGTGCTGTCCTATCTGGGTGTGAGCGGTGCTGCCGTGCGCAAGATCCAGGCTGGTGACAAGAAAGAGCACCCACTGGCGGGGCTGTTTGCCCGCTTTACCCGTAAACCCCTGGCGGCCATTTCCATTGTGATAGCCGTAGCCGGTTACGGGGTAGGCATCTACATGAGTCAGGATCTCAAAATCGGTGACCTGGACAAGGGCGCGCCGGAACTGTGGCCGGACCCGTGTGAAGAGATGGATTGCCCGCGCGGTTATGAGCCCAAGCCCCGCTATCGCTATAACCATGACGTGAACTTCCTGGTGTCCAATTATTCCGTCAGCGCGGATGTGCTGGTGGTGATGGGGAAAACGCCGGTGGAGTCTTGTAATACCTACCCGGCCATGGAGACCGTGGACGATTTGTCCTGGACCCTGCGCAGTGTGGAAGGCGTGCAGGATGTGGTCAGTATCGCCTCTGCCACCAAGCTGATCGCTACCAACATGAATGAGGGCTCCCTTAAGTGGGCCACCATTTCACGGGATCAGTATGCGCTCAACAACGTCATGAGCTTCATGCCTGACAGCCTCTACAATCTGGACTGTTCCCTGGCGCCGGTATACGTGTTCCTGGATGACCACAAGGCAGAAACCCTGGATCGCGTTACCGCCGCGGTGGCGGATTTTGCCGAAAAACGTAATAACGAAGAGGTCATCGAGTTCAAGCTGGCGTCAGGTAATGCCGGTGTGGAAGCCGCTACCAACCAGACCATCGAGGCCAACCAGTATCCCATGCTGGCGCTGGTGTACGCGGTGGTATCCATTCTGGTGTTGATTGCCTTCCGCTCCATTCGTGCGGTGATCTGTATCATCGTGCCTCTGGGACTGACATCCATCCTTTGCCAGGCGCTGATGGCGCATCTGGGTATCGGTGTGAAAGTGGCCACCCTGCCAGTGATTGCATTGGGTGTGGGTATTGGTGTGGATTACGGTATTTATATCTACAGCAAGCTGGCCCACTACCTGAAACAGGGGATGGACCTGGAGTCTGCCTACCGGGAAACCCTCAAGACTACCGGCAAGGCGGTGGCCTTTACAGGTATCACCCTGGCGGTGGGCGTGATCTTCTGGGCGTTCAGCTCCATCAAATTCCAGGCGGATATGGGTATCCTGCTCACCTTCATGTTCCTCTGGAACATGATCGGCGCCCTGTGGCTGCTGCCTGCGCTGGGTGCTTTCCTGCTCAAGCCAGAGGCTGGTCATGGTCGTCAGTAGAGCTAACTGACGCGCTGGTTTCTGTTGGTTATTTTTAAGCCCGGCTCCGCCGGGCTTTTTTTATCGGAGGGCGAACCAGGCGGTAAGCCAGCCGACTGGGTTGGAGCGTTGCTCGCAAAGCGAAGCTTGCCGCCAAACCGGCGTCTGCATAGCGGCACTGCGAACCTGTATCCCCGGAGCTATCCGACACAAAGCATCGAAGTGACCGGGTAGCTTGGCTATAATGCCAAAATCTGGACTGTTCCCTGGCGCCGGTATACGTGTTCCTGGATGACCACAAGGCAGAAACCCTGGATCGCGTTACCGCCGCGGTGGCGGATTTTGCCGAAAAACGTAATAACGAAGAGGTCATCGAGTTCAAGCTGGCGTCAGGTAATGCCGGTGTGGAAGCCGCTACCAACCAGACCATCGAGGCCAACCAGTATCCCATGCTGGCGCTGGTGTACGCGGTGGTATCCATTCTGGTGTTGATTGCCTTCCGCTCCATTCGTGCGGTGATCTGTATCATCGTGCCTCTGGGACTGACATCCATCCTTTGCCAGGCGCTGATGGCGCATCTGGGTATCGGTGTGAAAGTGGCCACCCTGCCAGTGATTGCATTGGGTGTGGGTATTGGTGTGGATTACGGTATTTATATCTACAGCAAGCTGGCCCACTACCTGAAACAGGGGATGGACCTGGAGTCTGCCTACCGGGAAACCCTCAAGACTACCGGCAAGGCGGTGGCCTTTACAGGTATCACCCTGGCGGTGGGCGTGATCTTCTGGGCGTTCAGCTCCATCAAATTCCAGGCGGATATGGGTATCCTGCTCACCTTCATGTTCCTCTGGAACATGATCGGCGCCCTGTGGCTGCTGCCTGCGCTGGGTGCTTTCCTGCTCAAGCCAGAGGCTGGTCATGGTCGTCAGTAGAGCTAACTGACGCGCTGGTTTCTGTTGGTTATTTTTAAGCCCGGCTCCGCCGGGCTTTTTTTATCGGAGGGCGAACCAGGCGGTAAGCCAGCCGACTGGGTTGGAGCGTTGCTCGCAAAGCGAAGCTTGCCGCCAAACCGGCGTCTGCATAGCGGCACTGCGAACCTGTATCCCCGGAGCTATCCGACACAAAGCATCGAAGTGACCGGGTAGCTTGGCTATAATGCCGGCCATTATCACAATCCGGGTTGTCCCATGCTGTACTCCCTTGCTCGCCCCCTGTTGTTTTCCCTGTCTGAAGAACATGCCCATGAACTGACTCTGGCCATGCTGCGTAAGCGGGCCGGCAAGTTGTGGCCGGGAAACGTACCGGCTTCGCCACGGGAGGTGATGGGTATCGAGTTCCCCAATCCGGTGGGCCTGGCAGCGGGCCTGGACAAGAATGGTGATTGCATTGACGGCCTGGCAGATCTTGGCTTTGGCTTTATCGAGGTGGGTACGGTCACGCCACGCCCGCAACCGGGTAACCCCCAGCCGCGGCTGTTTCGCCTACCCAGGGCCGAGGCGCTGATCAACCGCATGGGCTTCAATAATCTCGGGGTGGATTATCTGGTCGGTGCGGTCAAACAGAGCCGCTACAAAGGTGTGCTGGGCATCAATATTGGCAAGAACAAGGACACCCCGGTGGAAGATGCGGTACAGGATTACCTGAGCTGCCAGCAGAAGGTCCACGCCTATGCCTCCTATCTGGTGGTGAACGTCTCTTCGCCGAATACCCCGGGCCTGCGTAGCTTGCAGCATGGTGATGCGCTGAATGAATTGCTGGGCACCTTGCGCGAAGCCCAGACCCGGCTGGACCAGCAGCATCGCCGCCGCGTACCGCTGGTGATCAAGATTGCCCCGGACAACAGCGAAGAAGAGCTGCGCGCCATGGGCGAAGCCTTTGTCCAGCACGGCATCGATGGTGTTTGCGTGGGCAACACCACCCTGTCCCGGGAAGGGGTGCAGGGTCTGCCCAGGGGCGATGAACAGGGCGGCCTCAGCGGTGCCCCCTTGAGACCCATCGCCAATCAGGCTCTGGCTACTATGAGTGAGACCCTGAAAGGACGGATCCCGATTATTGGTGTAGGCGGTATCAACAGCGCCGAAGATGCGCTGGAGAAGCAGCGCCTGGGCGCCGATCTGGTACAGATCTACAGCGGCCTGATTTACCAGGGACCCGGGCTGATCGGTGATATCGCCCGGGCCTGGCCGAAAGCTATCTAAGCTACGAGCTACGAGCTACGAGCTACGAGCTACGAGCTACGAGCTACGAGCTACGAGCTACGAGCTACGAGCTACGAGCTACGAGCTACGAGCTACGAGCTACGAGCTACGAGCTACGAGCTACGAGCTACGAGCTACGAGCTACGAGCTACGAGCTACGAGCTACGCTCGATTGGATAGGGAAGGTCTGGAAAGTTCCCAGGGCCTCGTCATTTCTTACGAAGCCGCTGTAGGAGCGGCGCTTGAGCCGCGAACCGTGCGAAGCACGGCATCGTCCGCAGGACGATCAAAGCTAGAAGCTAGAAGCTAGAAGCTAGAAGCTAGAAGCTAGAAGCTAGAAGCTAGAAGCTAGAAATTAAAAAGGGCCCGGGAGGGGCCCTGTGGGTCGGCGCTTGACGCGCCGGCGCGGTGTTGAACTGGTTAAGGTGTTAGCCGATATTTTTCAGGTTCTGAATACTGGAGACCCCCAGCATTCCTTGTGCGAAATCGGTGCGACCTTCGCGCCAACCGCCCATCCAGTTGGTACGAGCACTGAGGGTGCCAAACGGGCATTCTTCACGGGATTTTCCATCGAGGCCGGCGTTGTATCCCCGGCTGTAGGCGCGGTCGTCTTTGTTTCTTTTTTGTCGCTTCATAGACGCTTTCCCTTTCACAGATAGCGGTATTGAAAATGACCCCTGGCAGAGAACAAGGCCAGTTATCAGGGTCGACCATTTCAGTATGGGAAAGCGCTGGGGTAGTGTCGAATATCATGTAGCAATATGGTTCGTGCTTGTTAAGCATATGACGTATAAAGGGCAGCTTGATGACAGTTTGTGTAACGCATTGAAAGTTAAAAAGTTAATTTTTCCGTTGCGCATAAAACAGTCACTTACGAGGTATCAGTAATGGAATTTGTGGCCACCAGCATGCCCGGTATTGCCGAGTTGCTGGCCGATGAACTGTCGTCACTGGGCATATCGGTAACAGAAACCGGTCGTGCCCATGTGGCGTTTAGTGGCGGTAGCGCGGATGCCCTGCGGGTCTGTCTGTGGTCACGGCTGGCCGAGCGGGTGCTGCTGTCCCTGGCGACGTTGGGGGTGACACCGGATATCGCCCCGGAAAAGCTGGCCGCCAGCCAGGACTGGCTGGCCCTGGTGGGCAACGATGCCCCCTTGCATATCCATCTGGAGCACGGGGTGGGCGTTCGTGGCGATAACCGCATCAGCACCAAGCGGTTTATTCAGGCGTTGCCGCCGCAGTTCACGGTATCCCGGGATGCCCGTGGCAGTTGCTGCATCCGCGCCCGGCTGGACCCCAACGAAGCGCACCTGTGGCTGGATCTGGCCGGTGATCCGCTGCACCGGCGCGGTTACCGGTTGGCCGGGGGGCGGGCGCCCCTGCGTGAAACCCTGGCCGCAGCCATGCTGTGGGCCGCCGGTTGGCGCCAGGGCAATCATCCCACTGCGCTGATGGACCCGTTCTGTGGTTCCGGCACCCTGTTGATCGAAGCGGCGCAGATTGCCGCTGGGGCCGATGAACTGTCGTCACTGGGCATATCGGTAACAGAAACCGGTCGTGCCCATGTGGCGTTTAGTGGCGGTAGCGCGGATGCCCTGCGGGTCTGTCTGTGGTCACGGCTGGCCGAGCGGGTGCTGCTGTCCCTGGCGACGTTGGGGGTGACACCGGATATCGCCCCGGAAAAGCTGGCCGCCAGCCAGGACTGGCTGGCCCTGGTGGGCAACGATGCCCCCTTGCATATCCATCTGGAGCACGGGGTGGGCGTTCGTGGCGATAACCGCATCAGCACCAAGCGGTTTATTCAGGCGTTGCCGCCGCAGTTCACGGTATCCCGGGATGCCCGTGGCAGTTGCTGCATCCGCGCCCGGCTGGACCCCAACGAAGCGCACCTGTGGCTGGATCTGGCCGGTGATCCGCTGCACCGGCGCGGTTACCGGTTGGCCGGGGGGCGGGCGCCCCTGCGTGAAACCCTGGCCGCAGCCATGCTGTGGGCCGCCGGTTGGCGCCAGGGCAATCATCCCACTGCGCTGATGGACCCGTTCTGTGGTTCCGGCACCCTGTTGATCGAAGCGGCGCAGATTGCCGCTGGCTGGGCGGCCGGTGCCCAGCGCAAGCATTACGGCTTCCAGCAATGGCGGGGCTGTCGCCGCCAGCTCTGGCAGGACGCCATGGACGAGGCCGCTGAAAGTGCCCGCCAACCGCTCCCGGAGATGTCCATGAAGGGGTTCGATGTGGACGGCCGGGCTATCCAACTGGCTCAGCAGAATGCGGAGCGGGCGGGGGTTCGCCAGGCCATTCACTTCGAACGCCGTGAACTGGGTGCCCTGCGTCCCCGGGATTTTGCCGATCAGGGCCTGCTGGTGGCCAATCCGCCCTGGGGCGAGCGTCTGGATGAACAGCAACAGGCCGGCTGGCTGCATTTTGCCCTGGGTCGTTTGCTGGCCAGGCTGGCGCCGAACTGGCAGGCGGTGTTGCTGGGAGCCGATGCGGAAGTCATGGATCGCTCGGGTATGGATCTGCAGAGCCAGTGGCGACTAAAGAACGGGCCGTTTAACAACTTCATTCGCCTGTATCACTCTCGCCAGCCGGCCCCGGTGGAGGTGGTGACCATCGCCGAGTCATCTGCCTTTGAGGTGCCGGAAGGGGCGCAGCCGCTGGTCAACCGCCTGCGCAAGAATGGCAAACACCTGCGTCGCTGGCTGGAACGCGAAGATATCCAGTGCTATCGCCTCTACGACCGGGATTTGCCCGAGTTCAATGTGGCGGTGGATATCTATGGCGATCAGGTGCTAGTGCAGGAATTCAAGGCGCCGAAAACCGTGGACCCGGAGAAGGCCAAACAGCGCCGGGATCTGGCGGTAACCGCCGTGCGGGCCGCCCTGGGCGTGCATCGGGAGCAGGTGCATCTGCGTACCCGGGAGCGCCAGAAAGGCAACCAACAGTATCAGAAGCTGGATGGCCAGGGACGTTATCGGCTGGTGCGGGAAGGGCAGGCGCATCTGCTCATCAACCTGCAGGACTATCTGGACACCGGCCTGTTCCTCGATCACCGGCCCACCCGGCTGAAGATTGCCGAGGAAGCCAGCGGCAAGCGCTTCCTCAACCTGTTTGCCTACACCGGCTCGGCCACCGTGCATGCCGCTGTGGGGGGCGCGAAACGCACGGTCACCGTGGATGCCTCCAAGCGCTACCTGGAATGGGCGGCCTCCAATCTGGCCGCCAATGGGTTCTCCACCGACCAACACGAGCTGGTACGCGCCGATACCATGCGCTGGCTGGACGAATGCCAGGAGCAGTTTGATCTGGTGTTCTGTGATCCGCCCACCTTTTCCAACAACAAGTCGCGCAGTGACTTCGTGGTGGAAGAGCACCATGGCGAGCTGATCCGCAAGATCATGCGCCGGCTGGAGCCGGGCGGGGTGCTGTATTTTTCCTGCAACTACCGCCGTTTCGAACTCGACCCGAGTATCAGCAAGTGGTATCAGGTAGACGATATTTCCCGCTGGAGCATCCCGGAGGATTTCCGCCGGAATGACAGGATTCATGTCTGCTATGCCATTCGGCATGTGGAGGACTGATGAGCGTAGTGCTTTATACCACGGTGGGCTGCCATCTCTGTGAGCAGGCCCGTGAGCTGGTGTCTACTGTGGCACCGGATCTCACCCTGACACTGGTTGATGTGGCGGAAGACGATGAATTGCTGGCCCGTTATGGCGAGCGCATTCCCGTGCTGATGAAAGAGGGCCGGGAACTTGGCTGGCCATTCAGTCTGCTGGATGTGCAGCAATTTCTGGCTGGTTGAGTGATTGATGCGGGCTTCACAGCGGCAGGCTCATGATTGCTGCTATGAAGACCATCAGCCCAAAGAAACTCCACAAGCGCCAGGCCGATGAAGTCGAAATCTTCTCGGCCTGCCTGTCCGTGTGCACCCTCAAGGTCCGCTTAGGTGATACCTGGTACTGGGTGGCCGACGACAGCGGTAAGATCATGCGTTTCAACGGTCCCGAACACGCCAATAACCAGCTCCAGACCCTGTCCACTGGCACGGCCCATCTGCTGCATCATTCCGCCCATGCGGAAATGGTTGGCCAGCCGGAAGGAGAGGTGATCCCGCCTCTACGGGTGCGCTTTCACTGGCGAAGCCAGGCCTGACCAGTTGGCACCTTGCTCGCAAGGCGAAGGCTTGGTGGAGTTCTCTCTCTCTCTGGAAACTTCGCTTTGCGAGCAAAGTTCCAACGGGTTCTGGTTTCGCTTATCTGAACAGCGATCGCGCGTTTTCACTCGTCATGCCCGCCACCTGGGCCACACCCTGCCCCCGCAAACTCGCCACCCGTTTACCGACCCAGGGCAGCAATGAAGGTTCATTGCGTCGCTTCTTCGGGGGCGGTTCTGGCAGATCCCGCGGCAGCAGATAGGGGGCATCGGTTTCCAGCAACAGCCGGTTATCCGGAATATTGTGCACCAGCTCTGCCAGCGGCTTGCCCCGGCGCTCATCACAGACCCAGCCGGTAATACCGATGTGGCAATCCAGATCGAGATAATCGAAAAGCGCCTGGCGGGAACCGGTAAAGCAGTGAACCACTGCGCCAACAAGATGGTCCCGGTAGGCTTTCAGGATGGGCGCGAAGCGCTCATGGGCATCACGTTCGTGGAGGAACACTGGTAGCCGGTATTCCACCGCCAGGGCCAGCTGTGCCTCGAAGGCACGTTCCTGATCCGGTCGTGGGGAAAAGTCGCGATTGAAATCCAGGCCCATCTCACCGGCGGCCTTTACGTTCTGCTGGCTGAGCAGTTCACGCAGTTCGTTTTCCAGGGCCGGGGAGTAGAAGCGGGCGCTGTGGGGATGTAAACCTGCAGTGGCGAACAGATCGTCGTGTTGACTGGCCAGCGCCATGGCCTGACGGGATTCGTCTACATTGGTGCCGGTGAGCAATTGCCAGGACACCCCGGCGGAGCGGGCTCGTTCCAGCACCTCATTCCGGTCATCCCGGAATTGCTTGTCGGTCAGGTTGACGCCGATATCAGCCCAGTGAACGGGAGCCTTGTCGGGAGAAGTGTTGTGAGGTGCTGTCATCAGGAGCCTGCTCCGCCAGTTGTTCGCGCAGGGATTCTACCCGACGACGGTTGGCACCTAAATCCCAGTAGCCCACTCGAGAGGCGGAGCGCACTTCTACCACGCCGTCTTCGCGGACATAGAAGGTCACATCATCCACGAAGCGCAGTATCCGGCTGGAGAAACGGGCCTGAATACGGGACTGGCCGACCACGTCAAACTCCACACGGGGTAGTTGGCGCAACAGAGCCTGCAGACGGGCCATGCTGGCCTTACGGGTTTCCGCTACCTGTAATGGCGCGACCCGACGCTCTTCATCCGTAGCCAGACTGGACACGCAGTTGGGCGAATCCGGGCAGGGGGCGAGCAGATGCGTATTGGACATGGCGGCAGCACTCATCAATAGCAGAATGGCACTAGAAAGAATTCGGATCACGGATCAGCCCCACGAAAATACCCTCGATGATCAGCTGATCGGCAGGCACTTTAATGGGCTCGTACGCCTCATTGGCGGGTAACAGGGTAGCGCTGGATTTGTTCAACTTTAGGGTCTTCACCGTGACTTCTTCGTCAATGCGGGCAACCACGATCTCGCCGGAGCGAGCCACGTTGGATTTGCGCACGGCAATCAGGTCGCCGTCGAAGATACCCGCCTCGATCATGCTGTCGCCCTGTACCTTCAGCAGGTAGGTAGGCCGTTGCTTGAACAGCCCCTGGGGCACGGGAACCGTACGCTCCACATTTTCGATCGCCTCGATGGGGACCCCGGCAGCTACCTTGCCCACTACCGGTAGTTCTTCTTCCGACCAGAACGCATTGTCGAGTAACTGGATGCCGCGGGAGCGGTCACTATGGAGTTTTATGAAGCCTTTACGCTCCAGCGCTCTCAGATGGTCAGAGGCGGCATTCTTGGACTGGAAGCCCATGATGTCGGCAATTTCCGCGCGAGTCGGTGCCATACCGGTATCGGCGATGCATTCGCGGATACAGTCCAGCACCTGTTGCTGGCGATCGGTGAGTTTGCTGCTCATAACCTTCTCCATGTTTCCCGCAGGATTTCGGTTCCATACCCGGGCGTCATCGACGCTTCTGGCTAACCAGGCTGTCAGCCTTGGCTGACAAACAGTGCTACAAAACCGATGCTAGCATAGGTACTGATAATATGAACAGTGCTATTTGAACAGTTGTTCCTGTCTGTTTTTCGGCGGTTTCGGGAGGATGTCGTTGCCCTGTGAAGACGCGCGCACTAGCATATTGCAGGAAGGTCATAACGGTTGTGGGTCTTTATGTCGATTCGCCGCCAGATCTTCCGATAACAATTCCATCAGACCTGGGGATAGTAGATGGAGCAGGCCAATAATAATGACTTCGGCCAGCAACGGATCCGGCAGTTGTTGTCCGGTGTGCCGTTTTTCAATGAAATTGCCCGCGACGATCAAGATGAGTTTTCTCAACTTGAGCACAACACCCGCCTTTGGGTCGCCGGCTCGGGGGACACGGTCATTCGTGCCGGGGATGTGGATTCCACCCTGTATTTCCTGTTACGGGGGCAACTGGAAGTACTTTCGGAACATGCTGACGAAGCACCCTTGTATTATGTTTCTCCGGGTGAAGTTTTCGGTACCCTTTCCATGCTGCTTGGGACACCGCGCAGCGCCAATATAAGGGTATCCGAGAATGCCCGTGAAGCCGTGCTGGCAAGCCTGGACTTCAACGAGTTCAATGAGGATGAGGGTCCTTATTCACTGACCACCCGGCTGGCTTTCTTCCACATGATTGTCCATCACATTCGCTGGACCCTGGAAGTCAAACGCATGCAATCCCCGGATCACGAGCTGGTCCAGTCCATGCGCAAGCTACCGGTCTTTCACGGGGAAAAAGGCAGCCGTGAAGAACTGGCCGCCCTCAAGGTGCAGGCCCAGGGTCTGGCGGAACTGCTGTGCCGCTGGAATGAAGAAGGAGCGGAAGGGACGGGGGCGTTGCAGCTAACGTGAAGGCAGTTAATAGTGAACAGTGAACAGTGAACAGTGAACAGTGAACAGTGAACAGTGAACAGTGAACAGTGAACAGTGAACAGTTTCGCGGAATAGGTTTCTGCTTTCTGAACGTAAGAGGCCGCGTCCAGGCTATGGGCGCGGCCTCTTACGTTTCAGTCAGGCATGCGCTGGAACGCGCGCTATTAACTATTCACTGTTAACTATTAACTGCCCTTCTGATCAACCTTCACCGCCAACACATCACAATGCGCCCCCGGCACCAGGCCGCGGGCGGTGGAGCCCAGGAGCAGGGCGAGGCCGCTGCGGGTGTGACTGCCAACTACGATCAGGTCGGCGCCCAGCTTGTCTGCCTGGTCGAGGATGGTCTTTTCGATGGAGCCCAGCTCCACGTGGACATTCTCGGCGGGGATCTGATAACGGCCAGCGTAGGTGTCGGCAGTGTCCCTGGCCTGTTTCATCAGGCCGCTTTGCAGGTCGGTTACATCCATGGGCACATCGGCGCCATAGGCCAGTGCCAGGGGTTCGATTACATGGATCAGATGCAGCTCGCCATCATTACCAGAGAGCACCCCGGCGGCCCGGGACAACACCTGGGCAGACTCATCACTGCAATCAATGGCGACCAGAATTCGGCGATAGGGGCTAGTCACGGTTCTCTCCCTGAAACGGTGTCTTTCCCGCAGTATAACGCTCTTTGAGTGGGTTGCCAGAACCTGTTTCTCACCGGGAGGGTTGCCCAACACCCTCTCTCTGGTCTACTACTAAAAAAGGCAGCAGAGCTTGACCCGGCCATACCGGCGCTGTCTAAATAGCGCCCGAAGAAGACTGGCGCCGCCTGTGTGACCGCCATATCGGGGCACTGTAGCCGGTGCGCTCTGTTCAACAAACCGCCGCCATTGAGAACCTGAGAATGGGAAAAACTCTTGTTATTGTGGAGTCGCCTGCCAAGGCCAAGACCATCAACCGCTACCTGGGCGACGACTTCGTAGTGAAGTCCAGCGTCGGCCACGTACGCGATCTGCCGGTCAGTGGTGGCTCCAAGAAGAGCACCCCTCAGGAGCGCGCCAAAGAGGCGGCCTACACCCGCTCCTTGCCCAAGGAAGAGCGTGAAGCCTATAAAAAGAAGAAGGCCAAGGCCCAGTTGATCAACCGCATGGGCGTGGATCCGGAGCACGGCTGGAAAGCCCATTACGAGATCCTTCCCGGCAAGGAAAAGGTGATCGATGAGCTCAAGCGACTTGCCGCCAAAGCCGACCGCATCTATCTGGCGACGGATTTGGACCGCGAAGGGGAGGCCATTGCCTGGCACCTGCGGGAAGTGATCGGCGGCGATGATTCCCGTTTTGACCGGGTGGTGTTCAACGAAATTACCAAGAAAGCCATTCAGGCCGCTTTCGAGCAGCCCGGCAAACTGGATCTGAGCCGGGTGGAAGCCCAGCAGGCGCGCCGTTTCCTGGACCGGGTGGTGGGCTTCATGATCTCGCCCCTGCTGTGGGAGAAGATCGCCCGCGGCCTGTCCGCCGGTCGGGTGCAGTCGGTTGCCGTGGAACTGGTGGTGGAACGCGAGCGGGAAATTCGTGCCTTTATCCCGGAAGAGTTCTGGGAGATGCACAGCGATACCCACAGTGACCAGGGCGAAGCCCTGCGCCTGGAAGTGGCCAAACACAAGGGCGTGAACTTCCGTCCGGACAACGGTGACGATGCGAAACAGCATCGCCAGGCGTTGCTGCAGGCCGGCACACTCACCATCAGCCAGCGCGAGCAGCGGCCCACCCGTTCCAAGCCATCGGCGCCCTTTATTACCTCCACCCTGCAGCAGGCGGCCAGCACTCGCCTTGGTTTCGGGGTGAAGAAGACCATGATGATGGCCCAGCGCCTCTACGAGGCCGGTCACATTACCTACATGCGTACCGATTCCACCAACCTGAGCAGCGACGCGGTGGCCGCCTGTCGGGAATGGATCGGCGAAAAGCTGGGTGACAAATACCTGCCCGAGAAGCCGCTGTCCTACAGCAGCAAGGAAGGTGCCCAGGAAGCTCACGAAGCGATTCGTCCTTCCGATGTGCGCCGCACCTCCGATTCCCTCAAGGACATGGAGCGTGATGCCCAGCGTCTCTACGAGCTGATCCGTCGCCAGTTCATTGCCTGTCAGATGCCGCCGGCGGAATACCTGAGCACCACGCTTACCGCCACCGGCAATGATTACGAGCTGAAGGCCAAGGGCCGCATCATGAAGTTCGACGGCTGGACCCGCATCCAGCCGCCGGCCTCGCGCAAGGGCCAGGAAGATACCCTGTTGCCGGATGTGAAAGAGGGCGACACTCTGACCATCGATCAGGTGGATATCGATCAGCATTTCACCAAGCCGCCGGCCCGTTTCACCGAGGCCAGCCTGGTGAAGGAACTGGAAAAACGTGGCATTGGCCGCCCATCCACCTATGCGGCGATTATCTCCACCATTCAGGATCGCGGTTATGTGCGTCAGGACAACCGCCGTTTCTATGCGGAAAAAATGGGCGATATTGTCACCGACCGGCTGGCGGAAAACTTCCCCAACCTGATGGACTACGGCTTCACCGCCCGCATGGAAGAAACCCTGGATGAAATCGCCGAGGGTCGCCGCAACTGGAAGGATGTGCTCGACGAGTTCTACCGGGATTTTGTCTCCAAACTGGAAGCGGCCCAGGGCGAGGGCAGCGGCAAGCAGGCCATTGGTGGTATGCGCGCCAACCTGCCCACCGATACCGATATCGAGTGCCCCAAGTGCGGTCGCCCCATGCAGATCCGTACCGGTTCCACCGGTGTTTTCCTGGGCTGCTCAGGCTACAGTCTGCCGCCCAAGGAGCGTTGTACCGCCACCCTGAATCTGCTGCCCGGCGAAGAAGCCGAATCGGTGAATGCCGATGACGAGGAAGCGGAAGTCAAGGAGTTGCGCAACAAGAAGCGCTGCCAGAAGTGCGGCACCGCCATGGAAAACTACCTGATCGACGAGAAGCGCAAACTGCACATTTGCGGTAACAACCCGGACTGTGACGGCTATGTGGTCGAGAAGGGCGAGTTCCGCATCAAGGGCTACGATGGCCCGGTGCTGGAGTGCGAAAAGTGCGGCAATGAAATGCAGCTGCGCACCGGTCGTTTCGGCAAGTTCTTCAAGTGCACCAACGAGGCGTGTGGCAACACCCGCAAGCTGCTCAAGAGTGGCGAGCCGGCACCGCCACGGGCGGACCCGATCCCCATGCCGCATCTCAAGTGCGAGAAATACGACGACGATCATTATCTGCTGCGCGATGGTGCCTCCGGCCTGTTCCTGGCGGCCAGCAAGTTCCCGAAAAACCGGGAAACCCGGCCACCGCTGATCCTGGAAATCCAGAGTGTTGCCGAGCAGCTGGATCCCAAGCACAAGTACCTGGCCGAGGCGCCGGCGAAAGACCCGGATGGCAATCCCGGGGTGCTGCGCTACAGCCGCAAGGCCAAAGAGCAGTACGTGATGAGCGAGATCGACGGCAAGGCCACCGGCTGGATGGCCTTCTATCGGGATGGCAACTGGGTCGAGGAACAGACCAAGAAGAAGGCGCCCGCCAAGAAGAAAGCGGCTGCCAAGAAGAAGGCTCCGGCCAAGAAAAAGGCCGCTGCCAAGAAATCCTGACCGCTGATATTTTGTAGGAGCTATGCTCGCATAGCGAACCTGCTTGCGATGGCTCTGGTTTTCGTCACAAGCATAGCTCCTACGGTCAGGCTAACCCGTTATATCCATAGTTTCTGCGAGTTCTCACATGTCCCGAATGGTCCGAGAAAATGCCGTCAGTGGTCTGCGCGAGCGGATCTACTTTGCTCAGGCCCTGCTACGTCAGCTCGTACGCGAACAGGCCGATGCGGTGCCTGCGGTACGCCTGGCCTTGCGTGGTGCTGTGGTATTTCATCTCTATTCGGCCCTGGTCGGTCTGGCTCGCCAGTCTGCCACCACCTATCAGGTAGCCGGTGCCGACCATTTGTTCAGCTTGGCGGCCCTGGTTCAGGCGTTTCGTGATTCCGAAGTGGAAGCCCCGGAAATGGCAATTCTCGGCCAGTCCCTAGCCGACCGCGCAGACCTGGTCGCCTGGCTGGACGGGGAAATGCAAAACGCCATGGGTGCTGCCGGCCTGGCCCGCCGCCCAGCCCCGCCCAGCGACGCCAACGCCCTCAATCTGATGGCGGAAGACCGCTATGCTCCCCTGGCTGAAGGTGACATGGAACGCCTCAGTAATGCCATCCAGCGGGTCAGCGAACTGGTGGAGCATTGTGTGGGGTATCTGGAGGAGTGGTGAGAAAGGCAATTGAGAATGGATAATTGATAACTGCGTGCGAAAGGGTGTAAACAGCTTTTATGTCAGAGGCCGCGACCATAGCTTGGACGCGGCCTCTGACGCTTTAAAAACAGAGAGTGTGCATCGCACGTTATCAATTACCTTTTTCGACTTTCAACTGTCCCCTTGACCGCCTTCACACCCAAACGTATGTTTGAAACGTATGTTTTGAACTCAGGGTAGGGCGCATGGCACAGGCGGGCACGGTAGACCGGATTCTGGATACCGCAGAGGTATTGTTTGCCCAGAAGGGCTTTGCGGAGACCAGTCTGCGTGCCATCACCAGCAAGGCCGGGGTGAACCTGGCGGCGGTGAACTATCATTTTGGTTCCAAGGAAGCCCTGATACAGGCAGTATTCGAGCGCTTCCTGACGCCGTTCAGTGTGGCCCTCGGCGCCAAGCTGGATGAGATGGAAGCCACCGGCATCCCCGACACGCCGGAAAATGTGCTGGGTATTGTCTCCCGTCTGGCGCTGGGTACCCACCCGCAAGACCCCCAGCGCGCCGCCATTTTCTTTCGTCTCTCCGGGCAGGCCTACAGCCAGCCCCAGGGGCATTTGCGTGATTACCTGCACAAACACTACGGCGCCGTCTTCAAGCGCCTGCAAGAGCACCTGCAACGGGCTGTCCCGGACGTGCCGCCCATGGAGCTGTTCTGGCGCGTCCAGTTCAGCCTTGGTGCTGTGATCTTCACCCTGTCAGGCATGCAGTCCCTGCAAGCTATCAGTAAAGCCGATTTCAACCTGGACGTAAGCGCCGCAGATATCACCCGGCGACTGCTGCCGTTCCTGGTTGGCGGTATTCAGGCCGACGTGCCGGAGTAACATGCCTTCCCGTAGGATCGTTTTGTATCGTAATTGCCTGTTCAGTGCGGTTCGCGGCTGCAAGCGGCCGCCTAGGGTGGTTCAATATGCAGGCGTTATTGCCTGAAAAGGATGGTATGGAACTGATCATCAACCTCTCCGAACAATGGTTGGAACTGCGCGGTGAGCGCACCGAGCGGTTTCCCGTGTCCACCGCCCGCAACGGGGCCGGCCAGAGTCAGGGCAGCGAAGCCACGCCGCTGGGTCGCCATCTGGTGCGGGCCCGCTTCGGCGACGGTCTGCCGGAGGGGGCGGTGCTGGCCGGGCGTAAATTCTCCGGGGAGATCTGCAATGGGGACAAGGTTCGTGAACACCCCCAGCGTGATTGGGTGCTTACCCGCATTCTCTGGCTGGGAGGCATGGAACCCGGTCACAATCTGGGCGGCGACGTGGATAGTTTCCGGCGCTTTATTTATATTCACGGCACACCGGACAGCGAGCCCATGGGGACGCCTGCGTCCCACGGTTGCATTCGGATGCGCAACGCGGACATGATTCGCGTTTTTGATCAGGTGCCGGTGGGAACTGCTGTCACCATCACCGAATAATCAGGATTGCCATGCCATCCGTTTCCCCCCTGCTGATGCTCGATCTGGAAGGACTCCAGGTCAGTGATGTGGAGAAAGATCTGCTGGCCCACCCGGGTACCGGCGGGCTGATTCTCTTTACCCGTAACTACCAGGACCGGCAGCAACTGGCGGAGCTGGTCCGCCAGATTCGTGCGGTTCGTCCCGAGATACTGATTGCCGTGGATCAGGAAGGCGGTCGCGTACAGCGTTTCCGTGACGGTTTCGTGCGCCTGCCGCCCATGGCCGCCCTGGGACGCCGTTATGATCAGGCTCCGCAGGCAGCCGTGGGGGAGGCGGCGCTGCTTGGTGAGCTGATGGCCTCGGAGCTGACCGAGCTGGATATTGATCTGAGCTTCGCCCCGGTGCTGGATCTGGACTACGGCACCAGCACCGTGATTGGCGATCGCAGCTTCCATGGTGATGCGGATGCCATGATCGCCCTGGCCGGCGCCTTTATCGATGGCATGAGCGCCGCCGGTATGGCGGCTACCGGCAAGCACTTCCCCGGTCACGGCCATGTGGTGGCGGACTCCCATCTGGAGCTACCGGTGGATCCACGGCCACTGGCCGAGATCGAAGCGGCGGACCTGCGGCCCTTTGTGGCGCTGGCGCCGAAACTGGATGGCATCATGCCCGCCCATGTGATCTACAGTGCGGTGGAAAACCAGACTGCCGGTTTTTCCCGCTATTGGCTGCAGACCCGCCTGCGCGAGCAGATGGGCTTTCGCGGCGTGATCTTCTCCGATGACCTGTCCATGGCCGGCGCCCATGGTGTCGGCGGGTATCCGGAGCGGGCGAGGGCGGCACTGGAGGCCGGTTGCGACATGGTGCTGGCCTGCAACAACCGGCCCGGGGCCGAACAGGTGCTGGACTTCCTTGCTGCTACCCCCTTCAGCGGCCAGGTGCCGGCCAGCGGCCTGCGAGCCCGTCCGCGTCGCCCCATGGAAACCACAAAACGCAACGCTGCCACGGAACTGGCGGCGGCATTGACTGAACTTCGCTAAGGATTCGCATGAACTGGGACTGGAACCAACTGCTGCAATGGCCGAACGTGGAGACCCCCACGGATATCTGGCTGACCCAATTGTTCATCATCGTGCTGTGCACGGTGTCGGTGAACTTTATCCTGATGCGCGTCATTGATGTGCTCGACCGGTTGATCAACAAGACCGAAACCCTGTGGGACGATGCCCTGCTGGAAGCGGCCCGGATTCCTGTGCGGCTGGTGTTCTGGGTCGTTGGCCTGTCGGTATCGGTAGAGCTGTTGCAGGCGGTGACCGAGGAAGCCAATGAGTTATTTGATCTGGCGCCCAAGGGGCGTCAGATCGCCTTTATCCTGATCATCGCCATGTTCCTCAACCGGTTTATCTCCTATACCGAGAAAAACCTGATTGATCCTTCGCGGATGCGTAAACCCATGGATCAGTCCACTGCGGCGGCCATTGCCAAGCTGTTGCGGGTGTCGGTGATCATTACCTCCTTGCTAATCGTGCTGCAGACCCTGGGCTACAGCATTTCCGGTGTGCTGGCTTTTGGCGGCATCGGGGGTATGGCGGTAGCCTTTGCTGCCAAGGACCTGCTGGCCAATTTCTTCGGTGGCATGATGGTCTACCTGGACAAGCCGTTCCGGGTGGGGGACTGGGTGCGCTCACCGGACCGTTCCATTGAAGGCACCGTGGAGAGCATTGGCTGGCGACTGACCTGTATCCGTACCTTCGATCAGCGCCCGCTGTATATCCCCAATGCCATGTTCACCACTGTGGTGCTGGAAAACCCGTCACGCATGCTGAACCGCCGCATCAACGAGAAGATTGGCATCCGCTACGAAGACTGGCAGAAAATGCCGGGTATCGTGGCCGAGGTGAAACAGATGCTGATCGATCATGAAGAGCTGGAAACCGACAGCCGTACGCTGATCGTGAACTTCGACAGCTATGGTGCCTCGCACCTGGAATTTTTTATCTATACCTTCACCAAGACCACCCAGTGGGTCCGTTACCATGAGATCAAGCAGGATGTGCTCATGAAGATCATGACTATCGTCAACGAGCACGGCGCGGAGTTTGCCTTCCCCACGCGCACCCTGCATCTTGTCAGCCACAACGACAATCATCCCGCCACGGGTCTGGAAGACGACAACACCGAGGAAGCACAGCATGTCCATCGCTGAGGAGCTGCAACAGGAACTGATGCGGGTGCGCCGTGACGCCATCGAGCTGCACTCCGCCGATCAGGTTCAGGAAGCCATTGCCAAGTTGGCCTTCGAGGTGACCGAAGCTTATTCCGGCAAGGTACCGGTGATGCTGACCATCATGAATGGCGGCATGATCTTCGCCGCTGAGCTGGTCAAGCGCCTGGATATCCCTCTGGAGATGGACTACCTGCATGCCAGCCGTTATCTGGGAGAGACCACCGGTGGCGATGTGGAGTGGATCGTGACGCCTAACGCCAGTCTGGCCGGCCGGGATGTGCTGATTGTCGATGACATTCTCGATGTGGGCTCCACCCTGCTGTCCATCATCGACGCCTGCAAGGCCCAGGGAGCGGCTTCGGTGAAGACCTGTGTATTGGTGGACAAGCAGCACGATCGCAAGGCAAAACCGGGCCTGAGAGCAGACTTTACCGCCCTGGAAGCAGCGGATTACTACCTGTTCGGCATGGGCATGGACTACAAGGGCTTCTGGCGCAACGCGCCGGGCATTTACGCGGTAAAGGAAAACTGAGCATGTTGGCGTTTATTGGCGGCACTGGCCTTACGCGCATGGATAACCTGCGCATCATCCACAAGCATACGATTTCCACCCGCTTCGGTGAGCCTTCAGCGCCAATCGTGGAAGGGGAGCTGGACGGCCAGAACGTGCTGTTCCTGGCCCGCCATGGCGACCCCCATGTTCTGCTTCCCCATCAAGTGAACTACCGGGCCAATCTGGTGGCACTGAAAGAGGCAGGCGCCACCGCTATTGTGGCGGTGAACGCGGTGGGCGGCATCACAGCCCAGGCGCCCACCGGCGCTCTGGTGTTGCCTGACCAGATTATCGACTATACCTGGGGCCGGGAGATGACCCTGTTCGACGACCCGGCGGAGCCCTTGGTGCACGTGGATTTCAGCTGGCCGTTCGATAGTGCTCTGCGCAATGGCCTGAAGGAAAAACTGGCAGCGTCGGAGCTGAAATGGAACGACGGCGGCTGCTATGCGGCCACCCAGGGACCACGGCTGGAAACCGCCGCAGAAATCACCCGTCTGGAGGGTGACGGCTGCGACATCGTCGGCATGACCGGCATGCCTGAAGCGGTGCTGGCCAGGGAGCTGGCATTGCCCTATGCCATGCTGTCGCTGGTGGTGAATCCGGCAGCGGGTAAATCCAGCCATGAGATCACCATGGCGGAAATCGAAACGGTGATTCACGATGGCATGGCCAATGTGTGCCGGGTGCTGGCGGATTTTGCCGGTAGCTACACCGCCTGATTATAACGGCCGCTGCCTGCTAGCGGCTTTCGCAAGGAGCTTCGCACAGTGACCCTGCTGATCCTCTTCGCCGCCGTTTCCATCGGCTTTTCCTTCCTCTGCTCGATTCTGGAAGCGGCGTTACTGTCGATTACGCCCAGTTTCATTGCCGGCCTGCGGGAAACCCGGCCCAGGCTCTACGAGACACTCCGTTCCTACAAGGACGATATCGACAAACCGCTGTCAGCCATTCTCACCCTCAACACGGTGGCCCATACCGTGGGCGCTACCGGGGTAGGGGCCCAGGTGGCGGTGGTTTTCGGTGAGGCCTGGCTGGGTGCGGCTTCTGCCATCATGACTCTGGCGATTCTGGTGCTGTCGGAAATTATCCCCAAGACCATCGGCGCGAAATACTGGCGTGCTCTGGCGCCCCTGTTGCCTCCGGTGCTCAAGTTCATCATGGTCACACTGATGCCTTTTGTATGGCTGTCCAAGCTGATTACCAGCCGGATTGGCGGCGGTGAGCACGATGTGGAAGTGCGGGAAGAAATCCGTGCACTGGCGGATATGGGCAAGGATCAGGATGCGCTGGACGATAATGAGTTTCAGGTAATCCAGAACATCCTGCGTCTGCATGACATCAAGGTCGGCACCATCATGACTCCGCGCACCGTATGCCGCACGGTGACGCCGGAAATGACCGTGGCCGAGTTCCTGGAAAAAGAGAAGGATCAGCCGTTTTCCCGTTTTCCGGTCATGACGGAGCAAGGTGAAGGCAAGGGCTATATCCACAAATCCGACCTGCTGGGCTGCAATCCAGATCAGACCATGAGCGTACTCGCCCACGAGGTGCCTTTGGTCCATACCAGTATGGGAATCGACAAGTTGTTCCACGCCATGCTGGCCCAGCGCCAGCATATGGCGGTGGTCTATGATGAACACGGTACCTGGGTCGGGCTGATTACCCTGGAGGATATTCTGGAAAGTATTCTCGGCCGTGAGATCATGGACGAAACCGATCACGTGGCAGACTTGCGACTCTATGCCCGCCAGCGCTGGAGCCGGCGGTTGAAAAAGCAGGAAAAGGCGCAATAGGAACCAGTATCAGCCGATTCAGGAGAGGCAACCATGACCGAAATCTACAAGGACAACAGCGAGACCATTGGCAAGACGCCGCTGGTGCGAATCAACCGCATCAGCCAGGGCAAGATTCTCGCCAAGCTGGAATCACGCAACCCGGCAGGCAGCGTAAAGTGCCGTATTGGTTCCTCGATGATCTGGGATGCGGAAAAGAGCGGTAAGCTCAAAGCCGGCATGACCCTGGTGGAACCCACCAGCGGCAACACCGGCATCGCCCTGGCTTACGTGGCGGCGGCGCGGGGGTACGACTTGACCCTGACCATGCCCGATACCATGAGCCTGGAGCGCCGCAAGATCCTGAAAGCACTGGGTGCCAAGCTGGTACTGACTCCTGGTGCCAAAGGCATGCCCGGTGCCATCGCCAAAGCGGAAGAACTGGTCAACGAAAATCCGGAAACATTCCTGATGCTGCAGCAGTTCAACAACCCGGCCAACCCGGAAATCCACGAAAAAACCACCGGCCCGGAAATCTGGGAGGCCACCGGCGGTGATATCGACGTGCTGGTCAGCGGTGTGGGCACCGGGGGCACCATCACCGGCGTGTCCCGCTACATCAAGAACCAGAAGGGCAAGGCTATCATCTCTGTTGCGGTGGAGCCGGATTCCTCCACCATGATCACCGCTGCTCTGAAAGGGGAAGAGCCCACCCACGGCCCCCACAAGATCCAGGGCATCGGTGCCGGTTTCGTGCCGAAAAACCTGGACCTGTCGATGGTGGATCGCTGTGAGCAGGTGAGCAACGACGATGCCATGGCATGGGCCCACAAGCTGATGCAGGAAGAGGGTATCCTCGCCGGCATTTCCTGCGGCGCAGCCATGTGTGTGGCGGATCGCATCAGCCAGTTGCCGGAATTCGCCGGCAAGACCATTGTGGTGGTGCTGCCGGATTCCGGGGAACGCTATCTCAGCTCCCCGCTGTTTGCCGACATGTTCAGTGAGCAGGAACTGAACCAGTAATATCGCAAGCCCCGCCATGCGGGGCTTGTTTGCTCTGGCAGGCGAAAATTACGGCTACTGCTTATGCTATCCTTGCCGCCCAATCAGGAGGTGGTATGGCAGCAGTTGCAGAGGTGGATGTTGTGGTGATCGGCGCCGGTGCGGCCGGACTGATGTGTGCCGCCACGGCTGCCTATCAGGGCCATCGGGTGCTGGTGCTGGATCACGCCAACAAGGCGGGCAAGAAGATCCTCATGTCCGGCGGCGGTCGCTGCAATTTCACCAACCTGAATACCACCCCGGAACACTTCGTCTCCGCCAATCCGCATTTCTGCAAATCCGCCCTCAAGCGCTACAGCCCCTGGCACTTTGTGGAGCTGGTGGAGCGTCACGGCATCGAACACGTGGAAAAAGCGCCGGGGCAACTGTTCTGTGCGGAATCCTCGAAGGAGATTCTCGGCATCCTGCTTACCGAATGCGAATGGGCCGGTGCGGAAGTTCGCCTGAAGACTGAGATTCGCCGGGTAGAGCGGGCAGGGCAGGGCTTTATGCTCTCCACCTCGGCGGGCGCCATTCGCTGCGCAAAACTGGTGGTGGCCTGTGGAGGTCTGTCCATTCCCACCATGGGCGCCACCGGCTTTGGCTACCAACTTGCCGAACAGTTTGGGCTCAAGGTGCTGCCCACCCGTGCCGGGCTGGTGCCGTTTACCCTGCAACCGGATGACAAGGCCTGGTTGTCTGCCTTGTCCGGCATCAGCACTGAGGTGGTGGCCGAGGCCGGTGGCGGTCGTTTTGCTGAACCCATGCTCATTACCCACCGGGGCCTGTCCGGCCCGGCCATGCTGCAGGTGTCCAGTTTCTGGACACCGGGGCAACCGGTAACCGTGGACTGGCTGCCTGGCGTGGCCGACCCCTTCGCTGATCTGGTGGCCGAGCGCAATCAGCATCCCAACCGGGGCATGGAGCGCTGGCTACGGCAGTATTTTTCCCAGCGGCTGGCCGGGGCCCTGGTAGAGCGATTCGGCTGGCAGGGCAACCTGCAGCAGTTCAGCAACGAACGGCTGGCCACTGTCACAGCCACCCTCAAGGGCTGGCAGTTCAAACCCTCCGGCACCGAAGGCTACCGCACCGCCGAAGTGACCCTGGGCGGTGTGGACACCGATGCCATTTCCTCCAAGACCTTTGAGGTGAATGCCGTGCCCGGCCTGCATTTTATTGGTGAAGTCCTGGACGTCACCGGCCAGCTTGGTGGTTTCAATTTCCAGTGGGCCTGGGCCAGCGGCTGGTGCACGGGGTTGGCACTGTAGCATTTTTTCAAGGGGGCCGGGTTATCACCAGGGGCCTGAGCAAACAGGTTTTCCGGTCAGGCGCTGTGCCTGTGTGGTTGAATTCCCCCTCGGCAAGCTGGTAGCCCACCCGTCCATTCCCTGACACAATGAGTCCTGACACCTCAGGCAAAACAAGGATGCACGATGAACCTCGAGAAGGTGGTTTTTGGCTTTTTCATTCTGCTTGCGCTGACCCTCAACTTCGGGTTCTTTTACGGAGAGATTGATAACCCGCAACACCACGACGTTTACGAGCTGTTTGCAGCCCTGGTCGTGAGCCTGATCGCCACCGTGCTCAAATTCGGCGAACGCACCCAGATTGGTGCCGTGTTGCTGGCCTCAAGTTTGGTGGCGGATCTGCAATTGATTGTCGCTGCGATTGTCTGGGCGGTAGCGGTGCATGTGACGGAAGTGGGACTGACGCCAGCGGTCATGGCTTCCATTGTTTCCCTGTCCGGTGGCGCCCTGTTGGCCAACCTGTTATCCGCCGTGCTGTTGACGGTGGAAACCATCACTCTTCAGCGGTAACCAGCATGCCCTCGGTAGTCCCCATGATCCTGCGGCGCATGCGTGTGCCGTTGGTGGTGCTGATTGTGGCCTACAGTATCGCCACTGTGGGCTTCACTCTGATCCCGGGTGTGGATGATCAGGGTAACCCCTGGCGCATGAGCTTCTTCGAAGCCTTCTATGTGGTCAGCTATACCGGCAGCACCATTGGCTTTGGCGAAGTACCCTACGATTTTTCCGGCGGCCAGCGCATGTGGACCATGGTGAGCATTTACCTGACCGTGTTCTCCTGGCTGTATTCCGTGGGCATCATCATTTCCCTGCTACAGGACAAGAGTTTTCGTCAGGAACTGAGCCGGGTGCAACTGCAGCGCAGCTTGCGACGGTTTCGTGAACCCTTCTATGTGATTTGCGGGTATGGCGATACTGGCAAGTTGCTGACCCGGTCTTTGCTCAGCCGTGGCATGAGAGTGGTCATTGTGGACAAGGATCCGGAAGCCATCGATTCCCTGCGCATCAAGGACCAGGGATTGTACGTGCCGGGTTTTACCGTAGATGCGGAAATCCCCGGTAATCTGGTCAAGGCCGGGCTCAAGCATCCATTGTGTCGCGGTGTGCTGGCGGTGACCAACAATAATCACACCAATCTTAAAATTGCCACTACGGTGAAGCTGCTCAACAAGCACAGCCAGGTGTTCTGCCGCGCCGGCAGCGAAGAAAACGCCAACAACATGCTGTCCTTTGGCACCGACCTGGTGGTCAATCCCTACCAGGATTTTGCCCGGCGACTGTTGCTGGGTATTCGCCAGCCGGATACTCACCGGGTGTACGATTGGCTTACCTCTCTGCCCGGCGCCGCCTTGCCGGAGAGGCCCATGCCTCCCCAGGGGCGCTGGATATTGTGCGGCTTTGGACCCTTCGGCCGGGCCGTTTACGAAGCGCTCAGCAAGGAGGCAGGTATCGAGCTGGTGGTGGTCACCCCGCATCCGCATCAGCCGGATGTGCCTGCGGGCAGTGTGGAAGGTAAAGGCACTGAGGCGGTGACCCTGCGCGAAGCGGGCATCGACAAGGCCGTCGCCCTGGTGGTGGCAACGCCGGACGACGCCGATAACCTGTCAGTGATGATGACCGCTCGCGAGCTGAATAGCAGTATCTATATGGTGGCACTGCAAAACCGCCTGCATAACCGTCAGCTATTCCAGGCAGTCAATCCGGAATTGCCTGTGCAAACCAGTTTTCTGGTGGCCAGTCGTTTTCTTTCGGTGCTCAATGCGCCTTTGCTGAAAGAATTTCTGCGGGAAGCGGAACAGCAGGGTAATGAGTGGAATGAACAACTGCTGGGGCGTATGGCCGGCATCACGACCACGATCACCCCGGAAAGCTGGCACGTGCAGATCGGCGATGAAGAGACCCCCGCAGTAACCCTGGCTCTGCGTCTGGGGGAGCCGGTTACCCTGGGCAATCTGTGTCGAAGCCCTCGTCATCGGCTCACTTGTCTGGATGCCATTCCCCTGATGCTGCGCCGCAATGGCCGCAATATTCTTCTGCCAGATGAAAATGAAAATCTGGAGCCCGGGGACCGGCTGCTTTTTTGTGGCACGGACAAAGCCAATAATCAGATGCAATGGAGCCTGCGCCACCTCAATGCCTTGCGTTACGTGCAGACGGGGCATCAGCGACCAGACGGCCTGGTCTGGCGCTGGCTGGCCAAACGACGGGCAGCGCCGGCGGACGTGAGGGAATAACGAGTGGCTCGTTTTCCCTCGGAAGCTCCCCCCATGCGGTGCTGTCGGAGAGCTTTCAGGATCATCATCAAATTGCTGTTCCGAGACTATCTTAGTGGGAAAATAACCACTTTGCCGTAAGAGCAACGACTCTGGGCATGACCACATATACCACCAGACCAACAATGATCGCTGCACTGATGAAGTGACGTACCCCCCAGATGCCAAGGGCGGGGAGCGCGTTGAATACTGGTGCCAGAATGGGGGGCACGATCATGGTCAAGGCGGTGATAACCAGTGTGGTCAGAAGCCATTGTTTCCATCGCACAGGATGGCTGGCTCCGCTAGAAGGTAGCTCGAACCAGTTGTCGATCCCGGTGCGCATTTCCAGCCGTTCTGACTGGGCAAGGCAATGATCAACCTCGCTGATGAGATGACGACGGATATCGGAGTGTAGCCACTCATCGGCATGCTGCTGACACTCAAAACGTACTGCAATGTTGTAGTGATGGCTGCCTGAATGGTGTTTAAGGATATTGACACCCTGATGGCCAGGAAAGCCGGCGGCTGCATCGATGATTTCTGGCAGCCAGTTTTCATAGTCGTTGCTGTATTCGGGTTTTACTTGATGCTCAATGAGGATGGAAACGCCGGGTTGTTTGTCGTTCATGCTTGTCACTATCGTTAGTGGGTTTGGCCAGTTAAGCAGGAAAGTAACGATGGTATATGCTTCTAGACGATCCGGAACCTGGCGAGAAAGTAACCCGAGGCGACAAGGAGTAGCAGGGCATCCTGCCACCCACAGGTCGTTCCCGTCGGGTCACTTACTTGCCGGGCCTGGCTCTCAATTCTGTGCCAGGTTGCGAATGATGCGGATGGTATCGATATCCGTGGCCACATAGGCCTGCTGGACAAAGAGATCATAGGGCAGGGCCTCATCCATCTCGTCCAGATGTTTAGAACAATACCGGAAGCGGACAAACAGGGCATGAGGTTCCGGCTCCTCGATTTCCATGATCAGGCTGCCACCCGGCACTTGATCTGTCGGGGTGATCCTGTATTCGATACGGGATTCTGGCGTCAGCCAGACTTCATCATTGACTGTCAGCCCGGGCAGTTCCAGGCATCGCTGCAGGTAGTTGTTTTCCTCCTTGAGAAGCTGGTAATGATCCAGCCCGACAAGAAACTTGTCCGGTTCCCTGGCCCGGCAGACCAGGCCGTTCCAGAGCCGGCTCCGGCTCAAAACCGGTAGCTCGCTTTTGGCCAGGTCGTTGACTTGTACGATATGTTCAAACTGCATCGGTCATTCCTTTTTATCTCGGGCTCTTGGAGTGCGATTCCTGCCGTGAATGGCAATAACAGCAAAGGTAATCCTCGAATCACGTAAACAGGCTGAGGGTGTGCCGGCAGGGGGCTGATAGCATGAGGGTGATCTCTTATTCAGGTAGAGGAATAAATTCTTCTTCGTCTCCGGGTACTTTCGGAAAGTTACCGGCTTTCCAGTCCTCGCGGGCCTGAGTAATGCGTTCTTTGCGGCTGGAAACAAAGTTCCAGTCGATAAAACGTTGCCCAATGGGCTCCCCGCCAACAAGGGCAAGCGTACAGTCTGTCACTGCAGTCACAGTTACTCCTGGCTCGTCATTCAGTACTGCCATACTGTGTTGGGGAAGATGGGTATCCCTAGCCCGGAGTTCGCCATCGACCACATAAACCGCCCGTTCCTGTTCGTCGGGGAGTTGTAGGGATTGGCCAGCGTTGAGACGTGCTTCAATATACAGGGTGCGGGCAAAGGTTTTTACTGGTGAGCGAACGCCGTAGGCCTCACCCATGATAACTCTAACGGGGATGCCCCCCTCATTGACGCTTGGTATCTGGGCAGATGGATAATGGATGAAGTCCGGGGTAGTTTCCTCATCGGCTTCCGGTAGAGCCAGCCAAAGTTGCAGACCGTGCAGCCTGCGTCGGGTAGTGGTTACTTCCGGGCGTTCGCGTTCTGAGTGAACAATCCCCTTGCCAGCGACCATCAGATTCACGTCACCCGGCTGAATCGGTTGCAGGCTACCAAGGGAATCGCGATGCAAGATTTCCCCCTCGAACAGGTAGGTGACCGTTGCCAGATTGACATGGGGATGGGGGCGAACGTTGATGCCATTGCCTGGCTCGAATTCTGCCGGCCCCATATGATCAAAAAAAATCCAGGGGCCGACTTTCTTGCGCTCAATCGTGGGCAAAGTGCGGCGTACGGAAAAGCCGCCCAGATCTTTCTGTTTAGGGGTAATAATCAGCTCAATGGCTCCGCAGCCATGGGTAATATCACATTCCAGTTCGAGCTGTTGCGTTTCGTTACTCATGGGATTTCCTCGCCTGTTAATGAGTCTGATTGCTGCCAGTGTCCCTCGTGTCATTGCAAAGAAGCATGTTTACTCTACCAATGAAATCAACGCTAAGGATTGCTTGAGGTGCAGGCAAGCGAACTTGGTACAAAAGCAGTTAGGTGCCTCTGATTCCTGCACTGGGTCCACACAGATCATCTCACAATGGACTCAAGGTGAGGCCTGGATGGCGGTATCTTTTGTCCTAGCGTTCCGATTCGATGTTACGAACCAGGCGATGAATTTTTTGGCTGCGTTCAAGAAAGGCATCGCTGACTGGGCTCATTACTCCTCTCAACATGGACAGAGGCTTCCAGCGGGCCGGGGCAATGATCGAGGCGGAGCGGGTTGCCAGGCCGGCAACCAGGGCGGTGGCGATTTCTTCTGGTTGTACCTGCTTTCTCAGCACCGCCGGGAAGACGCTTTCAATCAGCTCGGAGGCGGTGGCATGGCCGCCAAAGGCGATATCGGCAATCGGAGTTGCCGTCCAGCCTGGGTAGAGCACGCTGGCGCTGGCACCGGTGCCAGCCAGTTCGGCTCGCAGGGCTCTACCCAGCATCTCAACTGCGGCTTTGGAGCTGGCATAGGGCGCATTGACCATGCCGTTGATAAAAGAGTAAATCGAGGAAGTGATGACAATTTAACCGTTATTGCGCTGAATTTCTGGCAGGGCCGCGCGAATGGTGCGCCAGACGCCAAACAGATCCACCTCGATGATTTTTTCAAACTCGGCCTCGTCACAGCTGGCGATGGTAGCCGGGGTGTTACGCCAGGCGATACCCGCATTGGCAAAAGCGATATCCAGCCGGCCAAAGCGTTCCACGCTTTGCTGAACGACGGCTTTCGAGGCGGCGCCATCGGTGACGTCGAGCGGCAGGGCAAGAACCCGCTCGGCATCGAATTCTGCAGCAAGAGCATCCAGTGTCTGTCGGGATAAATCCGTCAGCACCAGACTGGCTCCTTGTTGATAGAGTGCCCGCGCGCTGGCGGCACCAATGCCGCCGGTGGCGCCGGTAATAAGAGCCACCTTGCCGTTCAGATCATACTTCTTGCCCACTTGCTGTCCTCCCTCGGTGTGGTTGTGTCCGGTAGCCGTGAAATGGCACCAAAGGCGCCGGGCCAGACAAAATAAGGACAGAACCATACCATTGATGCTCAGTGAGGGTCCTGTGCGATTCGGTGGCAGGCAGGTTTTAAAACGGTGAAGGAGTGAAGGAGGGATATGCCTGTGGATCCTGTCTTCTATCGATTGGCCTGGCAGGAAGGGGTCTTTTCCTTCTGTCCCCGGCACAATCACGATTACAGGAATGATCTGAAAGGATGCGGTTATGGGCAAATCAACCTGGCGGCCGGCGATGATGCCGGATCTTTCCGGTAAGACGATTTTGGTGACTGGTGCCAACAGCGGGATTGGTCTGGAAGCCGTGAAATTGTTTGCCGGCAAGAATGCGGAAGTGATCATGGCCTGCCGCAATGTGGAGAAGGCCAACGCGGCGGCGGCTGAAGTGAGGGCGGTGGTGCCTGAGGCCCGGCTGGAGGTCATGGCGCTGGACCTGGCAGATCTGGCGTCGGTGAAGTCGTTTGCCGACGCGGTAAAGCAGCGCTTTGCAAAGCTGGATGTGCTGCTGAACAACGCTGGCCTGATGGCGCCACCCTTGCAGCGGACCAAAGACGGTTTCGAGATCCAGTTTGGCACCAACCATCTGGGGCATTTTGCCCTGACCGGTCAGCTTCTTGAGCTGCTGGAGGCGGCGGATGCGCCCCGTATCGTGCAGATATCCAGCCTGGCGCACCGTGGCGGCAAACTGATGTGGGGCAACCTGAATGCGGAAAAAAGCTATTCCCGCTGGGCGTTTTATTGCCAGAGCAAGCTGGCCAACCTGATTTTCGCCAGGGACCTGAACCGCCGCCTGGAAAAGGCTGGTTCGACGATTCATGCCTATGCCGCCCACCCGGGCTACTCTGCCACCCACCTGCAGGACACCGTGCCCGCGGGAGGCCTGTTCAATATCATCATGGCTCAGCCGGCGGAAATGGGCTGCCTGCCCGGGGTCATGGCCGCCACCAGCCCGGATGTGGAGCCGGGCGGCTACTATGGCCCGGACAGCAGGATCATGGAATTGCGGGGCTACCCGGCCCCGGCGTATGCCCGCAAGATCACCGACAATAAAACCGTGGCGCAGCGGCTGTGGCAGGAATCGGAGCAGTTGACCGGGGTGCATTATCTGAACGATTAGGCTGCTTGTCGGGTGTTGCGCGGCGTTGTTCACCGGGCATAGGTAATTGTGCGCTTTTCCACTAAAATCCCCGGCTGACTATCAATTCCGGAGCAAGCATCTCATGGGCCGCGCCTACCAGAACCGTAAAGAATCCATGGCCAAAACCTCGGACATGAAGGCCAAGGTTTACAGCCGCTATGGTCGTGAGATCTACGTGTGTGCCAAAGCCGGTGGCGTGGACCCGTCAGCCAACCTGGCTCTGCGTGGCCTGATCGAGCGGGCCAAGAAGGATCAGGTGCCTGGTCATGTGATCGAGAAAGCCATCGACAAGGCCAAAGGCGGTGGCGGCGAAGACTTCGCCCCGGCACGTTACGAAGGCTATGGCCCCGGTGGCTGTATGGCGATCATCGAATGCCTGACTGACAACCCCAACCGCACCTTCGGTGATGTGCGCGTGGCGTTTACCAAGACCAAGTGCAAGATCGGCACCCAGGGCACCGTGGCCCATATGTTCGATCACGCGGCCATTTTTGTGTTCCGTCACGATGACGAAGAGGCGGTGCTGGAAGCTCTGATGGAAGCGGATGTGGATGTGACCGATATTGAAAACGAAGACGGCATGCTCACCGTATTCACCCCCAACACCGAATATGCCAAGGCCCGCCAGGCGCTCACCGCGGCTTTCGAAGGGATCGATTTCGAAGTGGATGAGATCCAGTTTATTCCACAGAGCTATACCACGGTGAGCGGCGATGACCGGGAGTTGTTCGATAAATTCCTGGCCATGCTCAACGATCTGGACGATGTGCAGAACGTGTATCACAACGTGGATCTGGCGGAATAAAACACTTTTTCACCACAGAGGCCGCAGAGAGCACGGAGTAAAAACAGGAAGACTCTGCATCGTTGTCGCGAGCAACCTGCCCAGTATCACTGGAAAATAGCTGCCGGTTTTTTTCCTCTGTGTCTCCGTGCCCTCTGTGGAAAAAACGCCCTTGTCTCTATAGAGCCAGATCGGCCAGCAGCGCAGCCAGAAAACGGGCTGCCTGGCCCCCGTTGAGGGCGCGGTGGTCGAAGGTGACACTGACCGGTAGCTGCACATCCTCGAATAACTCCCCATTGCGGATACCCGGCTGGGTGAAGCGTTTGCCGGCGCCGACAATGGCCACCTGCGGGGGCACCACCACCGGGGTGGCATAGCGGCCGCCCAGGGTGCCGAAGTTGCTCAGGGTGAGGGTTGCGCCTTGTAATTCTTTGGCGGGAATTTTTCGCTGTTCCACATCCCGGCGCAGGTGGTTGAGGCCGTCGCGCAGGTCCGCCGGTTCCCGGTTGGCAACGTCCCGCAGTACCGGCACGAACAGGCCGTCCGGGGTGTCCACGGCGATGCCCAGGTCCACTTTTTCCACTACCCGCATGCTCAGATGTTCGCCATCGAACCAGGCATTTGCCGCCGGCTCCGCCCGGCAGCCGGCGACGATGGCACGGATCAGGCGCAGGGTAATATCAGTGTCTTGCGGCCAGTGGCTGACGCTGACCTGGTCGAACAGGCTCACCGGCACCACCTGCTGCCCGGCGTTGGCCATGGTCTTTGCCATGGTGCGGGCCACGCCCTTGAGTGGGGTGCTGTCGCCGTGGCTGTGTTTCAGGTTCGCCTGTTGCTGCACATCCTCCAGGGTAATGCTGCCCGCCGGGCCGCTGCCCTTGATCTGGTCCAGGTTGACGCCCAGGTGGCGGGCCAGGGCGCGGATGGCCGGAGTGGTGCCGCCGGAAGGGCGGGAGTGGGGGACGGCGCCGACCACGAAGCTGTCCGGATTGTCCGCATCCTCCTGGCTTTGCAGGTTCCCCACCACGGTCTGGCTGCCGCTGCCCTCGTCGCCGGCATAGGCCAGCAGTGGTTCGCCGGTATGCACCAGATCGCCGCTGGCCACGAACAGGGTGGCGATGGTGCCGTCCTGGGGAGCGGGGATATCGACAATGGCCTTGGCGGTTTCTACGCTGAGCAGCAGGTCATCCACCTTTACGGTGTCGCCTTCCTTCACGTGCCACTCGACCACTTCCGCTTCCTGCAAACCTTCGCCCAGATCGGGCAGGGTGAAGTAGGGCATGGTTGCCTCCCTGTTGGTCGGGTCGGACGTCTAAGGTCTGACGTCAGACGTCCGACCTTTCTCAATATTCCAACGTTTTCTTTGCCGCCGCCACGATCCGTTCCACGCTCGGCATGTAGTGCTGTTCCATGGCGAAGTAGGGCATGGGGCAGTCGTAGCCGGTGACGCGCTCTATGGGGGCGAGCAGGTGCATGAGGGCGTCGCTGGCCAGGGTGGCGGCGATCTCGGCGCCAAAGCCGCCGTTGTGAGGGGCTTCGTGGACGATGACCACGCGGCCGGTCTTGCTGGCGGTGGCAATCAGGGTGTCCCGGTCCAGCGGGTTGAGGGTGGCCACGTCGATCACTTCCGCCTTGATGCCCTCTTCGGCCAGTTGCTCGGCGGCGGCCAGGGTTTCGTGAATCATGGCCCCCCAGCTGATCAGACTCACATCTTCGCCGGCACGCAGGGTGAAGCAGCGGTCCAGGGGCAGAGGGTCATCGTCCAGTTCCACCGGCAGCCGTTGCAGGCGGTAGAGCCGTTTCGGCTCCAGGAACAGCACCGGGTCCGGGCAGGCGATGGCGGCGCGCAGCAGCCCGTAGGCCCGGGCCGGGGACGAGGGGATCACCACACGCAGGCCAGGAATATGCGCAAACAGGGCCTCGGTGCTTTCACTGTGATGTTCAGGGGCGTGGATGCCACCGCCGAAGGGCGCGCGGATCACCAGCGGGCAGCTCAGCCGGCCCCGGGTGCGGTTGCGCAGGCGGGCGGCATGGCTGATCAGCTGTTCCAGGGCGGCATAGATAAAGCCCATGAACTGGATCTCGGCGACGGGTTTCAGGCCCTGGCTGGCCATGCCCACTGCCAGCCCGGCGATCAGGTTTTCCGCCAGCGGGGTGTCCATGACCCGGCGGAAACCAAACGTCTCTTTCAAGCCTTCGGTGGCACGGAACACGCCGCCGTTGGTGGCGATGTCCTCGCCCAGTACCACCACGTTTTCATCGGCTTCCATGGCGTGGCGCAGGGCCTGATTGACCGCTTCCAGCAGGTTCAACGGTACGCTGGTGTCCGGGTGTGGTTGGGCGCTATGCATGGTGGCCTCCCGGTTGTTGTTGTAGCAGGTGTTGCCGTTGTGCCTTGAGGGCCTCGGGCAGCTCGGCGTAGAGGTAGTCGAGCATGTCGGTGGGGGCCTGTGGTGGCTGGTTCAGGTAAGTCTCCACCGCTTTATCTACCTGTTGCTGGCAATCGGCCTGCCACTGTTTTTCCTGCTCCGCATCCCAGTGGCCGGCGTCGGCCAGGGTCTGGCGCAGCCGAGCCACCGGTTCGCGCTGCCAGGCGGCGTGCAGGTCGCTGGCCTTGCGGTAGCGGCCAGCGTCGTCGGCGGTGGTGTGGTCGCTGAGCCGGTAGCTGACCGCTTCGATCAGGGTGGCGCCCTTGCCATGGCGGGCCTTGTCCAGGGCGTAGTCCAGCGCTTCCAACAGGGCAGGCAGGTCGTTGCCGTCCACCTGGAAGCCTTCGATGCCGGCGGCCACGGCTTTCTGGGCGATGGTGTCGCTGGCGGTCTGCAGGCTGCGTGGTACGGAAATGGCCCATTGGTTGTTGTTGACCATCACCACCAGTGGCAGCTGCCAGACCCCGGCCACATTGAGGGCTTCATGGAAATCGCCGCGGGAGGTGGCTCCATCGCCACAGGTGGCCAGCACGGCGGCCTTTTCGTGGCACAGTTTGGTCTTGGTGGCGATGCCGGCGGCCTGGGTGAGCTGGGTGGCGATGGGTACGCAGTTGGGCAGGTCGCGGGCGGCGGGGGTATCCACCGGGAAGGCGTTGCCGCGCTCGTCGCCACCCCAGTACTGCAGGATCAGATGCAGCGGTACGCCGCGCAGGTACTGGGTGGCGTGGTCCCGGTAGTAGGGCACGAAGACATCATCATCGTGCAGGGCCATGCCGCCGGCAATGGCGATGGCCTCGGCGCCCAGGCAGGAGGCGTAGGTGCCCAGTTTGCCGGTGCGCTGCAGGTTCACTGCTTTCTTGTCGAAGGTGCGAATCAGCGCCATATGGCGGTAGCCGTCCACCAGCCGTGGCCAGTCCGTGTTATCCGGCAGATCCGGTAGTCGGCGGTGCATGTCATAGGGAGTGGGGGTGAACATGGCATCCTCCTAGGCGGCTTTCCAGGCGTGCTTGCCGGTGTCAGCGTGAAGTCGCTGTTCTGCCTGCCGGTCAGCCATTTGTGCCGGGCTGAGCTGGTTCTGGTCCGCCTGGTCCAGCAACTGGCTCAGGGTGCGGCCGATGCCGAGCACCTGGTGGCGGATGGCGCTGTGACTCTCATGTCGGTGGGCCAGGGCCAGCGAGATCAGGCCGCCAGCGTTATTGAGGTAGTCCGGGGTGTAGAGGATGTCGCGCTGGCGTAGTCGTTCAGCATCGTCGTCGCTGGCCAGCTGGTTATTGGCGGCGCCCACGATCAACCCGGCTCGCAGGCGGGGGATGGTATCGGCATTCAGCACGCCACCGAGGGCGCAGGGCATGAAGATATCGCAGGCCACGTCGTAGATGCTGTCGGCGGGCACCCACTGGGTGTTCAGACGGTCGGCCAGCCGGTGGGCCAGGCGCGGGTCCAGGTCCGCCAGGGTGAGTCGGGCGCCGGCGCGGGCCAGCATCAGCGCCAGCTGGCTGCCCACATGGCCGAGGCCCTGAATGGCGATGTGCAAGCCCCTGGCGCCATGGCGCTGGAAGCGGTGGCGGATAGCCGCATCCAGGGCGGCGAATACGCCCAGGGCGGTGTAGGGCGATGGATCCATGCCATCGCCGGAAAAGCCCCATACATGGCGAGTGCGGGTGGCCACCTGGTCCAGATCGCGGATTTCCGTGCCGGCGTCCATGGCGGTGATATAGCGCCCGCCCAGCCGGTTTACGGAATCGCCGAAGGCCCGGTAGAGGGCGGCCCGGTCGTAGGGTTTGTCCGGTTCCATGATCACTGCCTTGCCGCCGCCAAGCGGCAGGCCCGCCAGAGCAGCCTTGTAGCTCATGCCACGGGCGAGACGGCAGACGTCATTGAGGGCAGTGTGTTCATCGGGGTAGGGAAGACAGCGACAGCCACCGAGGGCAGGGCCCAATCGGGTGGAGTGCAGGGCGATCAGGGCGCGCAGACCGGTTGCCGGATCCCGGAATTGATGGAGTTCGGCGACGTCGGTCTGTTCGAGGGTAGCGAACATGGCAACGGCTCCTTTCCCGGCAGGGTAGGTAGACCCGTTCGGGATGGCATTGTTTGGGCCGGGTAGGGCCCTTGGATTTACTTTAGCGCGGGAAACGGTGGTGTGCCTGTACGGATCTGTTATTTCTGACAGGCGGTGTTATGGGGTGGGGGAATAAGGAGGCGGCGGTGCGGAGCAGTGATACATGGTTACAGTAGGAGCGTCGCTGGCGGCGCGATAGTCCAATCCAGCTGCGAGTACGAGTTACGAGTTACGAGTTACGAGGAGCGAAGACCTGGCTTTTCCTGCTCCTGGGTTTTGATTTTCGAAACTCGCTTCTCGCAACTCGTCACTGTTGGTTTATCGCGCCGCCAGCGACGCTTCTACGGCGAGGCTGGGTTGAGGGCTTGGGGAGCTAGCGAGTGATTCGCACCAGCATGCCGAACATGGGGTGGTCGAAGTAATAGACTTCGTGGCCGGTGAGGCGGCGGCTTTCGTGGATGTCCACATAGAAGCGCTGGCCGTTACTCTGGGTGTTGAACCAGATACGCGGTTCCACGTGAACGTAGCGGGATTCACTGAAATGCAGGGTGCCTTCCAGTTCCGGCACTGCGCCATCGTCGGTGGTCAGAGTCTGGCCGCCGCGCAGGTAGACCGGCAGGGTCTCGCCCTTGGCGCCAATGGGTTGGCGCCAGGCCTTGTGGTAAAGCTGGCGGTAGTCGCCGGTTCCGGCCATACGTTCCATCATGTACTGCAGGACAGTCTGCTCCTCCGACAGGGGCTGCCAGGCTCCACGGGCAAGGGTATCCGGGTCGGCATATTCGCTGGTTTGCGGCTCGCCGATGGTTACCGAGCGGGAGGCATAGCGAGGTTGCAGGTCAGCGGGCCAGATTTCTTCGCTGCTGCCGTGATCGCGGGCAAATACCAGGACTTCTACGTTGTACCAGCTCTGGGCAATGGCGGGATTGGCCGCAAGGGCCAGCACAACCAGAAAAAATGCGCGAAGCATCGGAAGTTCTCCTTAGATGGCCCGTGTAAAGGCCTTATCGTTATGCTGACGTGGAGGCGTGCCCTTCCTGCTGCCTGTCGGACTCTCCGCTCTGAGCGGAGAGCCCAGTGCTTTCCATGCGCCCTTTGGTCCCGGTTGGGAGCGGACGTTTCCCCTGGAAATTGCACCCACGTGGTTTTTTATTTCAACGACTATAACCAGTTCACACGGTCAATTCACGACTAACAGCCTGACCGGTCGGTTTTCACGAGTTAACTGCCTGTGTCCTGTTTGATGCTCTGGGCAGACAGGCGTTTTAGAAGAGCGTCGACCACCTGAATTCGCTCCTCCGGTGTCTCACTGCTCTCGACAAAACGCAGGGCATTGGCGCCTTCCAGCTTGAAGCGGTTAGGGCCGGACTGGACCAGTTTGACAATGGTCAGCGGGTCCACCGGGGTGCGCTCGCCAAACTCCAGCTTGCCGCCGCTGGCGTGAGCATCGAGTCGAGTGATGCCCAGCCGTTCCGCCTGCTGGCGTAGCTCGGTGACCGCGAACAGGTTTTTCACCGGTTCCGGCAGCAGGCCGAAGCGGTCGATCATTTCCACCTGCAGTTCTTTCAGGCCATCGCGGGTCTTGCAGCCGGCAATACGCTTGTAGAGGGTCAGGCGGCTGAACACGTCCGGCAGGTAGTCCTCGGGAATCAATGCCGGGATGCGCAGGTTCAGTTCCGGGCCGCCACTGAGGGGCTTCTCCACGTCCGGTTGCTCGCCCCGTTTCAATGCCTCCACTGCCTGCTCCAGCATCTCCATGTAGAGGCTGAAGCCGATGGTCTCGATGTTGCCGTGCTGTTCTTCCCCCAGCAATTCCCCGGCGCCGCGAATTTCCAGATCCTGGCTGGCGAGCATGAAGCCGGCACCCAGGTCGGTGGCCTGTTCGATAGCTTCCAGGCGCTTGATGGCGTCCTTGGTCATTGCCTTGGGGCTGGGGGTGATCAGGTAGGCGTAGGCCTGGTGATGGCTGCGGCCCACCCGGCCACGCAACTGGTGCAGCTGGGCCAGGCCCAGTTTGTCCGCCCGGTCGATGATGATGGTGTTGGCGCTGGGCACGTCAATGCCGGTTTCGATGATGGTAGAGCAGACCAGCACATTGAAGCGACGGTGGTAGAAGTCGCTCATTACCGCCTCCAGCTCCCGCTCGCGCATCTGCCCGTGGGCAATACCCACACGGGCATCGGGCACCAGCTTGCGGATATCCGCGGCGGTTCGTTCCATGGTGTCGATGTCGTTGTGCAGGTAGTACACCTGGCCACCGCGGAGCAGCTCGCGGAGCAGGGCTTCCTTGATGGTGGTGTCGTTGTGCTGCTGCACAAAGGTCTTCACCGACAGGCGTTTCTGCGGCGGAGTAGCGATAATGGAAATGTCGCGCATGCCACTGAAGGCCATGTTCAGGGTACGGGGGATCGGCGTGGCGGTGAGGGTGAGGATGTCACACTCGGCGCGCATCTGCTTGAGGCGCTCCTTGTGGCGCACCCCGAAGCGGTGTTCCTCGTCCACAATGATCAGGCCCAGGTCGTTGAAGGACACGGTTTCCTGCAGCAATTGGTGGGTGCCTACCAGGATATCGACCTTGCCTTCTTTCAGGCGTTTCAGCACCTGGGTCTTGTCCTTGGCACTGCGAAAGCGCGACAGCACTTCGATATTTACCGGCCAGTCGGCGAAGCGGTCGGTGAAGGATTCGTAATGCTGCTGGGCGAGCAGGGTAGTGGGCACCAGTACCGCCACCTGGGTCTGGTTCTCCACCGCCACAAAGGCGGCGCGCATGGCCACTTCGGTCTTGCCGAAGCCCACATCGCCGCACACCAGCCGGTCCATGGGCTGGCTGGACTGCATGTCGGCAATCACCGAGGCAATGGCGGCCTGCTGGTCAGGGGTTTCCTCGAAGGGGAAGCCGGCGCTGAAGCGCTCGTAATCGCTCATGTCCACGTCGAACTGCTTGCCCTGGCGGGCTTCGCGGCGGGCGTAGGTATTGAGCAATTCCGCGGCCACGTCGTGGATCTTTTCCGCGGCCTTCTGCCGGGCCTTGCTCCACTGTTCGGTGCCCAGGCGGTTGAGCGGGGCGGTATCGCCGCCGCCGTAGCGGCTGATCAAGTGCAGGGAGGACACCGGCACGTAGAGTTTGTCGCCGCCAGCATATTCCAGCAGCAGGAACTCGTGTTGCTGGCGGTCCACTTCCATGTGGATCAGACCCATATAGCGGCCCACGCCGTGCTCCAGGTGCACTACCGGGGAGCCCTCGGTGAGTTCGCCCAGGGAACGGAAGGCCTGCTCGGCGGCGCCGTCGTCGCTGCTGGATTTACGGCGCCGGCGCTGCAGTACGCGTTCGCCGTAGAGATCGTTTTCGGTGACTACCAGCAGTTCGTGTTCGGGGGCGTAGAAGCCCGCATCCAGCTCGCCACGGGTCAGGCTCCAGCGCTCTGGCTGGGCGATAAAGTCTGGCCAGTTGTCTTTCAGGGCCGGCTGGATGCCGATTTTTTGCATCAGCTCCAGCAGAGCTTCGCGACGGCCAGCGGTTTCCGCACAGAGCAGGATGCGGGTGTCCGGGTGGGCGTCGGCGAAGGTGTGCAGTAGGGCGAGCGGGTTGCTGGCGCGCACATCGGCGGTGAGAGCCGGCATGTTGGCCACGTCGAAGTGAATGGCGTTGTCGCTATCCGCCTGTCGGGCACGGGGGTGCTGTTTGAGAGAAGCCGCCAGTTCTTCCGGGCGCAGGTACAACTTCCAGGGCGCGAGAATGGGGCGGTGGATATCGTGGCGGCGGGATTCGTAGCGTTGTTCCACATCGGCCCAGAAGTGCTCCACGGCGTTTTGACAGCCGCCCAGTTCTACCAGCCGCACATCGTCGGGCAGGTAGTCAAACAGGGTGGCCATGTGTTCGAAGAACAGTGGCAGGTAGTACTCCAGCCCCGGCGCAGACAGGCCATCGGACACATCCTGGTAGAGCGGCACGCCGCGGGTGTCCACGTCGAAGGTGTCGCGGAAGGCGGTGCGGAAACGGCTGATGCCGTCGGCGCTGAGCGGGTATTCCGCTGCCGGCAGCAGGGTGATGTCGTCTACCTTGCCGGTGGAGCGCTGGCTTTCCGCGTCGAACAGGCGCAGGGATTCGATCTCGTCGTCGAACAGTTCGATGCGGAAGGGTTGATCGGCCCCCATGGGATAGATATCCATGATGGCGCCACGCACGGCGAATTCGCCGTGCTCGTAGACGTTGTCCCGCTGGCGGTAGCCGCAGGTCACCAGTCGTTGGCGGGTAGCTTCCATATTGAAGGTGTCGCCCACCTTGAGCAGGAAGCTGTTACCCGTGATGTGTAACGGTGGGGCCAGCCGCTGCATCAGGGTATTCACCGGCACCACCAGAATGCCCTTGTGGCTGTTGGGTAGCTGGTGCAGCACGCGGATGCGGTCGCTAATGATGTCCTGGTGGGGACTGAACAGGTCGTAGGGCAGGGTCTCCCAGTCCGGAAACAGCATCACCGGCGTGTCTGTGCCCTCATCGCCGCTACCGGCCAGGTAGAATTCCAGCGAATCGGCAATGTGTTGGGCGCGGCTGCTGTTGGGGGCCAGCACCACAAACAGATGGTCCTGGCTGCGGGCCAGCTCGGCCAGCACGGCAGCCATGCTGCCGCTGTCCAGCCCGGCCCAGTCTTTATAGTGTTCGCGGCCGGTGGGAAAGAGGGCGCTGTCGGGGAGTAACTTCATTAAGACCCGTGTCCTGCGTGTTCGGTGGGTGCGTATTGTAGCGGTGAGGGGCTCGCCCGGCCATTGCAGCAGCAACCATCTCTCTCACAGGGAGGGGGCTGAACATGCAGGCTGTCAGCGGTTAAGATGAGTTTTTGTTTGCGCTGAGGATTGGGTATGAATGCATCGGTTCGGGAGCTGATGACGCTGTTTGATCTGGAACAGCTCGAGAATAATTTGTTTAGAGGACAGAGCCAGGCCAATGGCCAGCAGAGTGTGTTTGGCGGTCTGGTGGCCGGGCAGGCGTTGCTGGCGGCCTCGAAAACCGTGCCCACGGACCGGTCGGTGCACTCCCTGCACGCCTATTTCCTGCGCGCCGGGGATTTTAACAAACCGATCGTCTATGACGTGGATCGCATTCGAGACGGCAGGAGCTTTACCACCCGCCGGGTCAACGCTATCCAGCATGGCCGGCCGATCTTCTCGTTGGCGGCGTCCTATCAGGTAGAAGAGGAGGGCGTTGCCCATCAGGCGCCCATGCCGGATGTGGCCGGCCCGGAAGGCCTGGAGAATGACGAGGCGGCCCGGCAGAAGCTGGTGGCCCGCTTGCCGGAACAGTACCGCGAGGCGTTTCTTCAGGATCGTCCGGTGGAATTCCGTCCGGTTACCCCCCGTGATCCGATTTCGTCCCAGCCGGAGCCGCCGTTGCGGGAGGTGTGGTTCAAGGTGGTCGATTCGGTTGACGCAGACCCCATGACCCAGCGGGCGCTGCTGGCCTACTGCTCGGATTTCGGGCTGATGGGCACCGCCATGTTGCCTCATGGCATGAATTTCTGGCAGCCCCATGTGCAGTGCGCCAGCATCGACCACGCCATGTGGTTCCACGGGGATTTCCGCATTGATGAATGGCTGCTCTATCGCAGTGAGAGCCCCTTTGCCGGTGGCTCCCGGGGGATGAACTTCGGTTCCATCTATCGCCAGGATGGCACGCTGGTGGCGTCGGTGGCCCAGGAAGGCCTGATGCGCCTGCACCGCTCGGACAGCCCAGCGGCATGAGTCGGCTGATTCCTTTACTGGAGGAGGTGCGGGCCTGTCGGTTGTGCGAGGCCCATCTACCCCTGGGGCCGCGCCCGGTGGTGCGGGCCGGGGAGGGAGCCCGGTTGCTGATCGTGGGTCAGGCGCCGGGGACCCGGGTCCATGAAACCGGGGTGCCCTGGAATGATCCTTCCGGGGACCGGCTGCGCGACTGGCTGCAGATGGACCGGGAAGCCTTCTATGACGAAAACCGCATTGCCATTATTCCCATGGGATTCTGTTATCCGGGCCGTGGCAAGGGCGGTGATTTGCCGCCCCGCCCGGAATGCGCCCCCCAGTGGCATGAACAGTTGCTGGCGGAGCTGCCGGATCTGCAGCTGACCCTGCTGGTAGGACAGTATGCCCAGAAGTACTATCTGCCGGCGCCGGGCAAGACCCTGTCTGACAATGTTCGTGATTTCGACCGGGCCCTGCAGTATGGCTACTTCCCGCTGCCTCATCCCAGCCCGCGAAACCGGTTATGGCTGAGCCAGCGGCCCTGGTTCGAGGAAGAGGTGTTGCCGGTGTTGCGTGAACGTGTGAAAGCTTTGGGAGTCTCTGCATAACCCCTTGCGTACTCAGCGTGGCCTGAAGCGTGCAGATGTTGTGTCTTGTCTCGACGGGCAGGGTGGTTTCCTTTCCTAGAGGCAAGGCGCAGCAGATGTGCGCTTCAGGACACGCCCTCCGGGTCTTCCAGGCTGGCCCGTACTCGTCGTTGCGCTTTTTCGATGGATGGACATACACCTTCAAAAGCGCGCCTAGATTACGAGCCAGCCTGAAAGACTGAGCATGCAAGGGGTTGTGCAGAGACTCCCATGTCCGTGAAACCGTAATATCCCCGCCATTTGGGTGGATAAACGTGGCGTTTGGCGATATTATTCGCGCCCCAAACTCCACCGCCGGTGAACGCAGAAACCGGGCATTTCGGTGCCAGCCACGGTTTTCTTCACCCGAACCCAACCTGAGAGGGGCATCTCCGTGAACAAACTGGAAGACCACTTCGGACGCTGGAAGAACCGCGAAGAAATCGCAGAAGCCATGATCCCGATGATCGGCAAGCTGCATCGCGAAAAGAATGTCACCACCACTGTTTACAGCCGTTCCCTGGTCAACAAGTCTGTTATCCAGATCCTGAAAGCCCACCGTTTCGTCAAGCAGGTCGAAGATTCCGAGCTGTCTGTGGTGGATTCCTTCCCCATTCTGCAGGAAGTGAACAAGCTGGACCTGGGCCCCTGCCGCATCGATATCGGCAAGCTGGCGGTAGAGTACAAGAAAGACAATCGCGGCCTCTCTATCGAGGACTATGTGCGCGAAGAGCTGGCCGAAGCGGTCAATAACAAGGGGCCAGTGCCCAGCTCAACGGACGTGGTGCTGTACGGTTTCGGTCGTATCGGCCGTATCCTGGCCCGTCTGCTGATCGAGAAAGCGGGTTCCGGTGACGGTCTGCGCCTGAAGGCCATCGTGGTTCGCGAATCCGGCAAGGGCGACCTGCAGAAGCGTGCCAGCCTGCTGCGTCGTGATTCTGTGCACGGCCCGTTTGCCGGCACTATCGCCGTGGATGAAGAAGAAAACGCCATCATCGCCAACGGCAACTTCATCAAGGTTATCTACTCCAGCGATCCGTCTTCCATCGATTACACCGAGTACGGCATCAACAATGCTGTGGTGATCGACAACACCGGTAAGTGGCGCGATTCTGAAGGTCTGTCCCAGCACCTGCAGTGCAAGGGTGTTGCCCGTGTCATGCTGACCGCGCCGGGTAAAGGTGATATGAAAAACATTGTTCACGGTGTGAACAATGACATGATCGAAGACAGCGACAAGATCATTTCTGCTGCCAGCTGCACCACCAACGCCATCGTGCCGCCACTGAAAGCTCTGGAAGACAAGTTCGGCATTGAATACGGCCACGTGGAAACCGTGCACTCTTACACCAACGACCAAAACCTGCTGGATAACTTCCACAAAGGTCCCCGTCGTGGTCGCTCCGCGCCCTTGAACATGGTGCTGACCGAAACCGGTGCGGCGACTGCTGCCGCCAAGGCGCTGCCGTCCCTGAAGGGCAAGCTCACCGGCAACTCTATCCGGGTACCGACCCCAAATGTATCCATGGCGATCCTTAACCTGACCCTGGGCAAGGAAACCACCCTGGAAGAGCTCAACGAGTACCTGCGTTGGGTGAGCCTGCATTCCCCGCTGCAGCGTCAGGTGGATTTCGTGAGCAGCCCGGATGCGGTATCCACTGACTTCGTGGGCTCCCGTCACGCTTCCGTGATTGATGCGGAGGCTACCATTGTCAGTGGGCGTCATTGCGTACTGTATGTGTGGTACGACAACGAGTTCGGTTACAGCTGCCAGGTACTGCGTATCCTGCAGCAGATCTCCGGGGTGGAATACCCGGCGTACCCGAAAGACTGAACGGCGTTTGAAAAGAAGCCCGCGCTGCGGGCTTTTTTTCGGTGCATGACCCGTTTTTGTTTTGCACCAAAGTGGTTCTGTGCGACGAAAGGCGGGTCGGACGGTGCTGGCGAACGGGCAGGCGCGTCTTTATAATGGCGCCGCCGGCTGCTGCCGGCTCCCAAGTGCAAATTCCGGTTTTAGCGAACATCCACGGCATTTTCCCGCTTTCGGGGCTTGCAGGCGGATGTGCCTCGACTTCAGCAACACGCAACGTGGGCGAGAAACTATGATTAAAGTCAGGAAGGGCCTGGATCTGCCCATCGCTGGTGCACCGCGCCAGGCGATTGAGGAAGGCCACCAGGTTCGTTCTGTTGCCGTGCTCGGCGGTGACTATGTGGGCATGAAACCCACCATGGAGGTCCGCGAAGGAGATGTGGTCAAGAAAGGCCAGCTGATCTTCACGGACAAGAAAACCGAGGGTGTGAAATACACCGCTCCTGCCGCGGGCAAGGTGGTGGCGATCAATCGCGGCCACAAACGCGTCCTTCAATCAGTAGTAATTGAAGTGGCCGAGCAGGAAGACGAAGTCACCTTTGATTCCTACAACGCCGACCAGCTAGCTGGCCTTGACCGTGAAGCGGTACAACAGCAGCTGGTGGACTCTGGCGAGTGGACTTTGTTGCGGACTCGCCCATTTGGCAAGGTGCCTGCGCCGGGTAGCACACCGAATTCCATTTTCGTTTCCGTGCTCGATACCAACCCGCTGGCCCAAGAGCCAGCACTGGTCATCAAGGAAAACGAACAGGCGTTCCGTCATGGCCTTGCCGTGTTGAGCCGTCTCACCGATGGCCCGGTCTGGGTATGCCGTGGCCCCAATACCGACCTGCCGAGTTTTGCCGGCGGTCAGGTACGTGAAGAAGCTTTCGCCGGAAAGCATCCGGCGGGTAATGTGGGTACACACATTCATCACCTGGATCCGGTTAGCCTGAAAAAGACCGTCTGGTCTGTGGGTTATCAAGACGTGATAGCCATTGGCAAGCTGTTCACAGAAGGCAAGATCTACACGCAGCGAGTGGTGGCCCTGGCTGGCCCGCAGGTGAAAACGCCTCGTTCCCTGCGTACCCGCGTGGGTGCCAGCACCGACGATTTCGCACAGGCTGAGCTGAAAGAGGGTGATAATCGCCTGATCAGCGGTTCCGTATTCGGCGGGCACAATGCCCAGGGGCCGGTGGCGTTCCTGAGCCGCACGGCAAATCAGGTAACGGTGCTGTGTGAAGGCCATGAACGTCAATTGTTGGGTTACATCTCCCCGGGCGTGAATCGCTTCTCAGTGCTCAATATCTACCTGTCCAAGCTGATGCCGAGCAAGCGCTTCAACTTCACCACCACCACTAATGGTTCCGAGCGGGCCATGGTGCCGGTGGGGGCCTACGAGGAAGTGATGCCGCTGGATATCCTGCCGACCCAGTTGCTGCGTGCACTGATTGTTGGCGATACCGACAGTGCCACGGCACTGGGCGCGCTTGAGCTGGTGGAAGAAGACCTGGCCCTGTGCACCTTCGTGTGCCCGGGCAAGTACGAGTACGGTCCGATTCTGCGCGACAATCTCACCACCATTGAAGCGGAGAGCTGAGCATGGGCATGAGAAGTTTTCTGGACAACAAGGTCGCCCCGCATTTCCACGAGGGTGGCAAGTTCGAGAAGTATTACACCTTCTACGAAATGTTCGACACCATGCTGTACACCCCGGATTCGGTGACCCGGTCCTCCGCGCATGTACGTGATGGTATCGATCTGAAACGGATCATGATGACGGTGTGGTTCTGCGCCTTCCCGGCGATTCTGTTCGGGTTGTGGAACACCGGTTATCAGGCCAACCTGCAGATTGCCGAGGGCTTCAGCCCGATTCCCGGCTGGCGCAGCGATCTGGTGATGGCGCTGGCAGGCTTTGATGCGACCAGCCTCTGGTCGAACCTGCTGCATGGCATGGTCTACTACGTGCCGATTCTGATTGTGGTCTACCTGGGTGGTTTTATCTGGGAGGGGCTGTTTGCCTGGAAGCGCGGCCATGAAGTGAACGAAGGTTTCTTCGTGACGGGTATTCTTTTTACCCTGATTCTTCCCCCGGCAATTCCCCTGTGGCAGGTGTTCCTGGGCATTTCCTTCGGTGTGGTCATCGGCAAGGAAGTGTTCGGCGGTACCGGCAAGAACTTCCTGAATCCGGCGCTGGTCGGTCGGGCGTTCCTGTTCTTCGCCTATCCGGCAGAAATGTCCGGGGATGCGGTATGGACCGCAGTAGACAACTTCTCTGGTGCGACACCGCTGGCGCTCGCAGCTGCCGGTCAACTGGACTTCGCCAGTAATCTGACGGCTGATGCCGGTGCCAACATTTCCTGGATGCAGACCTTCCTGGGCGGTATCCAGGGCTCCATCGGTGAGACATCAACCCTGGCGATCCTGATTGGTGGTACGGCTCTGTTGCTCACCAAGGTGGCTTCCTGGCGCATCGTACTGGGTGTATTCCTGGGCATGGTGGCGTTGAGCTCTCTCTTCAATGCGATCGGTTCTGCCACTAATCCCATGTTCGCCATGCCTTGGTACTGGCATCTGACCGTGGGCAGCTTTGCTTTCGGCATGATTTACATGGCCACCGACCCGGTATCGGCTTCCATGACCAATACCGGCAAGTACATCTTCGGTGCGCTGATCGGTGTCATGATCGTACTGATCCGGGTGGTGAACCCGGCGTTCCCGGAGGGCGTGATGATGGCCATCCTGTTCTCCAACCTGTGTGCGCCGTTGATTGACCACTTTGTTGTACAGGCGAACGTTCGTCGCCGCCTGCGCCGGACCGGGGGAGAAGTGTAAATGTCAGCGAATAAAGAAAGTGTAGGCAAGACGCTGCTGGTTGCCTTTCTGGTCTGTGTGGTTTGCGGTGTGGTGGTTGCCACCGCCGCAGTAAGCCTGCGACCGGTACAGAGCAAGAACCAGCTGCTGGACAAGCGCATGAATATCTTGCAGGCCGCTGGACTGTATCAGCCAGGCGTGGATGTGAACGAGGTATTCAAAAGTATCGAGCGCCGGTTTGTAGACATCGACACCGGTGAGTACGTAGAAATGCCGGAATCCTACGACCAGCGTAAAGCGGCCAAGGATCCCCAGCGTTCCGAACGGCTCAGCGGTAAAGAGGATATCGCCGGCATCAAGTCCCAGGCGAAGGTGGCGGAAGTGTTCCTGGCCCGTGGTGATGACGGTGAACTGAGCCGCATCATCTTGCCGGTACACGGCTATGGCCTGTGGTCCACCCTGTATGGTTTCCTGGCGCTTGAGCCGGATGCCAACACCGTTTCCGGTCTGGGTTTCTACGAGCATGGCGAGACCCCGGGTCTCGGTGGTGAAGTAGACAACCCGAAATGGAAAGCCCTGTGGGAAGGCAAAAAGCTTTACGGTGAACAGGGTGAAGTGGAAATCCAGGTAATCAAGGGTACCGTGGACAGCAGCACTGCCAACGCCGAACACAAGGTGGATGGTCTTGCCGGCGCGACCCTGACCAGTAACGGTGTCAGCAACCTGCTGCGCTTCTGGGTCGGTGAAAACGGTTTCGGTCCTTACCTGAAGCGCATGCAGAAAGGTGAAGCGGTCGTACAGCAGGAAGGAGACGCGTAATGGCGGAGAAAACGAAGGACATCCTTTTAGGTCCGATTTTCGACAACAACCCTATCGCGCTGCAGATTCTTGGTATCTGTTCCGCCCTGGCGGTAACCAGCAACCTGAGCACTACGGTGACGATGTGTATTGCATTGACTACCGTCACCGCGTTCTCAAACTTCTTTGTGAGCTCGATCCGGAATTACATTCCGTCCAGCATCCGCATTATCGTGCAGATGACCATTATTGCCTCGCTGGTAATCGTGGTGGACCAGTTCCTGAAAGCCTACGCCTACAGCATTTCCAAGCAGCTGTCGGTGTTCGTGGGGCTGATCATCACCAACTGTATCGTGATGGGCCGGGCGGAAGCTTTTGCCATGAAGAACCCGCCGATCCCGTCTTTCCTGGATGGCGTCGGTAATGGTTTGGGTTACTCCGTGATCCTGCTGGGGCTGGGTTTCATTCGTGAACTACTGGGTGCCGGCAGCCTGTTCGGTCAGCAGATCCTGGCCAAGGCAGCGGATGGCGGCTGGTTCGTGACCAACGGCATGATGCTGTTGCCGCCCAGCGCCTTCTTCCTGATCGGTCTGTTCATCTGGGCAATCCGGACCTGGAAGCCTGAGCAAGTGGAAGAAGATACCTTCAAGATGAAGCCACACACCCGTGTCAGCGACGCGTTTTAACGGAGACGAGGAATGTTTGAACATTATCTGAGCCTGTTCGTCCGCGCCGTCTTTGTTGAAAACATGGCGCTGGCCTTCTTCCTGGGCATGTGTACCTTTATTGCCGTGTCCAAGAAGATCCAGACCGCCATCGGTCTGGGGGTTGCGGTGGTAGTGGTACTGACTATCACCGTGCCCGTGAACAACCTGATTCTTACCTACCTGCTGGACGAGAACGCCCTGGCCTGGACCGGGATCGAATCCCTGGCCAGCCTGGACCTGCGCTTCCTGGGCCTGCTCAGCTATATCGGTGTTATTGCCGCGCTGGTGCAGATCCTGGAAATGACACTGGACAAGTATGTGCCCAGTCTCTACAACGCCCTGGGCATCTTCCTGCCGCTGATTACTGTGAACTGCGCCATTCTCGGTGCGTCCCTGTTCATGGTGGAGCGCGACTACACCTTTGGTGAGTCCATGGTCTACGGCGTGGGTGCCGGGGTGGGCTGGGCACTGGCGATTACGCTGCTGGCCGGTATTCGCGAGAAGCTGAAATACAGCGATGTACCGGACGGCCTCAAAGGTCTGGGTATCACCTTCATCACTGTGGGGCTGATGTCTCTGGGCTTCATGTCTTTTTCCGGCGTGCAGCTGTAAGCGAAGGGGTTGAATCATGAGTTTTGAGATTATTCTCGGTGTGGTCATGTTCACCGCCATTGTGCTGGCACTGGTGGCGGTGATCCTGGTGGCCCGCTCCCGGCTGGTGGCCAGCGGTGATGTGCACATCAACATCAACAGCGATGAAGAAAAATCCATCGATGCCCCTGCCGGCGGCAAGTTGCTGGGGACCCTGGCCAATCAGGGTATCTTCCTGTCTTCTGCCTGTGGTGGCGGTGGTACCTGTGCCCAGTGCAAATGTAAGGTGCTGGACGGCGGTGGCGATATTCTGCCCACCGAAGAAGGCCACTTCACCAAGGGCGAGATTCGCGACGGCTGGCGTCTGAGCTGCCAGGTCAACGTGAAGCAGGACATGAAGATCGAAGTTCCGGAAGAGTTCTTCGGTGTGAAAAAGTGGGAGTGCGAGGTTATCGCCAATGATAACGTTGCCACCTTCATTAAAGAGCTGACCCTGAAACTGCCGGAAGGCGAGAATGTGGACTTCCGTGCTGGCGGCTATGTGCAGCTGGAAGCGCCGCCGTTCGACGTGAAGTTCTCTGATTTCGATATCGGTGAAGAGTACCGGGGCGACTGGGAGCGGTTTAACTTCTTTGACCTCAGCTGCAAGAACAACGAAGAAGTGATTCGCGCCTATTCCATGGCCAACTACCCGGAAGAGAAGGGTATTCTCAAGTTCAATATCCGGATTGCTACGCCACCTCCGGGTTCCAAGGATATTCCGCCGGGTATCATGAGTTCCTATGTCTTCAGCCTGAAGCCGGGCGACAAGATCACTGTGTTCGGGCCCTTCGGTGAATTCTTTGCCAAGAAGACCGATGCGGAAATGGTCTTTATTGGTGGCGGGGCCGGTATGGCACCCATGCGTAGCCATATCTTCGATCAGCTCAAGCGCCTGAACTCAAAGCGCAAGATGAGCTTCTGGTACGGTGCCCGTAGCTGGCGCGAAACCTTCTATAACGATGAATATGACAAGCTGGCCGAAGAGAACGATAACTTCGAATGGCACTTGGCATTGTCTGATCCCCAACCGGAAGATAACTGGGATGGCCTTACCGGCTTTATCCATAACGTGCTTTACGAGCAGTATCTGAAGGACCATCCGGCGCCGGAAGACTGTGAGTACTACATGTGTGGGCCGCCGATGATGAACGCCTCGGTGATCAAGATGCTTGATGACCTGGGTGTGGAACCGGAAAACATCCTGCTGGATGACTTCGGCGGATAACACCGAAAGCGCCGACCTGCGGGTCGGCGTTTGTTTTTGAGATACAAGATACAAGCGGCAAGCTACAACGCGTTATGCGTTTTCAGGTTTTGATCGTTTGTGCCCGCGCCTTACCGTTAATCGCGGGTGAAGCCTTGCAGAACATGGAGTTCCTTCTCGTGTTGAAGCTTGTAGCTTGCTGCTCTTTCTTAACCTCCGGACCTGAACAATGAGCCGCATCCTGCCCCTGCTGGTTTTTTCACTGACCCTTTGGCTGTCCGCCTGTGACGACAGCAAGAATCGCCTGTCCGTTCTCAGCGGCCCGACCATGGGCACTACCTGGAGTGTAAAGTTCAGCGGCACGCCCAAGGAAGGCGTGGACGATCTGAAAGCGGACATCGAGGCGGCGCTGGAACAGGTCAACGCAGAAATGAGCACCTACCGGCCGGAGTCCGATCTGAGTCGTTTCAATATGGCGGAAGCGGGCACGCTGATGGACTTGCCGGAGGATACGGTCAAGGTGCTGTCTGCGGCATTCAGTATTTCTGCCATGACCGACGGGGCCTATGACGTGACGGTGGGGCCGTTGGTGAACCTGTGGGGATTCGGCCCGGACCCGGACCGTTTTGAGCCGCCGTCAGAGGACGAGATCAACGCCGCCATGTCGCGGGTTGGTTGGCAGCAGCTGCTGCTCAACGACAATGAGCTTCTGCAGCCCGGCGATGTGTATGTGGACCTGTCGTCGATTGCCAAGGGTTTTGCCGTGGACAAGGTGGCAGAGTTGCTGGAAAGCCAGGGCCTGAAAAACTACCTGGTAGAAGTGGGGGGGGAACTGCGCGGTAGTGGCAGTAAACCCTACGGACAGCCCTGGCGGGTGGCCGTGGAACGGCCAATTGCCGGAGTGCGTGAGGTGGAACAGGTGGTGGCCCTGAAAGACATGGCTGTGGCCACCAGCGGCGATTACCGCAACTTCTTCGAGTCCGATGGGCAACTGTATTCACATACCCTGGATCCGAGAACCGGTTATCCTGTGGATCATATGCTGGCATCGGTGTCGGTGTTGCACGAAAGCGCCATGATGGCGGATGGCCTGTCCACCGCCATGACCGTGCTGGGCCCGGAAGCGGGCATGGCGTTTGCCAAACAGCATGAACTGGCCGTGTTTTTTATTGTCAGAAAGGATAAGGGCGTAGAAGAATTGTCCACGCCCGCCTTCGATGCAATCGTGGAGGAGAAATAACATGTTGATGACCATTATGGCCGCGGTGATCTTCATCGGCCTGCTTTTCACGGCCATGGCCGTCGGCGTGATTCTCTCCAACAAGCCGATCAAGGGCTCCTGTGGTGGCCTGGCCACCCTGGGCATGAAAGAAGGCTGCGAAATCTGCGGTGGTGACCGGGGCAAGTGCGAGGAAAATACCCAGAAGGTGGACGGCGAAAAAGCCGCCGCCCTGGGCAAGGATGTCATGAAGATGTAATGCCTCGCCTACCCAACAAAAAGCCCGCCTCGCGCGGGCTTTTTTGTGGATGGCCTATCCGTAAGGCGCGTTGCTGGCGGCGCGATAGGGTTCAGTGCAAGTTTCAAGTTGCAATGTCCAACGCGAAGAAAGCTCAATGGATATTCAATGCATGATCTTCGCGCCGAAACAGGAATCGCAGGTAAGTCCTCTGAAATTGGTGAAACCTTGACCGCGCCTTGCAACTTGTCACTTGCAACTTTCTCCTGCCATTCATTGCGCCGCCAGTCCTACGGATAGGGCTTGCCAGGGGCTCCCAGAACCACCGCCGTGCGCAGCTTGGCCTGACCGTACTTGCGCATCTGGTCGAACTTTTCCCGGGTGATGGGGATGTGTTGGCAGTCCAGCGGTACCTGGTCTTCGCCCGGGTCCGGGTCGTGGATGTAGAAGCACTCTTCGTCGCTGCCACTGATGGCCACCCAGTGGGGGGCCTTGCGGCCGTCCAGGCGCCAGGTGCTGATCAGCACCAGCACGATGCTGCCGGCAGCAATGGCGTCGTCCAGATCCGCGGCAGTAAAGTCTTCATAACAGACCGGCAGTGACTGAGCCTTGCAGGCCTCCACGAAATACTCGTGCAGGGTGGTGATCACGGCTTTCTTGTCCGTGTCGCGCACCGAGTCCACAAACAGCGGACCGGTCTGGTTGCACCAGACGCGAGCGTCCAGGCCGCGCTGACGGGCCGCCAGGGCCAGGCCCATGGGATGGCAGCCGCCGTGACCGGCGGTCATGAAAATGGTGGTGGCTTCGCGCCACAGCAGCAGCTCTTCGGTGGTGCTGGGTGGTTGCTGCTTAAGCGCCGCCAGCGCCATCAACAGACAGGCCGGGCCGCAGGTGAACGGCGTGGTCTGCTGTACCCAGGGCAAATGCAGCTGTTCCGCGTTGTCCGGCAGGTAGATAAGTCGCTTCTGGTAGCGCAGGGCATCCTGGTGGTCTTCGTAGTAATCCGGCGTCTGGGCAAAAAGACGGTAGCCACGCTTTTCGTAAAGGGCGATAGCGGCGGCGTTATCCTTGCGCACTTCCAGGCGCAGGTAAGGGCGGCGCTGCTGCAGTGCGTACTCTTCCGCTGCTTCCATGAGTTTCTCCCCCAGATTGCGGCCCCGTTGTTGCGGGTCTACGGCGATGGAGTAGAGGCGGGCCAGGCGGGTGCCCGGTTGCAGCAGCACCAGCACATAGCCTGCCAGGGCATTGGCTTCATCAACGGCGACAATCAGGCCGCTGTGTTGGCGCTTCAGCCATTTGCGAAAGCTGCGTCGGGAAAGACGATCCGATGAGAAGCAACGCTGTTCCAGCGCGGTGAGGGCGTCCAGGTCATCGGTGGTGGCGGGGCGGAGCTGAAAGCGGTACATAAAATGGGTTCCAGAAGATGCCCCAGCATAAGGTAGGGAACCGGCAACTCGCCAGTGGTATTGCAGCTGTGGTGACAGAATGTCTGTCACGGCATACTGGTGGAAATTTGGAGGGTGGAAATGCAGAAACAGGACCCGGTTCGTGGGTTGATATTGTCCGGGGGCGGCGCCCGTGGCGCCTATCAGGTTGGGGTGTTGGCAGCGATCGCAGAGTTGCTGCCCCGCGGGGAGCCAAATCCGTTTCCGATTATCTGCGGCACTTCTGCGGGCGCCATCAATGCAGCGTCACTGGCCGCCAATGCCGGTAATTTCCGTACGGCGATTCGCGGGCTGGAGCGCGTCTGGGCCAATATTACCGCCGAACAGGTCTACCGCACGGATACCTATGCGTTGCTGAAAGCGGTGGTTCGCTGGCTGTTTTCCGGTGTCACCACCGGTAAGACGCCAGAACGCAGTGCTCTGCTGGACAATATGCCGTTGCAGCGTCTGCTTACCCTGGTGATCAATTTTCGCCGTATTCGCGAGAACCTGGATCAGGGCCACTTACGCGCACTGGCGATCACCGCATCCGGTTATGCCAGTGGTGAGTCGGTGAGCTTTTTCCAGGGTGACAGTGAATTGCCGGAATGGGTGCGAGCCCGTCGTAAGGGCAAGCGCTCCGACATCGATGTGCAGCATCTGCTGGGGTCTGCGGCCATCCCTATCCTGTTTCCTGCCAGCAAGGTGGACGGCGCCTATTACGGTGACGGTGCCCTGCGGCAACTGGCGCCATTGAGCCCGGCACTGCATCTGGGGGCCTCCCGACTGCTGGTGATCGGGGTATCCGGCAATATGACGGCGGGCCATCAGCGCCAGTTAAGCGGTTATCCGTCCATGGCCCAGGTGCTCGGCCATGTGCTCAACAGCGTCTTTGTGGACACCCTGGAAGGGGATGTGGAGCGTCTGGAAAGGATTAACCGCACATTGTCTGCCATGAGCGAGCGCTCCCGCCGCAAGCATGGAATTCAGCTACGGCAGGTGGATGTGTTGAAGATCTACCCGTCCCGACCCATTGACGAAATTGCCGCCGAGCATATCAAGGAATTGCCCCGGGCACTGCGTTTCTTCCTGCGGGGGTCCGGTGCCACCCGGTCGCCGGGGGCCAGTGCCATGAGTTATCTGTTGTTCGAACCAGGGTTCACCCGCAGCCTGATCGAGATGGGCCGCAAGGATGCCATGGCCCGCAAGGAAGAAATCCTGGCGTTCTTTGCGGATCAGCCGTTCAGTGCGGCGGTTTCCGAGGACGAATAACGGGGGCTGCGCCGGAAGTGGCTGACAAAGCTGGTGGGGTAGTCGGTGATGATGCCGTCCACCTGCAGTTTGGCCAGCCGGTCCGCTTCGGTGAGATCATTCACCGTCCACACCGACACTTTCAGGCCACGTTTGCGAGCCCGGCGCATTAACGCCGGGGTCACCAGCGAGTAGTGCGGCATCAGCCAGTTGCAGCCCAGGCCGTGGGCCCGGCGGGTGGGTTGCAGGTAGCGGTACTGGCACACATAGCCCCGTTCCACATCCGGTGCCATGGTGCCGATCATGCGCAGAAAGCCAGTATGGCTGGAGGTCACCACCACCCGCGATTGCAGGCGCTGCTCATGGATCATGTGAGTGAGGTGATGGGCCAGCTGATGCAGCACCACCCGGTCCGCCCCTTTTACCTCGAACTGGAAACGCATGGCCGGTCCGCACAGTTCCACCACTTCCTGTAAGGACGGAATCCCCGTAGGGCTGTGCCAGCCGGGGGTATTACGGCGAGCATCCATGGTGCCCAGCTGCGAGCGGGTGTACTGACGTACATCGCCGCGCATGCCGGTGGTGCGAGTCACGTCACTATCGTGCAGCACGATCAGGTGGCCATCGGCGGAGAGCCGCACATCCAGTTCCATTTCCGTGACACCGGCCTCCAGAGCTACCTGAAAGCTGGCCAGGGTATTTTCCGGGGCCTCGCCGCGTGCGCCCCGGTGGCCGACCAGTGTCGGGTGGCGAGGGGCTGTGCTGGGTGCTGTCATCGCGATAGTCATACCACTATTGTTTTGGTGAAAGATGACAGCGGGATGACCTGGAGACAAGAGGAAAAATTGTCATTTTTATGACATGAGCGAAGCGTAGCGTGCACGCTGCATGGAATAGCCGGGAGAATGGTTTGGCGGTACTGAAACGCTATGTGCATTTTTTTATGATGAGCTGGTTGCCGGCCTACGATGGCCGGGCAGGGCGGTTTTCCCTGCAGCGGCTGCTGGTCATGACGCTGTTCTGGCCACTGTTCCTGCTGGTGCAGGCCATCAATGGCCTGGGCCTGTTGCTGGATTATGTGCTGTTTCCGGATTTTCGCCGCGTCCAGGTGCGCGAGCCGCTTTTTGTGGTGGGCGTGCCCCGCAGCGGTACCACCTTCCTGCATCGCCTGCTGGCCATGGACGAACGCTTTACCACTACGGCCCTGTGGGAGTTGCTGTTTGCCCCATCAATTACCCAGCGCTATTTCTGGACCGCTATTGCCCGCCTTGATGGATGGATTGGCCGGCCTGCGGGGCGCTTGCTGTTAGGGCTCGAACGGCGCCTGCTCGGCGGTCTGGATGGGGTGCACAAGACCGGGCTGCTGGACCCTGAAGAGGACTACCTGGCACTGATGCCGGTGTGGGGCTGCTTCCTGCTGGTACTGGCCGTGCCGGTGCCGGCCCTGTGGCGTCTCACCTATCTGGACCGGGATGGCACGGACAAGGAAAAGCAGCGGCTGATCGCGGCCTATCGGCGCTTTGTGCAGCGGCATCTTTATTTTCATGGCAGCCACAAACAACTGTTGTCCAAGAACCCGTCGTTCACGCCGTGGATGGCGACCCTGGCGGAGGCTTTCCCGGATGCCCGCTTTATCGGCTGTATCCGCAACCCCAGCGCGGCGGTGCCATCCCAGATCAATTCCATCCTGATTGGCGCGCGCCTGTTCGATGGTCGCGATACCACCGATTACTGGCGCCAGGGCTTTATGGCCATGCTCGATTATTACTATCGCCATGTGCTGGAGGTGCTGGAAAGCCTGCCGCCGGAACGCCAGGCGCTGTCGGTGATGGAGCAACTGGCCCCGGCGCCGGCAGAAACCGTGTTGGCGTTTTATCAGCGCTTTGGCTGGCAATCCGACACGGCTTTTCGCCAACGACTTGACGCGCAAGACCGCAAGGCAAAACAGTACCGCAGCGGCCATCATTACAACTCGGACGAACTGGGCGTAAGTCCCCATGAACTGGCTGATGTCTTCGGCTGGGTCTATGACCGTTTCGGATACCCACTCCCCAGCACCGATTAAAAACCGTTGCTGGAGCAGGATCGTCGCTTGAGGGGCGAATCTGCTTACGACACCAGTTGCGAGTCACGAGAAGCGAGTAACGAAAATCGAAACCTGAAACCCGCGAATGAATGTTTGGTTTTCGAAACTCGCTTCTGGCAACTCGAAACCGTTTGGGTTCGCGCCGCCAGCGACGCTCCTACGGCGAGCTCGGGGTCCGTTACATCTTGTCGCAATTCCCCGGTCATGGTGCGGCAATGCTGTCACATTATCGACATGAGAGGCGCTGATACTGGCGCCCATGGATACCAAAGAGCTACGCATACTGTTTGTGGTGGATGCGATCAAGGGTCGGAATGGCGTCGGCGCCTACTTCCAGGACCTGGTCTCGCATCTCAAGGACCATGTGGCCCAGGTGGAACTGGTGCAGCCCTGCATGGAGGAACCGCATCCTTGCCAGGGTGCCTCCATGCCGATCCCCGGCGACCCCACCCAGCGACTCTTCTTTCCCAGGGTGCGTGAATTGAGCGCCCTGGTCTGGGAAATGAAACCCCACGTTATCGTGATTCCCGGCCCCGGGATTTTTTCCATGATCGGTTACTGGATCGCCCGCAAGTGGGGCATCCCGGTCTGCGTCACTTTCCAGACTGATTACAACCGGCTGGTGGAATTGTACTGGGGCCGCCGGCTGGCCAGGCTGGCCGGCGGCCTGCTCAACTGGGTCAACCGCACCCTGTTCCAGGGCAGTGAAACCGCCGCCACCATCTGTGAATCCATGATCGCCCAGGCCCGCGCCGCCGGTGCCCGCAACCCGCAGTTGGTGGGCACACCGCTGGCCCGGGAGTTTGTGCACACAACGGTCACCGGACTGGATGGCAGCGTACAAAAGGTCTGTTATGTGGGCCGGCTGGCGGCAGAAAAGAATATCGAGTCCTTCCTGGCCCTGGCCTCATCGCGGCCGGATCTGCAGTTCGAGGTGGCCGGTGACGGACCACTGCGCAGCAAGGTGGAGCAGGCCTGTAAGGCATCCGCCAATCTGACCTTTCATGGCTGGTGTAGCCGCCAGCAGGTGGTGGAGATTCTCGACCGCTGTCAGGTACTGGTGCTGCCTTCTTCGGTGGAAGCCTTCGGCACCGTGGCACTGGAGGCCATGGCCCGGGAGCGGCTGGTGATCACCACACCGGCCTGCGGCATCAACGAATGGCCCGCCCTGGCGGCGGGGTTGTGGATCATGGAACCTCAGGAAAGCCTGAACCAGACCCTGGACCGCTTGCAGTCGCTGAGCCCGGTAGTACGTGACCTGAAGGCGAAGCAGGCCCGGAAGGCGGCACTGGCCATGAACCGGGATGCCATCGAGCACTGGGCCGGGGTGCTGGGCCAGTGTGCCCAGATGGTACCTGCTGCCAATCGGTCCCTGCCTTCCCCGACCCTGGCGCTGCTGCGTCGCCTGAGCAGCAACTATGCCCGCAGCGCCCTCTGAGTCGTTAGTCGCTCCTCGGGCACTGGTGTCCATCCATGATGTGATGCCGGAAACCCGTGAGCAGGTTAGCCAGATTCTGGCTCTGTTGCCGCAGGTTCCACAGGGGGTGACCTTGCTGGTGGTGCCGGGGCGGGATTGGCAAACGGCAGATCTGGACTGGCTGCATCAGCTCCAGCAGCAGGGGTACCCGCTGGCTGGCCATGGTTGGCTGCATCGCTGCGACTCACCCATCAGTCTCTATCACCGCTTGCACAGCCTGTTACTGTCGCGGCGGGTGGCGGAGCATCTTTCCCTGTCGGCCAGTGGTATCGAGGCGTTGATACGGAACTGCCACCAATGGTTTTTGGATCAGGGTCTGCAACCCTGTGATCTATACGTGCCTCCGGCCTGGGCCATGGGCGCGATTCATCGCGAGCAACTGGCGGACATGCCGTTTCGGCTATTCGAAACCCTGAGCGGGGTTTACGATGCGCAAGCGCAAAAGATGCATCCGCTCCCCCTGGCCGGCTTTGAAGCTGATACCCCGATACGGGAGTGGTTGTTGCGAGGGTTCAATCATCTCAATTGGCGTCGGGCCTGCCACACTGGCCAGCCCTTGCGAATCGGCATTCACCCTGATGATCTTAAACTGCGGCTGAGCAACAGGGTGGCACCGATGGTGGAGGCTGTCGGAGAGAGCCTCCCCTATACCTCAGCCGCGTTACTGCCTCGCTATGATTGCATCTCTGGATAAGCCCTTGTGAGACGCATATAGGCCCGCACCACAGGCTGGTCTTTCTCGACTAGTGAGTGGATTGGGCGGGCGCTCAGGGCTGGCTTTATTGCTGGGATTGCTGGGCCTTGGCCGTGCACTGGAAAGTTGTGCTCAGGGTCCAGGCGATGCAATCGCCATCCTGGGTTTCCGTCTTGCAGGATTTGCTGGGTGAATCGGAAGGCAGTGCGCCGTTGTAACCCCAGCTCTGGCACTGGGCGGTGGCTTTCTGCAGGCCCTGTTGCCAGTCCACCTTGGGGCTTTGCATCAGGCTGTAGTCGTAGGACATGACCACGGTGCCTTCGGACTGGTTGCCGTCAGAGACTTCCATGGCCGAGGGGGCGGCACAGGATGTCAGGGCGGCAGCAAACAAAATAATCAATGAGCGCATCGTCGTAACTCCATGGGTATGGCTGAAAAACGGCAAACCTACTGTCTGGCTTCGAGTCTCTCAAGGGGCTTTCTGTAACCCTGTGGACCCGATCAATCCCGGTAGCGTTTGCTCAGGTCCTGGTAGGCATCCACCCGGCGGTCGCGCAGGTAGGGCCAGATGCGGCGTACGGACTCGCTGCGTTGCATGTCCACGTCGGCGAGTAGTACCTGTTCGTTGTCATTGTCAGCCTGTGCCAGGAATTCGCCCTGGGGGCCGCAGACAAAACTGTTACCCCAGAACTGGATGCCAGTCTCATCCACCGGGCTTTGTTCGAAGCCGGTGCGATTGGCGACCAGCACCGGCAGCCCATTGGCGATCCCGTGGGCGCGCTGGATAGTGACCCAGGCGTTGAGCTGACGGCTTTTTTCCCCGTCATCGTCACTGGGGTCCCAACCGATAGCGGTGGGGTAGAGCAGGAGGTCGGCACCGGCCAGGGCCATCAGGCGCGCTGCTTCCGGGTACCACTGATCCCAGCAGACCAGCAGGCCCAGTTTGCCGACACTGGTTTCGATAGGGCTGAAGCCGCTACGGCCATCGTTGAAGTCAGCATCCCCGGGGGTGAAGTAGAACTTCTCGTAGAAGCCCGGATCATCAGGAATGTGCATCTTGCGATAGATGCCAGCCAGGCTGCCGTCCTTTTCCAGTACCACGGCGGTGTTGTGGTAGAGGCCGGTGGCTCGCTTTTCGAACAGGCTGCCGACGATGACAATGCCCAGTTCTTTGGCCAGAGCTCCGAGCGTCTCGGTGCTGGGGCCGGGGATGGTTTCTGCCAGGTCAAAGACCGCGGTGTCTTCGGTCTGACAGAAATACAGACTGCGATGCAGCTCCTGCAGCAGTACCAGCTCGGCGCCCTTGTCCGCAGCCTCGCGGATCAGTGCCAGGGAATGGTCCAGGTTGGCTTGCAGGTCAGTGCTGTTTTTCTGCTGGATAACGGCCACGCGCATGAAATTCTCCTTCAACCTTTCCAACAGCCCACTAGACCGCGCCACGGGGCAGTTGCATGGTGACACAGTGCAGGCTGCCATGTTGTTCGATCAATACCCGACAGTTTACCGGGGTCACGGTGCGGTTGCCGCACACCGTTTGCATGGCGTCGATGGCAGGCTGGTCGGTGTCGCACCCATAAACCGGCAGCAGGATTTTCTCATTGGTAATAAGAAAGTTGGCATAGGTGGCCGGTAGCCGTTCGCCTTCCCGGTTGAATTGCGGGGTGGGCAGGGGCAGAGGTACCAGGGTCAGATTGTGCTGCCTTGCCAGTGCTTGTAACTCCTGCTCCATGGCGGCCAGGTTGGCGTAGTGGCTGTCGTCCTGATCCCGGCATTGCACATAGGCGATGGTACGGGCATCCACGAAGCGCGCCAGGGTGTCCACATGAGCGTCGGTATCGTCGCCTTCCAGTTCGCCGTGGTCCAGCCACCAGATATCGCTGACGCCCAGCTGTTCCTTGAGCAGGGCGGTGAGTTCCGCTTCGGTCAGGTCCGGGTTGCGATTGGGGTTGCGCAGGCAGTGGCGGGTAGTGAGCAGGTTGCCCTGGCCATCGGTGTCGATGGCGCCCCCTTCGAGCACTAGTGAGGGGCTGTGCAGGGGCAGTTGCCAGGGCAGGCGGCGATTCAGGGTGTTGTCCTTGTCGGCATCGAATTTGCCGCCCCAGCCGGTGAAGGTGTAATCCAGCAGCTCCACGTTGCCGTTGTCTTCCACGGCGATGGGGCCGAAATCCCGAGCCCAGGTATCGTTGTAGTCGGCGATGATCAGTTCAAGGCGGGCGATATCCAGGCCGCGTTCGGCGGCAAGGGTTCTGATGCGCTGTTCGCTGGCGACATCACGGCATACCAGTCGCACTTGCTGATGGTCCAGCAGGGCGGTGAGGAGATCCAGGTAACAGTGTTCGGCGTCGACGAGATGATCCACCCAATCGGTGTGGGTGTCGGGCCAGGCCAGCAGCACCCCCCACTGGGGGTGCCATTCAGGAAGAAGTCGGCGCATGCTCAGTAAGTCCGCTAGGAGGGTGCAATGCGCGCGAGTGTGCTACCGGCGGGCATCCCAGTCAATAGAGAAGCCGCCTTCGGATTCTTCCTCCACTTGCTCGACCTTTTGCTCGGCCTCGTCAGCCTTTTCCTGCACGTCGGCCTCCACCTGTTGCTTTGCGTCGCTGGCCTTTTTCTGCGTATCAGCGGCGGTGTCTTCGGTCTGTTGTTCGGCGTCTTTTACCGCGTCGGTGGCTTGCGCTTCTGCCTGGTCGGCCTCGGCTTTCACCGTCTCAGCGGTTTCTTTGGCCTGCTGTTCCAGCTGTTGCTGTTTTTTTGCCGCAGCCTGCTCGGGAGCCACTTCGCCAGCGATGATGATGCGACCGGTGACCGGGTCAAAGCGGAATTCGCCTTCGGCCGGTGGCTGCTCGGTGGATTGAGGCTCAGCAGCCGGTTCTGAAACCGCTTGCGGAGCGTCCTCGGTAACCTTGGCTTGTGGCTCTGGAGCAGGTTCTGGCTCAGGTTCAGGCTCAGGCTTGGCGTCCTGTTGCGGGGCTTCCGGTTCCGGGGCGTCGTTGGCAGCGGGTTGTTGCTTGACTGGTGCCTCTTCCTCGGCTTCTGCGCCTACAAAACTGCCGGTCACCGGATCGAACATGGGTGGCGCTGTGCTTTCCGGCGCTGTTTGTTGTTCCTGTTCGGTATCGGTTGTGGTTTCCTCAATGGCGGGCAGTTCCTGAGTGCCGGACACCACATCCGGTGCCGTACTGGCCGGGCGATCGACCACGGTATGCAGGGTGATGCCATTTTCGAAATACACGGAGAAACCGTCGTAGTTCCAGCGGGTGATTGCCGGTGAGCCCACCGGGCCCCGGACAGAGGAGGGTGAACCGAAGTCTGCTCGTACCCGCGCCTCAGACATGCCGCGTTGGGGAACTTCGGCGGCCAGTGCCGCAGCAGGCAGCGCCAGCGCTGCCGAGGCCAGCAGCGTCATTATTCTTATCTTCATTTCTTCCCCCGGCGAGATGTATTTTCTTTCGATATTAGAAAGTTAGGGACGGTTATTCAACCACTTTGCCAGATCCTGAACGCGGACGCCGTTCACAAAGCAGGATTCGTAATGTAGCAGTTTTCCAGACCCGTGGTATTTGTCTCGGGTTTCGGGTTAAATGCGCTCCATGTTTCGACCTCTATCCTTTTATGTGGGGCTGCGCTACACCGGTGCTCGCGCCCGCAACAGTTTTATATCCGTGATTACGCTGATTTCCGCATTGGGACTGATGCTGGGGGTTGCCGTACTGATCACGGTCCTTTCCGTTATGAATGGTTTTGACCGGGAATTGCAAACCCGAATTCTGGGCATGGTCACCCATTTGTCCGTGCAAGGCCGCGAGCCGGTTCAGGACTGGCAGGCGCTGGCCAACCGCCTGGGGCACCACGAAGAAATCGAAGCGGTTGCGCCCTTTGTGGAGCTGGAGGGCATGCTCAGCCATCGCGGCAATGTGGCCGGCGCCATGATCAATGGCATCGAGCCCGCGGCTGAGCGCAAGGTATCCATCGTCGGCGATTTCATGGAGCAGGGGGAGCTGGAGAAGCTGGCCCCTGGTGAGTTCGGTATGGTGCTTGGCTATGGGCTGGCCCGCCGCCTGGGGGCGGAACTGGGCGACAAGATTACCCTGGTGTTGCCGGAAGCCACCATCTCCCCCGCCGGGGTGATGCCCCGTTTCAAGCGCTTCACGGTCACTGGCATTTTCCGGGTGCGGGCAGAAGTGGATTCCTTGTATGCCTACATCAATGTGCAGGACGCTGCCAAACTCGCCCGCCAGTCGGGCACGGTACAGGGCGTGCGGCTGAAGCTGGATGATCTGTTCAGTGCCCCGGCCCTGGGCTGGACGCTGCAGCAGGAGCTGGGCCACAACTACTACACACGGGACTGGACCCGCAGCCACGGGAATCTGTTCCAGGCCATCAAGATGGAAAAGACCATGATGACGCTGTTGCTCAGCTTTATTGTGGCGGTGGCGGCGTTCAATATCATTTCCAGCCAGGTGATGCTGGTCACCGAGAAGCGCGGCAATATCGCAGTGTTGCGGACTCTGGGGGCCTCGCCGGGTACCATCATGCGTATCTTCATGGTGCAGGGCACCGTGATCGGTTTTGCCGGTACCTTGCTGGGTACCGGTCTGGGTGTGCTGCTGGCCACCAATGTGAGCAATCTTGCTGAGTGGGTGGAACGCACCTTCAATACCCGTTTGTTTGATGCCTACTTTGTTAACTATCTTCCCTCGGAGTTGCAGTGGTCCGACGTGATCACCATCGTTTCCATTGCCCTGGTAATCAGCTTTTCGGCCACCCTTTACCCATCCTGGCGTGCCAGCCGGGTACAACCGGCGGAGGCCCTGCGCTATGAATGATTCCCGCAATGCCACCGGCACCGGTATCGTGCTGCAGGCCGATAAACTGGTGAAGTGCTACGAGGAAGGGAATAACGAGCTGGAAGTGCTCAGCGGTGTGGATTTGACCGTGACTCAGGGAGATATCCTGGCGATTATCGGTACCTCAGGCTCTGGCAAATCTACCTTGCTGAATCTGCTGGGAGGGCTGGACCGGGCAACCCGTGGCACGGTCTCCATTGCCGGAAACGCCCTGGCAACCATGAGTGACCGCGATACCGGCAAGCTGCGTAATCGTTATCTGGGCTTTGTCTATCAATTCCATCACTTGTTGCCGGAATTTACTGCGTTGGAAAACGTGGCCATGCCACTGCTGATTCGTGGTGAGAGTCCGGCAAGCTGTAAGGAAAGGGCGGCAGCGACGCTTAAGAAAGTGGGGCTGGATCATCGTCTCACCCACAAGCCGTCAACACTCAGTGGCGGTGAGCGTCAGCGGGTGGCCATAGCCAGAGCCCTGGTGACCGAGCCGGCCCTGGTGATGGCGGACGAGCCCACCGGCAACCTGGATGAGCGTACTGCCGCCCAGGTGCAGTCACTGATGCTGGAATTGAATGAGACGCTGGGTACCGCGTTCATGATCGTTACCCACGACCGGGAGTTTGCCTCCCGTTGTCCGCAGCAATACGAGCTGCATGACGGGCTACTGCGGCGGCTCGACTGAGTCGTCGTCTTCCTTGTCTTCCTGCTTTTCCTGTTTGCGAATTTCCCGTCGTATTGCTCTGGCGCGACGGTGGGCACGCAGGTTCCAGCTGCGCACCACTGCCAGTCGCCAGGCCACTTTGACGGCGGCATAGGCCAGCCCGCCAAACACCAGTGCGCATAGCATGGACCCCAGCCACAGCGGCACCAGCTGCTCCACAAACCAGGCCACGGTGATGCCTTCACCGGTTTGGGGCGGCATGCCCAGTATCCAGGCGCCAATGCGGTAGGTGAAATAGAAGATCGGTACATAAGTGACCGGATTGGATATCCACACCAATACCACCGACAGTGGCAGATTGCAGTGGAAACGCACCGCGAGCAGGGCGGCCAGGCCCATCTGTAGCGGGATGGGTAACAGGGCGGAAAAGACCCCGATAAAGGCGGCACCGGCCAGGGAGCGCCGGTTGATATGCCACAGGTTCGGGTCGGACAACACCTCACCCAAAAAGCTCAACGCTTTGTGTTCGCGCAGGCGATCCGGTTTGGGCAGGTATTTGCGGAAGATCCGTTTTGGCATGAACTCGCGTCTGCAGACCGTAATCGGGTAACCGGAGGTTCCCGTGAATGTTGTCGGTATCCGCGTGGATATCCGGCAGGCTGGACACCACCCGACGTGTGTTATGCGTTGTCATAGCGCATGGCGGGCATGAAATAGCGCCAGAATCCTACCTGACCACCGCCCGCGGCTGGCTATTATGCCCGTATCAGAAAAAAAGGCATACACCTTCACGGGGCTTTGTGTTTCTCGACCATGATACAAAGAGCGGCTGTGAAGGGAGCGACTATTTTCCACGGGAGCAGGGATGCGATGGTGGTGGTTATCAGCGGTGCTGGCGGCAGCATGCCGGTCAGGTGTGCTGTGGCCGTTAGTGGTCTTGTTGATTGTGGCGGTTATGGGCTGGCAGCAAGGTCGCCGTTGGCTGGTGTGGTTGCCGCTGCTGTGGTGCTACGGGGTAGTGCAACTGCACGGTGGTGTGTCAACGAGACTGCCCTCGTCTTTGGAGGGGGTGACGCTGGCCATGCACGGCAAGGTGGTGGGGCTGCCGGCCACGGTCAACGAGTTTCGTTTTGGGCGCTGGCGTTACCGTCAGACGCTGACACTGGATGTGTGGGGAGCAAGCCGCTGGCCAGGCACACACCGCATCCGCGTGAATGCCTATGAGCTGCCGGTTCGGGTGACTGCCGGCCAGCGGCTGGCATTGACGGTGAAGTTGAAGGCGCCCCGTGGTGTCTACAACGCCACCGGAGTCGATGCGGCCCGCCGGGATCTGGCCGCCGGCATTGATGCCAGGGGCACCGTAAAAGCGTGGACGGTTGCGGGCAGCGATCAGGGTCTGGATTACTGGCGGCAGCGGTTGTCGGACCGGGTGGCAGAGCAGGTAGCCGTGTCGCCAGCGGGCAGGGCGATCCTGCCAGCATTGGTGGTGGGCGACCGCTCGCGGTTGTCCTCTGAGTTGTGGCAGCAGTTTCAGATCACCGGTGGTGCCCACCTGCTGGCCATTTCCGGGCTGCATATCGCCATAGTCGCGGGCTGGTTCTGGTGGCTGGGGCGCTGGCTGCTTGGACCGGCGGTGCAGCGCCTCTATCCGGCTTTATCCGCTTTTAGCCTGCAACAACTGGCCTGGGGACCGGCGCTGATGGCGGCGCTGGGTTATGCCGGCCTGGCAGGCTTCAGCCTGCCCACGGTACGCGCAGTGATCATGCTGGCTGTGGTGGCGGGGGCACAGTGCGCTCGCGTGGCCGTGCCGTTATGGAAGAGCCTGGGTGTGGCACTGTTACTGGTGTTGCTGCTGTTTCCGCTGTCGGCACTGTCGGAGAGCTTGTGGTTATCGTTCGGCGCCGTGGCGGCCATCGCCATGCTGGTGACCAGTCATGGCGCCAGCAGGTTGCTGATACTGTTGCCGGTGGTGATGGCGCTGGTAGGTGCCATTCTGTTCCAGCAATGGTCAGTGAGCGCGCCGCTGGCCAATTTGTTGCTGATTCCCCTGTATACCTGTGTGGTGGTGCCGCTAGCCTTGCTGGGCAGCCTGCTGCAGCAGGGGTGGCTTATGGAGGGTGCCGCTACTGGTACGGAGCTGTCGGTGTGGCTGATGGCATCGCTGGCGTCCTGGACCAGTCACTGGCGATTGCCGTTGCCTACGGTCACCAGCGGGGTATTTGCGCTGTTGGCATTGATTCTGTTGCTGATACCAGCTTTGCCGTTTCCGCGCCGATTGTTGCCGTTATTGCTGCTGCCCTGGTTGTTCCAGCGTCCCGAGCCATTGCCCGAGGGTGAGTGGCAGCTGGTGGCTTTTGATGTGGGGCAGGGGCTGGCATTGGCGGTGCGCACCCGGGAGCATCTGCTGATTTACGATACTGGGCCGTCCTGGCCCGGTGACAGTATGGCCCGGCGCATTCTCCTGCCGTGGCTGGCCCGCCAGGGGCTGACCCCGGATCGCATTATTATCAGCCATGGCGACAATGATCATGCCGGCGGGATGGAGGCGCTAGCTGGCGTGGCACCGGTGCTCAGTGGTGAGTCTGCACGGGTACCGGGCAGTGAGCCCTGCCTGGCCGGACAGCAGTGGCGATGGGATGGCGTTGTGTTTTCGCTGTTGTGGCCCGGGCCGGATATCACCCCGGGTAATGAGTCGAGCTGCGTGCTGCAGGTGTCCGGTGCCGGGCGCTCATTGCTGATTCCCGGTGATATCGGCAAGCAGAGCGAGTATCAATTGCTGGGGGTGTTGCCGCGTACGGATGTTCTGGTGGTGGCCCATCACGGCAGTAATAGCAGTACCAGTGCGGCGTTGTTACGGCAGCTGCAGCCCGCCTATGCGCTGGTCAGTGCCGGTTATCGGAATCGTTTCCGTCATCCGCATCCGCTGGTGCTGCAACGGCTGGGCAATGCCGGTGTCACAGTTCTGCGCACCGACCGGGATGGCATGATTGTGTTTCGCTGGGGTGCCGCCGATAATGTGCCGCTTATAACAACATGGCGCCAATTCCGGGAAAAACCCTGGCATCAGCCAGCGGCCTGGCGTTTCTGGTAATGACAATTAACCCGACGCGCGCCTTGTAGGTGACGCTGTGAGTGAGGGGAGAAGTTAAGGTGCAGGATCTTGTGCAGTCCGGGGGTTGGATGATGCTCCCGATCTTGATCTGTTCGGTGGTGGCTCTGGCCATCGTGGTGGAACGTTTCTGGACCCTGCGTCCGAGCAAGCTGGCGCCGGCAGATACCGTGCCGCAGGTGCAGACGCTGCTCAAGCGGGGTCTGCTTAACGAGGGCAATCTGGTCAAGTTGCGTGACAGCTCGCCACTGGGTCGCATTCTGGCCACCGGATTGGCCAATGCCCGCCATGGTCGAGACATCATGAAAGAAAGCATCCAGGAAAGTGCCACCAGCGTGGTGCATGAACTGGAAAAATTTCTCAGCACCCTGGGCTCCATCGCGGCGATTACACCGCTGCTGGGTTTGCTGGGTACCGTGATCGGCATGATCGACGTGTTTGCCGCCATCATGATGCATGGCACTGGTGATGCGGCCCAGTTGGCCGGCGGTATTTCCCAGGCGCTGCTGACCACCGCTGCTGGTCTGGTGGTGGCGATTCCGGCCATTTTCTTCCATCGTTTTTTCGTTCGTCGCGTGGAAGAAATCACCATGGAGCTGGAGCAGAACGCGGTGCATGTGGTGGATCTGGTGCACGGTGATCGTGAGGCGGAACCGGGAGACAAGGCGTGAAGTTTCCCCGGCCCAGCCAGGAGGAAATCAGCGTTAACCTGACACCACTGATTGATGTGGTGTTTCTGTTGCTGATTTTCTTCATGGTCTCAACCACTTTTGATGACAAGACCCAGTTGTCCATCACGTTGCCGGAAGCTGAAGCGGCGCCGCTGGCACAGTCTTCGGACCAGGTGGAGGTGACGATCACGTCGACCGGCGATTATCTGGTCAATGGTGAAAAGCTGGCGGCCAGTGATAGCAAGACGCTGCGCACCGCGCTGCTGAAACTGGGGCAGGGAAAAACCGACTTGCCGTTGCAAATCTATGCGGATGCCAATGTGGCCTATCAGTCGGTGGTTCGCGTTTATGACGTGGCCGGACAGCTGGGTTTTGTTAAGCTGTCGCTCACTACTCGCGAATCTCCCAACGAGGCACAATGAGTCAATCCTCTGTGGACGTGTGGCCGACCTATAAGCGGCTGCTCAGTTATGTCCGGCCATACTGGTTCATGCTGGTCATCAGCGTGATCGGTTATGCGATTTACGCGGCAACCCAGGCCGGCGCCGCCCAGCTTGCCGGGTTTCTCGGTGAAACTATCGTTAATCCCACTGAGGCCAGGGTTCTGCTGGTTTCCATTGCGCCATTGGTATTGGTGATTTTTCAGGGTCTGGGCCAGTTCATGGGGAGTTATTCCATGAACTGGGTGGCTCAGCAGCTGGTGTATGTGCTGCGTAATGATGTGTTTGGCCATGTGCTGCGGTTACCTCAGTCGGAGTATCACCGCAATGCATCTGGACGCATCATGTCGAAAATCATCTTCGACGCCCAGCAGGTTACCAGTGCCGGTACTGATGCCATCATTGTGATTATCCGTGAAGGGCTGACGGTGATTGGCCTGTCTGCCTTTCTGCTCTGGCAGAACTGGAAGCTCACATTGATTCTGGTGGCGGTGGCGCCGTTGATTGCTCTGGTGGTGAATGTCACCAGCAAGCGGTTCCGCAAGATCAGTCGTCGTATCCAGGCATCCATGGCCAACATTACCCACTTCCTTGGCGAAGCCATCGAGGGCAGTGGGGAAGTGAAAATTTTCGGTGCCCAGGAGCAGGAAGCCAACCGTTTCCATGGGGTAAGCCGCAGCTTTGCCAAACAGAACGTGAAGCTCAATGCCAGCAAGATTGCCAGCACGGTGATCGTGCAGTTGTTTGTGGCAGTGGGTATCGGTGCCATCACCTTCCTGTATATCCGCCTCATGGGCGAAGACCTTTCCGTAGGCGGTTTCCTGTCCTACATTGCCGCCGCGGGCATGATTCAGAAACCCCTCAAGCAGCTCACGGACGTAAACGTCAAAATACAGCGGGGGGTGACGGGCGCCTCCAGCCTTTTTGAATTGCTGGACACCGAACAGGAAGAGGATGCCGGGACCTATGTGCTGCCAAGCAAGGCGCGTGGGGATATCGAGTTTGACGGCGTTACCTATGGTTATGATCCGGCGCAACCGGTTCTCAGGAATCTGAGTTTTTCTATCAAGTCCGGTGAAACCGTGGCGTTGGTCGGGCGTTCCGGAGCAGGGAAAAGCACCATCAGCGCCATGTTGCCTCGCTTCTTCGATCCGGATCAGGGGCGAATTCTGCTTGATGGCGTACCACTGCCGGAAATCCAGCTCACCGACCTGCGTCACCAGATCGCTATGGTCAGTCAGCGGGTTGTGCTGTTCAACGATACTGTTCGCAACAACATCGCCTATGGTGAGCTGCGAGGAGTAGATGATGCGGCGATTGAGCTGGCGGCCCGTGACGCTCACGCCTGGCGCTTTATTGAGCAGCTGGAGCATGGCCTGGATACCAAACTGGGGCAAGACGGGGTGCAGCTTTCCGGCGGGCAGCGCCAGCGTATCGCCATTGCCAGGGCGTTGCTGAAAGACGCGCCGATCTTGATTCTGGATGAAGCCACCAGTGCCCTGGATACGGAATCCGAGCATCATATCCAGCAGGCGCTGGAGCAGGTCATGGCCGGGCGTACCACCCTGGTGATCGCCCATCGCCTGTCCACCATCGAGAAGGCCGACCGGATCCTGGTACTGGACCAGGGCCAATTGATCGAGCAGGGGTCACACCAGGAACTGCTGGACAAGAATGGCCTTTACACCCAGCTGTACCGCATGGATTTTGCCGAGGAGTAAGTCGGCCATGGGCTCATTGAGCGAATGGATTCAAAAAGGCTGGTATAAGGGTAGTCCCTGGCTGGTGCCGCTGCGGCCGCTCTCCATGCTGGTGTCCCTGGAAGCGAAACGGCGTCTGCAACGGTTTCGCAAGGACAAGCCGTCGCCGCCGGTGCCGGTACTGGTGGTTGGCAATATTACCGTGGGCGGCACTGGCAAGACGCCGTTGGTGATTGCCCTGGCACAGGCCGCCGTTACCCGTGGCTTGAAGGTGGCGGTGGTATCCCGGGGATTCGGCGGCAAGACCGATCAATACCCCCGTCTGGTTACTGCCGATAGCGATGCCCTCGATGTGGGCGATGAACCGGTGCTGATCGCCCGCCGCACCGGTGTGCCGGTAATTCTGGACCCGGATCGTCGCAACGCCCTGGACGTGGCCATCCGCGATCATGCTCCGGATCTGGTGATCAGCGATGACGGGCTGCAACATTACGCCTTGCCGCGCAGCGCAGAAATTGTTGTGGTGGATGGGCAGCGAGGCCTTGGCAATGGCCGCTGCCTGCCGGAGGGCCCGCTTCGAGAGCCGGCTACCCGCCTCAAGGAAGTGGATTTCGTGGTCAGCACCGGTGGGGGCTGGAGTGGGGCACACCCGATGATCATGAGCCCGGCAGACATCACCTCCCTGGCCACGGGCGAAACACTGGATCATCAGACATTCCTACGCGAGCATCCCCAAGTCCACGCGGTGGCGGGCATCGGTAACCCCAAGCGCTTTTTCAATCTGCTCAGCATTCTCGGCCTGAGTGCTACCCCCCATGTATTTCCCGATCATCATGCTTTCCAGCCTGCGGATCTGGCGTTTGCCGATGGACTGCCAGTGCTGATGACCGAGAAAGATGCGGTAAAATGTGCCCCCTTTGCCGAGCCTCACTGGTGGTACCTGCCGGTGACGGCCAGTCTGCCAGAAGGGTTGCTGGAACAGATGCTGGACCGGGCGCTGGGAAAGGACTAGTTGCAAGCTACAAGCTTCAACGCGGAATAGGCTTTGTTTTATTGTGAGCGTTGCTGGTCGCGCTTGATCTCTGGTCGCGGCTGATGTGTTTCAGAGACAACAATCCTTTGCTCGCGTTGTAGCTTGTGGCTTGTAGCTTGAAGCTTTACTGAATGAGGTTTTCTGATGAGTTTTTATGTGGTGGTGCCTGCCCGGTACGCATCGACCCGTTTACCGGGTAAACCGCTGGCCGATATCGCCGGCAAGCCCATGGTGGTGCGGGTGGCGGAACGGTGCCAGCAGAGTGAGGCGGGACAGGTCTATGTGGCCACCGACGATAACCGCATTGCTGATGCTCTGGATGGGCAGGTGCCGGTGGTGATGACCCGGGAGGATCACCCCTCCGGTACCGATCGTCTTCAGGAAGTAGCCGCCAAACTGGAATTGGCCGATGACGATATCATTGTCAATGTGCAGGGGGACGAGCCGCTGATCCCGCCGTCGGTGATCAACCAGGTGGCTGCCAACCTGGCCGCTAATCCTGCCTGTCAGATGGCCACCCTGTGTGAACCTATCGAAGACGCCGATCACCTGTTCAACCCCAATGTGGTGAAAGTGGTGTTCGATGATGATGGTCGAGCGCTGTATTTTTCCCGGGCGCCGATTCCCTGGGATCGTGATGCCTTTGCGGATGGGGGGCGTGATATCAGTGCTGGTCAATGGTGGCGGCATATCGGTATCTATGCCTATCGGGTGTCTTTTTTGCATCAGTATGTGCAATGGCCGCCGGCCACACTGGAGCAACTGGAATCTCTGGAGCAGCTCCGCGCCATGGCCAATGGGGTGGCCATTCATCTGGCACCGGCCATTGAGGCAGTACCGGGTGGGGTCGATACCCAGGCGGACCTGGAGCGCCTGCGCGCGCAACTGGGAGGACGGGGATGACGGTATCCGTACTCTTTGTCTGTCTCGGTAATATCTGTCGTTCGCCCACCGCTGAAGCGGTCTTCCGGGAGCGGGTGATAGCCGCCGGGCTGGAAGAGCACATCCTTATCGACAGCGCCGGTACCGGTGACTGGCATATCGGCCGAGCCCCTGATCCGCGAACCCGGGAAGCGGCGGCCCGCCGGGGCTACCAGATGGATTCCCTGCGTGCTCGCCAGGTGGGTCCGCAGGATTTCTATGAATTCGACGTGGTGCTGGCCATGGACAATGCCAACCTGGCGGATCTACAGGCCATGCAACCGGCGGATGTGACCGTGACCCTGGGTCGGTTTCTGGACTACTCCAGCGAGACGTCCGTGAGCGAGGTGCCGGATCCCTACTATGGCGGCGAGGACGGCTTTGACCGGGTTCTGGATTTGATTGAAGGCGGCGCCGACGGACTGCTGGATGCACTGCGAGAGCGCCTATGAATCAGCTCCAGCCACCGCTAGTGGAAACGGATGCGGATCTGAGCACGCTCAATACCCTACGCCTGCCTGCCCGTGCCCGACGACTGGCCAGGCCAGATACCCTGGATGCCCTCGAACAGGTGCTGGCCGAGCGTGACCCGGCCGAGCCGTTACAGGTGATCGGCGAGGGCAGCAATCTGGTTATCAATGAGGATTTACCCGGTCTTACCCTGTGTCCGGCCATGGATGGTATGGCTCGGGTGAAAGAGGACGTGCAGTTTGTCTGGGTCGCCGCCGGGGCCGGGGTGCACTGGGATGACCTGGTGGCCTGGACGGTTGAGCAGGGCTGGCAGGGGCTGGAAAACCTGTCGCTGATTCCCGGCACCGCCGGGGCGGCACCGTTCCAGAATATCGGAGCTTATGGAGTGGAGTTGTCCCAGGTGCTGGAACAGGTCACGGTAATGGAAGTGGCCACCGGCCGGGTGACGCACTTTGCCGCCGAAGACTGTGAATTTGCGTACCGGGACAGTCGCTTCAAAAGCCGTGATCGGGGTCGTTACGTGATTACCGGTATCGAGCTGCGCCTCAACAAGGTACCGGCCTGCAATGTGAGTTACGGGCCGTTGAAAGAGCACTTTGGCCATTTGCCTGCCGAAGAGGTATTACCGGCGGCGGTGCGCGAGCGGGTGATTGCTGTGCGCCAGAGTAAACTGCCGGACCCGGCGGTGCTGGCCAATGCCGGCAGCTTTTTCAAAAACCCGGTGGTGAGCATCGACAAGGCGGGGCAACTGAAAAAAAGCTTCCCGGGTCTGGTCGGCTATGAGCAGCCCGAGGGCATCAAGTTGGCTGCTGGCTGGCTGATCGAAAGGGCTGGCTGGAAAGGGCGTCGACTTGGCCCTGTGGGCATGCACAGCGAGCAGGCCCTGGTGCTGGTCAACCACGGCGGTGCCACCAGCGAGGATGTGCTGGCACTGGCCTCTGCCGTGCGTCGGGATGTGTGGGAGCGGTTTGGCGTCAGCCTGGAGCAGGAACCGATCCTGCTGCCGTAGAAGAGTGCTTGCACACGAAAGGTTCGGCTGCGAGCAGCCTCATCGGAACGCCGGATTTCTCGTCACCGTCACAGATTGCGCAGGGTGCACTGAGCCAGAGGCGAACTACACTCTACGTTTTGGAAGCTGCGGGTGTTTGCGCCCACAAAAAAAAGCCCCGCTCAAGAGAGCGGGGCTTTTTTATGGTGAAGAGTCGGCTTGCCTCAGGATTCTGAGGAAGCGTCCTCTTCTGCGGCCTTGGCAGCGGCTGCCGCTTCGGCCTGTTGCTGCCGACGGCGCTGGCGCGGGTCATTGCTGGCCCGGCCCATTTCTGCGGCGGCGGGTTTGGCTTCGGCGCGTACCGCTTTCACCTCGGTGGCCCGGCTCGGTAGCTCATTGGCTTGCGGCTTGGGAGCCTCTTTCGGTTTTTCCGATTCACGGGGGGCTGGCGCAGTGCGCTGGTAGCCCGGTTGACGCGGATCATTGCTGGCCCGGACCGTGGTGCCGTCCTCGGCGGCGCTTTCTTCTGCCTTCGGTTCGCTGGCGGCCGGTTTCTGTTCTGCTTGCGCCGGAGCCGCTTCGGCATGGGCCTGGGCAGTGGTGTCTGCCTTGGCGGTGTCCTGCGCTTGCGGTTCAGCTGCTTCAGCCTTGGCCGGTTGCGGTGCAGCAGGTTGTTCCGTTTTGGGCTCCGCCGGTTGCTGTGCTTCAGTCTGCGGCTGGCGGGGAGCTTGCTGCTGCGCTGCCTTCTCTGCAGCCGGCGCTTCAGCGGCCGGGGCTTCCGGCTGCTTCTTCACTGGCGCTGCAGTCTGCTGCTCTGCTTGTGCCTCGGCTTGCGGCTCCGCTTTTACCTGCGGTTCCGGCTGCGGCTCGGCTTTCGGTGCTTGCGGCTTTTCCGCCACCGGGGCGGCAGTGGCAGGCTGTTGCGTGGCTTCCGCTTTTTCTTCGTTGCGGGTTTCCTCGGCTTTAACCGGTTGCTGTGGCTGCGCCGGTTTGGCGTTGCTTTCAGTTTCAACCTTTTCTGCCGACTCAACCTTGGCGGCGGCCTTGGGCTGCTCACCAGCGGTGGGCTCCTGGGCCGGAACCAGCTTCGCCGGCGGATGCCCTTCGTTGTCCATCACCGCTGCCGTAGCAGGAGCGCGGTTCGGTTGCGGTTTGTCGTCCTGTTTTACGTTGCGGGCCGGTTGAGCCTGCTGAGGCTTCTGCTCGCCAGCGGGCTTGTCGCCATTGGCAGCGGATTTTGCCGGACGCTGACGTTCGCGCAGTGGGCGGTCATCCTTGGCATCGTTGCGACGGGGTGCCTTGGGGCCCTTGCTGTCGCTGGCGGCTTCGGTGTTGTCCTGCTGCTGAGGCTTCTTGTTGCGAGGCTTGTTGCCGCTGTCGCCCTTGTCTGCCTTGTTGTCGTTGCGGCCTTCATTGTTACGGCTGTCGTTACGGTTGTCGCCACCACGGTTATCGTTGCGGTTACGACGATTGTCGTTACGACCACGACGCTCGTTACGGTTGTCGTCCTTGTTGTCGCTGGAACGATCGGCAGAACGGTTGTCGCCACGATTATCAGACTGACGGTTGTCGTTCTTGCGGTTGCCGCCGTCCCTGTCGTTCTGGCGCTTGTTGCGCGGGTTGCGATTATCGTTATCGCCACCTTTGCCGGCAGGCTTGCCGCTATCCTGCTTGTTGCGGTTGTCGTTGCGATTGCGGTTGTTGCCGCCGCGACCGCGGGTGTTCTGCTGGCGCGGGCTACCCTTGCCCTGGGGCTGGGGTTTCTTGACTTTGGCCGGCTTGGGTTCGCTGGTGAAAATCTGCGCCAGCCAGGTGAAGAAGCGCGCCAGGATGCCCAGATTTTCCGTGGTGGATACTGCCGGTGTCGGCGCCGGTTTCGGCGGTGGCGGGGCAGTGTCCGGTGCCATCAGTTTGACGGCCGGCTCTTGGGTCTTGATTTCGGTGTCCTGGGCGGAGGCGATATCCGCATCCTTGTTTCCTTCCAGCAGTTCCAGTTCATGGCTGGGCTGGGCGGTGGTCTGATCATCGCGAATCCGTTCCACCTCGAAATGCGGGGTTTCCAGATTCTGGTTGGGGATGATCACCACGCGAACATTGTGGGCATCCTCAATGGCGCGAAGGGGTTCGCGTTTTTCGTTGAGCAGGTAGGTGGCGACGGCCACCGGCACCTGGGCCTGGATCTCACCAGTACGCTCTTTCATTACCTCTTCTTCGATGAGGCGCAGGATGCTAAGGGCCAGGGATTTCACATCACGGATGTGGCCCTGACCGTTACAGCGTGGGCAGACAATGCTGGAAGTTTCCCCCAGGCTCGGACGCAGTCGCTGGCGGGACAGTTCGAGCAGACCGAAGCGGGAAATGCGACCCAGCTGGATGCGGGCGCGGTCGGCCTCCAGCGCGTCGCGCATGCGGTTTTCCACGTCCCGCTGGTTGCGGGCCGGGCCCATGTCGATGAAATCCACCACGATCAGGCCGCCGATATCACGCAACCGCAGCTGGCGGGCGATTTCATCTGCCGCTTCCAGGTTGGTGTTCAGGGCGGTTTCCTCGATGTCCGCGCCTTTGGTGGCCCGGGAGGAGTTGATGTCGATGGAAACCAGCGCTTCGGTGGGGTCGATAACGATGGAGCCACCGGAGGGCAGTTTCACTTCGCGCTCGAAGGCAGTCTCGATCTGGGATTCGATCTGGAAGCGGGAGAACAGCGGGGTTTCGTCGCTGTACAGCTTGATCTTGTGCTGGAAGTCTTGCATTACCTGCTGCACGAAGCCCTGGGCTTCGTCGTAGACTTTCTTGGAGTCGATCAGGACTTCGCCGATATCCTTGCGCAGGTAATCGCGGATGGCGCGGATGATGACGTTGGATTCCTGATAGATCAGGAAGGGCGCCTTGCGATCTTTGGAGGCATCATCAATGGAGTTCCACAGCTTCAGCAGGTAGTTCAGGTCCCACTGCAGTTCCTCGGCGCTGCGGCCCAGTCCGGCGGTACGCACGATCACGCCCATTTCGTCGGGGATGGTCAGCGCGCCCAGGGCTTCCTTGAGCTGCTGGCGTTCCTCGCCCTCAATGCGACGGGAAATACCGCCGGCGCGGGGGTTGTTTGGCATCAGTACCAGGTAGCGGCCAGCCAGGCTGATGAAAGTGGTGAGGGCGGCGCCCTTGTTACCCCGTTCTTCCTTGGCCACCTGAATGATGACTTCCTGGCCTTCCTTGATCACTTCCTTGATGTTGATACGACCCTGGATGTCTTTCGGGTCTTTCTGGAAGTACTGGCGAGAGATTTCCTTGAGGGGAAGAAAGCCGTGACGCTCGGCGCCGAAGTCCACGAAGGCCGCTTCCAGGGACGGTTCCACCCGGGTGATCTTGCCTTTATAGATGTTGGCTTTCTTCTGTTCGCGGGTTCTGTGTTCGATATCCAGGTCATACAGCCGTTGGCCGTCGACCAGTGCCACCCGAACCTCTTCAGGGTGAGTGGCGTTAATGAGCATACGTTTCATGGTGCTACCACAAGGTTGTGGTGGCATGAGGCAGGGCCGGAATGTAACCGGTAGCAGACCAGGGGGAGTGCTGGCAGGCTTGTCACGGGCAGGGCGCACGCGGGGCGTGTTTAATCGCTTTCCTGGGTGATGAGTATGCCTGAGTCAGCCGCTCTCCGAGTTGTGTGCAATGTTTAGTGCGTAATCGTACTGGCAATGGGCCAGTCTGTAATGCTTCACGCGATTGCCGTGGTTATCGTCACACAGCAATGTGTAAACTCTTGTCTGTCTGTTTTCCAGGTCGTTTGACCGGCGCTGCAGCCACCATCGTTAATGTTCAGGGTCCGTCATCGGACGCTGTTTAAATGGGTTCATCTGCAGCGTTTGCCCACACTGCAATCTGCGAATGGGCGATAACGCTTTGTTGTAGACCTGAGGCGGGCTCTGTCTTTTCGGCTATGCCGGAGCAGGCCGGACGGCGAATGTTCGCTGCGCGTCGCCGTCGCCTATATTCAGGTCGACGCTTGACTATAGCAGTAAAAGCCAAGGGGGATCAATCAGATAGGAAGGGGGGCAGTGAACAGTGAATAGTTAACAGTTAATAGCTTCGCGGTATCGGCTCTATGTTGCTGATAGGTATGTGCCCGTGATTAAGGGGGGGGGCGCGGGCCGGGGGTATTTTAGGTGGGGATGCGCTTTTGCGCGTAACTATTCACTGTTAACTGTTCACTATTAACTGCTTTTCTATAGAATCGCCGCCATGTCAGACGAGACCCCCGCAGCGAACCGTGTCAGCTTCGTGACCATCGACGAAGGCCGCCATGGTCAACGACTGGACAATTTTCTCTTCACCCACCTGAAAGGGGTGCCCAAATCCCGTGTCTACCGGATTATCCGTTCCGGGGAAGTGCGGGTGAATAAAGGGCGTGCCAAGCAGACCACCCGGCTGGCCACGGGGGATGTGGTGCGGATTCCACCGATCCGTACCAGTGAATCCGAGGCGCCGCCGGTGGTCAGCAGCGGGCTCACCGAGCGCCTCAGCCGTGCCTGTGTCTATGAAGATGACCAGCTTTTCATCTTCAACAAGCCTTCCGGGCTGGCGGTGCATGGCGGCAGTGGGGTGAGCTTGGGGCTGATTGAAGCCTTGCGGGTGATTCACCCGGCGGAAAAAGAGATGGAGCTGGTGCACCGGCTGGACCGGGATACCAGTGGCCTGATCATGGTGGCCCGCAAGCGCGCCTTCCTGCGCAAGATGCAGCGGCTGATGCAGGCCGGTCAGGTGGAAAAGCGCTACTGGTTGCTCTGCCAGGGCTTCAAGGGCAAGGAGCGCACCATGGAAGCGCCGCTGCTGAAAATGCAGAACGGCAACGAGCGGATTGTCCGGGTCTCCCGGGAAGGCAAGGCGTCGGTCACCCATTTTCGTCTGCTGGAGCGGCTGGCGGACGCGCAGCTGGTGGAGGCGACCCTGGAGACCGGTCGTACCCATCAGATTCGCGTGCACAGCCAGTTCGGCGGTTTCCCGCTGCTGGGGGATGACAAGTACGGCACCGACAAGGGGGCCGCGTTACTCGCCAGCATCGGTCATAAGCGTTTGTGTCTGCATGCCCGGACCCTGGTGTTTCCCCATCCTAATACCGGCAAGACGGTGACCATTACCGCGCCGCTGGATGAGGATTTCGAGGCCATCCTGAAAACGCTGCGAGGTGCCCGGTGAACTACGATCTGGTGATTTTTGACTGGGACGGCACGGTGATGGACTCCACCGGGCGGATCGTCAGCTGCATGCAGCTGGCGGCGGTGGACTTGGGGTTGCCTTCACTGCCCGATGAAGCTGTGCGCAGCATTATCGGGTTAGGTCTACCGGAGGCGATTGGCACCCTTTACCCGGTGCTGGACGGCGAGGGCATCGAATCCATGCGTGAGCGTTATGCCTTTCACTTCATTGCAGCGGAAGCCACCCCCAGCGCCTTGTACCCCGGCGCCGAATCCTTGTTGACCGGCCTGCGGGACGCGGGAATGAAACTGGCGGTGGCCACCGGCAAGAGCCGCAAGGGATTGCAGCGGGTGTGGGGCAATACCGGACTGGATCGCTACTTCGATGCGTCCCGTTGTGCTGACGAAAGTCATTCCAAGCCGCACCCGGCCATGGTGCTGGAATTGCTTGATGAGATGGCGGTGCCGGCGCAGAGGGCAATTGTCGTCGGCGATACCACTTTCGATCTGGACATGGCCCGGGCCGCTGGTGTTGACCGTGTGGCTGTCAGTTATGGCGCTCATCCGGTAGAGAAGCTGTTGCCTTGTGAGCCCTTGGCTGTCATTGATAGATTGCATAATCTGCTGCCCGTGCTTGGGCTGGCAGCGACTGAACTGGTTGCGGAGAGTCTGTAAATGGAAAATCAGTCCCCTTCATCCCGTCCCGGGAATGAGCGCGAATGGAAACTCATTGAGAAATTGCTGGGCCAGGCCCAGGAAGAGCATCGCAAATCCCGGCGTTGGGGTATTTTCTTCAAGATCCTGACATTCGTTTACCTGTTCGTGTTGCTTTTCATCATGCTGCCGGGCAAGGCTGGCGACACCATAAAGGTGGCTGAGGACCATGTGGGCTTTGTGAATGTGTCTGGTGTCATTGCCCCGGACCAGGATGCCAGTGCTGATATGATTGTTACCGGACTGACACGGGCTTTTGAGGCAGAAAATAGCAAGGCAATCGTTCTCAAGATCAATAGCCCGGGTGGCTCGCCTGTTCAGTCCAATCAGGTGTATGACGCGATCAAGCGTTTACGCGCCGCATATCCTGAGAAAAAGGTTTACGCTGCGATCACTGATCTGGGCGCTTCCGGAGCGTATTATATTGCTTCAGCTGCAGATGAAATCTACGCGGACCCGTCCAGCATCGTGGGTTCCATCGGTGTCATCATGGCGGGTTTCGGCTTTCAGGAAGCCGCGGAGAAGCTGGGTGTAGAGCGTCGCGTGCTCACCGCCGGTGAAAACAAGGCAGTGATGGATCCGTTCTCTCCGATTACCCCGGATGATCGTAAGCATATGCAGACCATGCTGGATGAAATTCACCAGCAGTTTATTACGGCAGTGAAGAATGGTCGTGGCGATCGTCTGAAAGCGGATACCCACCCTGAGATCTTCTCAGGTCTGTTCTGGACCGGTGAAAAGGCCATGGATCTAGGCCTGGTGGATGGCCTGAAGAGCCCCGGTGACGTGGCCCGGGATGTGGTTGGGCTGGAAGAGATGGTGAACTACAGCGCTAGCCGCTCTCCCTTCGAGGAGTTCGTTCGTCGCTTCGGTGTGTCCATCGGGGAAGGTGTCGCCAACAAGCTGGGCCTGTCCGCAGCCCCGGAAATTCGTTGAGATATAACAGCGATTAGCTTCTAGAAGCTAGAAGCTAGAAAAACGAGTTCCGAAAAGCGAAATCGCTCTCGGAACTCGTGCTCCTGCCTTTAAAGGGGCAGGGAGATTCCTTCCGCTGCCAGAAATTCTGTCAGCAGAATCAATGGCAGACCCACCAGGGTGTTGGGGTCACGGCCCTCCATGGCCTTGAACAGGACAATACCCAGCCCTTCAGATTTGAAGCTGCCGGCGCAGTTGAGCGGCTGTTCCGCATCCACATAGCGTTCTATCTGCGCTGGGCGAAGAGTGCGGAATTGCACATGGAAGGGGTCGCAGGCCACCTGGGTTCGCCCGGTAACAGTATTGAGCAGGCATAGCCCAGTGAGGAAAGTCACCCGCTGGCCGCTGGCCGCACTGAGTTGCTCGATGGCTTTTTCCCGGGAGCCGGGTTTGCCCAGCACCTGATCACCGATCACGGCCACCTGGTCTGATCCTATGATCAGGGTGTTCGGGTGGTCGCCGGCCAGGGCCTCGGCTTTTTTCCGGGCCAGACGCATCACCAGTGCCACCGGGGATTCTCCCTCAAGACGGGATTCATCGATATCCGGACTCTGGTGGATAAATTCCAGTCCCAGTTTGTCCAATAACTGGCGGCGGAAAGGCGAGGACGAGGCGAGTAACAGGGCAGGGGTGTCGGTCATGATTATCTCCGCTTCTGGCGCGGCAGAGTGTAGTGATTTTCCATTGAAGGAAGAAGGGCTGCGAGCCGATAAAACGGGTAAAATGGCATCGTCAGGCCTGATTTATGCACTCTGCTCGGCAATCTTTTTCCCGGTTACGAAAAACTCTTTTGGTGTCAGCGATTTAGCTGGCCACATTAACTTTGACAGGCGGGCCTTGCGGCCCTAGAATTGCGCGCTTATGTTTTCAGGGCAACTGCCACAGTTCCTCGATCCCCGTAAATACGCGGATCAGGGTCGCGTCGTTGAGGGCCAGCTTACCGTTGGAGACCTGCCTCGCCTGCAGGATTACCGCGAAAGTCTGGACCAGCCGGTAGCAATATCACTGGCGTTCGATCGTGATGAAGAGGGGCATCGGCGTATCGAGGGCGAGGTCAGCACGAAATTGGTGCTGCCATGCCAGCGCTGCCTGGAGCCAGTGACCTGTGACGTGCAGGCGACCATCAATGTGGCGCTGGTATGGAACGAGGATCAGGCCAAGGCGTTGCCGGAGCGACTGGACCCCTGGCTGGTCGGTGATGAACCCATGGTGCTGACCGACTTGCTCGAAGAGGAATTGTTGCTGGCCATGCCGTTGGTGGCACTGCATGACTCTTGCCCGACAGCTTTACCGCACGAAAGCGGTAAACCTGAGAAACAGGAAAACGCGGATAACCCTTTTGCCGTGCTGGCCAAATTAAAAGGTCAAGGCAAGTAAATTCAGGCTGAATAAACGCCCGAGGAGTTCGAAATGGCTGTTCAGAAGAACCGTAAAACCCGTTCCAAGCGCGGCATGCGCCGTTCTCACGACGCGCTGACTTCTGCCGCGCTGACCGAAGATACCAACACCGGTGAAGTTCACCGTCGTCACCATATTTCCCCGGACGGCATGTACCGTGGCCGCCAGGTGATTCGTCAGGTCGAGACCGACGACGAATAAGTGACGCGGGAGCCTCGGGCTCCCGTTTTGCTGTGTGCCTGTTGGGCACCTTGAAAATCCTCCTTCGGGAGGATTTTTTGTAAGTGGCTATTTTTGTAAGCGAATAAGAAGTCACCATGTTTCCACGGGCGGAAATTTGTCAGAATGTCCGCCGCTGAATTGATAACAAGGAAACAGCCCATGTCGGTTGTGACGTTGGCGGTGGATGCCATGGGGGGAGATCACGGGCTTGCCGTGACAGTGCCCGCCGTGGCAACAATGCTCTCCCGCCAGGAACATCTGCACATTATTCTCGTCGGCCAGCCCGAACCGCTGGCTGAAGCCATTAAAAAGGCCGGCCTCGACGGCCATGCCCGCGTCACTGTCCAGCCTGCCAGCGAACTGGTGGCCATGGATGACCCGGTGGCGGTGGCCCTGCGCCAGAAAAAAGACTCCTCCATGCGAGTGGCCATCAATATGGTCAAGGAAGGGCGTGCCCAGGCGGCGGTCAGTGCCGGCAATACCGGTGCCTTGATGGCTGTGAGCCGCTTCGTGCTCAAGACTCTGCCCGGGGTGGATCGCCCTGCCATCTGTACTGCCATTCCCACCGTGTCCGGCCACTGTCATATGCTGGATCTCGGCGCCAATGTGGACTCCGAGCCCGAGCACCTGTTGCAGTTTGCCCTGATGGGGCAGGCCCTGGTCAATGCCGTGGATGGCGTGCGTCACCCGCGGGTGGCACTGCTCAATATCGGCGAGGAAGACATCAAGGGTAACGAGCAGATCAAGGAAGCCGCCGGCCTGCTGCGGGATGCGCCGAACATCAACTACGCCGGCTTTATTGAAGGTGATGGCATCTTCGCCGGTGAAGCGGATGTGGTGGTGTGCGATGGTTTCGTGGGCAATGTGTCGCTCAAGACCATGGAAGGCGTGGCCAAGATGCTCAAGAACATGATCCGTGAAGAGGCGGAACGTTCCTGGCTGCGCAAGCTTTCAGCATTACTGGCCTTGCCGGTATTTCGCGGCCTGAAATCGCGTATGGACCCGGACCGTTACAATGGCGCCAGCCTGGTTGGGCTGCGGGGCGTGGTGGTGAAAAGCCATGGCGGCACCACCGTGGAAGGTTTCGCCAGTGCCCTGGAAGTGGCCGAACTGGAAGCCCGCCGGAATGTGCCGGCGCTGATCCGCGATGCCCTGGCGCCAGCAGGCAGCAACGCTGCCGAATAGCACATTCATACTTTGTTGCAGGGTGAGCCGGACAGCAAAGCGCAAAGCCGGCATACTGCGACCTGTTCATTTAAGGGGATAGTGAATGTCCAAAACTGCTTTTATTTTTCCCGGTCAGGGCTCCCAGAGCCTTGGCATGCTCGCTGATTTTGCCGACCGTCCGGCGGTAAAGCAGACCTTTCAGGAAGCCTCCGGCGCCCTTGGCCTGGATATCTGGGCCCTCTGCCAGGATGGCCCCCAGGAAGCCCTGAACCAGACCGAAAACACCCAGCCTCTTTTGCTCACTGCCGGTGTCGCCTTGTGGCGGCTGTGGGAACAGAGCGGTGGTCCGCGCCCCGATTTCCTGGCTGGCCATAGCCTGGGCGAGTACACCGCGCTGACCTGTGCCGGTGTGATGACCCTGGGTGATGCGGTGCGTCTGGTGCGTACCCGCGGCGAGTTGATGCAACAGGCCGTGGCTGAAGGCGAGGGCAAGATGGCGGCAGTGCTGGGCCTCGATGATGACCAGGTCCGCGCAGCCTGTGCGCAGGCTGCGGAAGGTGATGTGGTGGAAGCGGTGAACTTCAATGCGCCAGGGCAGGTAGTGATTGCCGGCTCGGCGGCCGCAGTGGAACGTGCCATCTTTGCCTGCAAGGAAGCGGGAGCAAAACGTGCCATGCCCTTGCCCGTCAGCGTGCCTTCCCACTGTGCGTTGATGAAGCCCGCCGCGGATCAATTGGCAGAAACCCTCAACGCCACCAGCTTTCATGCAGCGGAAATGCCCGTCATCAACAATGTGGATGTGGCCATGGAAACCGCGCCGGAACAGATCCGCGAGGCGCTGATCCGTCAGCTCTATTCGCCGGTGCGCTGGGTGGAAACCATCCAGGCGCTGAAAGAGCAGGGCGTCAGCCATGTGTATGAATGTGGGCCGGGCAAGGTGCTCAGTGGTCTGATCAAACGGATCGACCGGGAGATTGCTGCCCGTCCGCTGGAAACCGGAGAAGCCTTCGAGGTTGCTCTGAAAGGGGAATAAGGATGTCAGAAAAGAAAATCGCGCTGGTCACCGGCGCCAGCCGCGGCATTGGCCGTGCCATCGCCGAACAGCTGGTCGCAGACGGCTTTTTCGTGGTTGGTACTGCCACCTCGGAAAAGGGCGCTGCCGCCATCGGTGATGCGCTGGGTGCCAATGGTGCCGGCAAGGTGCTGAACGTGACCGACAAGGAATCCGTGATCAACACGGTGAAAAGCATCAATGACGAGTTCGGTGCACCGCTGGTATTGGTGAACAACGCAGGTATTACCCGCGACAACATCATGCTGCGCATGAAAGATGACGAGTGGGATGATGTCATCGATACCAATCTCAATTCCCTCTATCGGGTCAGCAAGGCCTGCCTGAAAGGCATGACCAAGGCCCGCTGGGGGCGCATTATCAATATCAGTTCCGTGGTCGGTACCATGGGTAACGCGGGCCAGGCAAACTATGCCGCAGCCAAGGGCGGGGTAGAAGGTTTCACCCGCGCATTGGCGCGGGAGCTTGGCTCACGTAACATCACAGTGAATTCCGTGGCGCCTGGCTTTATCCAGACAGACATGACGGAGGCTCTGCCGGAAGCACAGAAGGAAGCGCTTCTGGCGGGTATTCCGCTGGCCCGTCTGGGGCAGCCCGGGGAAATTGCCAGCGCTGTTGGCTGGCTTGCCAGTGAGGGTGGCGGTTACGTCACCGGCACCACTTTGCATGTCAATGGCGGCATGTTTACCGGATAGCTCAACAAGTGGGCACCGGAGGGTTTCTGGAAAAGCGGTCTAATACACTGTTTTTGCAGAAGAAAATATTTGGAAAAACTTGAGTTTACGGCACTGGCTCGGTTGGGTTGCAAGCGCAAACAGCGTTCACCTAGAATAGCCGCTGACAGGTGCTAGCACACCATTAATCAGGAGAGTTATAGGATCATGAGCAGCATCGAAGAACGCGTACAGAAAATCATCGTTGAACAACTGGGTGTTAAGCCGGAAGACGTAAAATCAGAAGCGTCCTTCGTTGAAGATCTGGGTGCCGACTCCCTGGACACCGTTGAGCTGGTGATGGCCCTGGAAGAAGAGTTCGAAACTGAAATTCCGGACGAGGAAGCGGAGAAAATCAGCACCGTTCAGTCCGCTGTGGATTACATCAAGTCCCACAGCTGATTTCAGTCGCTGACGCAGCATCGAGAAAGCCGCAAGGTTCCATGAACTTGCGGCTTTTTTGTTGCCGCTGAAGAGGTCGTTCGGTTGTCATCATAATCAGGCAGGGTGAACGGCGCTTTTCGGGTTCAGGCATGAGCTCAATGTTGATTTTGCTTACACAACGGCGACGAGCATAACGGTGCTTTGTAGTAATCTTGTCGCATAGAAAGGTAGTACCCCAAAAATAAAGGATGGGAGGTATTCGGGTGACGTCACGGCGAGTAGTGATCACAGGTCTGGGAATGTTGACGCCGCTGGGAGCGGATGTGGCTTCCACCTGGGAAGGTATCAAGGCGGGGAAGAGTGGTATCCGTAACATTGAGCATTTCGATACCGAGTCTTTTTCCACACGTTTTGCCGGCCTGGTACCGGAATTCGACATTGCCGATTACCTGTCCCCGAAAGACGCCCGCAAGATGGATGTCTTTATTCAGTACGGCCTGGTGGCGGCGATTCAGGCCATCCGCGATGCCGGCCTGGATATGGACAAGGAAGACGGTGACCGGGTGGGTGCGGCGTTTGGCTCCGGCATCGGTGGCCTGACCAACATTGAAGACAACCACCGCAAGCTGCTGGATTCCGGCCCGCGCAAGTTGTCCCCGTTCTTTGTGCCGGGCACCATCATCAACATGATTGCCGGCAATCTGGCCATCATGTACGGCATGAAGGGTCCCAATTTCGCCACCGTGACTGCCTGCACCACCGGCACCCATAACATTGGCTTTGCCGCCCAGCAGATCATGCTGGGCCAGGCGGACGTGATGGTGGCCGGTGGCGCCGAAAAAGGCTCCACGCCACTGGGCATGGGTGGCTTTGCCGCAGCGCGGGCACTGTCTACCCGCAATGATGATCCCCAGGGTGCCAGCCGTCCCTGGGACAAGGGTCGTGATGGTTTTGTGCTGGCCGACGGTGCTGGTGCGGTAGTGCTGGAAGATTACGAGCATGCCAAGGCCCGTGGCGCCACCATCTATGCGGAGCTGGCCGGTTTCGGCATGAGCGATGATGCCTATCACATCACCGCACCCGCAGAAGGCGGCGTGGGCGCCATGAAAGCCATGGAAAATGCCCTGCGCAATGCCGGGGTTTCCGCTGATCAGGTGGACTATATCAATGCCCATGGCACGTCTACCCAGATGGGCGATCTGGCAGAAATTGCCGCCATCAAATCCCTGTTTGGTGCACATGCCGAGAAATTGGCGGTGAGCTCCACTAAATCCATGGTCGGTCACCTGCTGGGTGCGGCCGGTGCGGTGGAAGCAATCTTCTCCATCCTTGCCATTCGTGATTCCATCGCGCCGCCCACCATCAACCTGCATGATCCGGACGAAGGCTGCGATCTGAACCTGGTGGCCAATACGGCCCAACAGCGGAACATCGACTATGCCCTGTCCAACTCCTTCGGTTTCGGTGGTACCAACGGAACCCTGCTGTTCAAGAAGGTGTGATGCTCAATCCCCGTGATCGCGGACTGGCCTATGGCGACGGGCTGTTTGAAACCCTGAGGGTGACGGCGGATGGTGCGGTGCCTCTTTGGCCTGGGCATCACCGGCGTTTGCAGCACGGTGCCCGGGTGCTGGGCCTGCCATCCCTGCCGGAAAGCCGTTATCTGTCGGTTGTTGAAGAGGGGGTTGCTGCTCTGGGTGGCAAGCCCGGTGTGGTCAAACTCACCCTGACCCGGGGGCCGGGGGGGCGTGGTTACCTGCCTCCCTCGAACCCACAGCCAACCTTGCTATGGCAGGCGGGGGCGCTGCCGGTCTGGTCCGATCAGCTCCGAGAGCAGGGCATTGTGCTGGGCCTGTGTGATGAGCCATTGCACCCGGAGTCCCTGGCCGGGCTCAAACATCTCAATCGTCTTCCCCAGGTACAGGCCCGCCGTGAGGTGGCTCGTCAGGGCTGGCACGAAGGGCTGTTGCTTAGCCCTCGCCGACAACCCCTGGAGGCCACGGCCATGAATCTGTTTGCCCGGTTTGAGGCCTACTGGTGGACGCCGGACCTGCAGGCGGCCCGTGCTGGTGTGGCCGGGGTGATGCGTGAGTGGCTCCGTGAGCACTTGACCGGGCGGGGAGAGAAGGTGGTCTGTGATCTGCGACCGCTGTCACAGCTCCACGGCGCTCAGGGGCTGTTTCTGTGCAACAGTGTTGTCGGCGTGCTACCGGTGCGTAAACTGGCGCAATGGCAGTGGCCGGTACCGGATTCCGTGCTGCAATTGCAGCGCTCTGCAGATGCCCTTTTTCTGTCACGTTAACCCGCTGGCAGGCTGTGTGAGATAATCAGGGGCAAGATAGCCACCCTTTGAAGAAAGTGCGTCTGAGCAGTTTGTGCTTTCCTTTCTGCCTTATGTTTCCCGCAGTGCTATCGTTACTGCTCTGGCAAAGAATTTATTTCATTCCGCAAAACAGGCCCTACAATTTCTCTCATGCGTAAACAAATTCGAATTTTCGGACTGCTGGTTGTGCTGGTGGTGGTGGCCGTTCCTCTGGTAACAGCCTGGATCAGTAGTTACCTGCATCAGCCCTTGCCGCTGACAGAGCCACGAGTCGTCGAGGTTCAGCGTGGTTCGGGGTTAAGCCAGGTTCTATACGGGTTGAAAAAACAGGGTTTGCTGGGTGACGGTTATCAGGCGGATTTTCGCCGTTTGGGTGCGCGTATCTACAGTAGTCTGACCGACATGGACGGGCGTATGCATGTGGGGGAATATCGCTTGCGGCCTGGCGACTCTCTGCTCAGTCTGCTGGAAAAAATGGATCGCGGAGAAGTGATTCAACGCAGCCTGACTCTGGTGGAAGGCTGGAATTTTCGTGAACTGCGCCTGCGGCTGGCTGCTCAGGAAGGCCTGACCCATACCCTGGACAGTCTTACCGATGACCAGGTCATGGAAAAACTGGGTCGCCCGGATCAGCACCCGGAAGGCTGGTTTGCACCGGAAACCTATTTTTATACCCGTGGCACCTCTGACCTGACCATCCTGCGGCGGGCGCTGGAGCGGCAGGAAACGTTGCTGGAGGAGGCCTGGTCACAGAAAGCCGATGATCTGCCCATCGACAGTCCCTACGAAGCGCTGATTCTGGCGTCCATCATTGAAAAGGAAACCGGGGTGCCCGATGAGCGCCCGGAAATTGCCGGCGTTTTTACCAACCGGTTGCGCAAGGGCATGCGCCTGCAGACTGACCCCACGGTGATCTACGGCATGGGTGAGGCTTACAGCGGGAATATTCGTCGTTCCGATCTGCGCCGCCACACCCCCTACAACACCTATACAATTTCCGGCTTGCCGCCCACGCCCATTGCCATGCCTGGGGAGGAAGCCATTCAGGCGGCGGTAAACCCGGCGGAAACCGAGTCCCTGTACTTCGTTGCCCGGGGGGATGGCAGCCATTACTTCTCCAAAACCCTGGCCCAGCATCAGAAAGCGGTGCGCGAGTATCAGCTACGCCGCCGCGAAGGCTATCGTTCCTCACCGGGGGGCTCACAGTGAAGGGCCGTTTCATCACCCTGGAAGGCGGCGAAGGCGCCGGCAAGAGCAGTAATCTGGACTGGCTTGCCGGTCAGTTGCGTGAGGCCGGCAAGACCGTGCTGGTGACCCGCGAACCGGGCGGTACCCCGTTGGCGGAATCCATCCGCAATGTGCTGCTGGCGCCTACCGATGAAAGAATGGCGGATGACACCGAGTTGCTGCTGGTGTTCGCTGCCCGAGCCCAGCACCTGGCAGAAAAAATCCGTCCGGCCCTGGAGCGGGGCGACTGGGTGCTCAGCGACCGGTTTGTGGATGCCACCTGGGCCTATCAGGGGGCAGGGCGAGGCCTCAATCGCGATGCCATCGCCCGTCTGGAGCAGCTGGTGGTACGCGATACCCAACCCGACATGACGCTGCTGTTTGATGTGCCGGTGGAGGTGGGCATGGCCCGTGCCGGCAAACGGGCGGCGCTGGACCGCATTGAGCAGGAAGACCGGGCGTTCTTCGAGCGGATTCGCCAGTGTTATCAGCAGCGGGCCGGCAACGAGCCGGGCCGCTTTCGGGTGCTGGATGCCTCATGCGATCTGGAGCAGGTCCGTGCCCAGCTACAGCCACTGCTGGAGGAAATGCTCACATGGTCGTAGAGCGCGCACGTATCCAGGTACCGTGTCCCTGGCATCAGGACACTATGGCCCAGCTGTTGGATCAGCATCAGCAGGGGCGCCTTCCCCATGCGTTGCTGATCACTGGCGCGAAAGGGATCGGCAAGCTGCGGCTGGCAGAGTCACTGGCGCAGACATTGCTGTGTGACAAACCTGCCGGTGGTCTGCCCTGTGGTCAGTGTCAGGGCTGCCAGTTGAGTACCGCAGGCACCCACCCGGACCTGCACCGGCTCAGCCCGGAAGACAAGAGCAAGGTCATCAAGATTGATCAGGTGCGCAAGCTGGTGGGCTTTGCCACCCGCACCGCTCAGTACAGCGGCTACCGGGTGGCGATTGTGGCGCCGGCGGAGGCGCTCAACCGCAACGCCCAGAATGCCCTGCTCAAGACCCTGGAAGAGCCCGGTGGCCAGACGTTGCTGCTGCTGGTCTGCGATCAGCCGACCCTGTTGCTGCCCACCATTCGTAGCCGTTGTCAGCAGCGTATCCTGCCGCTGCCGCCCCAGGAGCAGGCACTGGAGTGGTTACAGAGCCAGGTAGGGGAGAGTGCCCGCTCGCTGCTGGATGCGGCCCAGGGGGCGCCTCTGCGAGCCCTGGCCCTGGAGCAGGCCGAGTGGTTTGCCGACCGGGCCCGTTTGCTGGAAGTGCTGGTCTCAGTGGCGGAAGGGCGTCAGTCCGTGTCCCAGGCCTCACCGATGCTGTCAAAGCATGATCCAACGGAAATGGCCGGGGTGATCTATGGCTGGCTGTCCCGCTGCCTGAATCAGGCCTATTCCGGGCAGCAAAGCGCGGACCCGTCACTGGCGCCCTTGCTGACCCGATTGTCCCGGGCGGTACCGCCGGCCCGCCTGTTGCGCGCTGCCCAGCGGATCCTGGAAGGGCGACGGGCATTGATGTCCGGCGCCAACCCCAACAAGGACCTGCTCTACGAACAGTGGTTGCTGGTGCTGGTGGGCGTTGACGCTGCGGCGGCAGCCCACTAATCTTTACCTTATTAATAATAAAGTCTTACTGGTTGTGCCGTGCCGCTGATGGGTGAGCGGCCAGCTGGTATGTCACACGAGGCACCCCCTATGAAAATGCCCGGCGGCCGCAGCGGCATCCTGTCGCTTTCCATCAAGGACAAGGCGGTACTGTATTCCGCTTACATGCCCTTCATCACCAATGGCGGCCTGTTCATCCCCACCGACAAGCAATACAAGCTGGGTGAGGAAATCTTCCTGTTGCTCAACATCATGGATGAGCCGGACAAGATCCCGGTGGCTGGCAAGGTGGTCTGGATCACACCGAAAGGGGCCCAGGGCAATCGCAGCGCCGGTATCGGCGTGCAGTTCTCCGACCAGGACGACACCGCCCGGGTCACCATTGAAAACCACCTGGCCGGCTCTCTGGAATCCGACCGTCCGACACATACGATGTAGGGCGTCAGACGTCTGAGGCTATAAAACCCCAAACAGGGCCAGACAGTTTCAAAGGCCAAAAGCGGCAATTTTCCCCGGTAGGGGTTGCCGCTTTTTTGCGTCAGGCACCCGGCGTCAGTCGTCGTGCCTATCGCCCATCTACGCTACAATGCCCGCGTTTGTCATGCTGGAGCATTGAATGTCTGATGTCGCTTTTGTGGATTCCCACTGCCACCTGGATCGCCTCAATCTGGACGCCCATAACGGGGACTTTGATGCCATGATGGCCGCCACCGCCGAGGCGGGCGTCAGCCACATGTTGTGCATTGGCGTGGATCTGGAAAGCTTTCCCGATGTGCAGGCACTGGCCGAGCAGCATGATCATGTTTACGCCAGTGTTGGCGTGCATCCGCTCTACAAGGAATCCCGTGAACCCCAGGTCGGTGAGCTGGTGGAAAGGGCGGCGCACCCCAAGGTGGTGGCGATTGGTGAAACCGGACTGGATTACTTCTACGCCAAAGAACAGCGGGACTGGCAGCAACGTTATTTTGTCGCTCATATTCAGGCGGCGCGTGAGACCGGCTTGCCGCTGGTGATCCATACCCGTGGCGCCAAGGACGATACCCTGGCGCTGCTGCGGGAACATGGCCAGGGGCAGGTGCGCGGTGTACTGCATTGCTTTACCGAAGACCTGGATATGGCGCAGCAAGCTATCGACCTGGGGTTCTATATTTCCATCTCCGGCATTATCACTTTCCGCAATGCTGAGACCCTGCGCGACACCGTCAAAGCCCTGCCGCTGGAGCGTCTGCTGATCGAAACCGATTCCCCCTGGCTGGCGCCGGTACCGTTCCGGGGCAAGCCCAACGAGCCCCGCTATGTGGCCCAGGTGGCCGAGTGTGTGGCGGAACTCAAGGGCGTCGGCGTGGACGAACTGGCGCGCATTACCCGCGACAATTTCTTTACTCTCTTCAACAAGGCGCAACCATGAATCCGAATGTGATGCTGGGGCTGGCCGCCCTTGGCGGTGCGGTCTTTGCGGCGCTGCTGGTGCTGTTGATCGAGCGCCGTCGTAGCGCTGGCCGGGAAGCGGAGCTGGTGGCCCAGAAGCAGGCGCTGTCCGAACCGCTGGCCCAGGTACCGCTGCTGCGTGAGCAGCTGGAAACCAGCCAGCGCCGGTTGCAGGACAGTGAGTCCCGTCTGCAGCAGCTGGCCTCGGACAAGGCACGGCTGGAAGAGCGGCTGGCCGGCCAGGAAGAAAAACTGACCTTTGCCGAGAAGAGCCGCGAACAGCTCAAGCAGGAATTCGAAAACCTGTCCGCGCGTATTTTCGAACAACGGGGCAAGCAGCTGCAGGAACAGCAGCAGCAGGGGCTGGACGGCATGCTCAAGCCGTTCCGCGAGCAACTGGCGGACTTCCGCCGCCGGGTCGACCAGATCCACAGTGACGAGACCCGCGCCCAGGCCTCCCTGATTGAACAATTGGGCCAGCTGCGCAGCCTCAACCAGCAGATGCACGAGGACGCCCGCAACCTCACCGATGCCCTGAAAGGTCAGGTGAAAACCCAGGGTAATTGGGGGGAAATGATCCTCGAGCGGGTGCTGGAATCCTCCGGGCTGACCCGTGGGCGCGAGTATGAAACCCAGGTCACCCTGAAAGACGAAAGCGGCCAGCGGCGCCTGCCCGATGCCATTGTTCATTTGCCCGAAAACAAGGACGTGGTGATCGACGCCAAGGTCTCCCTGGTGGCCTATGAGCGGTTGTCATCGGCCTCCACCAGTGAAGAACGGGAGCAGGCCCTGCGCGATCACCTGATGTCCCTGCGCAGTCATATCAAGGGGCTGGATATCAAGGATTACAGCGGCCTGGAAGGGATTCGCAGCCTGGACTTCGTGCTGCTATTCATTCCCATCGAAGGTGCCTTCATGGTGGCCATGGAGCAGGATTCCAGCCTCTACACCGATGCCTTCGCCCGCAACATCGTGCTGGTCAGCCCCACCACCTTGCTGGTGACGTTGCGCACCATCCAGAACATCTGGCGCTATGAGTACCAGAACCGCAATGCGCTGGATATCGCCGCCCGTGCCGGAAAAATCTGTGATCAGGTGTCGTTGGTCACGGAATCCCTGGAAGACGTGGGTGACAAGCTTGCCAAGGCAACATCGTCCTGGGAGCAGACTCGCAAACGCCTTACCAGTGGCAATGGTAACCTGCTGCGCCAGGCGCATCAGTTGAAAGAGCTGGGTGCCAAGGCTCGCCGCAGCCTGCCGGCACCGGCAGAGGAAGAAGACACCGAAGACCTGCAGGACAACAGTGCCGACTGATGAGTCAGTCGGACAATGCGGTGTGAATGTTGTAAAAGGTTGCTTTAATGCAAAGTGTTTTGCATGATAAAAAATATGCAGTAAAACTTCGCGCAATATGACGGTATCTGTCGCAAAAAGCGACGAAAGTTGCGACAAAATGACGGGACTCAACAGTCATTTTTCACTATCTTCTGGTACCTGGGTGCCATCGTTCTAATATCAGAACCAGGTCACAGGTATAGGCCGAAATCCTTAGTTAGTATGCGTTGCGTAACGAAACGCTAACTGAGGGTAATCTTATGTATCGTTTGATGGTGGCCCTGCTACTGGGGGCAGGTCTGGTTCAGACGGTATCGGCGTTGGAAGCCCAACCCCGGGTGATCGGGGGACAGGATGTCACACAGGTACGGCCGTGGATGGCCGAGGTGGAAATCAGTCGGTCCGGCAATCCCGATTTTGCGGCGACGCTGTGTGGTGGCACCCTGATTGCCCCCCGATGGGTGCTGACCGCCGCCCACTGTGTGGAAAATGTCGAGGCAGACATGTTGTTCGTCTCCCTGGGCAGCGTTAACCGCACTACCACGCAAGCCCCGGAGCAACTGGCAGTCACCGAACTGCAGGTGCACCCCTCTTACAACGCCACCCACTTCCACAATGATCTGGCACTGCTCAAGCTGGCGGCGCCGAGCCGGTTCACACCGCTGGATATGGCCAAGCCCCATATCGTGACCGAGCTGGCGGCGGGCAGCCACGATGAAGCCCTGGAAGTGCTGGGTTGGGGCTCCACCAGCCCCGATGGCCATGCCCTGACCGAGACCCTGCAAAAAGTGGATCTGGATTATGTCTCGCCAGACTACTGCGCCAGCCAGTGGAGCAATATCACCGGCAACCAGATCTGTGCCGGCGAGATGAATCCCCAGGGCCAGAAGCAGGATTCCTGCCGGGGCGACAGCGGTGGGCCACTGGTTTACCGCAAGGATGGCCACCAGTGGTTGGTGGGGGTGACCAGCTACGGTCATAAAACCTGCGCCACCGATGGGGTGCCGGCGGTTTACAGCCGTGTGGATCGTTATCTGCCGTGGTTGGAAGAGACCACCTCCGGCGGGCTGGTGGATCTGCAGACCGAAGGCCTGAACGGTGACAAGTACCGCAACACCTCCAGTGCGGTAACCCTGTACCCACGCATTGCCAACACCAGTACCCGTAACGACGCCTACAATGTGGGCCTGCGTATTGAGCATCAACCCGGTCTGTCCGTATCGGTTCCGGGGATGTCGTGCCGAAGCTATACGGGCTACACCGACTGTCGAAGCAGTCTCTTCCTGGCTCTGGGGCAGACCAGCGCCAGCTATGCCATGACTCTGAAAGCGTCCACACGATGGGCAGACCAGATACGGGTGAGTCCGATCAGCGACTCCCACGATTACTTCAGCCTGCGTAGCGAGTCATTCAATCTGGTATTCAGCAATGAGCCGGATGTGGTGCTCAGCCTGACCACCAACCGGGGGAGCGATGGTCATGTGCGTGTCGATGCCCTGGTACGTAATGTGGCCACGCACCAGAGTGCGGCCCGGGTAAGGGTGGGCTTCTCGCTGCCCAGTGGTTGGCAGACCGTGGAGTTACCGGAAAACTGCAGTGGCAGTCGCAGTGTCCAGTGCGGTCTGGGGGACCTGGCACCCGGTCAGTCGGCGGCGCAGAAACTGCTGCTCTCCGGTGACGGCTATGATCCCATGACCGTGCAGGTGTGGACGGATAATGGGGATTTCCCCGCCGGCGATGCCAAGGCGTACACCCGACCCGCCCAGGCGCGCAGCGCCAGCAGTGGAGGTAGTGCCACGCCAGAGAGTGGCGGCGGTGGTGGCGGTGGGGGTGGCAGCCTGTCGTTTCTGGGACTGCTGGGGCTAGCTCTGGTTGCCGCTCGACGGCTCCACCAGTGACAAGTGGCGCTGGCGCTCCGGCGCCAGCGCCCCCTGATTGCCTTTCCAGGGAACCGCATCCATTCCCTTGGGGATTTCCGTCAACTGGAAGGGCGCCTTGATAATCTCGAAGTAGGGTGAGTGATCGAAATCCGCAGCGGTGATGGCCCGCGGTTGCAGTCGCAGCAGGCGGCTGCCGGAACGGTCTTCTTTCACCAGCGGCAGCACCGGAAATTGCACGAAGCTGAATGCATCGGCGACCACGGTGCCTGTCAGTGCCCGGGTCAGCTCCCCGGCCCAGCGCCGGAACAGGCCGATGCGCCAGCGCAGCGGCAGCCATCGCCAGGGCATCAGGGTCAGCAAGGCCAGCGCCCCCCAGGATTGGCTGCTGCCAGCGCCGATGCGGCTGATGGCGTATCGCAGTACGTCCTGGGCTTCATTGTCGCTCAGCCCCTGGGCCCGGCAGACACGGATCTGCCGACCTTCCAGGGCGGACAGGGGCTCCACGATCAGCCCCCGTTCCAGCCGCGCATCAATCACCAATTGGGTATCCGGTTCGCAGGGGGTGTAATCCGCCAGCAGGGCGCGCAGGGCCGGGTCTGCCACGTCATGAAGCCGACCGATATAAAGCACCGCCCGGGCAAAGCGGCTGTCGCCGATTACCTTGAAGGTGCGGTCCACATTGCTGTGGCCGGCCACCAGCAGCACATCACAGGGTTTGAGTACCGTGCGCAGGCTGTCCAGGTCGGCACTGGGCTGGCCACTGAACTGCTCGTCGCGCTGCAGGCGGCGGCAAATCCATTGGTAGAAGGCCAGTTGTCGACTCATGGTGGCTCCGTGTGTGAAAAAAAGAGGTTCTGGAGCTTACAACAAGGCCAGGGCCCGGTCGATGACCGAATAGTCGGTATAGAAATGGGGCGAAAAACGCACCCCGCCACCGCGTTCCGCACAGACTACCCCGGCCTGGCGCAAACGTTGGAAGGTGTCTGACGGCGCTTCCCCGGGCAGGGAAAAGGTGACAATGCCGGCCCGGCGTTGCCGGTCCGTGGGGCTCAGCAAGGTGGCACCCCGTTCCCGCAGACCGTCGATCAGCCGCTGAACCCGGTCTTGCAGGGCTGCCGCCACCTGGGTCATGCCTTCCTCTTCGAGCAGGGACAGGGATGCCTCCAGGGCATGGGCGCCCAGCATATTGGGGCTGCCGCATTCGAAACGGCGGGCGTTATTGGCCACTTGCCAGTCGGTGGTGGTGTAGTTACCCGCATTGGCCACCATATGCCAGCCGTGCTGGCGCAGGGTCAGCCTGTCCTGCACTTCCCGGCGGCAATAGAACAATGCCAGCCCCTCCGGGCCCAGCATCCATTTGTGACCGTCGGCCACTACAAAGTCCGCCTTGGCCTGCTCGGCGGAAAAGGGCAGGGCGCCGAGGATCTGGATGGCATCCACACAGAACAGAATGTCCCGTTCTCGGCAGGCGGCGCCGATGGGGGCCATGTCCATCAGCAGCCCGGTGCCGTACTGTACTGCAGACAACGAGACCAGCCGGGTTCGCGGCCCCAGTGAATCAATCACCGCCTGTTCCGGTTGCGGCGTATCCAGGCTCACGGTAACCACGTCCACGCCCTGATCCGCCAGGGCCTCCCAGGGAATACGGTTGGAGGGGAACTCCTGATCGCTGATCACGATCTGGTCGCCGGCCTGCCAGTCAATGCCCTGGGCAATCACCGACAGCCCCTCGGAGGTGTTTTTCAGCAGGGCGATCTCGTCGGTGCTGACCCCGCCAATCAGCGTGGACAACCTTTCGCGCAGGCGCTGCTCCACTTTCAGCCAATGGGGGTAATCACGGGCACCGATTTCGCAGTTCTGATCGGCGAATGCGGCTACCGCATCCCGGGTGCGAACTGGCCAGGGCGCTACGGCAGCATGGTTGAGATACAAGAGATCCTCGCGATGGGGGAATTCCGGGTGAGTCATGGAGTCTCCGGGCTTGGCGGCTAAGACATGACGCTATGCTAACGCTGTGGGCTCTTTCATTCATACAGGCCTGTGTTCGATATGCTTATAAAAATGGAATACGTTAGAATTGCGACTGTTTAGTCCGGCTTCATGTCCGCCAAGGAGAAATAGATGGGTGACCTGGAAAAAGCCACGCGCAAGGCGCAGGAATTTCGTCAACGGGAGCGCCAGATTCTAGATGCAGCCCTGGAGCTTTTCCTGGAAGAGGGCGAAGACCGTGTGACCGTGGAAATGATTGCCGACCGGGTCGGTATCGGCAAGGGCACCATCTACAAGCATTTCGAGACCAAGAACGAGATTTACCTGCTGTTGATGCTCCGCTACGAGGAAGATCTGGCCGAGGTATTCCAGACCATCTCCGGCGGTGATGACAAGGAACGGCTGGCACGGGAATACTTCCGTTTCCGGATCAGCGATCCCAAGCGTTACCAGTTGTTCGATCGCCTTGAGAACAAGGTGATCAAGGACCATGCACTGCCGGAACTGGTGGATAAGCTGCACCGCATTCGCGAAGCCAACTTTGCCCGCCTCACCGACATCGTCAAGGCACGTATTGCCGAAGGGTCACTGGAAGATGTGGACCCGATCTATCACATCTGCTCTGCCTGGGCGCTGGCCCATGGTGCCGTGGCGCTGATGGAATCGCCGTTTTACCAGAAACTGATTGACGACAAGGATGACTTCCTGGATTTCCTTATCGAGATCGGCATTCGCATGGGCAACAAGGGTCAACGGGGGCCACGATGAAACAGGCGGAGGAACTGTTGGCGCTGCTGGAAAAGGCAGACAAGGATGAAACTGGTCTGCCGCCGGTGCACCATTGGAAACCGGAGCGCCATGCGGATATCGACATGCGCATCGCCCGGGATGGCACCTGGTACTACCAGAATTCCCCCATCCAGCGCGAACGCATGGTGACCTTGTTTTCCACCATCCTGCTGCGCGAAGGCGATGACTACTTCCTGATCACCCCGGTGGAAAAACTGCGCATCCAGGTGGACGATGCCCCTTTTGTGGCGGTGGAAGTACAGCGCCTGGAAGAGGGCGGCACGAGCAAACTGGTGTTCACCACCAATGTGGGCAGCCATGTGGTAGCGGGCGACAACCACCCCCTACGCGTGGAAACCGACCCGCAAACCGGCGAACCGTCACCGTATCTGCTAGTCCGCGAAAACCTGGAAGCCCTGATTGGTCGTTCTGCGTTTTATCAGCTGGTGGATTGGGCGTTCGAGGAAGAGGGGAAGTTGTTTGTGGAGAGTAATGGTCGGCGCTTTGAGTTGGGCAGCTTGGGGTAATTAATAGTTAATAATGAATAATTAATAGCTGCGCGATAAGTGTCGATTTCATGGGCAGCGCATGTAGGAAATCTCTTACGCTCTCTTGATCTATTCCCCATTACTCTGGATAGGCTCAGCTGCTAGCCTCTGCCCCTGCTGGTTAATAGACTAATAATCTAGGGGGCTGCATGGGGATGCGGGGCGCTTCATTAGGAAGTATTTACTATCTTTTTCTGTCTTTCTGCCTTCTCTTTATTTCTGGAGCTTGGGCAAGCACTCCTTCAGGAGTCGAGTGGCTAAAGCAGCAGCAACGCCAGGATGGCGCCTTCTATACAGATCAGACGAGTTCGACTGAATACCAGGCAACGATTGAGTCACTATTGGCATTAGGCGACTTGGAAAGCCTATCCGATACACAGCGTGACTCGGGAGTAGGCTTCTTGTTGCAGTCTGATCTCTCTTCCCACTCTGAATTCCATTCCAGAATGGATCTTCTGGCTGAGCAATTCGGGCTAACGGATACTATCGATTCTGGCATTGTGTCAGAACGAATCGCCTACAACGGCGGTGTTGGAGGCTATCCGGGTCATGATGGGAGTGTGCTGAATACTGCATTGGCTCTTAATGCATGGGCATCAGGAGATTCTGTGTCGCCTGACAAGCTTGATCGAGCCATCACTTTTCTTCTTTCAAATCAGCAAGCAGATGGCGGTTGGTCTGAAGCTCCCAATTTTACTAGCACTTACGTAACGGCGATAACCAGCCAGGCTTTGCAGCGTTACCGGTTCCGATATCCTGTCGGGGCCTCGATATCTGCAGCTAGTGAATATCTTCTCGCTAATCAGAGTAGTGATGGCTGGGGAAGCATCGTGGAGACTGCATTGGCATTGCAGGCTCTTATTCCTGTCATTACCGACAGCACTCGCTACCAAACGGGCCTGGAAAACCTGAAGGTCGGTCAGGCAGAGAATGGCAGCTGGGGCGGTGATGCGTTTGCTACAGCTCTGGCGTTGCGCGCCCTTTATCAAGTCTCCACCGCTCCAGAACCCGTTGACCCCAGTGCTGGAAGCATTGAGGGGCAGGTCATCGACAGCAATACCCGCCAGCCCATAGAAAACGTAGTAGTCACTGCCCAGGGAGATAGTAGTTATAGCGCACAAAGTGGCCAAGATGGCCGTTTCCGGCTGACCGATATGGAGCCGTATGATTACACCCTGTCCTATCAAGCTAGTGGGTTTCAGGGGGTGAATCAGAGTGGCCGCGTTGGGGCAGGCCAGCACCTGAGTGTAGGGACTATTGAAATGAGCCCGCTACCTGATAGCGGGCTCATCAGTGGGGTGATAAGGGATGCCCAAGGGATTCCAATTCCCGGAGCGCAGGTCTCTTTGGCTGGGGCTTCAGCCGGGCAAACCGTTTCGGATGAAAATGGCCGGTACGCTCTGTCTTCCTTGCCAGGCGACATTCAATTAGCGGTCAGTTCGGAGGGCTATGTAACGGTCACTGCTGCCGCTTCTGTTGTGGCTGGAAGCCACCTTAATTTCTCTCCCGTACTTTATCTGGAAGGCAATCCTCCTCCTCAGGATGTTTCCGTTCAGGGCAAGGTTGTTGATTCTGATACCGGCGAAGGGTTAGGGAACGTATCAGTAGAAGTATTGGAAAAAGGGCTTAGTGCAAAAAGCTCAAGCAATGGTTCTTTCATACTTGAAGGCCTGGAAGTGGAAGAAACTCAAGTTCAATTATCTATGTCCGGCTACGAAAATACGGTGATCGGTTTTATTCCGGCAGTAGGAGGTAACGATTTGGGCGTTGTTGCTCTTCGAAAACAGAGTGCAACGACGACGATTTCTGGAAAGGTAAAAGACAGTGAGTCTGGTGCTTCGTTATCCGGTGCTAAAGTTAGCGCTGCTGGAGTTGAGGCAGTTAGCGATGCTGAGGGCGCTTATAGGCTGGAAGGAATCAGTGTGACGGAGTTTGATATCCGCGCCTCTTTTTCTGGTTACCTATCCGCAGCCATGAATTTGACGATACAGGAGCCGGGTAACATCAATCTGGATATTCCCTTGCAAAAAGCATCAGTTGAAGGGGTTGGATTTGAAGCGCTGACCACGGACAGGAATCAATATCAGGCTTATAACGCTGTACTTCTTGAAAGTACATTGAGGAATCAGGGAGATAGACCAAGGACAGTACGCCTTTATGTCAATGTTTTTGGTAGTAATGGTGATTTGTTTGAACAGTATCCGGCTGTTGATCTGGAAGAGGGACATGATGGTCATAGCCATCACCATCATGGTGATACAGAAGCGTTCATTACACTGGAGCCTGGTCAGCAAGAAATTGTGCCCGCCAATTGGAATACCGATGCATTCCCGCCTGGGGAATATCGCATCGTGGTTCAAGCCGTAGATGCCTCTGAAGGGGCTGTGTTGGCAGAGCATGAGGTCACGATTTCGGTAGTGGCAACGCAAAACGTTGAGCTACTGATCATCAAACCGGAGCCTACATACACCACCCAAGGTGCCACAGAAGATGTCGCTTTTTCTGTACAGGCTTTGCATTACTCCAATATGCCATCTTCTTTATCCGGGGACTTTCAACTTGTCTCGCCTGATGGAAAAGTTATGCACAATGGCCAGTGGGCTATTGAGCTTGAACCTGGCCAGCCTCAAAAACGTGCCGTTCTAGATGCTGTGCCTTTGACATTTGAACACCCTGGAGAACACACCATCCGCGTGCAGGCAGGAAGTGTGCAGCCAAAGGCTATTCAGGGAGCGCCATTGTATGTTGCACCAGGTACTCGTCTGGAGATTGAGCAGGGGTTGTCTCCCTCAGTCGTTGTGCCGGAGGGCGATACAAATATGGGGGTCGAAGTTCGTCTTAGGGGAGAGGCGCAATGAAGCAGAATAATATAGCTTTTAAAACCATGGTAAGAATCTTGGCGGGTTTAATCCTGCTGATGTTGATGCGTGGAGTGGAAGCCTCTCATTTTCGCTTCGGCCATCTGACTTGGGAGCCAAGGCCTGATATAGCGGAAAATACGATTGATATTTCCTTCACCACCGCATGGCGACGCAGCTATTTTCGGGGAAGTGCTCCAGATAGGCGCCCTCAAATAGGCGATATTATTCGTCCTGGTGCGCGTTTGAACTTTGGTGATGGTACCTCTTTAGGGTCGATAAATTTCGAGGTTGTCGCCTACAGTGCGGCTCAAGACTGGGTGGTTGCCGTAAGCAAATCAACCCAGACGGGCGATAGTGCAATTCGAAAAACCTATCCTGCACCGGTTAACACAAATGGTCAGCCATGGATCATGAGTGCGAGTGGGTGTTGCAGGATTGGTGGATTGCGTAACCCGGCAAGTAGTTTCCTGGTGCGTGCGTCAGTGGATCTGTCAGTGCCGAATACCCCTCCTTCCAGCAATCTTCCTCCGATTGTGACTTGCCCACGTGGAGACGTTTGCACATTCTCCGTTCCTGCACGCGATGATGGAGATCCTCTTCGCTGGAGTTTCTCTCCCAGTTCGGAGTCTTCGATTGGGGCACTGCCAGGGGGGAGCTCATTCCCAATCAAGATTGATTCTGAAACGGGGATTGTTCGATGGGAAATTCCATCCAGCGCTGCTTTGGGCATGTATGCACTGCAAGTGAAAATGGAAGATATCGGTAGCGATGGCCAAGCCAAAAGCTCAACGGCGATCGATTTCCTGATTCAGGTACAGGATTTTGCCGATAATGCGGCACCTCAATTCACTATTCCACCTACTCCGCCAGCGAATACTACAATTTTGGCACCAGCTAACAGGCCCTTTTCATTAGATCTTAGAGCAACAGATCCGGATACTTCGGATGCCGTTTCTGTAGATCATGTTGGCCTGCCTTCAGGGGCCAACTTGACGTCAATGCCGGGGAATCCGGCAACGGGGACACTGAACTGGACTCCAACAGAGGCCCAGCAGGGCGAACATATCATTACCTTCACTGCAATTGATGATCGTGGCAGAGCTGCGCTTCCTCATCCCGTTAAAATCAAGGTTATCGAGGCAGAAATCCGCGATGTAACTGTGTCGGCGCTGCTGGGGAAAACCGACATTGAGATAAATTCGGGTAGCTTCCAGGTGCCGCCTGACCGCATTGAAAGTGATGAGAATGGAACCCGGGTCGAGTGGGATTTCCCTACCTTTGGTACGGGGGAGCAGGCTGCCCTGGATTTCGGCGTGCTGCTTCGTAATCCCATACCGGGAGAGGATCGGCTGGTAACCCAATCTATTGTGCTTACCTATGAAGATATAAACGGCAACCGAGTCCGTCGAGACCTGGAGCCGCAATTCGCTAAGGTGTTGGCATCCGCCTACAAACAATCTATCACTACCGATCGGTTTACTTATTCATCGAATCAGCTTGTCGAAATAGGCTCGACGGTAACCAGTCTGAGCAGTTTCGATTCAGTGGTAGATGCACAGATTTCCATCCATGATGCTGCGGGAAATCTGGTTAATGATGTCCGCTATTTCAGTGATATCTATTTGTCTGACGGAGAGCATAAAACCCTTTCCCCAGTTACCTGGAACACAGGGTCTGCTTATGTCGGTGAATATGTGGCCCACATTGCATTGTTCGATCAGAATGGATTGAAGATCGATGAAGCGGTAAGCCCATTCGAGATAGTCTCCGCTGATCAGGCGCAAACCGCGGCCAGCATCCATACCGATAAGCCTGGTTACTTCCCGGGCGAAACAGTGACAGTTCAGGACCGCATTAGTAATCCGGCATTGAATGCGCAGTTAAATGAAGCCTTGGCCCACACCGCGTTGTATGCGCCAGATGGCGAAAAGGTTTGGGAGCAGGAAGCAAACCTGCCACAAATCGGTCCGCAGGGGTTCCATGATATTGAATACCGTATTGAGCTGGATGGCGTCAGCCCAGGCGACTATACCCTGACCCTGGAGGTGCGTGATCAGCAGGAAAGCCTGCTGGCAGAAGCGCATACCGGCTTTGAAGTCCTGTCAACTGCGATGGATGGCGCAGGGTTGCAGGGTGATATCCAGATCAATGCGGATCCGGTGTTTCGATCCGAGTACCTGACTATCAATACTACAGTGAGTAATGAGGGTAACGCGGACATGGCGGATGTCCCGGTAACTCTCTCCATTGTCGACCCTGAAACAGAACAAGTAGTCGCTCAGTGGCAAAATAGTGTGGATGAACTCCCCATTGAGGAGAGTGATGCAAGTAGCCAGTCGTGGCTTGCCTTGGCCCCCATTGGTGCGACCTATGCGGCTGTCCTTACAACTCATGTGGGTGGCAATGAGCGTATTCTTGCCTCTCGTACCTTCTCCATCGCCGACAAACTACCAGCAGCCTTTGCCCTTGAGGGCAGGGGGCGCCTGCTGGCCTTGGTCGATGGGGCGGCAGTAGGATCTTGTCAGGGTGTGGGTCAGTTGGATCTGCACTTCCAGCCTGATGTCGTGCTGCTTCCCCGGGATCAGGTCCTGCTGGAAGTCTACTCCGCCGGCGGCGATCTTCTTGATGCTGAAACGGTGTCGATAGGCCAAGCCTCTGGCGTACTTAACAACAACCCGGGCACCAAGGCCGATGTGGCAATACTGCGAAGCAGTGCCAGCCATGTGGCCTTCACGTTGGCGCCAGTTAACCAGGCAGAGTTGTCGTCTCCTGTCCGGGTTGTGGCAACCCATTGGCAGAATGGTAATCCCGTTTTGCATGACAGTGGACTGCTGACCCCTGACTGCCAATCGCTGTATCCCGGGTTGCAACAGGAAAGCTATATCATAGATCAGGTGCTGGCGATTGATAGCGCTGAACCCTATGACTCGGATGGCGCACCCACCGCCTTGTCTCAGCGTCGCTTCCTGCAGCAATTGCTGGAAGAGGCTGGTTGGTCCTATACCTTGGTCAGCACGGCGGACGACTTCGTTCGCGAGTTCGAGACCGGTGGTTATACCGTTTATGGCTTGTTCCATGAAGCGGTCAAAATACCGGAAAGCACACAACATGAGCTGGTCGAGGCCGTAGCTGATGGCGCCGGACTGCTCTATGCCGGGTATCACGACAAGCGTAATGGCCGGCTGGAATCAGCCTTGGGCATCAGCGCTCGTGGCAAGCTACCCAAAGTTCGGGGGATCGCTCTGGGTGATTCGCCCATCCATGCCGGAGAGGACAGCTTTTCTCTGGCTCTCCACGGCAAACCACTGCGTGTACAACTGAATGGCGCCAATGCGCTGGCGCATTATTTGCCGTCAGGGGGCGTATCCGTCACCGACTATGCCTATGGGCAGGGGCGGGGCGTCTACATGGGCTTCGATGTCCTGGCGGAAGCCACTGTCGCGGGGCTTGAAAGTACCCAGGCAAGTCTGATTACCCATGCTCTCGATCATATCCACCCGCAAGCGCTGTCTCCCGTGGCAGGAAAGGTGATCCCGTTGAGCTTAACGCTGACCAACCAGGGTCTACCTGTGGCGGGTCAGGTGAGTTTGATCTTGCCGTCTGGCACCGAGGCAGTTGACGCGGGTACAGGCCGCCTAGCGGATGATGGCAGCCTTCTTTGGCCCTTCCATATCGAGGCAGGCCAGGAGCAGCAATGGCAATTCTGGGTCAGGCTGCCGGACCAGCCTGGGGAAATCAGATTGCAGGGGAAAATCGACGTCGGCACAGATCAAGGCTTGGTGGAATACGGCCCTGTGGGGACCACTCTGGACGTATTGGGGCAGTAAGGGGGAAGAGCAATGACAATGAGAACAGATCAGGATTACGGTAAGCGTCTACTCCGTGAAACAGTGAAGCGCGAGCCCTTGGAAGAGGCCCCGGCCATCGAAGTATTGCGGGAATCACGCCGCTTCTTCCGAACCGTTGCCATTAGCATTCTGGCGCTCTTCCTCAATGCGGTAATCTGGCCTTCCTGGGCCCTGGCCATCGAAACCGAGCGGCAGAAAGAGCAACATCGCCAGGCACAATGGGAGGCCAAGAACCAGCACCTGCACCAAGTGCTTAAGCATGTGCGTGACAAGACCAACGACCGTAAAGCGGTAATTGACCGTCGCCTGGCTGATGAAGGGGGCACACTGGATAATGTGCTGACTGCCATTGGTCTAAGCCAGCTAACCCTGGAAGAGACCAGTGATCTCGCTTGGCTGGCCAAGCGTGCCGACAAGCTGCACCAGAAAGCGCTCAAGGCATTCCAGAAAACAGAGCAGAGACTGAAAAACAAGAACCTGCCTGCCCGGGTTCGCCAACGCAATGAGCACGCAAAGGCGGAATATCAGAGCCGCTACGAAGCCATGCAGGCGCGCCTGTCAGCCCTGCTTGACGCGGAAAGCCTCAGCGAACAACAGGAAGCAGCAGCTTCCCTGAAACAATGGATGGACGGCTTCACGCTCAGCAAGCCTCGCGATCCTTTCGATCCCAATAATCTGCCCTGGAGCACCCCGGACCCGAGCCAAACGCCAAAACCGGCGGAAAGCGCCGACGAGCTGAGCGCCCGCAGCGGGTTTCCGCTTTTCGAGCAGGGAGTGCAACTGGCTAGTAATGTCATCACTCCTGATATGCTGGGCAACCCCGGCGGCCCCACCGAAGATGACTTGGCCGCAACGCTGGACGCACCCCTTTCCGAAGCCATCAGCGCAAAAGCTGAAGAGCTGGACGATGACCCGGTAAAGATCTACCAGTGGGTACGCAACAATATCGAGTTTATCCCCAGTTACGGCTCCATACAGGGGGCGGAATACACCTTGCAACATGGCAAGGGCAACGCTTTCGACACTGCCAGTCTGCTCATCTCGCTGCTGCGGGCGGCCAACATTCCGGCCCGCTACGCCTTTGGTACCGTACAAATGCCTGCCGACAAGGTGATGAACTGGGTGGGAAACGTGAACACCCCGGAAGCAGCGGGGAACCTCTTGGGGCAGGGCGGTATTCCCAACATCGGTATGGTTTCCGGGGGCAAAGTTAGCCATACGAAGCTGGAGCATGTCTGGGTAGAAGCCTGGATCGACTATCAACCCAGCCGGGGTGCCGTGCATCGGGTAGGCGATAGCTGGGTGCCCATGGATGCGAGCTTCAAGCAGTATGAATACAGCGAGGGGATGGCCCTGGAAGAACAGGTGCCCTTCGATGCGGAAGGCCTGGCGCAGACTATCCAGGAGCAAAGCACTATCAACGAAGAGGAAGGCTGGGTACAGGGTGTTCCGCAGCAAGCCATGGAAGATTCCCTGACCGACTATCGCGCCCAGTTGGAAGGCTTTCTGGAGAACCAGGCTCCGGATGCTTCAGTAGGCGATGTGTTGGGCACGCACAGCATCAAGGAGGTCATCCACGAACAACTGGCAATCAGCCTGCCTTATGAATTACTGACCCGTAAGCTGGTGGCATCCGAACTGCCGGACAGCCTGCGCTGGAAATTCCAGTACCAGCTTCATACCAGCCTGTACGGCACACCGGATACCCAGCTTCTGAGAATCGAGCAGCCGACAGTTGCCCTGGCCGGCAAGAAGCTTTCATTATCTTTCAAGCCGGCCACCCCTGACGATGAGGAGACTCTGGCCAGCTATCTACCAGAGCCAGATGAAAACGGTGAAATCGACCCGAACGACATACCGGATACCTTGCCGGGTTATCTGATTGCTCTGACAGGTGAATTCGCCATAGACGATGGCATCGCGGCCACCGCAGTAAGCAATATGGCAATGGGAGAAGAGCTGCTCTCAGAAATGGGCTATTGGCAACCGGGCCGTGGCTGGCGTACCACACGTAACCAACCTGTAGCAGGCGAATACCGGGCTTTGGCGCTGAACCTGCAAGGCATCAGCCAGCAACAGGCGCAAGCCCTGCAAACCGATCTGGAGTCTACCCAGCAAAAGCTGGAGTCAGAGGACTTTGCCGGCTTGACCAAGCAGCAAGTCGTGGGTGACCTGCTGTATAGCACCATTCTGAGCTACTTCGCCCTGAACGACGTGCAGGATCAGATCGCCCAGAAGCAAGCCAGCAGCATAGGCTATCGTGCGCCGAGTTACGGTTTGTTCAAAACGAGTTTGACGCCGCAGTACTGGTTTGGTGTCCCGAGAGATGTGAAGGCGGAAGGCCTGACCATGGACGTGGATCATATGACAGGTAGCCGGGTGGATAAGGAAAATGACCATCAGCGCTGGGTTTCCTTCAATCGTGCCCAGGGCGCCAGAATGTCGGCCATGGAGCACCTGGTGCCGGAGAAGATGTTCAGCACCGAGGAGGCCCCGGCTCATGGTATCAGTGCGGTTAAAGCGGTCCAGATTGCGGCGGCTGAGGGCCAGAAGATCTGGACGATTACTCAGGATAACCTGTCTATTGCCCTTCCCAATTTACAGCTTTCCAGTGAAATAAAGAGCGATATTCGGAATTCTGTGAATGCAGGGAAGGAAGTAACTGCACATGAGAGGCCTGTTAATTTCTTTGGACGACAATCTACTGGGTATACTGTGATTGACTCACACACAGGGGCTGGAGCCTATCTTATCGCCGGTGGAGAAAATGGGGGGAATACAGGATTCTCAGGGGATGAAAAATTCTTGGTGGCTGGTATTTCCTTTGATGTAATTAAGCAAGTTTTTGGGGCTCTATGGGCTGGAGTTAATGCGGTTTTTAATTTCGATAACTGTGGTCCTGGTGTGGCAATTACAATATTAGTCATTGCTATGATTTTAATAGCTTTTAAACTGTGGCTGATATTTATTGTGGCAGCATCGGCCTTGATTAAGGGGGCGGCTGCTGTAATGGCTTTTCTATTCAGTGGTTTGGTTTCGTGGGGGTTGACTCAAACTTGTAAAAGGGAAGATTAATGAAGTCGAGCGCTTGGTTTTTATTGTCTTTGCTTTTTTTTACGATTTTGCAATTTGCCACGGGAAGAATAGGCGAAAAGATTACATTGTATGCTTTTTTTCTGGTTTTTCAGCTTATATTGATTTATGGAAATGGGTTGGGGCGTGCAAGGTTCGGCTTTGAAATGCTCATTTTTGTTTTGTCTTGCTTTCTTTGTATGTATTTATCTTTTTCTTTGCATGCGGTTAGTTTTTTTGATGCTATTTTAGCTTTTGCGCTTATCTTTATAGTCGACTTTAGTGTCTGTATAAAAAACAACAGGGTAAGCCCTGTATCCAAGAGCAGAGGCTTTAACCTTAGAAGAGTCGCTGTTTATTCTTTAGTTGGTGCGCCATTTTTGGGTGTTTTATTGTGGTCGGTGGCGGCTTATTACTCCGGGATAGAGAATGCTGAAGAAGCTGTTTATTTTTCAGTGCTGCTGTACGGGGTCGTTTTTATTATTATAAGACGAAGGTTTCAGCTACCTAGTCAAACATAATTCACTAAAGGACAAGCAACGGGGCACGCACGAATTAGAGAATATCCTACAAGGTCAGTAGCGGCGTTCTGATGATTTACTGATTTTTTGATCAGTATTGTGTGGTTATGGAACAGCAAGGAGGCCTTTCCATGACTCGAGTCCGATATTCCCAAGTCTCTCTGGATGAGGTGCCCTATTATCACTGCATCTGTGGCTGTGTTCGCAGAGCGTTCTTGTGTGGCCAGGATCATTATTCCGGCCAGGACTACGAGCATCGCCGCCAGTAGGTGGTAGACAGGCTGGGGGTTCTGGTGGAGCTTTTCGCTATCGATCTGTGTGCTTATGCCGTCATGTCGAACTATTACCATGTGGTGGTAAGTAGATCGGGCTCGTGTAGAGGTCTGGTCGGTGGAAGATGTGGCTGAGTGGCAGATGGGGCTGTTTCACGGAACCTTGCTGGTCAGGAGCTGGCTGCGTGGTAAGTTTATGCTTATCCCTGATTGTTCGCTCGGCTCTATTTTCTCAACAATATTGTTTGTGATTGTTTCTCAGATACAGAAAATGATATTAGATGCAGCAATATCTTGCAGGAGGGGGTGTCAATGACGCCATTTCCCTTTGATAACGATAACTTCTATGTCCAGTTTTTCTTTTTGACCATGTCTGGCTTTATGATGGGCTGCTTCTTTTGGTATGTACTATTCGTAAAGATTAGAAAGTGGGGTAGAACAAAAGGTGTGATAATAAAAAAAATATGGAAAAAAAGCAGAGTTAGTAATGAGGTGTCGGGATCGGTTGATGTTCAGTACGAATATACGGTTGACGGGAAAAGATATAAAAATAATAAGGTGGGCATAAAGGATAGTGCTTTCCCTCTCTTTTTGTTGGGCAAAACCCTAGGTTGGCGAGAAAAATTTATATTCGATCCTTGTCTAATAAGAAGATTTGGATTTATTACGATAGAAAAAAACCTAGTATTAGCTGTCTTGATCTTGGTATGGATAAGGGGTTCTTAGCTTTTATGTTTTTTTGTTCCTTGGCTTTTATAGTATTTGCCTGGTATTGATTTTGAATCACCTTTTGGCATTAAGAAACTCTTGGCCGGCTATCTGATTGTCCTGGCAGGTGAGTTCGCCATAACAAGACCGTGGACACTCAGAGCACCGGGCAAAGCAGGTGGTAAATCAAACAATGCAAGTCCGCTATTTGGTAGAGATGCACCGTCGGAGCCCCGAGTCATGGGCGTTTGAGGAAGAGGGAAGTTGTTTGTGGATAGTAATGGTCGGCGTTTTGAGTTGGGCGCTCTGGGAGAGTGAACAGTTAACAGTGAATAGTTGCGCGAGACACGTAGCCGCAACTTAAACGCATGAGGCCGCGCCCAGATACTGAGCGCGGCCTCATGCGTTGCAAAACCCTATTAAGCTGATCGCGTCGCTGTTAACTATTCACTGTTAACTGTTAACTAAAACCCTCCTGCCACACTAATCAACAACAACACCACCAGCACAATACTGATGCCTTTCCAGATACGAAGCTGCCGGACGTCGTTGTCGATGGCCGGTTTGCTGCTGCGTATCGGGCGGCGCAGGGCGTCGCGGAATTCGGCGGCATCGCTGAAGCGTTGTTTGGGTTGGCGTTGCAGGGCGATCTGCAGCACGTTGTTGATCCACAGTGGCACAAAGGCGTTGTGACCCTGCAGGGGCGGCAGGGGGCGGTGGGCGGATTTTTCGTAGCGGCCTTGCCATGGCAGGTCACCGGTGAGCATTTCATGAATGATCACCGCCGCAGAAAACAGGTCGCTCTGTTCGCTGGGGGCTTCGCCATCCACCAGTTCCGGAGCGGTGTAATCCCGGGTGCCGAGGGGAATACCTGCATTGTGTTGCTCCATGCCACGACAATGGCAACTGCCGAAATCCACGATCCGTACCAAACCGCTGGTATCCACCATGATGTTATCCGGTTTCAGATCGCCGTGAATCACATCGGCCCGGTGCAGGGCACGGATACCGTTGAGTAACTGATCCGCCAGATACAGTTTTTCTTCCACCGCCACGTCCGGATGCTCTTTCAGCCACTGTTGCAGCGTGACGCCGTCGATGAACTCCAGGTGCTGATAAAGGCAACTGGGGTTCTCCGGCAGGGGCAGGGTGCGCAGCAGGTGGGCATTGCGCAGGCGCTGGCCTACCCAGCCTTCCATGACAAAACGCTCCAGGGCATCCCGGTCGTCTTCCAGATTCACCGACGGTGTCTTGAGTACCGATTGCTTGCCGGTTTCATCTTCCACCAGATACAGGTGGCTGCGCACACTGGCATACAGCTCCCGCTTTACGGTGAAACCGTCCACACGGATACCGGGGCTCAGTGGCGGCGGCAGTGGCAGGCTGCCGCGCTGGCGCAGGGCTTCGTCGGCACTGGCGTCGGGCAGGCCATCTACCTGCAGCACCTGACAGCTCAGGTTGTCATCGCTACCGCTGGCCAGGGCCGCTTCCACCAGGCTGCGGGCGGCCACTTCCGGCTGTCCACTGCCACGCAGAATTCCCTGCATGCGGGCGCGGGAGAGGAAACCGTGTACGCCGTCACTGGTGAGCAGGAACACATCTCCCACCTGTAAATCGCTGCTGCTGTAATCCACATCCAGGCGGGTATCACCACCCATGACCCGGGTGAGCACTTGGCGGTTGTCGCCAATGATGCGGCTGTGGTCCCTGGTCAGGCACTCCAGTCGGTCATTGCGCAGTCGCCAGATGCGCGAATCTCCCACCTGGAATAAATGGGCTGTGCATGAGCGAAAAATTAACAGGGACAAAGTGCAAAGGTGACTTTCCCCTGCCTGGGTTTGCCGGCAAAGCCAGCGATTCAGGGCTTCCAGAACCCGTTGTGCGGAGCGAGGAACACTCCACAGGGCGGGAGTCGCGTAGTAGTCACTGATAAAGCCCAGCACACAGGACTCGGCAGCTTCCCGGGCTGCACCAGCGCTGGAGAGCCCATCCGCCAGGGCCGCGACGATGCCCTTGGTACGCAACAGAGGGCCATCGGGGATCTGCATTGCCAGGGCATCTTGGTTATGCAACTTCTGGCCGGCATCGCTGTATTGCCCGATGCGGACCTGCGGGTGCAGATCTGGCTCGGTGGTGTTTTCAGCGGCGGTGGATACATCCATCCTCAACTCTCCTTGGGTTGGCACGGGTTTCTCACTCAATCCCTGCAGTTACAAGCTTCAAGCTGCAACGCGACCCTGGCCTGATTGTATTTTCATGGCACGTGGCCGCGCTCCGGGTGCCGGGCGCGGCTCGTAACGTTCGGGGTTTATGAAATATCCAAACGCGTTGTAGCTCGAGGCTTGCAGCGTGTAGCTTGTCTCATTAGCCCACCTCAATGAGTTGAACTTCGCCTTTCTCGTCGATTTCCGCAATGTGTCCTTTCGGTTCATCCAGGAACTGTACGGCAGCCAGGGCCACGGCGGCACTGGCGGCAATCACCAGGAAAAAGGTGGACGGATCCACAAAGGTCAGCACGGTCAGGAAGATGACGGCGCCAGCATTGCCGTAGGCGCCCACCATGCCGGCAATCTGCCCGGTCAAGCGGCGCTTAATCAATGGCACGGTGGCAAACACGGCCCCTTCACCGGCCTGCACAAAGAATGAGCAGCACATGGTGGCAACCACTGCCAGGGCAATAGGCCAGCTGCTGCCGATCTGGCTCATCAGCCCGTAACCCAGCATCAGGCCGCAGAGCAGAATGGCCAGGGATTTCTTGCGCCCGAACTTGTCGGACACCCAGCCACCGCCGGGGCGTGCCACCAGGTTCATGAAGGCATAGCCGGAGGCCAGCAGACCGGCGGTCACCGCGCTCAGGCTGAAGGTATCGGTAAAGAACAGGGGCAGCATGGACACCACCGCCAGCTCGGAGCCGAAAGTCACCATATAGGCCAGATCCAGAATCGCCACCTGTTTGAAGCTGTAGCGGTCGTGCTCGGGCACGCCTTCCTTCAGGTGTTCACGGTTTACTCGCCAGGCCTGGCCAAGCTGAACCACCGCCAGGCTGATAATCAGGGCGCCAAGCAGTATCTGTGTGGTCTGGCCGAACAGATTCAGGTTGGTGGGCCCGAGGCGCCAGACAATGACCAGCAGCGCGATATACAGGGGCAGGCTCATGGCCAGGTAAAAGAACAGGTCTTTCCTGGTGCTTACTTCCAGGGCACCGGCTTTCTTCGGCTTGAAGTAAGAGGAGCCTTGGGGGGTATTGCGTGCCCGCCAGAGGAAGAACATGCCGTACAAAAAGGCCACCGCGCCGGTGGTGGCAATGGCCCAGCGCCAGCCGTCATCACCGCCGTAAAGCAGCGCGAGGGACGGCAGGGTAATCGCCGCTGCGGCGGAACCGAAGTTGCCCCAGCCGCCATAGACGCCTTCTGCCAGGCCCACTTCCCGGGCCGGGAACCATTCGCTGATCAGGCGGATGCCCACCACAAAGCCGGCTCCCACAAAGCCCATCAGCAGACGGGTTACCGCCAGCTGTTCATAGGTGGTGGAAAGAGCAAACGCCCAGCAGGGAAGTGCGGCCAGCATCAGCAGCGAGCCAAACACCAGCCGGGGGCCGAAGCGATCTACCAGGGAACCGATAACCACCCGGGCGGGAATGGTCAGCGCCACGTTGAGAATCAGCAACGCCTTGATCTGGTCGGCGGTGAGGTCGAAGGCTTCCCGCAGGTGCCCCATTAACGGGGCATGCGAAAACCAGACAACAAAGGTAATAAAGAAGGCCAGCCAGCTAAGATGCAACAGGCGGATGCGTGGTGCGGAAAAATTCAGGATGTTCAGTTTGTCTGTGCTCATGATCACTCCATCACAACGGATGTGTTCGGCGGTTTCAGTGATTAAGCAAGGGTTGTGCCACTTTTTAAGTTGTTGTTTTTTAATGGAAAATATATTGGTGCATGAAAAATGATGAAATTTGGTGCGGCAGAATGAGGCTGGAGCACGATTCGCTGCCTGGAAGTCATCCTGTTTTGAGGCATGAAGCGTGGGCATGACTGGTGCACGACCGGGCTCGATATGGTGAGCCCGGCCGTTATGCTGTTCAGCCCACTTCGATCAGTTGTACGCGACCATCTTCGTCTACTTCTGCGATGTGTCCTTTGGGCTCATTCAGAAACTGGACAGCAGCCAGCACCAGGGCGGCACTGGCGGCAATCACCAGGAAGAAGGTGCTGGCGTCCACAAAGGTCAGTACGGTCAGAAAAATGACGGCGCCAGCATTGCCGTAGGCGCCCACCATGCCTGAGATCTGGCCTGTCAGCCGGCGCTTGATCAGGGGGACGGTGGCAAATACGGCACCGGCGCCACCCTGCACAAAGCAGGAACAGACCATGGTGGCGGCCATCGCCAGGAGCACCGGCCAGCCGCTGTCGATCTGGCTGAGCAGCAGAAAGCCGAGCAACAGGCCGGTGATCAGAATACTCAAGGATTTCTTTCGGCCAATGCGATCGGACAGCCAGCCGCCACCGGGGCGGGCTATCAGGTTGGTGAATGCAAAGCCCGATGCCAGCAGACCGGCTGTTACCGGCGTCACTTCCGCAAAGGTATCCAGGAAAAACAGTGGCAGCATGGATTTGACCGCCAATTCGGCACCAAAGGTAATGAAGTAGGACAAATCAAGAATGGCCACCTGTTTGAAGGGGTAGCTGTCCTGCTCCGGTGCGGGCTGTTGCAGGCGTTCCTTGTTCACTTTCCATATCTGGGAAAACTGAATAGCGGCCAGGGCCAGCACAAAGGCGGCTGCCGCCCCCTGTGTGCCTACACCATAAAGGTCAAAGCCCTGGGGCCCCAGGCGCCAGACGATGACAAACAAGGCCAGGTACAGTGGCAGGCTGGCCCCTATGTAGAAGAACAGGTCACGTCGGTTACTGACTTCCAGCGCTGTGGCCTTCTTGGGTTTGAAGTAGGAGGCTCCGGCCGGCGTGTTACGGGCGCGCCAGAGAAAGATCAGACCGTACAGAAAAGAAAGGATACCGGTGCAGGCGATCGCCCAGCGCCAGCCATCTTCGCCGCCGAACAGCAGGGCGAGGGAGGGCAGGGTGACATAGGAGGCAAAAGCGCCGAAGTTGCCCCAGCCGCCATAGACGCCTTCGGCCAGGCCCACTTCCCGGGCCGGGAACCATTCGCTGATAAGCCGGATGCCGACCACAAATCCCGCGCCAACAAAGCCAAGCAGCAGGCGTGTCACGGCCAACTGTTCAAAGCTGTTGGCCATGGCAAAGGCCCAGCATGGAAAAGCCGCGACGATAAGTAATGTACCGAACACAATCCGTGGCCCATAGCGATCCACAAGCGAGCCGATCACGACCCGTGCCGGGATGGTCAGAGCTACATTGAGAATCAGCAGGGCTTTTACCTGTTCGCTACTCAGATCAAACACCTCGCGCAGATGGCCCATCAGCGGCGCGTGGGAAAACCACAGTGCGAAGCTGATAAAGAAGGCCAGCCAACTCAGGTGCAGCAGGCGAATGCGGGGAAGGGACAGGTTAAGCAGATTCAGTCTTTCTGCGCTCATGACGACTCCATGCATGGGCGATTAACGATGCGTAGCAATGAGCAACTTCTGTGCCGCCTGGCTAACTTGTTGTTTTCTATTGATAAATGCCCGTGGAGAGTCGTGAACAACCAAACCGGTGCGCAAATCAGGAGCGTTTTTGTGCCATTAGGGTGCATGAAAATGTGCATTTTTCTCGTGCACGCACGCATTAAAAGAAAGCAGTTTTTCTGTGGTTATTGCCTGGTAATGGCAAAAAACCAATATAAAACAGTATCTTGCAAAGTTGGCACAAGGGTTGCTTTGGTCAGGGCGTCAGTCATGCACCGCGAGGGTGAGCCTTATGGCAAAGCAACAACTTCTACTTATTGGCCACGGCATGGTGGGTCAACGTTATCTGGAGTCTCTGGTGGCCCAGGGTGGCCGCGAGCACTTCGACATTACCGTACTGTGTGCCGAGCCGCTGCCGGCCTATGACCGCGTGGGGCTAACCAGCTACTTTTCCGGCAAGACCGCCGAGGACCTGTCACTGGTTCCGCAGGGGTTCTTTGCCGAGCACGACATTACGCTGAAGCTGAATACCAAGGCGGACGCCATTGATCGTGCGGCACGCACCGTAACCACCAATACCGGTGAGACCCTGAGTTACGACAAACTGGTGCTGGCTACCGGTTCCTATCCGTTCGTGCCGCCGATTCCAGGCAACGATCGGGACAACTGTTTCGTGTACCGCACCATCGATGATCTGGATGCCATTATTGCTGCCAGTAAAACTAGCAAGGTCGGCACCGTGGTGGGTGGCGGTCTGCTGGGTCTGGAAGCGGCAAAGGCCCTGCACGATCTGGGCCTGCAAACCCATGTGGTGGAGTTCGCGCCGCGTCTGATGGCCGTGCAGGTGGATGACTTTGGTGGTGGCCTGCTCAAGGACAAGATCCATGAACTGGGCGTCACCGTGCACACCAGCACCGGTACCAAAGACATTGTCGACGGCGAAACCTGCAAGCACCGCATGAACTTCGGTGACGACAAGCACCTGGAAACCGACGTTATTGTGTTTTCTGCCGGTATTCGTCCCCAGGACGAACTGGCCCGTGCCTGCGAGCTGGATATCGGTGAGCGTGGCGGTGTTGTGGTGAACAACCACTGTGTCACCTCCGATGACAGCATTTATGCCATCGGCGAAGTGGCGCTGTGGGAAGGCCGCATCTTTGGTCTGGTAGCGCCGGGTTACCAGATGGCGGAGATCGCCGCCGAACATTTGATGGGCAAGTGCGAGCAGCAGTTCACCGGTGCTGACATGAGCACCAAACTGAAACTGATGGGCGTGGATGTGGCCTCCATCGGTGATGCCCATGGCAACACCCCGGGCTCACGCAGCACCGTGTTCATGGACCAGACTGCGGGTATTTACAAGAAGGCAGTGATTAGCGAGTGCGGCAAGAAACTGCTGGGCGCAGTACTGGTGGGCGACGCCAACGACTACGGCAACCTGCTGCAGCTGTGTCTGAACGAGATGGACCTGCCCGGTGATCCGGCAGCACTGGTGGCGCCGGTATCCGATGGCGCGCCCCTGCTGGGTGCCGATGCCCTGCCGGACACCGCGCAGATCTGTTCCTGTAACAACGTATCCAAAGGTGATCTGTGTGCTGCCATTGACGATGGCGCCATGACCGTGGGTGACCTGAAATCCTGCACCAAGGCCTCTGCTACCTGTGGTGGTTGCTCGGCACTGGTGAAACAGGTGCTGGACAGCGAACTGGAAAAACGTGGCGTGGAAGTGAACAACCACCTCTGCGAACACTTCCCGTATTCCCGCCAGGAAATCTATCACCTGGTGCGGGTAGGGCAGATCACCACCTTTGACGAGCTGCTGGAAAAACACGGTAGCGGTGAAGGCTGTGACATCTGCAAACCCACAGCGGCTTCCGTGCTGGCGTCCTGCTGGAACGATTATGTCCTGAACAAGCCCCACGCGGGTCTGCAGGACACCAACGATTACTTTCTCGGCAACCTGCAGCGTGACGGTACCTATTCTGTCGTGCCGCGCGTTGCCGGCGGTGAAATCACCCCGGACAAGCTGATCGTACTCGGTGAAGTGGCCAAGAAGTATGACCTCTACACCAAGATCACTGGCGGCCAGCGGGTGGATCTGTTTGGTGCCCGCGTGGAGCAGCTGCCGGATATCTGGCGCACCCTGGTGGATGCTGGTTTTGAAACCGGTCACGCCTACGGCAAGTCCCTGCGTACCGTGAAATCCTGTGTGGGTTCCACCTGGTGCCGCTACGGGGTGAAAGATTCGGTAGGCACCGCTATCCAGGTGGAAGAGCGTTACAAAGGTTTGCGCAGCCCGCACAAAATCAAGATGGCTGTCAGTGGCTGTACCCGTGAATGTGCCGAAGCACAGAGCAAGGACGTGGGTGTGATCGCCACCGAGAAAGGCTGGAACCTGTATGTGTGCGGCAACGGTGGCATGCGTCCGCGCCACGCGGATCTGTTCGCCTCGGATCTCACCGACGAAGAGCTGATCAAGACCGTCGACCGCTTCCTGATGTTCTACATCAAGACTGCCGACCGTCTGCAGCGTACCAGCGTCTGGCTGGAAAACCTGGAAGGTGGCCTGGACTACCTGAAGGAAGTGATTCTGGAAGATTCCCTGGGCATCGGTGCCGAGTTGGAAGCGGAAATGGCCCACGTGATCGACACTTACCAGTGTGAGTGGAAGACCACCATCGAAGACGACGAAGCGGTGAAACGCTTCAAGCACTTCGTCAACGATGACAGCGCCGACGACAACCTGAAGTACGTGCGTGAGCGCGGTCAGCGTCGTCCGGCCTATGAGCATGAACGTATCGAACTGGTCGAGGAGGCATGAGCATGAACAGTTCCGTAGCCGTGGAATGGAAAGCCGTGTGCAAGCTCGATGATGTACTGCCGGGCACCGGGGTGGGCGTACGCCTGCCCGGTGGCCAGGCGGCCCTGTTCCGCACCCGCGATGGCAGCCTGTACGCGCTGGACAACCTGGACCCGTTCAGCCAGGCCAATGTGCTGAGCCGGGGCATCCTGGGCTCGCTGGGTGACAAGCGGGTGGTGGCATCGCCGATCTACAAGCAGCATTTCGATCTGGAAACCGGGCAGTGTCTGGAAGATGAAGAGGTCTCACTCACGGTCTATCCGGTACAAGTGGAAGGTGACGTGATCAAACTGGCCATTCCGGCCTGAATACCGCAAAGGCGATGTAGTAATGAAGCGACTGGTGGTAATTGGTAACGGCATGGCGGCTTGCCGCCTGCTGGAAGAGCTCACCCGCCTGGCACCGGATCTGTATCAGATCACGGTGGTGGGGGAGGAGCCCTTTGCCGGTTACAACCGGGTCATGCTGTCGCCCTTGCTGTGTGGCGGCACGGACGAGCAGACCATTACGACCTATCCCCATCAATGGTATCGCGAGCGGGGTATCCGTCTGATTACCGGCTCACCGGTGGTGGAGATTCACCGCCATCGTCGCCAGGTGATGACGGCGGCAGGTCATGTGCTCGACTATGATCGTCTGCTGCTGGCCACCGGCGCGGCACCGCGTCAGCTGCCGGTGGACGGCGTGGCATTGAAGGGCGTCATGAGCTTTCGCGATCTGCATGACGTCAGAAAGTTGTTGTCGCTCTCGGCCGCCCGTGTGGTGGTCGTGGGCGGCGGCTTTTTAGGGTTGGAGGCGGCCGATGCGCTGGTGAAACAGGGCCATGACGTGACCCTGGTACACAGCCGTGGCCATCTGCTCAACCAGCAACTGGATGAAGCGGCAGGGCATCGCCTGCAACAGGATCTGGAAGCCCGGGGCTTGAAGTTCGTCATGCAGGCGCGCACCCAATCCATCGAAGACAATGGCCACGGCGGTGTCGCGGCCGTACACCTGGGCGATGGTCAGCGCCTGCCCGCCGACTATGTGGTGCAGGCGGTGGGCATCGTGCCCCGTGCCGAGCTGGCTGCCCGGGCAGGCCTGACCGTGAATCAGGGCATCCGCGTGGACGACACCCTGCAAACGTTCGACCCGGCCATCTATGCCATCGGTGAATGTGTGGAGCATCGCCAGCGCACCTTCGGGTTGGTAGCACCCTTGTATGAGCAGGCATCAGTGTGCGCCAGCCATCTGGCCGAGCTGGGCCATCGGCGTTATCTGTATGCGGACACCGCCACCCGGTTGAAAATTTCCGGTATTGATCTGGTGTCTTTCGGCGATTTTGGTGGCGAGCAGGAGGGCGTTGAAAGCGATACCCTGCAACTAGCGTTGCCCGGTGGTTATCGTCGTCTGCAAATTCGCGACAATCGCATTGTCGGCATGGTGCTGTATGGCGACGTGGCCGAAGCCCCTTTCTACGAAACCCTGTGGCGGAACCAGACCGACATCAGTGCGGTACGCGCCACCCTGTTACTGGGTGAGGCCTTCTGCAACCTGCCCGGCGATGGTGGCGACAAGCAGGAGGAAATTGCCGCATGAGTATTTGCACCACCTGTCCTTACTGCGGCGTGGGCTGCGGTATCAAAACCGACGGCATCGAACTGCAGGGCGACAAGCAGCACCCTGCCAATGCCGGGCGCCTATGCGTGAAAGGGTCCTCGGTACTGGAAACCCTGGGTGATCAGGATCGCCTGTTGCAGCCGGAAGTGAATGGGGAAGTGGTGCCCTGGGATCGCGCCCTGGATGAAGTGGCCGACCGTTTCCGTCGTATTGTGGATGAACACGGCCCGGATGCGGTGGCGTTCTATGTGTCCGGCCAGTTGCTGACGGAAGACTATTACGTGGCCAATAAACTCATGAAAGGGTTTATCGGCAGCGCCAACATCGATACCAATTCCCGCCTGTGCATGAGCAGTGCGGTGGTGGCCCACAAGCGGGCGTTTGGCGAAGATGTGGTGCCCGGTTGTTACGAAGACCTGGAGCTGGCGGACCTGGTGATCCTCACCGGCTCCAACACTGCCTGGGCGCACCCCATCGTCTACCAGCGCATCGCCGCCGCCAAGCAGGCGCGCCCGGAGATGAAGGTGGTGGTGATCGATCCTCGTCGTACCGCCACCTGTGATCTGGCCGACCTGCACCTGGCCATTCGCCCCGGGCAGGACGTGCCGCTGTTCAACGGGCTGCTCACCTGGCTTGATGATCATAACGCGTTAAATCAAGACTATATCGATGCTCACACCGAAGGCTTCGAGGCGACGCTGAACACCGCCCGCAGTCAGGGCAATGACTGGGAAAAACTGGCCCAGTTGATGGGTGTCAGCAAGGTGGACCTGACCACGTTTTATCACTGGTTTGCCACCTGTGATCGTACCGTCACGGTGTTCTCCCAGGGGGTGAATCAGGCCCGCAACGGTTCCGATCAGGGCAACGCTATTATCAATGCACACCTGGCCACTGGCCGGGTAGGGAAACCCGGCGCCAGCCCGTTTTCCATCACCGGCCAGCCCAACGCCATGGGCGGTCGTGAAGTGGGTGGTCTGGCCAATCAGCTGGCCGTGCATCTGGATATTGATAACCCGGAACACCATGCCGCCGTTGCCGATTTCTGGCAGACCGACACGCTGGCAACAGAAAATGGTCTCACCGCCGTGGACTTGTTCAATGCGGTGGAAAGCGGTCAGGTCAAAGCCGTGTGGATCATGGCTACCAACCCGGTGGACTCCCTGCCGGAAGCGGATCGGGTGCGCCATGCGCTGATGGCCTGCGACACCGTGGTGGTGTCCGATTGCGTGGCCAGCGGTGATACCCTGGCCTGTGCCGATATCCGCCTGCCGGCGCTGGGCTGGGGTGAAAAATCCGGCATGGTGACCAACTCCGAACGATGCGTGTCCCGCCAGCGTCCCTTTGTGAAAGCCCCCGGCAACGCAAAAGGGGACTGGTGGATTATCACCGAAGTGGCCCGTCGCATGGGTTACGCCTCAGCCTTTCCCTATCAGCACGAACACGAAATTTTTGCCGAGTACTCGGCGCTCACCGCGTTGGCGGGCAGATTTGGCAAGCGGCTGGATATGACCGCTGCTGCGGACCTGAGCGCCGACCAGTATGAACAGTGGCAGCCGCAGCAGTGGCCACTGCAAGGGGACCCTCGCTGCTTTGCCGACGGACACTTCGCCACGCCGAATCGCCGTGGTCGTTTTGTTGTCTGCGAGAATCCCAAGGTGCATCAGATCGGTGATGCCTTCCCGATCATTCTCAACAGCGGCCGTATTCGCGACCAGTGGCACACCATGACACGCACCGGCCGCGCCGGACGTTTGTTTGCCCACCTGAGCGAACCCTTTGCGGCACTGCATTCCAAGGATATTGAACGTTACCGACTGAAGGAGGGCGGCTTCGTACGCCTTTCCAGCAAGGTCGGTGACGCCCTGGTGCGGGTAACCAGTGATAGCGGGCAACGGCCCGGTACCGCTTTCATGCCCATGCACTGGACCGATCAGTTTTCTCGCCGTGCCCGGGTGGATGCCCTGGTACCGGCACGTCTGGATCCGCATTCCGGCCAGCCGGCGTTCAAACATACGCCGGTCAACGTCAGCGACTGGCAACCCCGCTGGCATGGCTGGTTGTTCACGGCGGCACCCCCGCCCGCCGTGGAGTACTGGGCCCGAGTTCCCGTCGATGCATTCTTGCAGGCGGGCCAGGTACAGCGTTATCGGCTGGCCGGCGATGCGGACCTAACCGAACAACAGCTCCACGATTGGATGCCCGAAGCGGCACAGTGGCTGGCACTCAACGACCCCGCCACTGGGCACTTCCGTCGCGCCGCCCTGGATAGCGAGGGCCGATTGCTGGCCTGGCTGGCCATCGGCGAAGAACTGCCGCTGTGCGATGTGGAGTGGCTGGCGAGTTGTTTCGCCGACGAGGCAGAAACCCAGCACCTTGCGCTGCTTGCTGGGCAACCGGTGGACGCAGGCCCGGACCTGGGGCCGGTGATCTGTAGCTGCTTTCAGGTACGCCAGAAAACCATCGAAACTGCGGTGGAAGAGGGCGCGGACAACGTGGAAGCCATCGGCAAATGCTGCCAGGCAGGCACCAACTGCGGCTCCTGCATTCCGGAACTACGCGGACTGCTGGAAAACTGCAGTGTTTGACCGAGGAGCGAGTTACGAGCTACGAGTTACGAAAATCAAAACCGTGAAACAACAGATCGGATAGCTTTTCGCTTTTCGCAACTCGATCCTCGTAACTCGCCACTGTCTTTCCCCGGCTTCCTGTCACCTTGCCCGTACCCCGATCAGCGCTTAGTCTCGAAGCAACGGTTTCGATGCGGCGCGAGCCATGAAGAACAACAAGAAACATTATCCAGCACTAAGCTGGCAGGGCAGGGCCATCAATGCGGTGGCCAAGGGCATGGTGAAGCCGGTAATCAGCCGGCTGAAATTTTCCCGCCGTTTCATGAAGTTTTCCCAGCTGGGTTTCGATGCAGTCACCCTGGCGTTGCCGGTGCCTTCCGACGTGCATATTTCTCGCGCCCATATGGGTGGGGTGCCTGGGGAATGGCTGATTACCGGCAGGCGCGTGCGCAGCAACCGGGTGGTGTTGTACTTCCATGGCGGCGCTTATTTTTTCGGTTCCCCCCGTTCCCATCGCGCCGTCACCTGGCGGCTTAGCCATTACTGTCGTGCCAAGGTTCTGGCACTGGATTATCGGCAACCACCTGACTGGGCATACCCGGCGCCGCTGGAAGATGCGGTGCGGGCCTACAAGGCTTTACTGGATCTTGGTTACAGCAGTGAGCATATCGTCTTCGCCGGGGATTCTGCCGGCGGTAACCTGGCGCTGGTGACCCTGTTGCGACTGCGGGAACTGAAATTGCCGATGCCCTCATCGGCCGTGCTGATCAGCCCGTGGGGTGACTTGACCTGTTCCGGTGACAGCATCCGCGACAATGCGGACAAGGAACCATTGATTCCGCTTGGTGCGCTTAACTTCGTTTCTGCGTCCTACAGCCGTGGTTACGATGCGGCGTCTCCCATGTTGTCACCGGTGTTCGCCGACTTCACCGGTTTGCCACCGTTGCTGGTGCAGGTTGGCAGCACCGAGTTGCTCTACAGTGATGCGGTGCGCATTGCCAGGCAGGCCGAACAGGCTGGCGTGGATTGCCAGCTGCAGGTCTGGGACCGTATGCCCCATGTGTTCCATGCCCTGGCTGCCTGGCTCCCCGAGGCGGGCCAGGCTCTTCAGGAAATCGGAGCCTTTGTCCATGGCCATCTCAGTGACCGGGATCGTGACAGCCATGTCCGTGCCCGGGCGAGGGTGGTTGGCGAGCAGGATTCACCGTAGAAATTGTTAAATTGTTATTAAAGGTAGCCCTGATCTGGGTTCAGAAACGCTACCGTAACGATGGCTACGCTTGCTTACAGTCCACCAACTTCCTTGCTCTACAGCACATTGCACATCCCTTCCATAGTCGCTAATGCCAGTCTCCGTTCGGAGGCCATAACGACGACAAAGTACGATGGAGGGGTTCATCTTGGCTAATCAACTCAAACTTCTGGTAGGCAGTAGCGCCCTTGCGGCTCTGCTGACGGCCTGTGGCGGTGGAGGCGGCGGCAGCTCGGCGCCAGCCGACTCCGGCCCGGCAGCCCGTGCCCTGCCTCCGGAAATCGCAGAGATAATCGACGATCAGAACGAGCTTACCGATGCCTTGTGTCCCGGCGCGTCCGGCGAGGCAGGAGAAGGCGGTTCCATCGACCCGGCCACCTGTTTTGGTGAAAGCGAAGACGGTGCCGAGGAAGATACCGGTTATACGTTGTCACTGAATCCGGTGGTACAGCAGTTCTGCCCGGAAGCGTCACAGGCATTTGATGCCACCCTGACGTTCCAGGGGGAAATGCTCGAACAGGACTTCGTTTACGATACCGACAGTTCCTTTGATGGTTCTGCCACCTTCCCGGCTGCCTGCTTGCAGGAAGCCGCAGCGAACTTCCAGAACATCGGCGATATGATCGGTGGGTCTAACCCGCTGACCGAAGCCCTGTGTCCGGAGGAAGCAGCAAGTGATGATTTCGATCCTGCCAGCTGCTTTGCTGAAGCAGCCAGCCAGGGCGGCTTGCCCGGTGGCGGTGGCGGCGAGATGCCTGGCGCTGACCAGCTGTTCGCCCAGCTGTGCCCGGAAACCGGTGAACAGGAGCTGGGCCCGGAAACGCCCATCAACTGTTTGAACGAAGCCAGCCGTGCCTACATGGACGTCTACAACCTGCTGACGGAAAGCAATAGCTTTACCGAGCAGGTATGTCCGGAAGATTCTCAGGATGGCCGGATTGATCCGCCCCAATGCTTTGCCGAAGCTCTGCTGGGCGGCGGTATTCCCGGTGGCGGCGGTGGTGGGGGTGGAAGCAACCCGTTCGCACCCGCCCTTGAGCAGTTCTGCCCGGAAACCGCCATGGCAGATCTGGGTCCGACTACCCCCATCGACTGCCTGACCGAAGCCGGTGGCAACTTCCAGGACGTTCAGGACCTGCTGCTGGGTTCCAACCCGCTGACCGACAACCTCTGCCCGAACGCAGCTGCCAATCCGCCGATTGATCCTGCGGCCTGCTTCACCGAAGCGGCTGAAGGTTTCCCGGGTGGCCTGCCCGGTGGCGAAGGTAACCCGCTGGCGCCGATCATGGATCAGTTCTGTCCGGAAACCGCCGAGCAGCCCCTGGGTCCGACGACTCCCGTCGATTGCCTGACTGAAGCTGGCAGCAGCTTTGGCGACGTGCAGGATCTGCTGACCGGTTCCAACCCGCTGACCGAGGCCTTCTGCCCGGAAGAGAGTGCGGATGGCACAGTCGATCCGGCTGCCTGCTTCATGGAAGCAACCTCCGCTGGCGGCTTGCCGGGTGGCGACGGTAATCCGTTTGCACCTGTGATGGAGCAATTCTGCCCGGATACTGCTGTAGCTCCGCTTGGTCCGACCACACCCATCGACTGCCTGACCGAAGCCGGTGGCAGCTTTGGCGACATTCAGGATCTGCTGACTGGTTCCAACCCGCTGACCGAGGCCTTCTGCCCGGAAGAGTCTGCCGACGGTACCGTTGATCCGGCAGCCTGCTTCATGGAAGCCCTGCAAAGCGGTGGTGAATTGCCCGGTGGTGATGGCAACCCGTTCGCGCCGGTGATGGGCCAGTTCTGCCCGGATACCGCCGAGCAACCGCTGGGCCCGACCACCCCGGTCGACTGCCTGACCGAGGCCGGTGGTAACTTCGGCGACATCCAGGACCTGCTGACCGGCTCCAACCCGCTGACCGAGGCCTTCTGTCCGGAAGAGTCTGCGGACGGCACCGTTGATCCCGCAGCTTGCTTCATGGAAGCCGCTGGAAGCGGTGGCCTGCCGGGTGGCGATGGCAACCCGTTCGCGCCGATCATGGGTCAGTTCTGCCCGGAAACCGCCGAGCAACCGCTGGGTCCGACCACACCGGTTGACTGCCTGACAGAAGCCGGTGGCAGCTTTGGTGACGTGGAAGACCTGCTGACAGGCTCCAATCCGCTGACCGAGGCTTTCTGTCCGGAAGAGTCTGCGGACGGCACACCGTTGACCCCGCAGCTTGCTTCATGGAAGCCGCTGGAAGCGGTGGCCTGCCGGGTGGCGATGGCAACCCGTTCGCGCCGGTGATGGAGCAGTTCTGTCCGGCTACCGCCGAGCAGCCGCTGGGCCCGACCACCCCTGTTGACTGCCTGTCCGAGGCGGGTGGCAACTTTGGTGACGTGGAAGACCTCCTGACTGGCTCTAACCCGCTGACCGAACAGGTTTGCCCGGAAGAGTCTGCAGATGGCACCGTGGATCCGGCAGCCTGCTTCATGGAAGCCCTGGCCGGTGGTGCACCGGGCGGTGATGGTAACCCGCTGTCTCCGGTACTGGAGCAGTTCTGCCCGGATACCGCTGCCGGTGAAGTCGGTCCCACCACTGCCTTCGATTGCCTGCAGGAAGCGGGTGGCGATTTCGGTGAGTTGGAAGACCTGCTGGGACCGTTGATGGAATCCAACCCGCTGACCGAACAGCTGTGCCCGGCGGAATCCGCTGACGGCACTGTTGATCCGGCCGGCTGCTTTATCGAAGGGCTGGATAACATCGAGCTGCTCAACACCAGTGATCTGGGTCTGTTCCCGGAATGTCCGCTGCTCAGCGGCGACAACGATACCGGCAATGTGTCCCTGACACTGGGCCTGGGTTGTCTGCTGCAGCAGTCTGATGATCCGAGCATCGGTCTGGATTCTCTGGATCCGGCTACGCTGACCGCACTGCTGGAAGGCAGCGATCTGTCTGGCAACGGCCTGGCAGAGCTGACGGTGCTGACCGCTGTGCTGGATGAACTGCTGGGCGGTGGCCAACTGGATAACCTGGGTCTGGAAGAAATTCTGACCACAGACCAGTTGCTTGCCCTGGCAGACCAGGATAATCCGTTGAGTGACATCCTTGATCCCATCCTGGGTCCGATTCTGGACCTGCTGGGACTGGGCGGTCTGCTCTGATCGGTTGATCCTTCAAAAAAGCCCGGCCTTCGCGCCGGGCTTTTTTATGGATTGCTCCCTGTAGGAGCGCCTCTCGAGGCGCGAAAGACGTTAGAAGCGAGTAACGAGGTTCGAGTTTCGAAAAGCTTTTCGCTCCTCGTGACTCGTACCTCGACACTTTACTTCTTCGCGCCTCGAGAGGCGCTCCTACAGAAAAAAGCCGGACACAAAAAAGCCGCCATCAAGGCGGCTTTTTCGTATCAGCCAGCGATCAACTGTTGCGCTTGGGCAGCACGTCGCGCAGCTTGTCGGCCATCTCGCGAATGGCTTTCTCGGTGGTGTCCCAGGCGATACAGCCATCGGTGATGGACACACCGTATTCCAGGTCTTCCAGATTCTCCGGGAGCTTCTGGTTACCGTATTTCAGGTGCGATTCCACCATCAGACCGACGATGGACTGGTTACCTTCGAGAATCTGGTTGGCAATATTTTCCATCACCAGCGGCTGCAGGCTCGGGTCCTTGTTGGAGTTGGAGTGGGAGCAATCCACCATGATGTTGGTGGACACACCGGCTTTCTCCAGCGCTTGCTCAGCCAGCGCCACGGACACGGAATCATAGTTGGGCTTGCCGCCGCCGCCACGCAGTACCACATGGCCGTACTGGTTGCCCTTGGTGGTGGTCAGCGCCACCCGGCCTTCCGGGTCGATACCCAGGAAGCGATGCGGGTGTTTCACGCTCAACATGGCGTTCACTGCCACATCCAGGCTGCCGTCGGTGCCGTTTTTGAAGCCCACCGGGCTGGACAGACCGGAGGACATTTCCCGGTGGGTCTGGCTTTCGGTGGTGCGGGCGCCGATGGCGTTCCAGGAAATCAGGTCCTGCAGGTACTGCGGGGTGGTCGGGTCCAGCGCCTCGGTGGCAGAGGGCAGGCCCAGTTCAGCCACATCCAGCAGCAGCTTGCGGGCAATGTGCAGGCCGTCCTGCACCTTGAAGGAGTCGTTCATGTAGGGGTCATTGATCAGCCCCTTCCAGCCCACGGTGGTACGGGGCTTTTCAAAGTAGACGCGCAACACCAGGTAGATGGTGTCCTTCACTTCCTCGGCTAGCGCCTTCAACTTCTGCGCATACTCCATGGCCGCCTTGGTGTCATGGATAGAGCAGGGGCCAATCACCACAAACAGACGGTGGTCCTTGCGGTCGAGAATATTGCGAATCGTCTCGCGGCCTTCGATCACGGTCTGGCGGGCATTGTCGGAAAGCGGCAGCTCTTCCTTCAGCGCATTGGGGGTGATCAGCAGTTCCTGCGAGGCGATATTGAGATCGTCTACCTGTTTATCGGTCATGATGGTCTTTACTACCTGTCGTTGCTGGAGGCCCCGGGCCCCGTTCTATGGCGGGCGGCTCTGGCTGACACTCCTTTTGTAGAGGTGAAGCAGTCTAGCGGAAACAGGCGGTTATAGAAATATCAAGGGGCCTGTCTGTGCGATAGGGTGGGGTAATGAAGGAAAGGCCAGCTATTAGCTACGAGCTGCTAGCTACTAGGCGCGAGGTAGTCTTGGGGTACGAATAGTCAGTGCCCGCGTTCCGGCCGAATCCGCATACCTGGCAGGTTATCGACAAACGGTTTCTCCTCGCAGCTAGAAGCTAGAAGCTAGAAGCTAGTAGCTAGTAGCTAGTAGCTAGTAGCTAGCAGCTAGCAGCTAGCAGCTAGCAGCTAGCAGCTAGCAGCTATAATCCCTCAATCAGCTCTTCCACATACGCCGGCACCAGCTCCGTGGCCAGGCCATGCCGGTGCTCGGCAAAGGCAGTCAACCGCTGGGAAGGCTCCAAATTCAGTTCCACGGTATGCGCTCCGTGCCGGTTGGCTTCTTCCACAAAGCCCGCTGCCGGGTACACATTGCCGCTGGTGCCGATGCTGATAAAGCGGTCGCAGCGCGCCAGGGCCTGGTAGATACGCTCCATCTCCAGGGGCATTTCGCCGAACCACACCACATGGGGGCGCAAGCAGCCCTTGGCGCCGCAGAGCGGGCAGGGCAGGGTCGGGGTCAGCTCACTGGTGACTTCCACCAGGCCCCCTGACGCCTGGCAGCGGCCCTTGAGCAGTTCGCCGTGCATGTGGATCAGGTTGCGACTGCCGGCCCGTTCGTGCAGGTTGTCGATGTTCTGGGTCACCAGCAGCACCTGGCCGGCGGGAAAGGCCTGTTCCAGCTTCGCCAGCGCCTGGTGGGCCGCATTGGGCTTGATGGCGGCGCTGAGCAGCTGTTCACGGCGCTTGTTGTAGAAGTTCTGCACCAGGGTGGCATCGCGCAGAAACGCCTCTGGCGTGGCCACATCCTCCACACGGTGGTTCTCCCACAGCCCGTCTGCCGCCCGGAACGTCTTGATACCGGATTCCGCCGAGATTCCCGCGCCGGTAAGTATTACAATGTTTTCAGCCATTTATCCGTCCGATTAGTCAGGATTATTTGTTCCATGGATACCATTATCGACCAACAGGAAAATCTCAACTTGCCCCGGCGCGGCAATGTCACACTGCTGCATTTTCACCAGGGCATGGTACTGCTGGTGGGGGAGGATGCCATAGGCCTGTACCGGGACCGCGTGGCCATCGACGACCCCCTGGCCAATGGTGTCATCGGCTACGAAACCATTCCACCCTCCCTGCAGCCAGACTGGCAGGACAACTGCGGCTTTGTCCGTGAGCATCAATCCGGCTATGTAGGTCTTAACGGCGGTGGCGTGATTTTTATCCGCCCGGACGGCGTGGCGCTCTATCCCAGCGGCATGCATGCGTTGCAGAATCGGGACATGAGCTGGCTGATTCCCTTTCCGCCACTCAATGCATAATTTGCCCGGCACCGGTGATCCCGGCGTCGGCTACTGAAGGAGCTGTTCTGTTATGGCAGAAGAAACCACTCGCCTGCGTCTGCGCACCCTCACCGAAGAGGATTACCCCGCGCTGGCGCTGCTCATGAACCAGGTCTACCACGACATCGGCGGCGCCTGGCCGGAAGACACCATCAAGACCCTGATCCGTATCTTCCCGGACGGGCAGTTGGTGATCGAGGACAACGGCGAGCTGGTAGCCACCGCGCTGACCATCAAGGTGAAATACGACCGCTTCTCCAATCCGCACCGCTACGAAGACCTGATCACCGACGACAAGGTGCAGTCCCACGACAAGAACGGCGATGCGCTGTACGGGTTGGATGTGTTCGTGGACAAGGAATACCGCGGCTACCGCCTGGGCCGTCGCCTTTATGAGGCGCGCAAGGAGCTGTGCCGCGAGGAAAACCTGCGTGCCATCCTGGCCGGTGGCCGGCTGCCCGGCTATACCAATTATGCCGACCAGATGAAGGTCACCGAATACATCGAGCAGGTGGAAGCCCGCGCCATCTACGATCCTATCCTGTCGTTCCAGCTGTCCAATGGCTTCGACGTGAAACGTCTGATGAAGGCCTACCTGCCGGAAGACGAAGACTCCCACGGCTACGCCACCCTGCTGGAATGGGACAACATCCTCTACGAACCGGAAGACGACAGTGCCGAATGGCCGCGCCGTACCGTGGTGCGCGTGGGCGTGGTGCAGCGCCGCATGCGTGCCGCCCGCGACGTGCAGGATCTGCTCAACCAGGTGGAATTCTTCATCGATGCGTTGTCCGATTACCGGGCCGATTTCGCCGTACTGCCGGAATTCTTCAGCGCCCCCCTCATGGGCTTGCGCCCGGAACTGAACTCCGTGGAAGCGGTGCGCTTCCTGGCCAGCTTCACCGACGAAGTGCGTGATGCCCTGGCCGACATGGCGGTGAGCTACAACATCAACATCGTTGGCGGCTCCATGCCCGTTATCGAAAACGAAAAAGTCTACAACGTGGCCTACCTGATGCGCCGCGACGGCTCCGTGGAAGCCCAGTACAAGATCCACATCACCCCCCACGAACGGCGCGACTGGGTCATCCAGGGCGGTGACAAGTTGCAGGTATTCGATACCGACGCGGGCCGGGTGGGCATTCTGATCTGCTACGACGTGGAATTCCCGGAGCTGGGCCGGATCCTGGCGGACGAAAAGATGGATATCCTCTTCGTACCGTTCTGGACCGACACCAAAAACGGCTACCTGCGCGTACGCCACTGCGCCCAGGCCCGTGCCATTGAAAACGAATGCTACGTGGCCATCGCCGGCTCCGTGGGCAACCTGCCACGGGTCGACGCCGTGGACATCCAGTACGCCCAGTCCTCGGTGTTTTCCCCCAGCGACTTCTACTTCCCCCACGATGCCATCATCAGCGAATCGGTCCCCAATACCGAAATGCTGATGTTTGCGGATGTGGACCTGGAAAAACTGAAGCTGCTGCACCGGGAAGGGTCGGTAACCAACCTGCGCGATCGTCGCCACGATCTGTATAGCCTGGATTGGAAGAATAAGGGCTGAACCCCGTCAGGGCAGGGCCGTTCGGCCCTGCCTGTTACCTCTGTAGCTGAGATGTATTTGTAGGAGCGCCTCTTGAGGCGCGAACACCCCGTCAAAAGCGTACTCTCGTAGACTGCTGTCCCCAAACGGGTAGAAGAGAACCTTATGCCCGGCGCTTATCCCGAAACGACGCCTTCCTCATATCACAGCCGTCCGAAAAGGGTGCCGTTGTAACCCGTTGAGATTTCTGCTTTTATCGGTCGGTATATAAATTTAATAAATGAGATAGGAAGCCGGCGCGTTCATTGGATATTCGAGCGGGCTTCCTAATACCTGTTAAATGGCTCTGCCTTTTTCTATTCATCGAAAGGCGGAGCCAAGTCATAAATCGGTGCCAGTAGTTGGCGCCGCAGCATCAGGTTCCGTGCCGGGCCACATATTCGGCAGCTTCGTTCCTGGTGCCATTGTTGGGTAAGGTGGTTGTGGCTCGCCTTTCCCGTTTGTTGTAGGCGGCCACAATCAAGGTTGGGGGTAGCTGCAAAGTCTGCGTTCTTGCGGGTGCCATAAATTCAGTCTGGTTCGCAGGCTCACATCGTGCCAGTAGTGGTGTTGGTGTGTCGCCACTTAACCAGGCAAGGCAGCGGACGCAAAATGCGCGCCGCTGCTCGCAGCGTTATGTGTGTGAATGAGTAAAGCAAAGTGGGTCTTCATAATTTGTGCTTTCGTTTGCGCCAGCTACTATGGGGCTTGGTTCTTATGGAGGGCAATGGGGTGGCACTGGCATACAAGTGCAAACATTCCAGGCTTCGCTATGCTGTTGCTATCATGGCCATGGTCTTCTGCCGTTTTTGGTTTTCAAATAGAGCTTCAAGAATACATCGGTGAGGCTCCACGCCATTTGGTCACGTCAGCATTTATGGCTGTTGGTTTTGCATTCAACATGACTCTTGCCTACTTAGCAGTATTGTTTTTGGTGGGCAAGGTAAAATCACATAACAAGTAGCGGCAGTTCGCCCCTGCGGGGCCGGACGCTCGTACCTCGCGCCGCTGCGCTTGGCGTTAGGTTGCTCTGCCTTTTCCTATTTATTGAGGGCGGAGCGGTTTGAAATTCACAGCCAGTAGCAGGCAGTCCAGCATCAGGTTCCGTGCCGGCTTACATATCCGGCAGCTTCGTTCCTGGTGCCATTGTTGAGTAAAGTGGTTGTGGCAGGGCTTTCCCGTTCGTTGTGGGTTGCCACATGCCAGGTTGGCGGTAGCTGCAAAGTCTGCGTTCTTGCAGGTGCCATAAATTCAGGTTGGGTTCGCAGGCTCACATCGTGCCAGTAGCTGGCAATGGCGTGTCGCCAACCTAACCAGGCAAGGCAGCGGACGCAAAATACGCGCCGCTGCTCGCACCGTTATGCATAGGGAGAGCAGGCGATGATGCCCAAGATAACGGAAGTAAGAGACATCATTGCCCAAAGGGAGTTGGTGTATATTTCCAGCTCTGGCGATAGGGAAGTCGCTCTGATTCAGGTTGGGAAGCCCTATAAATTTGATGAAGACGCTTATATTTGTCCTTATCGTGTAGGGTCGGAAAGTTACGAGCATATTTTTGGTTCAGTAGGCATCGATTCATTCCAGGCATTAGATCTCTCCATGAAAACCATGGAGGCAGAGCTTATCTATTGGTTGCGTAACAAAGGCGGCTCCTTCGAGTTTTTAGGTGAGCCAGGTTCTGGGATTGGAAAAAATGCATAACAAGCGACGGCAGTCGGACCCAGTTTCCGCTCGTGCCTCGCTACAACTGGTCCGCTGCGCCGGGCGTTATACACGGTGACAAAATTGAAACATCCAGTTCCAGAGTGGGTATCTCGCGGAAAAACGATACGGCAGCTAATCAAAGAGCTAGAGAGCTTTGAGAATCAAGATTTAGAGGTCAGGTTGTCACTTGATGATGGAGATACACATCATTGCGTAAGCCTCGTATCAAAAGGTTCTGATGATGCGGGCGGCGTATTCTGCATACTCGCGAACTCAGAGTCTTATCACAACAACGAGTGGCAAGACTTCATGGACCAGTAAGATGAAAATGTATAACAAGTCAAAGCACTCGGACATGGTAAAGCTGTCACCTTTTTTGTCCCAAAAAAGCCGCCAACTTCACCAAGCCGGTGTTTGAGGCGTTAGTCAGGCAAGTCAATGGACCTGCGACTTATGATAAAAGGCATCGTCAGTGATAAAGGAAGCGCTCAAGCCAGCCGAATTCCTGGGAACGTTCACCAAGCCCGATGTGAAATTACGGATGAGCAGCTCGTTAGAGGAACCTTAAATATCTCAGTCGCGAATCTAAACCAATTGATTGATCGTTTAGGAGAGCCCAGACATCTGACAGATAAAGAGGCTGAAAGGGGGCCTCTCCGCTGGTGGCACGCTCGAATTATTTTTGATCGGTTCCCTGGGCGGCAGTTTGATGGATTTATCGTACGCTTGGTGAAATCAAGAACGCCCTACGTTGAGTTTGTGTCCCAAACATATTTTCGTGACGAGGGCGTTTGCAATGGTGATAGCCTTATGCTGGTCCCGTTGTAATCAGCCACGAGGGTCAGGTATTGCCCCGTGCCTTAAATTCTGAGGAGAGAAAGTGAACACAAACCTGATCAGAAACGGTTTTATCGCCGCCGCCTTGATGAATATCGGCGGCGTGCTGCTTTTCTCCCGTGCCTTCACCAATGACGCCATCAATCAGGCCGATCCGGTGGTCATGTCCAACTTCGGGCTGTTGATGATCATGGTGTGGGGGCTGGCCTATCTGGGGGCGGCGTTTATCCAGGGCAATATCCGCTGGCTGGCGGCGGCCTTTGCCATCGAGAAGCTGGTGTATGTGGTGGTGTGGGGGCTGTGGATGTCGAACCATAGTCTTGGTGCGGTGTATGAGCAGGATCTGTTTGCCGGGGTGTTCTACAGCATCTACGGGCTGAACGATCTGGCCTTCATGCTGTTCTTTGGCTGGGTGTTCCTTTCGCAACGGTCCAACGGCTGACCGGGTTCAGGGTTAGCGTTTTATCGGATGCAGACGTTGTTATAGGGCTCGTCTGTTCGCGCCTCAAGAGGCGCTCCTACAGGGAGCGCCATCCGGATCACCACCCTGTTTTTTAAGCCGTAATGCGGGGTCTACTGGATCTGCTCCAACGCTTCACGGGTCTTGGCGTTCTGCTGATCCGACAAACGATTCACCTGGTCTTCGAAGGCCTTCAGCTCTTCCGCATTTCGAGGTGCCTTGACGGTGGTGCCGGCACTGTCGACGGTTGGGGTCGGTGTGCTTTTCAGTTGAGTCATGACCAGCCAGCCCACAGCGAGCAGGGCCAGTAGTAATCCAATCAAACGCATGTTGTTGTTTTCCTGAAGGTTTGGTGTGGCCTAGACAATCTCAGCCTGGGAGCGAAGGGTCAATACGCTGCGGGTATGCGGTCTGATTGGGGTGACGTATGCAGTATTTGTCCGGTCTTAAGGTAAACGGTATTTCCTTCTTTGTATTCTTCTGTCCGCCCAAGTTGACCCACATCAACAAACCATAACATTGCTTAATGTAACTATTGAGCCTGTCATCCTCATGGCCCTAGCATCCGATCAATCCGATCTGTTAAGGGGCATGACAATGACAATTCAGGTTGATCCGGTGCGCCGGAATCTCAAATTCGGGCTGCCCGCCGGCAAGGCACTGAGCTGGAATCCGGGCGGGCTGCATATCTCCCAGTTCTACAACACCCTGTCGATTTTCTTCCCGGCGGGGGAGCGCTTCTTTATCCAGAGCGTGCGCAACTATCGTCAGGAAATCACTGACCCGCACCTGAAGGAACAGGTCTCGGCCTTTATCGGTCAGGAAGGCTTCCATACTCGCGAGCATGAAGAATACAACGAGGCACTGCAGGCGGAAGGGATGCCCATCGAGGCCATGGATGCGGTGGTAGTGCGGTTGCTGGAGCTGGTGAAGAAGGCACCGCGTTCCGTACAGCTGGCCGCCACGGTGGCACTGGAGCACCTGACCGCCGTGCTGGGGGACATGCTGCTGCGCAATACCGAATTGATGGAGGGGGTGGACCCGCATTACTCGGCGATCTGGCGCTGGCATGCCATTGAGGAAACCGAGCACAAGGCGGTGTGTTTCGATGCCTTCGAGCAGGTGGTGGGCAAGGGCATCCAGGCCTATGGCCTGCGAGTGGGGGCGTTCCTGTTGGCCAATGCGCTGTTCTGGAGCCTGTACGTGCCGTTCTACACGGTGATGGTGGCAAAGGGCGGCGGCCTGCTGAACCTCAAGGGCTGGTGGAAGGTGGCCAACCTGGTGGTGGGGCGCCCGGGTGTGCTGCGCCGGGCAATGCCGGACTGGCTGGATTTCTTCCGCCCCGGCTTTCATCCCTGGATGCATGACAACCGGGAATTCCTGGACCAGGCCGAGGCACTGATGGACGAAGTGGCGGCCTTTGATGTGAACCGGCTGAAAGCCGCCTGAGGAGAACAGGGACATGACCAGTAAAGCGAAGATTTCAGCAAAGACGATTTCCGTGGATGTGGCCATCGTGGGCGCCGGTTTCGGTGGGCTGTGCATGGCGATCAAGTTGCGTGAAGCGGGCAACGAGGATTTTGTGATCCTGGAGAAGGCATCTGAGGTCGGGGGCGCCTGGTACTTCAACGGCTATCCGGGGGCGGCCTGCGATGTGCAGTCGCACCTGTATTCCTTCTCGTTTGCCGGCAAGGCGGACTGGAGCAAGCGCTATGCGCCCCGGGACGAAATCGAGAACTACATTCTCGACACCGTGGAGCAGTACCAGCTGCGGCCCTTTATCCAGTTCAACCAGGAAGTGAACGAAGCCCACTTCGATGAGAGCACCGGGCGTTGGACGATACGCACCGCCGCAGGCATGACCATCGATTGCCGCCACTTTGTGCTGGCCTCCGGCCCGTTGCATGTGCCGAATGTGCCCAACATCAAGGGGCTCAAGCGCTTCAAGGGCAAGGTGATGCATTCCGCCGAGTGGGATCATGGTTATGACTTGGTGGGCAAGAAGGTGGTGTCCATCGGCACCGGCGGCAGCGCCATTCAGTACTGCCCGGAAATCGCCCCCAAGGTGAAAAAATTGTCCGTGTTCCAGCGCAGCGCGGCCTGGGTGATTCCCCGGGATGAGCGAGGCTATTGGGGAATCCAGCAGCGGCTGTTCAAACGCTTCCCGGCGCTACGCAAACTGCATCGGGCCAGACTGTACTGGAGCAATGAATCCCGGGTGGCCCCGGCCTCCAGCCCCAAGGCCGCCCAGCTGCTGGGTGCCCTGTGCAAGCAGTTCATCCGCCTGCAGGTGAAAGACAAGGCGCTGGTGAAAAAGCTGACGCCGGACTACACCTTCGGCTGCAAGCGGGTGCTGATTTCCAACAAGTGGTACCCCATGTTCAACCGCGACAATGTGGAGCTGGTCACCGCCGGGATCCGTGAGGTGAAAGCCAACAGCGTGGTCACGGAAGACGGGGTGGAACACGAGGCGGATTGCATCATTCTCGGCACCGGCTTCGTGGTGGATCCGCGTATCTATATGAAAGACTTTCCGCTCACCGGTTTGCCGGGCCATGACCTGCACAAGGATTGGGCCAAGTCTGCGGAAGCGCATTACGGCGTTACCGTCAGCGGCTACCCGAACCTGTATATGCTGGTGGGGCCAAACACGGGGCTGGGCCATAATTCCATTCTGTTCATGATCGAGTGTCAGGTGAAATACATCCTGCAATGCATGGCGCTGCTGCGTGAGGAAGGCGCGGATTATCTGGATGTGAAACCGAAAGCCCAAGAAGCGTTCAATGCCACGGTGCAGCGCCGCCTGCAGGGCACGACCTGGACGTCTGGCTGTACCAGCTGGTATCAACAGGACGATGGCAAGAACTTCGCCCTGTGGCCGGGTTCTACCTGGCGCTACTGGCTGGAAACCCGCAACGTGCGTTCCACGGATTATGAGTTTGTGTCCGCGGATGCTGAGGCAACGGTGGAAGCCTGAGGGTGTCTTGAGTCTATGGGAAAAAGTGAGGGGCAGCGTGGGCTGCCCCTTTTTTGTGGAGGGCGGTTCTGGCATTGCGGATGGCTTGTGGTAAAAAAGGGGGGAATAAACCGGTCAGAGAGACGTCGATGAAAAAAATGATCCCGATGATCGCTGCTGCCGTGACAGTGCTGGCACTGTACGGGCTGGATAACCTGCGCGATGACAGTACAGTCAGCCAGGCTCCCGCGCAGACCCCGCAGACGGAAACGGCCTCGGTTGGCGGTGAAAGGGGCATTCAGGCGGCCTATGAAAACCGGCAAAGCGATGTCCAGGTGGAAGGTGCCGGTCGGGTGGTCAAGGTGCTGCCGGACGACAATAAGGGCAGTCGCCACCAGAAATTCATTCTGGAGCTTGCCTCTGGCCAGACCATTCTGATCGCTCACAACATCGATCTGGCGCCACGGATTCCGGACTTGCGTGAAGGTGATCGTGTCAGTTTCTACGGGGAGTACGAGTGGAATGAGCGGGGTGGGGTGATCCACTGGACCCACCATGATCCACAAGGGTGTCATGTGGATGGCTGGCTGAAACATGATGGCAAGATCTTCCAGTAACCTGCCGAAGCAGTTTCCAGTGCCCGCTGGCTGGAGATTGTAATCTCTGGGCCGCGCTCTATGATCCGGCCATGACTTCCCGATACCACCGCCTTGATCGTTTCCTCAGTCAGCGTCTGCAAATCAGCCGCAGTAATCTACGGCTGTTGCTGGCTGCCGGGCGTGTGCAGGTCAATGGCGAGGCGGAGCGTGATCGGCAGCGGCGGATCGGTCCGTTCGATGTGGTGGTTTGCGATGGTGAGATTCTGCAGGCAAACCGACCTCGTTATCTGATGCTCAACAAGCCCGCCGCGGTGGTCAGCGCTACCTGTGATGATCATCACCCCACCGTGCTGGATCTGTTACCGAATGATCAGCGTGAGGGGCTGCACCTGGCCGGGCGACTGGATTTCAATTCCACCGGCCTGGTGCTGTTGACCAACGATGGCGACTGGTCCCGGCAGCTGAGTCGGCCGGAAAATCGGGTGCGCAAGCATTATCGGGTGACGCTGGAAAAGCCGTTAACCGAAGAGTATGTGACCGCGTTTGCCGAAGGTATGTGGTTTGAATACGAGGGCATTGTGACTCGCCCGGCGGAGCTGAAAATCCGCAGCCCGTTCGAGGCGGATGTGTGGCTGTGCGAGGGGCGTTATCACCAGATCAAACGCATGTTCGGGCGCTTTGATAACAAGGTGCTGACGCTGCATCGGCTGGCGATTGGTAACCTGGTGCTGGATGACAGCTTGAAACCGGGTGAATGGCGTGAGCTTACGGCGTCGGAATTGGCTGTCTTTTCGGATTAAGTCGTTGGAGCTTTGCTTGCAAAGCGAAGGGTCCAGATCCAGCGCTTCGCCTTGCGAGCAAGGCTCCAACGGGGAGCGGTGGTATCAAACCAGCGACTTGCCTTTCTTCAGGCGCCGGCGGAAATCCCACAGCACCAGGTTGTAAGGTGTCTGCCGGATGACGCGTGGCAGCAGGAGGCTGATGCGGCCGATGGTGCGCACGGTGCGCTCAAAACGCTGCTGCTTTTTGTCATTCCATTCCAGCTGCATTTGCTCACGGATTTCGGGCGGCAGGAAACCGGTGGTGACAAACCGGTTGAAACGCCCCAGCAGAAAACGGGTTGGACGGCTGAGGAATGTCAGGTCGGCGATCATCATCAGGTACTGGCGGATGCGCGCGTCGATGTGCAGCTTCTGCAGGCCCTCCTGCCAGTAGGCGTCAAACGCCTCCAGGTCTTTCGGCCAGGTATCCTGCCGCACTTGCAGGGTAGTGCCCAGCGGGTGGGCCAACTGGTAAAAGGCTTCCTGCTCCTCCCGGCTCATTGGCCCATGGAGTTTCTGGTGGGTGTCCACGAAGCCCCAGTAGAGACAGGCCGCAACCCACATCTGCAGGTTTTCATCGAAGGCGTTATTTCACCGGTGAGTGTTCGGTGGAGTGGACCTGGGCATGGGAACGATTTACCGCCCTGCGGTAGGCCAGCTTCTCTTCACTGGTGCCCATCATGGCGACGGCCAGGTAGGTGAAGGTGGTGCGTGAGCGTTTGATCGGATGATGCAGTATCTCGAGCCACTTTCCACCCGGCTTTCCGCCACTCCATACCCCACCGCAGGCAAGGCCAGTTGCAGGATGATGTTGGCGCCACCGGCCAACAGCATGGCGCCATCGAAGATACCGGGGAATTGCTGGTCCAGTTCCCTCGCGGTGAGGGGAGTGGGCCAGTGGTGTTCCAGTCGGGCCTGGCGGCTTTCCAGGTTGGCTTGAGCTGTCATTGTTGTTCTGTCCTCGCAGTCAGCGTGGTGGTTCATACGCCTGTTTCATTTCATGCTAGCGAGGTGTGCGCCATCAAACAATGAGACAAAATTAATTATTTGTATCATTGTGGCGTTTTCTGACCTTAAAGCCGCAATGCCCGGAAAACCGCCCGCACATGGCCGGCCAGTACATGGGTGGCCGAGCCTTCTTCTCCCCGGTAGAGCATGGCGATCTGATAGTCGCCCAGTTCAGGCAGCTGATATTCCTCGCCCAGTTGCTGCAGGGGAGGCTGGATCAGGCTGAGCGGGAAGGGGCCAATGGCCAGATCCGCCTGCATGGCCGCCTCCTGGCCGGCGCAATGTTCACTGGTGTAAGCCACCCGGTAGCGGTGATCGCTGCGGTCCAGGGCCTCCAGGGCCATCTTGCGCCAGGGGCAACCCTGGCTGGCAAGCGCCAGGGGCAGGGGTGTCTGGCTGACCGCGATGCCACCCTGGGCGCCGGCCCACACCAGCGGTTCGCTATGTACCACTTCCCCTCGTGCCGGGCGGCCCTGTTTGCCCGTGGTGACCATGATCAAATCCAGCTTGCCCGCATCCAGCTGCTTGAGCATGTCGGCGCTGCGACCGACGATTACATTTACCTGTACCGCAGGATGGGAGCGGGAAAACTGGGTCAGTACCTGGGGCAGGATGCGGGTGCCGATATCATCCGGGGTGCCCAACCGCACGGTGCCTTCCAGCTCCGGGGCGGTGAAGTGGCTGATGGCTTCCTGGTTCAGCTTGAGCAGCCGCCGGGCATAGCCGAGCATGGCCTCGCCCTCGGCGGTGAGGCTGACCCGGCGAGCTTCGCGCAGGAACAGCCGTTGACCCACCTGTTCCTCCAGCCGCTTGATCTGCATGCTCAGGGCAGAGGGTGTGCGGAACACTTCAGAGGCGGCCTGGGTAAAGCTTTCCGTTTCGGCGATAGCCACGAAGCTGCGCAGGATTTCCGTGTCCAGAAGGGGTTGAAGCGGGCTGTCCGGAGGCATGATTCACCTTTCAGAAAAATTGAACGATGAGTAAAGATCTTTTCGATTTACTGATAGTAAACCCGATTGCATCATGGAGCCAATCACAGCCCAGCCACTCCATAACGTTCCCAAACAGGGAGGAGACCATGAAGCGCAACGACCCTCAAACACTGGAAGCCCCCAAGCGGATTCACTCCCGCAAGCCGGATCTGCACATGCCGGCCATGCCGCCACTGGAACTGATGGATGCCCTGGATTACCGCATCCGTCTGGCCTGGTATCGCCTGCGCAAGAATCGCGCGCAGCAGCGTGCCCGGATGGCCCAGCGGCTGCAAAGGAAACCGGTCTGAGCGTTGCGTCTGATGCGGATGTGAAGGCACAGCTAGACGGCTGATTCGCCTTGTGAACAAGGCTCCAACGGGTATGAGCTGATTCACCGTTGGCGCTTTGCTTGCAAAGCGAACGCTCCAGATTCCTGGCCACTGACCAGACACAAAAAAGGCGCCTGAGAAGGCGCCTTTTTTGTTTGCAACACGGAAGCCGTGCGGTCAATTACATGTTCGGGTAATTGGGGCCGCCGGTGCCTTCCGGAGCCACCCAGTTGATGTTCTGGGTGGGGTCCTTGATGTCGCAGGTCTTGCAGTGCACGCAGTTCTGGGCGTTGATCTGGAAACGCTTGTCGCCAGTGTTCTCGTCCTCGACCACTTCGTACACACCCGCCGGGCAGTAACGCTGGGCCGGCTCGTCCCACTTGGGCAGGTTCACCTCAAGCGGTACGTTCGGGTCTTTCAGCGTCAGGTGGCACGGCTGATCTTCTTCGTGGTTGGTGTTGGACAGGAATACGCTGTCCAGCTTGGCGAAGGTGATCTTGCCGTCCGGTTTCGGGTAGTCGATCTTCTTGCTCTGATCGGCAGGCTTCAGCGTGGCATGATCCGGGGTGGTGTCACGCATGGTGATCGGCAGCTTGCCGTTGAACAGGTTGATGTCCACGAAGGCAAACGCAGAACCGATGAAGTTGCCGAACTTGTGCTGGGCAGGACCGAAGTTGCGTTGAGCGTGCAGTTCTTCGTATACCCAGCTCTTGTCGAAGGCGTCCTTGTACTCGGTCAGCTCGTCGTTGCCGCGGCCGCCTTTCAGGGCTTCTGCCAGGATTTCTGCGGCAATCATGCCGGACTTCATGGCGGTGTGGGTGCCCTTGATCTTGGCGAAGTTCAAGGTACCCGCGTTACAGCCCACCAGCAGACCACCGGGGAAGGTCATCTTCGGCAGGGACTGCAGGCCACCCTTGGAGATGGCACGGGCGCCATAGGACACACGCTTGCCGCCTTCCAGGTGCTTCTTGATTTCCGGATTGGTCTTCCAGCGCTGCATCTCGTCGAACGGAGACACATGCGGGTTGGAGTAGGCCAGATCGGTGATCAGACCCAGGGCAACCTGGTTGTTTTCAATGTGGTACAGGAAAGCACCACCCGGGGAGCCGGACTCGGTGAGCGGCCAGCCGGCGGTGTGTACTACCAGGCCTTCCTGGTGCTTGGCCGGGTCGATGTCCCACAGTTCCTTGATGCCGATACCGTAGTGCTGCGGGTCGGTGCCTTCGCGCAGGTTGAATTTTTCCTGCAGCTGTTTGCCCAGGTGACCACGGCAACCTTCGGAGAAGATGGTGTACTTGGCGTGCAGCTCCATGCCGGGGGTATAGCTGGGCTTCTTTTCGCCGTCGTGGCCGATGCCGGAATCGCCGGTGGCGATGCCCTTTACGGAACCATCGTCGTTGTACAGTACTTCACTGGCGGCAAAGCCGGGGAAGACCTCAATGCCCAGACCTTCGGCCTGTTCTGCCAGCCAACGGCACAGGTTACCCAGGGAAATAATGTAGTTCCCTTCGTTGTGCATGGTCTTGGGTACGAACAGGTTCGGCACTTTCTGTGCCTTTTCCGGGCCGGTGAGGTAGTAGATCTCGTCGCCGGTGACCTTGGTGTTCACCGGAGCGCCCATTTCCTGCCAGTTGGGGAACAGCTCGTTCAGTGCGCGCGGCTCAAGTACGGCACCGGAGAGAATATGAGCACCGACTTCGGAGCCTTTCTCTACCACGACCACACTGATTTCCTGACCAGTTTCCTGGGCGATCTGGCCCAGACGGCAGGCGGTTGCCAGACCGGAAGGACCGGCGCCGACGATGACTACATCGACTTCCATAGATTCGCGTTCCACAGCCTGTCTCCTCGCTATCGATTGCGTGTTTGGCCCTGAAGCCACTGAGAAAGGGGTTCTGAAACACTCTGCCACAGAAAAACCTTTCTCAGCAGCCACCTGGGGCCAGCCTTGGGGTGGCGCGGAGTATATAGAGATAGGCCAAACCGCACCACTGCCTGGGTTGGCCGCAACGCCCGCTGCATTGTTACCGGGTGTTGATCCGGTGGGGCGGCCACTGCAACCATTTCAAACAGGTGTTCGGATTATCCCTTGCTAGCTGGTTGATTTACAAGGAAATGGCCGACCGTAAAGTCACGAAAAGTGGACACCTTGCAGAGTCTATTTGCAGCAAAATCATTCGCTTACAGATTTTCGGCCTATTGACCTGCTTTGGCCGAGCGTTCAAGATAGCGGCTCTTTCGCGGGGGTGGACCCGGCAACGGCGTCAATTCGCCTCCTTCTACATGTCACCCAATGGAACATTCCGAGGATCCTATGAAGGTTCTTGTACCCATCAAGCGAGTCATTGACTACAACGTCAAGGTTCGCGTGAAGGCGGACAACTCTGGTGTTGATCTCGCTAATGTCAAAATGGCCATGAACCCCTTCTGTGAAATCGCTGTAGAAGAAGCGGTGCGCCTGAAAGAGAAGGGTGTGGTTACCGAAATCGTTGCCGTTTCCATCGGTCCCAAGACCGCTCAGGAACAGCTGCGTACTGCCATGGCACTGGGCGCTGATCGCTCCATCCTGGTAGAAACCGATGAAGACGTTCAGCCGCTGGGCATCGCCAAGGCGCTGAAAGCCATCGTTGACGAAGAAAAGCCGGACCTGGTGATTCTCGGCAAACAGGCTATCGACGGCGACAACAACCAGACCGGCCAGATGCTGGCTGCACTGACCGGCATGCCGCAGGGCACTTTCGCGTCTGAAGTGGACGTGGCTGACGGTAAAGTGAAGGTTACCCGTGAAATCGACGGCGGCCTGCAGACCGTTGAGCTGAACCTGCCGGCGGTGGTTACCACCGACCTGCGTCTGAACGAGCCGCGTTACGCGTCTCTGCCGAACATCTTATGAAAGCCAAGAAAAAGCCGCTGGACACCAAGACCGCTGCTCATCTGGGCGTTGACCTGACTCCGCGTGTGACCACTGTCAGTGTGGAAGCACCGGCCGAGCGTCAGGCTGGCATCATCGTTGGCTCCGTTGACGAGCTGGTCGAGAAACTGAAGAACGAAGCGAAGGTGATCTGATGAGTGTATTAGTTTACGCCGAACACGATAACGCCGCGCTCAACAAGGTCACCCTGAGTGTGGTTGCTGCTGCCAAAGAAATCGGCGGCGACATCACTGTGCTGGTAGCCGGTAAAGGCTGTGGCGCTGTTGCTGAAGAAGCGGCCAAGATCGATGGCGTTTCCAAGGTACTGTGCGCTGACAACGACGCCTACGAGCACCAGCTGGCCGAGAACGTAGGCGACCTGGTTGCTGAAGTTGGCGCTGATTACAGCCACATTCTGGCTGCCGCTACCACCACCGGTAAGAACTTTGCTCCGCGCGCTGCTGCGCTGCTGGACGTGGCTCAGATCTCCGAGATCTCTGACGTCATCGACGCGGATACTTTCAAGCGTCCGATCTACGCCGGTAATGCCATTGCTACCGTGAAAAGCAGCGATGCCAAGAAAGTGATCACCGTGCGTGGTACCTCTTTCGACGGCGTGGCCGCTGAAGGTGGTTCTGCTTCCGTTGAGAACATCGACATTGCCAAGGATGCCGGTATTTCCTCCTTCGTGGGTGAAGAGCTGGCCAAGTCCGACCGTCCTGAGCTGACCTCTGCCGAGATCGTGATCTCCGGTGGTCGTGGCATGGGCAACGGCGAAAACTTCGAAATTCTGTACAAGCTGGCTGACAAGCTGGGCGCTGGCGTGGGTGCATCCCGTGCTGCCGTTGACGCAGGTTTCGTACCCAACGACATGCAGGTCGGTCAGACCGGTAAGATCGTTGCGCCGAACCTGTACGTTGCTGTGGGCATCTCCGGTGCCATTCAGCATCTGGCCGGCATGAAAGACTCCAAGGTCATCGTTGCTATCAACAAGGACGAAGAAGCCCCCATCTTCCAGGTGGCGGACTACGGCCTGGTGGCTGACCTGTTCGAAGCCGTACCGGAGCTGGACAGCAAGCTGTAAAAAGCCTGCAGTCAGCACCACACAAAAAACCCGGCCTTGTGCCGGGTTTTTTGTTTTGGGGTTGCGCTCAATCAGTCTGACTCCGGCTCTGTGCACTCCAGCCTTACACTAACCTGAAGATCCGGCCAGGGGTCACTGATGTGGGTGGCGTCGCAGCGTGGCGTCAATCCAGAGGCCGGGTCTGTGGGGGAGAGGGCGGCGAACCATTCGCCGCGAGGCCGGCCATTAAAGGCGTTGGTGGACTCGCCAGCTCCCAGGGTGATCGGCCCGACGGCGGGATCGCTTGTGCGAAGCTGAATGGCATGTCCTGAGGTATTTGTTACCTCTATCACTTGCACGCTATCACTGGCATAGCGTCGCTCACGCCATCCGTATTCCCGATCCAGGTCGATGGATTGCCATCCGGGGGTCGCACCGTTGCAAACAAAGGGAAAGTCGTAAACCGGGGTGCTGGGCGGCGAGAGTTGCACCATTTCGGTGGCGACGGACATGTCATAGGTCTCGCCTTCCGTTATCAGCGTGGCGGTGAATCGGGTACTGGCGGTGGGGCTGACCGTGCGGGAATCCGCCAGGGTTTCGTTTTCGCCATTCACCGGTGGGCTCAGGGTGAGCGTGTCAGCGGTCACAGTGATCGCAAAGGGGGGATAGCAGCCATCATGATTCGGGCAAACCTGGGCAACCCCGGGAGGAAAATCGGAGGGGCAGCAGTAGCCATCCACACAACGTCCATCACTGGGGCATTCTGCTGCGGAGGCACAGCTGGGTGCCGTGCTGTACGCGTCACCGAAAACGCTGCAGTGCGATTCGTCACGGGGCATGTTGCGGGCATCCCAACTGACGGTGACCTGGTCGCCGGGACAGAATAAATGGGGTTCCGCTTTCAGTTGCGCCGGGTCACCGGGTAGCCCATCAAGTTTTACGGCGCAGGCAGAGATAAGTAAAAGGGAAAACAGAAAAGCCGCAGGCAGTCCATTGCGCATCGTTCTTGCTCCTTTGTGTTAGTGATAATGCCTCTCTCGGTTCGTGCAGTTCCTGCAGTCAGGATTGAAGCAGGGGTGTTTAGTTCAGTGTAGAGTCCAGCAAACGGGAAAGGGGTGAACTGCCTCACCATTAGCACTGACAGCGCTCTTTCATCATGACACACCATCTTTTGCATATCGGGATCACTCCATGCAGACCTTCAAGGGCAAAACCGCGCTGATTACCGGTGCGTCTAGCGGTATTGGTGAAGAAATGGCCCGTCAGCTTGCGGTTTCCGGCTGCAATCTGATTCTGGTGGCACGGCGCACGGAGCGGATGCTGGCGTTGAAATCGACATTGCCTTCGGTGTCGGTGAGCGTGATTACGGCGGATTTGTCCGATCCCCTGGCGCCACAATATGTGTTCGACGAGGTGCGGCGTCGGGGTTTACGTGTCGATATGCTGATCAACAATGCCGGTTTCGGTTTGCAGAAGCCTCTGTTGGCGGTGGACCAGTTGGGCATGGTCGATGTGAACGTCCGCAGCCTGCTGGCGTTAACGCAGCTCTTTGCCGTGCCAATGGCACAGCGTGGCGAGGGCTGGGTGCTCAATGTGAGTTCTGTCTCCGCCTGGTTCCCAATACCGGGAATGGCTACCTACGCAGCCAGCAAGGCCTGTGTGCTGCACCTGAGTCGCGCCCTCCACGAAGAGTGGAAGTCAGCGGGTATAGCGGTGACAGCCCTGTGCCCCGGTGGAACCCGTACCGAGTTCTCGTCCATTGCGCGCGCCAGAATGGATCCTGACCTCGAAAAGGCGATGATGCCGGCGGAGGTGGTGGCAGCGGCAGGATTGAAAGCGCTGGCCCAGGGAAAAGCGGTGGTGGTGCCCGGTGCTTTGTATCGGATGATGGTTGCCCTTGTGCGGGTCTTGCCCGCTAGCTGGGTGACGCGCCTGGCGGGGAAGGTGATGGGGCGCCATCACTGATCCTGTTCTCAATTTCCGGTGAGCGTAGGGTGCCACTGAGCCTGAGGCGAACTGCACCATTAAAACGCCGGATCGGTGCAGTTCGCCTTAGGCTCAGTGCACCCTACGTAAGACTTAACCGAGGTTGGCGATGTCTTCCGCAATGGCCAGTGCTGCGGTCAGTCCGGGGGATTCTATTCCCAATAGATTGATCATGCCTTTGATGCCGTGTTCCTTTTCTCCCTGTATCAGAAAATCCCGGTAGGGTGCTCCGTTGACGAATAACTTGGGTCGAATACCCGCATAGGCGGGCGAGAGTCTTCGGGGGGCAAGGGCTGGCCAGTAACGACGTATTGCGGCCTCGAACTGCGGCCGCCGTGACTCGTTGACTTGATAATCTCGATGATCGATCCATTCCACATCCGGGCCAAAACGGGCGTTACCAGCGAGATCCACGGTGAGGTGAATGCCCAGACCGTCTGCTTCCGGTAATGGATAGATCAGCCTGCGGGTGGGGCTGCGACCGCTCAGGGAAAAGTAGTTGCCCCGGGCCAGTCGCTGCTCGGGGATGTGTTGCTGGGGGAATCCATGGCAGCGTTTCAGTAGCGATACGGCACCCAGACCGGCGGCGTTGATCAGTTGCCGGCATTGCAACTCGAAGGGGCCGTCGTCGCTGTCCACGTGCAGCAGGAAATGATCGTGTTGGCAGTCGATCCGCCGCACCCGGTGGCGATAGCAGAGCAGGGCATGGTGCGCCTGTGCCTGCTCGTCAAGTCGCGCCATCAGCCCATGGCTGTCGAGGATGCCACTGAGTTCGCTGAGCAGTGCCTCGCTGGCGTGGAGCCAGGGTTCCTGTTGATGCAGCCATTGCTGGCTGCAGCGGTGTAATCCGGCGGCGCCGCTGTCCAGCGCGTTGTGATGCAGTTGCTCCAGTGCGTCCTGTTGTTCTTCATTGGCCACGACCAGTTTGCCGCACTGCCGGTAGGGAATACTCTGTTCCTGGCAATACCGGTAAAGCAGAGCGTTTCCGCGCAGACACAGGCGGGCTTTCAGGGAGTTTGGCGGGTAATAGAGGCCGGCATGGATAACTTCGCTGTTGCGGGATGAGAGGTGCTCGCCAAAGTGGTTTTCCTGATCGAGCAGCACCACGGATCTTGAGGGCGCAAGTGCACGGGCGATGGCCAGGCCGATAACGCCAGCGCCGATAATGGCGGTATCGATGGTTTCCCGTGGTTGCACAATGATCGGCCCTGAAATGACAACGCCCTCAGTGTGAGGGCGTTGACGGTCTTGGACAAGATTCCGCGGCGGGTTAGTCGTCCACGTTGTCGTAGAACATGTAGCGGGCGGTTTCGTATTGCCCGCGAGCCAGCTTGAACAGCCGGTCGAAGACTGCCGGGTGCTCTGCGGCCACGTCCCGCTTCGGGGTATCACTATGCAGATCATGCAGGGTGGCGTTGCTGCCATCCGCATTCATTTGCACCAGAAAATCTTTCGTTACCATGCCGTAGATGGGGTTGGGACCCTCACGCAGCACGACAAAATTGGCGCGATCCCCTTCCGGAGCAGGAATCTGGAAATCCCGGCCCAGCGTGGTGTTGCGATAGTTCAGCCCCAGCATCCCGGCAACGGTGGGTAACACGTCTATCAGGCCGACGGCGTCCTGGATAACCCTTGGTTTGAGGTAACGGGGCGCATAGATAATGTGCGGCACATGATTGCTTTCCAGCCCCAACTGGTCCATGGCCGGCATATGGGGCAGGGTGGTGATGCGGTTGCTGTGATCACCGAAGAAGACAAAGATGGTGTTGTCGAAGTAATCACTTTCCCGTGCCCATTTCATGTACTCGCCCACGTTGTAATCCAGCAGGCGTACCGCGTTGAACTGGGCGGCGCTGCGGAACCCGAACTTGGCCAGCTCTTCATCGGAGAGGTCGGTACGCGGCTGAAAGTCACCGTTGTTGTCGGGGATGGTGAAAGGACGATGGTTACCGGCGGTCTGGATGAAGGCAAAGAACGGCTGATCATCCGGGAGATCGGCGAGAATCTGGTTGGATTCGCGGAACAGTTCCAGGTCGGAAATTCCCCAGACATCCACATCCGGTGCTTTCCAGTCACCTTCCTCGTAGAGTTCCAGGCCGTCGATGCTTTGTTGAACCAGACCGTCCAGGTTGGCCCAGCCGGCATTGCCGCCAATGAAATAGAAATTTCGATAGCCCTCGAATTCATTCAGCACAGTACGCTGGTGGCTGGTCAACGGATTGCGGCTGGCACTTTCCGTGGGCGCCACATCGGGGATACCGGTGAAGGTGGCCCAGATGGTTTTGGCGGTACCGGTCACAGGGACATAGAAGTTTTCGAAACGCCAACCATCGTTACCCAGCTGGTCCAGGTTGGGGGTGCTTTCCACCGGCAATCCGTAGCTGCTGACACGACTTGCCCCCAATGATTCCAGCATCACAAAGACCACATTCGGTGGGCGTTCATAGTCGAGTTTGTGGTTCTGCACATCCACCATGCGCACGAAATTCAGATCCTGGCGTTGATCTTCGGGAATGCCGAGGTGCTCGGCCATGAGCGGGTAATACTCGGCGACTTTTTCCTTGTCGAAGGGGGACACGGGAATCAGCAGGGTATCGCGAAAGTAGAGGACCGGGTTCAGACCCAGGGCGCCGATAGCCCGATCGCCAGACACAAAGGCTTCACTCCAGCGCAGCGGAATGGGGTTAAGGATATTGATATTGCTGACCCGGCCAAGAATGGCAAAGAAGAACAGGGCAAAGCAGACCAGAAAACCGACAGTGGCCTGGAGTCCGGAGATGCCGGCGGCGGTTCGCTGCAGCAGCTTGCGTTCGGCAACCCGGGCCAGCCAGTAACTGCCCGCCACGCCGGCAACCAGGCCCAGGGTAATCCAGATTACCGGATAGCTTTCCCAGACCATCAGAGTGGAATCGCGGGTGTCTTGCAGGAAGCGCAGGGCAGTGACGTTCAGGCGCTCGCCCAGATAGGCGTAATGGCCAAAGTCGAGAATGTAGGTAAGGCCGAGCAGCGTCAGCGCAACGATCAGATAGCCGTGGGCAAGCAAGCGCATCAGGCGGCTGTTTAACAGATTGAAGCGTGGCAAATAGGCCAGTGCGGCCAAGGGGAGCATCATCAGCAGGGCCAGGCGCAGGTCGAAACGCAACCCGATCCCCAGGGCGCTGAGCACGGCTTCTGAATCCACATCCGGTGTGGACGGGACTTCGGAAAAGCCGAAATAGAAAACGGCCCGCAGAATGACCATCAGGCTGAAAAACAATGCCGTCATGGCCAGCAGGTAATGCAGGCGTCGTGATTTCAACCAGGTCATGCCGATTACTCCGTACTGGCGAATCTGAAAAATTGGCGCCTATGCTACCGGGAAGGGGCGAGTGGCGCATGACCAAATCGCCGCTTTTGGCGGTTATTTGAACAAATTTCAGCAGGATGTCGCGGCTGGCTTGGGTGACGACGGGATAATGGCTTTAACCCGCCGGGACGCAATGGTATTAAAGGTTTTCGCTGACGGGAGAGGCAAATGAATTTCGACGAGATCCTGGCCACGGTGGATGGTCAGGGTAATGGTGTCATGCCGGAAGGCTGGGGTCAGGGGCGCGCCCTGTTCGGTGGTCTGGTTGGTGCTGTGTTGTTTGACCATCTGGAAAAAACTGTGGCTGCAGGCAGGACGTTGCGCAGTTTTTCCTTGTCTTTTGTGGCGCCCATGGCGCCGGGGCCGATCAGCCTGCACAGTGAGGTGTTCCGGGAAGGGAAATCGGTGATGCAGGCGATGGTGTCGGCCCGCCAGGAGGGTCAGGTGGTTGCTGCCATGCTGGTGAGTCTGGGCGCGGCCCGGGAGTCGCGAGTGATTGTGGCGCCGCCCTCGGCACCGGCCATGCCGGCACCGGACCGTTGTATCGAGCTGCCTTTCATTGCCGGTCTGACACCGGATTTTCTGCAACACTTCCAGATGCGCTATGCGGATGGCATGCCCCCGTTCAGTGGCAGTGAGGTGCCGGATTTCAGTGGTTATATGGGCTTTCGAGCACCGCCGCAGGCCATGAGCACGGCAGCGTTGATCGCGCTGGTCGATACCTGGCCACCTTCCGTATTACCTATGTTGAAGAAACCGGCCCCGGCAAGTTCGCTGACCTGGACCATGGAGTTGCTCGATGATCCGCAGTCGCGCCCCGCAGATACCCTGTGGCAGTATCGGGTAAAGACGGATCACAGCAGCGACGGCTACGGCCAGAGCCAGGCTACGATCTGGGACGGGGAAGGCAAGGCGGTGGCGTTGAGCCGCCAGACATTTACGGTATTTGCATGAAAACAGAATTACCGCCGATCATGGCGAAAACCCTGGGGGAACGGGTGCCCCGCCGCGGGCACTGGCTGCTGGCTGGCCTGGGCCGGGTGATTCTGTCGGCCATGGGCTGGCGGATTGTCGGGACCCTGCCTAATGTGGATCGTGCGGTCCTGGCTGTGGCGCCGCACACCTCCAATATGGATGGCCTGGTGGGTATCAGTGCGATTCAGTGCCTGCGGATACATGTGAAGTTCATGGCTAAACACACCCTTTTCGAGGGGCGGCTGGGCCGTCTGATGGTCTGGTTGGGTGGAATACCGGTGAACCGGGACAGTGCGGACGATGTGGTGGATCAGACCACCTCTGTAATGAGAGAAAAACCGTTCTGGCTGGGCATTGCACCGGAGGGGACCCGGGATGGGGCAGCGCGCTGGAAAACCGGTTTCTACCGGATAGCCGAACAGATGCAGATCCCTATCGTGGTGATTGGTTTCTGTTACCAGCGACGCCAGATTCGTATTGTTGGCAGCTTTATGCCCACGGGTGATATGGAGCGCGATATGGCGAGAATTGTTCAGGCGCTAGCCGATATTGTTCCCCGTCGACCGGATCGCTTGTCCGGCCCGTTACGGAAGACTGGACAGCAAAAGGCGCATCGCGAATAACAATCTTTTCCTGGCTGCTTGGCGATGCAGGCAGCCTCCCGCAAAGCAAAGATTTTTACCGGCGCTGAACCCGCAATCAGGCCTGAGCGGCACTGTCCTGGCTGTCCATGCGACCGAGAAACTGCTGTCGACGCTGGGCCGATTGCAATGCAAAGGCCAGGGGGCGATGCAGCTCGTTGAGCAAGGCCTCATCGGCAGCGGAGAACGGTTGGGATCCGGCGACTTCCACAATGCCCAACGCCAATTCCCCCTGATGGATCGGCCACAGTAGCAGGGTGGCAGGTTTGCGTTTTCCTTCCCCGACTTCCAGATCCAGATAGCCTTCCGGCACGGTATGTTGCTGTATCAGCAGCTTCTGGTCCAAGGCGGCACCGAGCAGGGTTTCATCTTGGGGCAGTCGGCGCCGTTCGGCCGCGCTGGCGTTGAGCCCCCAGCCTGCCTGCCGGACCAGTTCCTGCTCCTCCAGGGTGTAGGCGGCCCCGGCTTTCGCGTCGATCTGCTCAATCAGATAGCCAAGCACCCGGTCGAGAAGCTGCTCTGGCGTCAGGTTGCCGGCAATGCGTTCCAGAAACAGATTGAGCTGTTGTTGGCGCAGGGTGTCTTTCTCCGCCTGTTCTCGCCAGCGTGCCAGTTGTGAGGATTCGCTTTCCAGCAGCAGGTTGTTGGCAAAGTTACGGCGGGCGCTGACATCCAGAATATAGCCATTGAGCGCACAGATGATCAGCGGAATGACAAAGTACAGCAGCATGGATAGCAACGGCAGGGACCATCGCTGAAGCACGGCAACCAGCAGGGCTGCTGCCAGGGCGCACAGGCAACTGGTGAGTGTCTGTCGAGGCGGCAGTCGCAGAATGGAAAAGCCGATAATCAGGATATAGATGGTTTCAAAAGCGGAAATCTGTCCGGGGAAAAGCCCGTCGAAACGGATAGCACCGAGCAGGGTGCCGGTGAGGGCCAGGCTCAGGGCCAGATACATGACGCCGATGGTATGGGGCTTGAGCAAGGAAAGGCGGGTGCTGCACCACAGGGCCACCAGTGCCACGGCGATGGGGTAAACCCCGTAATTGCGCCAGGCGACCATGTCTGCGGTATCCACCAGCAGCATCACCGGCAGTACCACCAGCAGATACAGCAAGCCGAGCAGATAGACCGAGTGGCTGATCAGGTCCCGGGCACGCTGGTGAGCGTGTTCCCGGTAGCGGGCCTCCAGCTCGCCATCAAAGGTGACCAGCAGACTGTCGAGCGCATTGCGCAGGACGCCTTCCTGGTTTTTGCTGATCGCTGCTTCCGATGCTGCGGGCATGGCGTTACCTGATTATTATTCCGTTTGTTGAGTTGATTCGCAGGCTGTCTCAGCGCAGTATTTTGGCAACCTGATTGCGAATAAATCTTGTCGCGATATTCAATAATGATCACAACCAACAGGAAGCATCATGACCGATACTGCCCGTTTTGAACAAGCCCAAAAGGATGTGAAAACCCTGGATCGCAAACCCGGCAACGATGATCTGCTGTTTCTCTACGCCCATTTCAAGCAGGGCAGTGCCGGTGATGTCAGTGGCAAGCGGCCAGGGATGCTGGATATGGTGGGCCGTGCCAAATACGATGCCTGGGCCAAGCTCAAGGGCATGTCTGCGGATGACGCCAAGCAGAAGTACATCGACAAGGTGGACAGCCTGCTGAAAAGCCATAAGGGCTGACCGACCGTTCAACCCCTGGCCTGCAGCAGCTGGGCCTTGCCCAGCTGCGCTTCCCCGGCCAGGTTGCGATAGAACCGTTGCAGCTCGGGTAACTGGGCTTTCAAGGCCTGGCGCACCTGCTGCCGGGCATCCTCAATCTCCGTTTCCACCCGTTGTTTGTTCGTCTGCATCTGCCTCTTACGTTCTTCCAGTTCCGGGGGCAGGGCCGTGCTGCCCAGCCTTTGCAGCCGTTCGTTGATACGTTGTAGCCGATCCCGCGCCTCAGTCAGGCGGACCTGGAAGTCTTCCGCATTCGGGGCATTAGCCAGCACCCGTTGCAGGTCAGCGATTTCCTGTTCGGTGGCGGCTTTTTCCCGTCGTGCTGCAGTGCGAAAAGCACCATTGGAGAGATCCCTGGCAGTGGCATGCTGAATGGCGTTATGGAGTGTTTTTTCCTGCTCGTGAAGACACTTGCGCACATTGCTGGCGTTGATCAGCTTGCGGGTGGCATCCAGCACCTGGCTGTCCCTGTCACGAACCATGGCCAGAACGAGTTGATCCATCACTGTGGTGCTGTTTCCGGCAACGCTGTTGGTTAGCGAGCGGTAGAGCCGGTCGGGGTCATCCGCCAAGGTTTGTAATGCCTTCATGTTTTCGGCCACTTTATTCAGGGCCAGGTTATAGACTGGCAGGGCCTGTTCCATGGCTCCCTGTTTACGCCAGTCATCGCCGGCCAGGACCAGCCCGGAAACGGCCCTGGGATTGCCGGGAAAACGGGCAGCGATGCGCACGAACCAGGTCCGGGCCCGTTGCCGGTCTCCGTCCCGGCGGTAGCTCTCTGCCAGTAACAGGGCGGCATCCACGGCGGCGGGACTGTTTTGTTCCACCTGGCTCAATTGCTGGCGGGCGAAATCGGTATCGCCATCACGCAGTGCCATGGCGGCCAGACGCAGGCGGGCATAGTTGCCGAGAATGGGTTTGTTGATGCTGCCAGCCTGGTCGTTGTAGCGGATCAGGCCGGGGGTATGGCTGTTGCTGGCATGGGCTCCCAGAACCTCAAGTAATTGCTGGTCACGGGTAGAGAGCACCAGAGTATGCGAGGTATCAGCCCGGCAGTCTGCAGCAGCGGCTTGCAGGGTTGGGGGCACCAGCGTGCCTAGAAGAAAGGAAACGGCCAGGGTGATTGCTCTCATTGTCCCATCGTTTTGTTATTGGTTATCAGGGCTGAACAGTCATGCAAAACCGGTAACGGTTATTGCGATGGCAGTACAAATTATAAACGGTGCCTGCCAGAGGTAAATGGTGCGCCAACTGCGGGTGGAGAGAAGGAACTGGGTCACACGGCGGTACACAAATTTATGCACCTCAAGCGAGGTGCCCGCCAGTATTGCGGAAAGCGGTAAGTGTTGGTGGAGTCTTGCGGGCAAGACTCCACCGGTAAGGATCAAAAGGCCCGAAAGTTGGCGGCAATGATACCAATCACCACGATGGCCACCAGCAAACCAATCACCATGAGGACAGTGGCAATGATGCCCAGCACCTTGCCGGCGGTGGTCATGCCTTCTCCCGACGGGTCCATGTTACCGCCGGCCATGCTTTTTAGGTCCTTGCTGCCCAGTATCCAGGCAACCACGCCCAGTGGTGCAAACAGCAGGATGCCGAGCAGGCCGAAGGTGAGTACCAGGCCGCCTCGGTGGGCCGGGAGATTGCTGCCGGGGGTGGGCGCTTCCTGTGAGCGAGGCGGGGCGCTGACAGCCTTGCGGCCGGCAAAGGCAGCAAACAGCAGCAGGCCGCTGATGGCCAGATAGAACAGGTTGTAGGCGGCGGTTGCGATGATTGAATAGGTATCTGAGCTGATCACGTCATCAAACATCCATTCCAGCAAGACGAGCTGGTTGAAGATGATCCAGCCGTTCTGCAGCAGGGTAAGCAGACCGGCGATCATCACGAGCATGGCCGCCGTACGGGCGCGCTGCATGAATATGCCGGCCAGCACAAAGGCGGTAATGGCTACCAGGGTGCCGGGAGCGATGGCGGGAATCAGGGCGAGAAGATTAGGTCCCATAAGATATCCTTTTCGTTGGGAGTGATGGAATTAAGGGTGAGGGGAAACCCGTGACAGCGACTGCTTGAGCAGGCTTCTCACCGCCCGCCAGCGATTGACCAGCAGCGACAGGAAAATCAGCGCGCAACCGGCCAGTTGCATCAGCGTCATTTGCTCGCCGAACCAGGCTGCCGCCATCAGGGCGGTCCACATGGGTTCCAGCACCATGATGACAACGCCGTGGCTGTGCAGCGACAGACTTTGCGCATAGGTTTGCACAAGAAAACGCAGGGCGGTGCCCACGGTGGCGCTGAGTACCACCCAGATTGCCAGCTCTAAGGTGGCATTTGCGGCTGCCTCGCCCCAGGGCTCCAGGAGGGCGGACAGGATGCCCGTGAGCACACCGACCACGGCCAGCACCACCGTGGTCAGCGCCAGGGCGGGAATGCGTGGGTGCTCAATGGATTTGCCGCTGCGGTCTGTGGTGGAAATGGTGTTGGCGGCCCGGGTGTTGAGGTTGAAATAGAGAGCGAAGATGGTAGCCGCTGCCACAAAGAACAGTTGCCCGGCTTCCAGGTGCAGCCCCTGCTCCAGGGACAAAAGGGCCAGACCCGCAGCCGCCACCGGCAGGGCCAGCCAGGTACTGCCGGGCACCGGTTCGGCAAAGATCAGCCGGCCAATCACCGGCACCAGCACCACGCCAAGACTGGTAAGGAAGGCGCCTTCGCCCACGTGCTCGGCCATGGCCAGCCCCATGACCCAGCAGCTCATGGCGATGCCGAAAACCGTGCCCACGCGGACACAGCGGAGCAGCTGCTGGCGGCTCAGGCGGCGCAATTGGCGATGGGCGACCAGGGCTAGCAGGCTTGCTGCCAGCAGGAAGCGCAACGACATAAACAGCAGCGGTGGCATGGCCAGCACCGCTTCTCGCGAGAACATCCAGCTGATGGCGGCCAGCAGGGTGACCACCAGAAGCAACAGGTCGGCTTTATGGGCTTGGCTAACAGGCACTGAACAGGATTCGCATAGGAAAAGAGCTGGCGATGGTAGCACAGCCCCGGTGCCGGGTAACGACTGTTCAGGCGACATCTATCAGGTCAAAGTGGACAACATTATTCCGCGCCAGGGAGTGATTCATGGTGAAGGTGAAAGTGATTCTGCTGAATTGCTCGTCAGTGCAGGAGCGAGCTTAAGGGGCTTGGCTCGGGAACGATTGATGAGATAGCGGGGTAATGGTATGGCGCGTAGTGTTGAGTGTTGAGGTAACAATGTTTGCAGCCTGGCGAAACTGGCGCGACAAGCGCCGGGTCAAGAAGATGGGATATACCGCGGCAGAGTGGGAAGCGGCGGTGGCCGACTGGCCGGTGTTGCAGCGCTACCAGGAGGAGCAGCGGGCCCGATTGCGGGATCTGAGCTTTCGCTTTCTGGCCCGCAAGAGTATCGCTCCGGGTTCCGGGTTCGTCATTACCGACGCCATGTGTTTACGCATTGCCACCATGGCCTGTGTGCCGATTCTGGAGCTGGGGCTGGATTGGTATGAGGGCTGGTATACGGTGATTCTGTATGAAGACGATTTCATTCCCAATCGGCCCTGGCAGAGTGAAGATGGTGTGGTGCACGCCAGTGGTCCGGTGCTGGCCGGTGAGGCCTGGCATCAGGGCCCGGTGATACTGTCATGGCAATCGGTGTTGGCAGCCGGGCAGGGCAGTAATGTGGTGATCCACGAGATGAGCCACAAACTGGATATGCGCCGCAATGGGGCCAATGGTGCTCCGCCACTGCATCCGGGGATGAATCCGCGCCAGTGGCACGATACCTTCACGGCGGCCTGGGATCGTTTGTTCGATGATTATGAGCAGCACCGGCCCCTGTCTATTGATCCTTACGCACTGACCGGCCCGGGGGAGTTCTTTGCGGTTTGCAGTGAAGCCTTTTTTGAGACGCCGGACTCGCTGCATCGGGAGTGGCCGGATCTTTACCGGCTGCTGGCGCAGTTTTACCGACAAGGAGAACAGCCATGAAGTTTATCTTCGAAGTTCGGGTGAAACCGGGCTTTACCGTGGAGGAATATGCCCAGGGCTGGGTGGAAGCCAGTGAAATCATCCAGCAGACACCGGGCGCTCGTGGCACCTACCTGCACCGCAAGATCGGCCACCCGGACACGGTACTGGCCATTGCCCATTGGGACAGCAAGGCCCATCGGGATGCCAAGGACGACAGCCGCAGTGAAAAGGTAAAGGCAATTCTGGCGAAGCACGCCAAGGTGTGCGAGGTCACGGTGATCGGGGAGTTTGACGAGCCGGAATGGCAAGTGCTGCCGCAATAGGCCAGCCTGCCGTTGCTCGTCGGCCGGCACGTTTAAAGCGAAGCGGAACGCCTGCAGCGGCATTGTCGATGGCACGGATCGCGCCGCCAGCGACGCTCCTGTAACGGGACGTTCGTAGATGTTCCTGGGAATGGGGCGGAAACAAAAGAGCCGCCTGGCGGCGGCTCCTGGTGCCAGCTCAGTACTGCTGCTGGGCTTCTTCTTCCGGCAGGGTGATGTTCAGCTCGAGAATTTCACAGCCGGACTCGCGGTCGAGTTGAATGTTGACCGCATCCTGATCCACAGGGACGTATTTTCGGACTACCTGCAGCAACTCTTCTTGTAGTTGCGGCAAGTAATCCGGGCCACCGCGGGTGGAGCGTTCGCGGGCCACAATGATCTGCAGGCGTTCCTTGGCCACTGATGCGGAACTCTGCTTCTTGGGAAGCAGGTAACTGAAGATGCTCATCCCTTAGCCTCCAAAAAGACGGCCGAACAGACCTTTCTTGTTAACGTTGACGAAACGATGGGGCAGCTGGTCGCCCAGGAAGCGGGCTACCGCATCGCTGTACGCCTGACCGGCATCGGAATCGATATCAAGGATCACCGGGCTGCCGGCGTTACTGGCGTTCAGTACCGCCTGGGATTCGGGAATCACGCCGAGCAATTCGATAGCGAGAATTTCCTGCACATCCTCAACGGACAGCATCTGACCATTCTCCACGCGCTCCGGGGAGTAGCGGGTGAGCAGCAGGCGGGCGGGGATATCTCCTTCACCTTGCTCAGCATGGCGAGTCTTGCTGGCCAGAATGCCGATGATGCGGTCGGAGTCACGCACACTGGAGACTTCCGGGTTGGTCACAACGACTGCCTCGTCGGCGAAGTAGGCGGCCATCAGGGCGCCTTTCTCGATACCGGCAGGGCTGTCGCAGATGATGTAGTCCATCTTCATGTCATCGCGCAGGGCGTTGAGTACGCCTTCCACCCCTTCGGTGGTGAGGGCGTCCTTGTCGCGGGTCTGGGACGCGGGAAGGATGAACAGGTTGTCCACCTTCTTGTCCTTGATCAGCGCCTGTTTGATGTTGGCATCGCCACTGATCACATTGACCAGGTCATAGACCACGCGGCGCTCACAGCCCATGATCAGGTCCAGATTGCGCAGGCCCACATCAAAATCAATCACGGTGGTTTTGAAACCGCGCAGGGCAAGGCCGGTGGCCAGCGCTGCACTGGTGGTGGTTTTGCCGACGCCACCCTTGCCGGATGTCACGACCACAATCTTCGTCACGCTCTTCTCCTTACCTTCGTCTTTCCGTGGCGCCTGCTAACTAGCTCAGCGCGGTAAATTGCATGGCGTCACCTTCCAGGGACAGATACACAGCCCGGTTACGGTGCGCTTCGGGCAGATCTTCGGCTACCCGGTAATGGCCGGCAATGGATACCAGTTCGGCATTCAGTTGCTGGCAGAAAATACGTGCGCTGCTGTCGCCCCGGACGCCAGCCAGGGCGCGGCCACGCAGTTTGCTGTAAACATGGATATTGCCTTCCGCCATCAGCTCGGCCCCCGTGCTGACCGGGGCCAGCACAATCAGATCGCCACGGCTGTAGACCTGCTGACCGGAGCGCACTGGCTGGTCCACCACCAACGTCTCAATGCGTTGGGTGGCGGTGGGGACTTTCTCCGCTTCCTCCTGCGGAGCGGGGGCCGGTTCACTGCGCCGGGGCACATCACGGCCACCGGACAGGCTCAGGGTGCCGAGTCCCAGCATGGCGGCAGTATCACTATCGATGCCAGTGGTGCGGGCCAGGGCCACCAGGTTCACCCCCAGGCTGCGCAGCGTGTCCACGGCGGCCATCAGGGCCACCGGGTCGACGTCCAGGTCCTGGCTCACGTCAATCACCACCGGGGCTTCCTGAAGCCATTCGGCAGCATCTTCCAGCCGTTGGCTGACTTCCTGGTGCAACAGGTTGGCATCCAGATTTTTCAGTTGAAGGACCGTCATCATCAACATGCGGCCCTTGAATTCTAGAACGGTATTTTCTTCGACGACTGCTGTCATTGCTGACCTGTTGTCCGTGGGGCGAAAGGGCGCCAGGCCCGGTGGGGCGTAATTTTGGCAAAGCCTAGACGAAAGCGGCGAGCCGTAAAAGCGCCAAAAGGGTGATATCAATGTTAAATCTGCGTGATAACCCGGTGACAGCGTAATAACTGCTGAAAAAAACAGCATTTTCTCTTCTGGCCCGGCTTTGTGGCTTTTTGTGAAACTGTGGACCGGTTGGCGTTGGAAGGCTTTCAGACAGAAAAGGGATAGTGGCAGAAGGGGAACGCGGAGGGGCATTTCTGCCTCCTCCGCCTGGTTGGATTTACATCATCGGGCGTTCTGCATGCACGTTGACGTCCTTCAGCTCCATATCGAAGGCGTCGGTGAGCAGGCAATCGTAGCGCATGGCATCGTACTCGTTCACCGGGTCTACCTGGTCGGCGTCGATGATGCCTTTGCTGGCCGCGTCCTGAAGTTTTTCCAGCACGCTGTTGCCTTCCAGTTGTCCCTTGCCATCGGCTTTCAGGAACGCCAGGTAGGCCGGCTCCACTTCCAGCAGTTTGTTGAAGGTGGCTTCCACGCGGCCGATGGCGTCTTCCGGGTCCTGGGAGATATAGGCCGGCTCTGCCAGGGCATCGCGCACCGAGCTCGGCGCCATGATCATGTCACCCAGGGTGCGGATCTGGTCGTCGCTGGGGGCCTGAGCCTTGCAGGGGCGGCCGAACGGGAAGAACAACCCTTTCAACGCATAGCGCACGCCAAAGAAGCCGAAGTTGCGGTAGAAGGCATCCAGGGCGTCATGGGCCTTGCTGAACGACCGGCGCAGCGCGTAGCTGGCGTGGGCGTCGTTGGCCTCGTCCCGTGGCAGGGTGGCGTGGTACTTGAGAATGGAGCAGGCAATCAGCAACTGGCTGTGCACATCCCCCAGCCGTGCGGAGAGCAGCTCGCGACGCTTGAGATCGCCACCCAACAGGGCCAGTGCCATGTCCGCGGTACTGGAGAGCACTGCACTGTAGCGATTCACCAGCCGGTACCAGGGGGCACTGAAGGCGTCCGCGTTGCCCGGTGCCTCGGACAGGTAGGGGCCGGCAAGGGCCTGCATGATGCCGCTGCTGATATTGCCCAGGGTGTGTCCGGCATGGGAAAAGAACAGGGCATCGAAATCCTGCAGCCCCTGTTTCTTGTCTTCCGCCTGAATCGCCTGCAATTCATCGTACAGGTACGGGTGGCAGCGCATGGCCCCCTGGCCAAAGATCATCAGCGAGCGGGTGAGAATATTGGCCCCTTCCACGGTGATGGCGATGGGTGTGGACTGGTAGGGCAGGGCAAGGAAGTTACGCGGCCCCAACTGAATGCCGCGACCGCCGGCGATGTCCATGCCATGGTTGATCAGCTCGCGCATCATTTCCGTGGCGTGGTACTTGGCCATGGCGGTGACGACCGATGGGGCTCCGTCTTCCAGTGAACGGGTCACCAGGTGACGATAGGCTTCCAGGGTGTAACCAATGGCGGCCACTTCGGCAGAGGCTTCCTGCACCCCTTCGAACTGGCCCACCGCAGTGTTGAACTGGCGACGGATGCGGGCGAAGGCACCTGTCATGCGGTAACCGACTTCGCCGCTTGCAGTGGCCAGGGCGGGCAGAGAGACACCGCGACCGGCACCCAGACATTCGATCAGCATGCGCCAGCCACGGCCGGCCATGTCCGGCCCGCCGATAATGGTATCCAGCGGGACGAACACATCCTTGCCATTGATGGGGCCGTTCATGAATGGAGAGCCGGGGTAGTGGCGACGGCCGATTTCCACTCCGGGGGTGTCGGCGGGAATCAGCGCACAGGTGATGCCCAGCTCTTCCTTGTCGCCAAGCAGTTTTTCCGGATCGTAGAGTTTGAAGGCCAGACCTACCACTGTGGCCACGGGGGCCAGGGTGATCCAGCGCTTGGCGAAGTTCAGGCGCATGCCCAGCACTTCCTTGCCATCGATTTTCCCTTTGCAGATCACCCCGGTATCCGGGATGGCGCCAGCATCGGAGCCCGCTTCCGGGCCGGTCAGGCCGAAGCAGGGGATCTCGTCGCCCTTGGCCAGGCCGGGCAGCCAGCGGTCTTTCTGTTCCTGGGTACCGTATTCGGCCAGCAGTTCACCGGGGCCGAGAGAGTTGGGCACCATGGCAGTAACCGCAGCCGTCAGTGAGCGGGTGGCGATCTTGCTCATGATGCGGCTCTGGGCGTAGGGAGAGAACGCCTTGCCGCCGTATTCCTTGGGAATGATCAGACTGAAGAAGCCCTTGTGCTTGAGGAAATCCCAGACTTCCTCAGGCAGGTCTCTCAGCTCGTGGAAAATTTTCCACTCATCCAGCATGTCGCACAGCTCCTGGACCTCGTTGTCCAGAAAGGACTGCTCTTCATCGGTGAGGGTAGAAAACTGGATATGGGCGAATTTTTCCCAATCCGGGCGCCCAGAGAAGAGGTCGGTTTCAAACCAGGTGGTGCCGGCTTCAATGGCCTCGCGTTCAGTGTCGCCAATGGCTGGCATCACTTTCCCCAGTGCGTTGTACACCGGTTTGGTGATAAATTTTTGCCGCAGATCCACGTGATTGAGCAGGGCGACACCGGTCGCCAGCAGAATCAGGGAAATAGGGTGGACCAGCCAGGAGGCCAGGAAGGCGCTCAAAAGCCAGACAACCACAAAGACAGCGCTGCCGATGCCGCGACTGATGCGCTGATAGAACAGGGTCATCAGCGTGGCAATTAACACTACAATAGCCAACAGGCTAAGCATGGTGATCTCCTTTGCCGTGAACCCGAGCCCACTTGGCCCCAGGTCGTTTTGAATACAATCCAGCGTACCCAAAGGTCATGTACATGGCGTGAAGCCCTGCAGACCTTACTGTTTTGAGTCTAACCCGTGAAAGTGATCAGTTGCACAGGATTTAACCGGATTTAATGGCGGTCATGCCTTACAATCCCTCGAGTTTTAAGGCTTTCAGGAGCAAGGCGTTGCAACCGAACAACTACATCATTGAAGCAACTGAACAGAACATTCAGCAAATTCTTGAGCAGTCCCGACAGGTGCCTGTGATTGTGGATTTCTGGGCCAGCTGGTGTCAGCCCTGTCAGCAGATGGCGCCGATACTGGAGCGCCTGGTCAATGAGTACCAGGGCAAGGTGATCCTGGCGAAGGTCAATGCGGATGAGCAGCAGATGTTGGCCAGCCAGTTCGGGGTGCGCAGCCTGCCCAGCCTGAAACTGGTCTATCAGGGGCAACTGGTCAGCGAGCTGGACGGTGCCCAGACTGAGGGGGCGCTGCGCCAGTGGCTGGCACCTGTGGTGGATCCGGAAGCCGCCGAGCAGCAGCAGGAAGAGGGCTTTATCGAACAGATCCGCATGGCCATCGACGCCGGCCATGGTGAGCAGGCGGAAGCTGCCCTGCGCCAGACCCTGCAGCAGAGCCCGGACAAGCATGCCATCCGCGCCATGCTGGTGGAATATCTGCTTGGCGAGGGGCGGCTGGACGACGCTCAGTCGGTGCTGGCGGAAGTGACAGAAGATGCGGAGCCGCTACGCCCGTTCCGTGCCCGCTTTGCGCTGCTGGAAAAACTGGAAGGGGAAAGCGTCTCCCTGGCAGAGCTGCGCCAGCGCATCGACGATCAGGCCACACCGGAAGACCTTTATGCCTTTGGGTTGCAGGCCGCCGCCGCCGGCCAGTTCCAGGCTGGCCTGGAAGCCCTGTTGCAACTGCTGCGCGATCACCGGGATTTCCGCGAAGGCATTGCCCGCAGCGCGCTGCTGGAAGTGTTCGAGTGCCTGCCCAAGGGCGATCCCCTGGCCAGCGAATACCGTCGCAAGATGTTCAACTACCTGTATTGATCGACTGTTATTGATAGATCGCGCCTCCTTGCCCGTTCGGGGAGTGAGGCGCAGTGCTATTACCTCTTCCTTTCTCAGTCTCCGCGCTTTGCTGGTGCATTTTTGTTCTTTCTCCTTCCCGGGTCTCTCCTCTATGCATCATCTTGGATTACATGAGTGCATTAAATGGGTGCGTTTTCGTGGTGCATCGGTTCTATTGTGGTGCGTTTCTGCGGTGCATTGCTGCCAAGTGACTGAAATTAAAAAGTAATAATGCTGGCCTGATTCTTGTATGCGCTATGCCGGTGCAAACTTTTCGGCACGTATTGTGTTGGTGCATCCGGGATGCACGAGGATCAGGAGACAACCATGAAAATGCTGACAGCGGTGATCAAGCCGTTCAAAGCGGATGAAGTCCGCGATGCGCTGGCCCAGGTCGGGGTGCAGGGCATGACCATTACTGAAGTCAAAGGGTTTGGTCGCCAGAAGGGCCATACGGAGCTGTACCGGGGGGCGGAGTACGTGGTCGATTTCGTGCCCAAGGTGAAGCTGGAGCTGGCTGTGCGCGAAGAGGATCTGGATCAGGCCATCGAAGCGATCATGAAGGCGGCGGGAACCGGCAAGATCGGTGACGGCAAGATCTTCGTCAGCGACCTGGAACAGGTGATCCGCATCCGTACCGGTGAAACCGGCAACGAAGCCATTTAAGGGGGGCCACGATGAAAAAACTGCTTGCTGTACTGTTGATGCTTCCGTCCCTGGCCCTGGCCGATGGCCTGGATACCGGTGACACCGCCTGGATTCTGACGGCCACCGCGCTGGTGCTGTTCATGACCATTCCGGGCCTGAGCCTGTTCTATGGCGGCCTGGTGCGCAGCAAAAACGTGCTGTCTGTGCTGATGCAATGTTTTGCCATTACCTGTGCGGTCTCGCTGGTGTGGCTGATCTGCGGTTACTCGCTGGCGTTTTCCGATGGCGGCAGCATGAATGCCTGGATCGGCGGTCTGGACCACGCCTTCTTTGCCGGCATTGGGAAGGACACCCTGGAAGGCACCTTGCCGAAAAGCCTGCATGGCCTGTTCCAGATGACGTTCGCCATCATTACCCCGGCGCTGATCGTGGGTGCCTTTGCCGAGCGTATGCGCTTCGGGCCCATGCTGGCGTTTTCCGTGCTCTGGCTGTTGGGTGTGTATGTGCCCGTCTGCCACTGGGTGTGGGGCGGCGGCTGGCTGGCTGACCTGGGTCTGTACGATTTTGCCGGCGGTACCGTGGTGCATATCACCGCGGGTGTGGCGGCATTGGTAGCAGCGCTGGTACTGGGTGGCCGCAAGGGCTTTCCGGAGCAGGGCATGATGCCCCATAACATGACCATGACCGTGACCGGTGCCGGCATGCTGTGGGTAGGCTGGTTCGGTTTCAACGGTGGCTCGGCGCTGGCTGCAGGCGGTGATGCGGCCATGGCCATGCTGGTCACGCACATCTCCGCAGCGGCAGGCTCGCTGGCCTGGATCACCATGGAGTGGAAGAAATTCGGCAAGCCTTCTGCGCTGGGTATCGCCACCGGCATGGTGGCTGGCCTGGGTACCATTACCCCCGCGTCCGGTTTTGTCGGCCCGGCGGCGGCGCTGCTGATCGGCCTGTCCGCCGGTGTGATCTGCTTCTACGCGGTGATCTTTATCAAGCACAAGCTGAAGATTGATGATTCCCTGGATGTGTTCCCGGTACACGGGGTTGGCGGCATTCTCGGTACGTTGTTTGCCGGTATCTTTGCCTCCACGGAACTGGGTCTGTTCTCCGGTTACGGTTTTGCCAAGCCGGAATACACCATGCTGGATCAGTTCGGTGTGCAGGCGCTGGGTGTGGTAGCCACGTTCGTTTATACCGCGGTGGTGACCTGGGTATTGCTCAAGCTGGTTGGCCTGTTCGCGGAACTGCGCGTGGACAGCGACGAAGAAACCCAGGGGCTGGATATTGCCCTGCACGAAGAGCGTGGTTACGACCTCTGATTACCGCGTTATGACCGTCATCAAAAAGCCCGGCCCAGTGCCGGGTTTTTTGTCCCGGATAGACGCAGGTACGGCTATTGCCACCCCCCGGGGCTTTCTATAAGGTACGGGTAAGTTTCGAACGCTCGTTTGAATGGCGATGCCGGTTTATGCGGGGTGTCGAAGCCACAACGATAGGTCAAGGAGATATAAGAATGAGCCTGGAATTTTTGTCTGACGAGTGGTTTGCGAAGGTAAAAGAGATCCGTGACGGTGCTGGCGATGTGGAAACCCCGGCTGCTCTGGCAGACCTGGTAATCAACATCACCGTATCCGGTGACAACGGCGACAAGGAAATGGCACTGGTAGGTGGCATGATCGAAGAAGGTCACCACGCCGACGCGCCGACCACCATGATTCTGCCCGCCGACCTGGCCAAGCGCATCTTCATCGAAGGTGACCAGTCCGCCGGCATGCAAGGCTTCATGAGCGGCCAGATCCGCATCGAAGGCGACATGAGCAAGCTGATGGCACTGCAAACTGCACAGCCTTCTGCCGATCAGGTTGCCCTGATGAAGCAGATCCAGGAAGTGACTGCCTGATAGTCAGGTTTATTGCTTGCTGACAATGCCCGCCTCGAGCGGGCATTGTTGTTTCTGGAGGCACGTTACTGTCCGCTGGAGAGGGCCGCTGCCATAAAAAATGATTCTCTTCTGAGGGATTCTGGTTCTTGTATTTCGCTGGTGGGTGGTTAGCTATTTCTGCCATGTAAACTGTGATTCAGATTCTGCAGCGGTGTGGCCACGGCGACCGGGTGCACGGTCGTCTGTTCCAGCCAGCCGTAGGCGCTGCGACCACCGCTATCCAGATAAGCATGCAGGGAATCCCGCCAGTGCTCCGCATACAGAGCCAGGCAGAGTGGCTGGCGTCGGATCGGATCCTGGGCGACACAGATATGATCTGGCCCGGCTTTTTTCAGCAGATCGCCGGGGAGTGAGGTGGGAGGCTGCACGAGATCACAGGGCAGGCACAGGCAGAGCCCCTGGCTGGCATCCAGCGCCGCTTCCAGGCCGGCCATGGGCCCCTGAAAGCCGTCCCGTTCATCACTGACGACCTGATCGGCCCAATGCCGGTAGGTGGCCTGATTACGGTTGGCACTAATCACGATGCGGCTGGGGGAGGGCGTCAGGTGATCGAGCAGGTGAGCGATCAGTGGCTTGCCGTCCAGCTCCAGTAATCCCTTGTCGGCGCCGCCGACCCGCTTTCCCTGGCCGCCCGCCAGGATAATCAGGGTATAGTTTTCCATGCCCAACTCCTTTGGGGTTCAGCAGGTGAATGGTATGCTCTGTCGCTTGCTTCCTTTCCGTTATCCTCAGGACATCGTGTGACCAGCGCCCGTAACCATCTTACCGATCTGACGCGCTTTGCGCCGCTATTGCCGGGTTATCAGCCCCGTGAGGCACAGCTGGCCATGGCGGACGCAGTGGACGCGGTGATCGGCACTGGCGGCACCCTGATGGTCGAGGCGGAAACCGGTACCGGCAAGACGCTGGCCTATCTGGTGCCGGCCCTGCTGTCGGAGGGGCCGACGCTGGTGTCCACCGGCACCAAGAGCCTGCAGGATCAGCTTTTCTTCAAGGATGTGCCACTGGTCAAGAAAGCCCTGGGGTTGCCGCGCAAGGTGGCGCTGCTGAAGGGCCGCGCCAATTATCTCTGCCCCTATCGCCTGACTCTGCATCAGGAAGAAGCCCGTTTTCTTACCCGGGAAACCGCCGAGCAATTGCAGATCGTGGCCCACTGGGCGGGACGCACCAAGACCGGTGACATTGCCGAGTTGCAACAGATTGCCGAAGACGCCCCGGTATGGCCCTGGGTCACCAGTACGGCAGACAACTGTCTGGGCACCGACTGTCCCAACTACCAGGAATGCCCCCTGATGAAGGCCCGCAAGGAAGCCCAGGAAGCGGACCTGGTGGTGGTCAATCACCATCTGTTTTTTGCCGATGCAGCCCTGCGCGGTAACGGCTCGGCGTCGGAGTTACTGCCCAGTGCCAATACGGTGATCTTTGACGAGGCCCATCAGTTACCGGAAATCGCCGCCGCCTTTTTCGGTGACACCCTCAGTACCCGCCAAGTTCAGGAACTGGGCCGTGATAGTCTTTCCGAAGCCGGGCATACCGCCGCCGACCTCGCACGCCTGAACCAGTTGATCGCGGCAGTCGAGAAAGGCTGCCTGGATCTGCGTCTGAGCCTGGGGGATGGCGAGCGTCGTGAACCCTGGTCGGAAGTGGCGGAGAAAGACGCTGTTATTGAAGCCGGTGACACCCTGCTGGCCGCGCTGCGCGATCTGGAAATGTTTCTGGGGCCCCTGGCCAAGGCCAGCCGGGGCATGGAAGCCTGTGCCCGCCGCGCCAGCGAGCAGGTGGACTGCCTGGCGGCTTACCTGAAAGGGGAGCAGCCCAACCGGGTGTATTGGTTCGAAACCTTCAAGCGCACCGTGGTGCTGCACAGCACACCCTTGTCAGTGGCAGCCCAGTTGCGGGCTCAGCGCGAGCGTCAGCCCTGCAGCTGGGTACTCACCTCTGCGACCCTGTCGGTGGGCGGTCGTTTTGAGCATATCCAGAAGCGTTTGGGGATGGATGCGGCTACCACGCTGCGGCTGGAGAGCCCCTTCGACTTCAAGCGCCAGGCGGTCTTTTATGCCCCCGACGGTCTGCCGGCACCCAATGATCCCGGCTATACCGCAGCGCTCTGTGACGCCATGGTGCCGGTCATTAATGCCGCCAAGGGGCGCACTTTTTTCCTTTTCACCAGTCACAGGGCATTACGGGAAGCAGCCCAGCTGCTGCGCCCGCGCCTGGATTACCCGTTGCTGGTACAAGGGGAGTCCGGTCGACGGGAGTTACTGGACAGCTTTCGGGAAAAGGGTAATGCGGTGCTGCTGGGTACCAGCAGCTTCTGGGAAGGCATTGATGTGCGTGGAGAGGCACTGAGCTGTGTAATTATTGATAAACTGCCGTTCGGTTCACCGGGTGATCCGGTGGCGGCGGCACGTATCGAGCACATCAATCGCAATGGCGGTAACGCCTTCCGCGATTATCAGTTGCCTCAGGCAGTGCTGGCATTGCGCCAGGGAGCCGGACGCCTGATCCGTGATCCGAAAGATACCGGCTTGCTGGTGGTGGCGGATCCCCGGCTGCTGACACGCAGCTACGGAAAATTATTTGTGAACAGTCTGCCAAACATGACCCGCACGAGAAAGCTGGACGTGGTAAAACGGTTTTTTGATTACCTGGCCCGACAACAACAGGAAGGGCAGGCAACGGAACAGATAGAATCATGACACGAATTCTGGCTCTGGAAACCGCCGGCGAGACTTGCTCGGTGGCTATTATGGACGGTGACAAGGTGCTCGAACATTTCGAGCAGGCTCCACGGCGGCAAACCGAACGGGTGCTGCCCATGGTGGAAGCACTGTTGGCGGAGTCGGAACTGACGCTGCGGCAATTGGACGGCATTGCCTTTGGCCATGGCCCTGGTGCCTTTACCGGCGTGCGGGTGGCTGCTGCTGTCACCCAGGGACTGGCCTTTGCGGCAGACCTGCCGGTGATCGGGGTGTCCACTCTGGCAGCCTGTGCGCTCAGTGCCCAGGATACCGCGCCACATCGGGATGTAATCGCTGTGTTTGATGCGCGCATGGGTGAAGTCTATCTGGGCGCTTATTGCTGCGAGGATGGGCTTGCCAGAACACTGTTCGATGATGGTCTGTTCCACCCGGATACCTTGCCGGCCCTGCCGCAAAAAGACTGGATGATTATCGGTTCCGGGCTGGTCTATCGCGAAGCCCTGCGCAAGGCCTATGGCGCAAGTCACTGTGAGGCCGACGTGCATCCCCATGCGAAAGCGGTGGCACAGCTGGCATTATCCGGTTTCCAGCAGGGGAAGGGCGTGAGTGCGGAACAGGCTCAGCCGGTCTATCTTCGCGATCAGGTAATTCAGGGAGCAGTACGATGATTAACTGGGATCTTCCCAATGTGCATGAACTGGCGGTGATCGTGCCGGCCGAAGCCATCGATGTAATGGGGCATGTGAATAACACCGAATACCTGCGGTTCATGGAGAAAATTGCCTGGGATCATACCGCGTCATTGGGGCTGGGTTGGGATCTGTATCAGAAACTCAACCGGGGCATGGTAGCCCGGCACACCGAGGTGGATTACCTGGCACCGGCCTTTGAAGGCGAGCACTTGAAAATCGGCACCTGGATCGTGGAAAACGACCAGCGCATCAGCATTACCCGTCGTTACCAGATCGTTCGAGAATCGGACGGCCGGACACTGCTGCGCGGCCGTACCCGTTGGGTCTGCGTGGCACTGGATTCCGGCAAGCCCCGCCGCATGCCCCCGGAATTCCTGCAGGGCTACCAGATCACCGCCAACGAGTAGAAAACGTTACGAGAAGCGCATGTCGAAAACCCAAACCGGTTTTGACTTTCGCCCCACGCAACTCGTACCTCGTACCTCGTAACTGACGTCATATTCAACAAGGATTTTCCATGGATTGGTTCCAGGCGCTGGTGCTGGCCCTGATACAGGGCCTTACCGAATTTCTTCCCATCTCCAGTTCTGCCCACCTGATTCTCCCGTCACAGGTTCTCGGCTGGCCTGACCAGGGCCTGGCCTTTGATGTGGCCGTACACCTGGGTACCTTGATGGCGGTGATGGCCTACTACCGCCGGGATTTGGTTGCCATGATCGGTGGTGCCGGGCAGGCCGTGACCCAGCGGACCATGAATGACGACTTGAAACTGGGCCTGCTGGTGGTGTTGGCCACCATTCCTGCGGTGCTATTCGGCTTTCTCGGTGATGACTGGATCGAGCGCGAGCTGCGTTCGGCACTGGTGATTGCCGTCACTACCCTGGTGTTTGGTGCTTTGCTATGGGCGGCAGATGCCTTCGGCAAGCGCCAGTTCAGCCTGGTGCGCCTGGGCATTGTGGGTGCGATCTTTATCGGTCTGGCCCAGGCCCTGGCACTGATTCCCGGCACCTCACGTAGTGGTATTACCATCACGGCGGCATTGGCGTTGGGCTATCAGCGCGAAGATGCGGCCCGGTTTTCCTTCCTGCTTTCCATTCCGGTGATTCTTGGTGCGGGATTGTTGAAGACAAAGGATCTGATCGAGCAGCAGTTAGCGGTGGACTGGGGCCTGATGGCCCTGGGGGCTGTGGTCAGTGCAATTACCGCCTACCTGACCATCGTGTTCTTTATTCGCCTGCTTGAACGTATCGGCATGCTGCCGTTTGTGGTGTATCGCCTGATCCTTGGCATCGCACTGCTGGCGTGGTTGGCCTGATATCATGGAGGCAGTGCTTGGCTTGTTGCCAGGTTGCCCTGATGGGCTTCCTGGAGTTCCGGTAGAAGAGGCAAGCAGGGCAGCAGAACTGGGCTTACCCCTGGTGCTGGGTTGGCACGAAGAGCGCCTGAGCCTGTGGCGACCGGAAGGGCGGGAAAGCCCTTTGAGCGTCACCTTCAGCGATGGAAAACAGGGCTATCGACTGACGCCGGAGCGGGTTCGACATGAACGCCTTATCAAAGCGTTGGGAAAACCCCGGGAACAAACCCGTACGGTTCTGGATGCCACTGCCGGCCTTGGCCGGGATGCGGCCCTGATCGCCATGGCTGGCTTCCCGGTGTTGCTGGCGGAGCGCTCACCCATTCTCCATGCCATGTTGGCGGATGGCCTGAGACGGGCGCCGACAGAGCTGGCTGCCGTCATGCAATTGCTGCCCTGCGCTGGAGCAGATGCGCACAGTATGCCACCACTGCATGCGGTCTATCTGGATCCCATGTTTCCATCCCGGGAAAAAAGTGCGGCGGTAAAAAAAGACCTGCAATGGCTTCAGCAACTGGCGGCGTACCCAGATCACCACGAAGAAGTGATGCTGCTGGAGTGGGCGCTCGGTCTGGACCCGCAACGGGTTGTGGTCAAACGCCCCGGAAAGGCAGAGCCCCTGGCAAAACGCCGCCCCCACCATCAGATTGCCGGTAAGGCTATTCGTTTTGATGTCTATGAGTAGCCCGAATCACGGAGCAACTAGTCCCCCCGCGTAACGTGTTCATGGGTTGATCACAAAATAGACACAATGATGTCGCTTTGATAGCGTCAAAGGCGCACCTGATGTTCTGGTGTTAGGGAGCGACACTTTAAACATGAGGATCAGATCATGACTACTTTCCGTTTGCTTGCGTTGGCTGCGGCACTGCCGGTGGTATTGCCGCTATCCGCCATGGCGGATAACTATCTGCGTTTTGCCTACAGCCTTGCTGATTATGATGAACAGGATATGGATTTTACGGTGGCAGGCCCACCCGATGAGACCCTGAACATTGATGGTTATGACCCGGGCGGTGTGGACTATTTTAGCGTGGCCGGTGGTGCCTGGCTTTCCCCCAACCTGCGCGCAGAAGTTGCACTGGATTTCTCGCTGGCGTCCAAGGAAGACGATGGCGTTACCGTCAGCTCGGGCGGTGCTTCAGAGGCGGGGACTTTCGAGGCCAAGACCACCAGTAATCTGTTAATGATCAATGGCTACTATCACTTCATGAATGATCGCGGCACCGGTGTCTTTGATCCCTATGTAGGGGCAGGTATCGGCCTTGCGGATAATGAACTGGAGGATATGACCGTTGCCGTTAGTGGCGCCTCTGCAACCATTGAGGACGGTGACAGCACCGAGTTTGCCTTCAAGTTTGGTGCTGGTGTTGCCTACTGGCTCAGTGATGCGGCATCCGTGGATTTTTCCATTTTCTATGTGGATGCCGGTACTGTGGAGAGCGGGGATACTGCCAATGGTGTTGGTGGTTCGGTAGCACTGTCCCGGGAACTGGAAATGGACCTGGAGAGCATTAACTACAGCCTGGGTGTGTCTATCGCTATTTAGAGGCTCCCTAGCTTTTCCTGGAATAAAAATACCCGCCGAACGGCGGGTATTTTTTTCGCCGATTCTTGCCGGCCTCAGGAAGCTGAGGGAACCGGCTCGGACAGGTGCTCAATGTCAGTTACCCGCGTCACCCGTTGAATAGCGTCGCTGATATCCGGGCTGAGGATGCGGCGAGCTTCATCGTCCAGGGATTCCAGTTTCTCGTCAAACACCAGCGCGCCGGCGCCGTCGGTGGTGACCAGGCCAGTACCGTACAACTGGCTTATGAAGTTTTTCAGCACCACCTTGTCGAAGAATTCCGGCGAGTTGAATTCGTAGAGCAGGGACAGCCGTTGGGCGGTCTGGTGAGCCAGTTCGCCCAGTTGGTCGGCAGTCAGCATGCCGGAACCGTACTGAACCAGCAGGCGAATGGTTAGATAGTAACGCTCCAGGGACGGCATCACGGTCTGGCCAAGATGATCCAGCATGTCGGATTCATGGGTGTGGATCGGGGCACCGTGCAGACAGTTGTCCTCGCGGCTGATCAGTTGTTCCTTCTCCAGCACATCCACGGTCTTGCTGACGGCCTGGGAGAGGTCGTCGCCGTCCTGCCAATGAAGGTAGTATTCATTGCGCAGGAAGGGGTAGAGCAGATGCACCATGCCCTGCAGGGTGTCCATGCTGATTGAGCGGGCGTTCATCACCAGCGAACAGATCAGGCCGGGCAGAATGAATAGATGCAGGCTGTTGTTGCGTACATAGGCCATCTGCAGGGCGGTCTTTTCATCGGTGGTTACCACATCACCCAGCTTGTGCTCGATACGCTCCAGGAACTCGTTGTCCAGCCCGTACTGGATGATGGCAGAGGCGTCATCGGTGGCGATGGCAGCGCTGTCGCTGTAGGGCGCTTGCTTGAGCAGGGCGATGTACAGGTTCAGCTGCTGGCGTAACTGGGCCACATCCATGGTGTGCTTGGGCGAGGCCAACAGAGCCAGGCTTAGCAGGTTGATCGGGTTGGCCACCGCAGCGGCATTGATGGATTCCACCACTTCCTGTCCGAGTTCATTCACCACATGCTTGAACCAGGCCGGGGTTTCGCCGGCGGCCAGATCCTCGCTGCGCCAGGGGTTGTGATGCTGATCCAGGAAGTCCACCAGCTTGATGGGCTCGCCAAAATTCACGTGTACTTGGCCGAAATGACTACGGAGCACCGCCAGGGATTTCATCAGCCCGCCGACGGATTCCTTCTGTTTTTTCTTGCCGTGCAGCTCGCCGATATAGGAGCCGGACTCGATGACTTTTTCGTAGCCCACATAGACCGGAACAAAGGCAATCGGCTTGCGTGCATCACGCAGGAAACTGCGCAGGGTCATTGCCAGCATGCCGGTGCGGGGCTTGAGCATACGGCCACTGCGGCTGCGGCCACCTTCCACGAAGTACTCGATGGAATAACCGCGCACGGTGATGGTGTGCAGATATTCACTGAAGACAGTGGCGTAGAGCGGGTTGTCGCGAAAGCTTCGGCGCATGAAGAAGGCGCCGCCACGGCGAAGAATGGTCCCGACGATGGGCATATTCAGGTTGATACCGGCGGCAATGTGCGGCGGTACCAGGCCATTGCGAAATACCACAAAGGACAGCAGCAAGTAGTCGATGTGGCTGCGGTGGCAGGGCACATAAATCACTTCGTGGTCGCCTGCCACCTTGGTCAGGTTGTCCATGTTGTACAACCTGACCCCGGCATACAGTCGGTTCCAGACCCAGTTCAGGAACAACTCAAGAGAACGAATGACGGTATGGGAGTAATCGGCGGCGATTTCCATGGCGTAACGCCGGGCTTTGGCTTCCACTTTTTCGATGTTGGTTTCCTGACGTTCAGCCTCGGCGCGAATCGCCTCTTGCACCGGGATTGAGTCGACCACGGTATTGGTGAGGGTGCGACGGTGTGACAAATCCGGGCCGATGGCGGCTTCCTGCTGGCGGCGAAAATGCACGCGCAGAATGCGGGAAGCCTTGCGAACGGTCTGTTCATCCGTGGGGCACTGATCCACCAGGGTGCGCAGGGACATAGGTTTGCTGAAATGGACGTATAGCTGTCGACCCTGAGTAATGATAATGAAGAATTTCTTGATGAAACCCGCCGGTGACCAGTTGTCAGAAAACAGGATCCGCCACATGGAGCTTTCCTTTTCCGGACGACGTCCCCAGAACACGGAGACCGGAACCAGCTGTACATCGGCTTCCGGGTTAGCGCGCAGTGCACTGACCAGCTTTTCCAGCCGTGGCGGGGATATCGGGGTGCGCTGCCGGCCATTGCTGAACTTGCGGCGGTAAAGCTGGAAGTAACTGTGGCTCAGATGGCTTTTGCCCAGCGTCAGCCCATGCAGGGCGGATGCCAGGCCCAGTTGCCGTGCGGATTGATCGGCTGCTGCCGCGTCGGCGGCGGAGCGATCACGCAGCACATAGACCACCGGAGTGTTCGGGGCAAGCTGCAGTTCGTCGGGGTTGGAAGGCAATGCGTTAGCACGTGTGCACAAACGCAGAAAAATGCGGATCAGGAAGAAGCCCAGGCGATCCAGGCCAAGCCAAGGTGTCATAGTCGGATTCAGTTAACCAATGTGGACTAAGTGTAGCGAAAGGCCTGGGCAGGGAACACCAGCGCATATTTCAATTTGTTTCAGAATTGCGTCTGTCGCCTCGTACGATGGTCCCTTATATTCACGGGAACAAGTCAGGTAGCCTTGCTAGACTGTAGGGGTTTATCGATAAGTACTAAGGAGTTAACGGTGTCGACACCGCAAACGGGGATTTTTGATCGTAGTTATCAGCATCATCTGTTCTTCGAGTTCTGCCTCAGCAGCGGCCAGGACCTGCAGGCGGTGAAAGTGGCATTGCGCCAGCTCAATTCGCTGAAAAGCGAGAAGACGCCGGTGTTGATGGCGTTCGGGCCGGCCCTGTGGGAGCAATTGGACACCCGCTTTAGCTTCCCTCCGTTTTCCCTGGAAGGCCATGTGCCGGCCACCCAGGGCGACCTGTGGGTCTGGGTGCAGGCGAAAGAGCGCGGTGATCTGTTTGATACCGGTATGCAGGTCCGTGATGCCGTGGGCGAGCTGCTTTCCACGCAACTGGAGCTGAACAGTTTTGTTTACCACGATATGCGCGACCTGACCGGTTTTGTCGATGGTATCGGTAACCCTACCGGCGACAAGGCAGAAAAGGCCGCCTTTATAGCCGAGCCGCATCCCGGTGCCGGTGGTAGCTGGGTGCTGACCCAGAAATGGGTTCACGACCTGAAAAAATTCAATCAGCTACCAGTGAACGAACAGGAAAACGTGTTTGGCCGCACCAAGGAAGATGCGGTGGAATTCGACGAAGAGCGCATGCCGCCGGATTCCCACGTGGGCCGCACCGATGTGGATCGTGATGGTGTGCCCCAGAAAATGTGGCGCCGCTCTGTGCCCTACGGTGACAGCACCGAGCATGGCCTGTATTTCCTGGCCTTCTGCTGCGAACTGGACCGCTATGACTACCTGTTGCGCCGCATGTATGGCATTGCCGACGATACTGTCAAAGACCGCCTACTGGACTACACCCGCCCGGTAATGGGCTCCTGGTGGTATGCGCCGGACCAGGAGTGGCTGGATAAGATCAGTGAATAGTTAACAGTTAATAGTGAACAGTTTCGCGAAATAGATTTTATTGCTTTGAAACGTAAGAGGCCGCGCCCAGATCATGGGCGCGGCCTCTTTGTTTTCAGTCCAGGAGGCGCTAAACCGCGCCGCTGTTAACTGTTCACTATTAACTATTCACTGCCTTAGTCCGTTTTCCATTTGGTAAACATCTTCTTCACCAGGAACGGGGTGAGTTTCAGTGAGGCACCGAGCATCTGACCGATGCCTTTCGGGAAAACGAAGTGCAGGGCGTTCTTGATGCCGTTGTAGGTGGCTTCGTCAAAGGGATACCAGAAGATGTTGCGCTTGGAGGGCAGGATATCCCAGTTGACCGCTTTGGCCTGGGTCATTTCCTCCAGGCCTTCCGGGCCGTGGGTACGGCCGATACCGGATTCCTTCCAGCCGCCCCAGGGGGTTTCGGACAGGCCGTGGCTGTACAGGTGGTCGTTGATGGTGGTGACCCCGGACTGCAGGCGGGCAGCGATGGCGCGACCGCGCTTGTTGTTTTTTGTCCACACGGAGGAGGTCAGCGCAAGCTTGGATTCGTTGGCCTTGCGGATGGCCTCTTCTTCGTTGGCCACGCGTTGCACGGCAATCAGTGGCCCGAAGGTCTCGTCGCACATGGTGAGCATGTCATCGGTGACATTGGTCAGCAGCGTGGCCGGGTGGAAGAAGCCGTTCTCCACATTGCCCACCGGGCGGGACTGGGCCTCGATACGGGCGCCCTTGGCCAGAGCGTCTTCCAGATGTTGCTGCACGGTGCGCAGCTGGCCGGCGGTGGTCAGGCTGCCGATATCCACATTGAAGTCGTTGCAGCCCACGCCGTGACGCAGTTGGCGGGTTTTCTTGGCGAGCAGATCGACAAACTGGTCGTAGACCGCGTCTACCACATACACCCGTTCCACACCGCCGCAGCTCTGGCCGGCATTCTGGTAACCGGCCCAGGCAGCACCGTTAGTGGCTCGCTCCAGGTCGGCATCTTCCAGTACCAGCATGGGGTCGTTGCCACCCAGCTCCAGGGAGACCGGGGTGAGGGTTTCGGCGGCCTGGGCCATCAGGGTCTTGCCGGCGGGGACGCTGCCGGTGAAGAACAGTTTGTCCACGCCATTATCGAAAAAGCCGGTGGCCACTTTGGAACCGGAGCCGACGATATGATGGAACAGGCCTTCGGGTAACTCTCCGGCAGCGATGATCTGCTCGATAGCGCGGCCCACAGCCGGCGTGGCGGCAGCCACTTTCAGCAGCACCGCATTACCGGCCATCAGGCCCATGACAATTTCACCGAAGGGGATCGACAGCGGATAGTTCCAGGGGCTGATGATGCCCACTACGCCCAGGGGAACGCGCAGCATGTGGGTCTTCTTGTTGAAGAACAGGATGCTGCCGCCGGGGCGGTTCTTCTCTTTCAGGTATTTTTCAGCGTTGTTTGCATACCATTTGCAGGCCAGGGCGCAGGGCAGCACTTCGGTGGCAAGGGCATCGGTAAGGGTCTTGCCGTTGCTTTCGCTGACGGTGCGAGCCAGGTCATCGGCACGATCGACGATGTAGCTGCGCATCATGGTGATATGACGGGCCCGTTCCTTGAACGATTTGGCCGCCCAGATTGCCTGGGCTTCACGGGCTTTAGCCATGATCTCAGGCAGTTTGGCCAGATCGGTTTCATTCAGCTCGGCCACGGCAGTGCCGGTGGCCGGGTTGGTGTCCAGTACGGTTTTGCTGTCCAGTTTTTCTTGCGCGGTCATGTGAGGAAGTCTCCATCACGACAGGTCGCAAAGGCGGCCTGTGGGCTGTTCAGAGGGGGCCAGTGTCTGGCTCCGGAAAAGGCACATAGGTAAACACAGAGTAGACATTCTGGCTAGTGCTGTTCGGGCCGATTTCAGGCTGCAACGCCTGGCTTTTGTTGCGCTTCCGCCAGTCGGAACGCCATGCGCTCGAAGGTCAGGGCAATGCGCTCCAGCGCGCCGGCAATCAGCTCGCGGTCGCGCTGGGCCAGATTGCCAGCGTCTTCCATGTCCAGTTTGAGCTTTTCAGATTGCAGGCGAAAGCCCTCGTCGACCTTGCCACGAGAGCAGGCCTGGTAGGCGGCCGCCAGGGCCAGTTGCCAGCGATGGGCGCTATCGACCAGTGCGGGCGGGGCATTGCTGCGTAGACGGCTTTGAAGCCACAGGGAGACCTGGCCCAGGTTCAGCCCGGTGAGGCCAAGATCGGTGAAGTGGCGTTGCGCCTCTGGCAGAGCCTTGTCACAGATGGTCAGCCAGCGCAGGCGGTCGGCCATGCGGGCGTTGAACCACTCCTCATTGATATTGGCGTCACCTGTCGTGGCCGCAGAGGGATTGCTCATTAACGTCAGGTCGGTGGCGGTCTGGCGGATCAGCCGGCGGCGCAGGTTGGGGCCATTGGGTGGCGTAATAAGGCGGAACATGAGGAAGGCGATAGCGATTCCTGCGGTGATTGCCAGGCCGTTACTGGCCACCCGTGCCACGTCAAAATCCATGGCGTTGCCCGGCTGCACCAGAATGATATAGGGGGTGCAGAAGCCCAGCCCAAGGGGCAGGGTCAGGCGCTTACTGATAGCCAGCAGGCCAACAAACAGGGGCGCGCCGAGAATCAGTATGAGTAGGGGAAAGTTGCCGTTATTGAGTGCCAGCAGGGGCAGGGTGAAAAACAGGGCCACCGGTGCGGCCAGTACGGAACTGAAGGTGGCCCGTTTCAGTACCTGATCTGGCTCTGGCAGGCGGGCAAACAGAATGGTGAACATCACTGGCATGATCATCAGCATGATGGCCATGGGGCTGGCCGTGCCCACCCAGAGCCCGGCGGCAAGGGCAAACACCAGCGCACTGCGCAGGCCCACGGCGGCGGCGATCTGCAGATCCCGATAAGGCCGCAGGCCCTGCGGTCGCAGTTGCACTTCATGGCTGAAATGCAGGGCACGGTTGGCCTCAAGAGCAAGAATCAGGTCGGCGGTCAGGTTCTGGGCGACCTGGAAGAAGCGACGCTGCAGTGGCGGCGCATCGTCGGTCTGTTCTCCGCGGGCTTCACGCAGTTGCTGGCGCAGGGTTTGGGCCTCTTTCATGGCCTGTTCGGCGGAAGGGGTTTCGCGCATGCGCTGGAACGCCGTCCGCAAGCCATCCAGCAGGTCGCGCAGGGCCGGGGTGAGCAGATCGTCGTGGTTACGCATCAGGCGTCCGATCACGCGGATGCGTGCCACCAGTGACAGGGTTTTGTGGCAGATCACAGTGGCCGCCCGGGCCCGCCCCGGGCCATGGCTGCCCTCGTAGTGAACGGCGCTGCTGTCATCACTGAGTGCAAAAATACTCTGTAGCAGAGTATCCACCTGATTGTGGCGTTTGGCGTGGGTGCCCGCCGGATCCAGTTCCAGTTCCAGATAGGCCAGTGTCTGGTTGAGGGCGGTACGGGCATGCTCCTTGAGCAGACTGCTGACCCGCACCGGCCACAGCAGGCTGCTGACCAGGGTGGCGCAGAGGGCACCGAGAATGATCTCACTGACCCGGGCGTTGGCGATGTGGAAAATGCCCAGACTGGAGGTATTGGCCGGGTCGACGATGGCCAGCACGACAATGAGGGTGGCGGTGATGCCCGCCATGGCGAAACCGTAGATGAAATTGGCCTGGCGCACCCAGGCGGAAGCGCCGGCATTGAGACCGATCCACAGGGTCAGTGCGCCAATAGCCAGTGCCGGGTAGGGAAGCAGCCAGGCAAGGATCAGCAGCCCCGCGACGCCCCCCACCAAGGTACCGCCGATCTGGCAGAAGCCTTTTTCAATCACCAGCCCGGTTTCCGGGCGAACTTGCAGGAACACTGCGGAAATCAGAGCCCAATAGGGGCGGTCCAGTTGCAACAACATGGACAGATAGAGTGCCAGCGACATGGCGATGACACCCTTGGTGGCGAACAGCAGAGATTGGCGGTCTGGCGTGAGCAGGACGGCCAGTCGCGGATCCAGTGTCATTGGGCGCTCTTGGTGTCCCGCTCGTGGAGCCGCACCGTGGCTGTCATGCCGGCGGCCAGCAGAATGTCGTCGGGGATGTGGTCCAGCTCGATATGGACGGGGATGCGTTGGGCCAGCCGCACCCAATTGAAGGTCTGCTGGACCTGGGGCAGTAATTGGCCGTCGGTCTGGGTGTTGGCGTTGGCGATGGCCTGGCCCACGCTGGTGACCTTGCCGCGCAGTTTGCGGGCGCCGTTCATCAGAACCACTGTGGCCCGCTGGCCCACTTCCACCATCGGTAGCTTGGTTTCTTCGAAGTAGCCGGTGACATAGAAGCTGCCGGCCTTGACCATGGAGACCACCGGGGTGCCCTGGTTAACGAAGTTGCCCTGTTGCAGGGTCAGGTTGACGATGGTGCCATCGGCGGGGGCTTCCACCCGGGTCCGCTCCAGATTGATTCTGGCGCTGGCCAGCTCGGCTTCGGCCAGGGCCACATTGGCAGCGGCAAGCTGGGCCTCGATGCGGGCGCTGTCCAGTTCTTCGCGGCTGATGCTGTTGCCGGCGTGCAGTCGCTTGCGTCGTTCGTATTGATGTTCCGCCAGGCGCAGGGATTCCTGCTCGTGGAGCAGCTGGGCCTCGGCCCGGGCCAGAGTGGCCCGGTAGCGGATGTCATCAATCCGGAACAGGGGGTCGCCCTGTTGTACTGTCTGGTCGTCACGAATGTGCAGCTCACGGACCCAACCGGACACATCCGGGGATAGCGTAATGATTTCGGCGCGCACCTTGCCGTCGCGGGTCCAGGGCGCATAGAGGTAATAATTCCACACCCAGTTACCGGCCAGCAGCGCCAGAATGACCAGAACCACAGTAATCAGGATGCGAAGCGGTTGTTGCATTGCTAACTCAGTATCCGTAGGGAGAGGGCGACAAAACAGATAAACAGTGACAGATAGACCCAGGCGCTTTTCCAGAGTTGCTGATGCCAACCCAGTTTACGCAGCAGCAGAAAGGTCAGCAGGGTGAGCCCCATGGCCAGCAGCACGAACAGCACCATGGGGCTGATCAGCAATCCGCCTACCGGAATTTCATGCAGCCACATCGTCGTTCCCTGGCAGTGTCATGTTAGCGAGCATGGTAACGGATAATTAGGGGTCGCTGTAGGAGCACCTCTCGAGGTGCGAACCCGAGCCCTGAAAAGGGGTTCGCACCTCGAGAGGTGCTCCTGCAGGTGCCATAAGCGGAGGTCGGGTTAAGCCTGTTTCCGCGCCATGGTCATCCTGGGCCTTGTGTGCCGATTCACAGCATCAGATTTTCGAGCAGACGGGTGTAGATGTGAGTCAGGGTATCCAGTTCACTGATACTGGTGTGTTCGTCCACCTTGTGGATGGTGGCATTGGTGGGGCCCAGCTCCACCACCTGGCTGCCGGTGGGAGCAATAAAGCGTCCGTCACTGGTGCCGCCGGCGGTGGACAGCTCGGTGTTGCGACCGGTGACATCACGGATGGCCGCTACGGCGGCATCGACCAGGGCGCCGCGATCGGTGAGGAATGGCTGCCCGGACAGAGTCCACTGCAGGTCGTAATCCAGGCCATGTTTGTCCAGGACCGCCTCGGTGCGCTCGCGCAGCAGGGCATCGGTCAGTTCCGTGGAGAAACGGAAGTTGAAAATGACCTCGCAGGTGCCGGGAATTACATTGGTGGCACCGGTGCCGGCGTTGATGTTGGAAATCTGGAAACTGGTGGCCGGGAAGAAATCGTTACCCTGATCCCATTCCGTGGCGGCCAGCTCGGCCAGCGCCGGTGCCGCATCGTGCACCGGGTTGCGGGCAAGGTGCGGATAGGCCACATGGCCCTGAATGCCTTTGACGGTGAGCCGTGCGCCCAGGGAGCCACGGCGACCATTCTTGATCACATCGCCCACGGTGTCGGTGGACGAGGGCTCGCCCACCAGGCAGAAGTCGATGTGCTCGTTGCGGGCCTGCAGATGTTCGACCACCTTGACGGTGCCGTTCACTGACGGCCCTTCCTCATCGGCGGTGATCAATAGCGCCAGGCTGCCGTTGTGGTCCGGATGGGCGGCGACGAAATCCTCGATGGCCACCATCATGGCGGCGATGGAGCCTTTCATGTCCGCCGCGCCGCGACCATAAAGCAGATCGCCTTCCTCGGTGGGGGTGAAGGGATCGTACTTCCAGGCTGACACATCCCCGGTGGGCACCACATCGGTGTGCCCGGCAAAGGCAAACACCGGCCCTTGCTTGCCACGACGGGCCCACAGGTTCCGCACTTCCTCGAACCAAAGGGTTTCGCACTGGAAACCGAGGGCTTCGAGTTTTTCAATCATCCAGTCCTGACAGCCTTCGTCCTCGGGAGTCACGGAGGCGCGGCGGATGAGTTCTTTGGTGTAGTCGAGGGTGCGGGACATGGGTCTTCCAGAATCGGTGGTTCGAAGCCGCTGTAGGAGCACCTCTCGAGGTGCGAAGGGGGGTTGCGAGTCACGAGTTACGAGAAGCGAACGGCAAAACCGGTTTTGATTTTCGCAACTCGTACCTCGTTACTCGCTTCTGGCCTTTGTTCGCACCTCGAGAGGTGCTCCTACAGGTGGTCCGGTTGGGGCTTGGTGCCTCAGTTGTGCTTGTGCAGCTCTTCGTTCAGGGCGATGGCGCTCTTGTTGGTCAGACACTGCACTGCACCATTGGTGGTGTTGCGGCGGAACAGCAGGTCGGACTGGCCGGCCAGGTCGCGGGCCTTGACGGTGTCGACGATCTCGCCCTTGTCGTCCAGCAGCTGTACCTTGGAACCGGAGGTGATGTACAGGCCGGCTTCGATGGTGCAGCGGTCGCCCAGGGGGATGCCGGTGCCAGCATTGGCGCCCAGCAGACAGCCTTCGCCCAGGGAAATGATGATGTTACCGCCACCGGACAGGGTGCCCATGGTGGAGGCGCCACCGCCAATATCGGAGCCCTTGCCTACGAAAACGCCAGCAGAGATGCGGCCTTCGATCATGCCCGGACCTTCGGTACCGGCATTAAAGTTGATGAAGCCTTCGTGCATGATGGTGGTGCCTTCGCCCACATAGGCGCCCAGACGGACGCGGGCGGTATCGGCGATACGCACGCCCTTGGGCACCACGTAGTCGGTCATCTTGGGGAACTTGTCCACGCTGTTCACTTCCAGTACCTTGCCATTCAGACGGGCCAGCAGCTGACGCTCGGGAAGTTCGTCCAGGTCTACGGCCCCTTCGTTGGTCCAGGCCACATTGGGCAGCAGTGGGAACATGCCGGACAGGTTGACGCCGTGAGGCTTCACCAGACGGTGGGAGATCAGCTGCAGTTTCAGGTAGGCCTCCGGGGTGGACGCCGGCTCCGCATCGGTTTCCAGCACGGTGAGTACCACGGGACGATCGGATTCCTGGAATGCCACCGCATAGCTGGCTTCATGTTCAAAGCCGGCTTCGCGCCATTCGCGGGCAATGTGCTGCACCTGACGATGGGTCAGTTCGATGGCGGCATTGCCGCCCTGGTAACCGAGTTCGTCACGAATGACTTCCACCAGTTTGTCATCCGGATTGAGGGCCGGGTCCGGATAAAACACTTCCAGCCAGTTATCGTTGCGGTTCTTGGTGCCGCAGCCCAGGGCGATGGCGAAAAAGTTGCTCATGGTGTCCTCTCTTCAATGCGTCGGACGTCAGGCGTCTGACGTTTCTTAATTCAAAGTGTCTTTCCACTCATCGGCCTTGAAACCGGCGAGGATGAAATTGTCGTTTTGTAGAATCGGGCGTTTGATGATGGACGGATTCTCGGTTGCCACGGTGATGGCTTTTTCCGTGTTCATGGACTCTTTTACCGCATCGTCCAGTTTTCGCCAGGTGGTGCCGCGGCGGTTGATCACGGTTTCCCAGCCCAACGCCTCCAGCCACTGGCGAAGACGTTGCTCGGGCACGCCTTCCTTCTTGTAGTCATGGAAGTGATAGTCGATGCCGTTTTCATCCAGCCAGTTCATGGCTTTCTTCATGGTATCGCAGTTCTTGATACCGAAGATGGTCAGTTCCATGTGTTTTCCTCTTCGAGCTTCAAGCTACAAGCCTCAACGCGGGATTGTGTCGCAGAACCTTTCCGCGTTATCACCGCGCTTCATTTCTGCATTTGTGCGCGGGCAGGGTGCTTCAGGTTGAGCTAATCCTGATCCGTGTTGCAGCTTGAAGCTTGTGGCTTGTAGCTGTCTTTTACAGCGTATCCAGCAACGCCTTGATGCGTTTCGCCCCTTCGATACATTCTTCCAGCGGTGCCACCAACGCCATGCGCACCCGGTTCTGCCCCGGGTTTTTGCCGTTGACGGTCCTGGACAGGTAGCGACCGGGCAGCACGGTGACATTCTGCTCCGCTTGCAGGCGTCGGGCGAATTCCTCATCGGAAATCGGTGTTTTCGGCCACAGGTAAAAGCCCGCCGCCGGGGCGGATACCTTAAGTGGGCCGCCGAGAATGTCCAGTACCGCGTCGAATTTTTCCCGATACAGTGCCCGGTTTTTTTCCACGTGGGTTTCATCATTCCAGGCGGCGATGCTGGCCAGCTGGTGGTGAATGGGCATGGCACAACCGTGATAGGTGCGGTAGCGCAGGAAGCCCTTGAGGATTTCGCTGTCACCGGCCACGAAGCCGGAGCGAAGGCCTGGCAGGTTGGAGCGCTTGGACAGGGAGTGGAATACCACGCAGCGGCGATAGTCATCCCGGCCCAGTTCCGCACAGGCCTGAAGCAGGCCGGCGGGGGGCTTGTCCCGGTAGATTTCCGAGTAGCACTCGTCCGAGGCGATCACGAAATCGTATTTGTCGGCCAGCTGAATGAGGGCCTTGAGTTGGGCCTTGGTGAGCGTGGCGCCGGTGGGATTGCCGGGAGTGCAGATAAACAGCAGCTGGGTACGAATCCAGGTGTCTTCGCTGACCGCATCGAAATCCGGCTGCAAGCCGGTGTCGTCGGTGCAGGGCAGGTACAACGGCTCGCCACCGGCCAGCAGGGTGGCGCCTTCATAAATCTGGTAGAAGGGGTTGGGCATCAGTACCAGTGGTTGACGCTGGCGGTCGATGACAGCCTGGGTAAAAGCAAACAGGGCCTCCCGGGTGCCGTTTACCGGCAGTACCTGGCTGGCCGCATCCACGCTGTTGAGGTGGAAGCGGCGTTTGAGCCAGGCGGCAATGGCGTCACTCAGTTCCGGGATGCCGGCGGTGGTGGGGTAGCGCGACAGCAGGGCGCTGTTGTCGCGCAGCACCTGTTGCACAAAGTCCGGTGAGGGGTGCTTGGGTTCGCCAATGGACAGGGCAATGGGCGACTTGTCCGAGGCAGGCAAATCCTTGAACAGGAGTTTCAGTTTTTCAAACGGGTAAGGGTGCAACCGTTCCAGATCTGGGTTCATAAGGTCAGGAGTTTCCGTTGTTCTTGTCGTCGAGCTCTTTGATGAGGGTTTCCTGAAGTTCCTGGCACAGGGCCGGGTCGGAAACCGGTTCACCATCGAGATCGGTAATGAAGAAGACGTCTTCCACGCGCTCGCCCAGGGTGGCAATGCGGGCATTCTGCACCAGCAACTCAAAGCGCATGAAAATGCGGCCGATATGGGCGAGCAGGCCGGGGCGGTCCAGGGTCTGGATATCCACGGCGGTGCGGTCGTTGACGATATCGTTGCTGATCAATACCTGGGTGGGCACATCGAAATGTTTGTGTCGACGAGGCATACGTCGGCTCACCGTGGAGGAGAAGCGTTCCGGATGCTTCAGGGTCTCGGTGAGCGTCTTGCGAATCTGTTCGATGCGCGGCCAGTCCTCGCCAATGGGGGTGCCGTGCTCGTCCAATACGATATAGGTATCCAGGCTGAAGCCGTCGGCACTGGTAATGATGCGCGCGTCCATGATGGTCAGGCCCAGGGTGTCCAGGGCGTTCACCGTGGCGCTGAACAGGTTGCGGGTGTCCGGGGTGTAGATAAAGATCTGCGAGCCGCCGGCCAGTACGCTCTGGCTGGATTCGCGGATCAGCACCAGCGGGTCTTCCGGGTTATCCCGGTCTAGCAGGGCTTCGGTATGCCAGGAAATATCCCGGGGTGTTTCGCGCAGGAAGTATTCGTCGCCGATATTCGCCCACAGGGATTCGATAGCTTTGGGGTCGTGGTCCCGCTCGGTGAGCATCTTCATTGCCGCATCGCGGGTTTCGTCGATCCAGTCCTGTTTGTCCACCGGGTTGTTGAGGCCCCGGCGCAGGGCGCGCTTGGTCTCTGTGTAGAGCTGACGCAGCAGGGAGGCGCGCCAGGAGTTCCACAGGGTGGGGTTGGTGGCGTTGATGTCGGCCACGGTCAGCACGTAGAGATAATCCAGGTGCACCAGGTCCCCCACCTTGCGGGCAAATTCGTAGACCACGTCCGGGTCGGAGATGTCCTTGCGCTGGGCGGTCACGCTCATGGTCAGATGATTTCTCACCAGCCAGGCCACCAGTTTGCCGTCCCAGGCGGTGAGCCCATGGCGCTGGCAGAAGGCAATGGCATCTTCCGCGCCCAGCTCGGAATGATCGCCGCCACGACCCTTGGCGATATCGTGGTAAAGGCCGGCAGCGTAGAGCAGTTCCGGTTTGGGCAGGCGGTAGAACACCTCGCTGGCCAGGGGGAATTCCTCGCGCAGGTCTTCATAGCGCAGCCGGCGCATGTTCTTGATGACCAGCAGGGTATGGGCATCCACGGTGTAGATGTGGAATAGGTCGTACTGCATCATGCCGATGATGCCGCCGAACTCCGGCAAATATTTGCCGAGAATGCCGTAGCGTTTCATGCGCCGCAGTTGCGAGAACAGGGCGTGGGGGCTGCGCAACAACTGCATGAACAGGCCGGTGTTTTCCGGGTCGTTGCGGAACGCGTCGTTGATCTGTCGACGGTTGTAGATCAACGCCCGTACCGTGGAGGCGCGTATCCCTTTCAGTTCCGGGTTCTGAGCCATCAGCACAAAGGCTTCCAGCAGGGCGCTGGGGTGCTTCTCGAAGACCTGCGGGCTGGTTACTTCCAGGTAGTCGTTGCGCACCTGGAAGCGGCGGTTGAGCGGGCGCACCTGGTCCGGCTTCTCGTTGTGCAGGATCACCTCATCGAATAGCTGCAGCAGCATCTCGTTGAGTACCGACAGGGCCAGCGCCACCCGGTAGAAGCCTTTCATGAAATGCTCCACCGCCAGATTGGCGCTGGAATCCTCGTGGCCCAGACGGGTGGCGAGCTGGCGTTGATGATCGAATAGCAGCCGGTTTTCGTTGCGCTCGGTATGCACATGCAATTGCCAGCGTACTTCCCAGAGATAATCCAGGCACTTGCGCAGTACGCCGTATTCTTCGGCGGTCAGAAAACCCACATCTACCAGGGCTTCCAGGCTGTCGGCATTGAAGTGGCGTTTGGCAACCCAGGCGATCATCTGCACGTCGCGGAGGCCGCCGGGGGCATTTTTCAGGTCCGGTTCCAGGTTGTACTCGGTGTCGTTGAAGCGCTTGTGGCGGACCACCTGTTCCTGCCACTTGGCGGCGAAGAAGGCGGCTGAATCCCACATGTGCTCGGGGCCGGTGCGCTCTTCCAGCTGTACGCGAAGGGTGTCGCTGCCTCCCAGGGTGCGCGCTTCCATGATGTTGGTGGCAACGGTGATGTCTTCCCGGGCCAGATCCACGCATTCATCCAGAGTGCGCACCGCATGGCCGATTTCCAGGCCCATATCCCACAGGAAAGCGACGAAACGCTCCAGGCAATCGCGCAGGCTCTGATCCGGACTGTCGGCCATCAACACCAGTACGTCCACATCAGAACAGGGGTGAAGCTCGGCCCGGCCATAGCCGCCTACGGCCACCAGTGCCACTCCATCCCGGTCGGCGAGTCCGAACAGGGACCAGGCGGCAATCATCACCTGGTCCACCAGATCGGCCCGGGCGCGGACCAGCTCGGTAATGTCGGTGGAGGCAAAGGCCTGGTTCAGGCGCTCCTGACCCTGCTCCAGATACTGGCGGGCATACTGGCCCGGCTGGGCGCTTTCCTGGAGGGCCTCAAACAGTTGTTCATGGGGCAGGGCAGGGGAAAGAGTCATACGGATCCTGTAATGAAGTTGCGGGCATGCCGGCCTTGGGCAAGGAAGGCCGGCATGAAACCGGTGGCTGGCCCGTGTCAGTACAGATCGGTTTCCTCGCTGCGGGCCGTCAGTACCTCATAACCATCGGCGGTGACGGCGATGGTGTGTTCCCACTGGGCAGACAGCTTGCGGTCCTTGGTGACCACGGTCCAGTTGTCCGGTAGCAGCTTGTTGGCCGCCTTGCCGGCGTTGATCATGGGTTCGATGGTGAACACCATGCCTTCCTGCAATTCAAGACCCGTGCCAGGCTTGCCGTAATGCACCACCTGGGGCTCTTCATGGAATCCCTCGCCGATGCCGTGGCCGCAGTATTCGCGCACTACAGAGAAGCGTTCACCTTCCGCGATTTTCTGAATGCGGTGGCCGATATCGCCCAGGCGGACGCCGGGTTTGACCATGCGGATACCGGCCATCATGCACTCGCGGGTGGTTTCCACCAGCCGGCGGGCCAGTACCGAGGGCTCGCCCACATAAAACATCTTGGAGGTATCGCCGTGCCAGCCATCCTTGATCACGGTGACATCGATATTGACGATGTCGCCGTTCTTGAGAGCTTTACGGTCATTGGGAATGCCATGACAAACCACGTGGTTCACGGACGTGCAGACGGATTTCGGGAACGGAATACGGCCCGGTGCGCCGCCATAGCCCAGACAGGCGGGGATAGCATGCTGCTTGTTGACGATATGGTCGTGACAGATCCGGTCAAGTTCCTCGGTGGTGACCCCCGCCTTGACGTGCTCGCCAATCATTTCCAGGACTTCGGCGGCCAGTTTGCCCGCTTCGCGCATTTTGGCGATCTGTTCGGGGGTTTTGATGACTACATTCATGATACTTGAGGAAACTCCAGCTATTTCAGTGGGTTGAGCGGGTTTGTGTCAGCGCTCTCTACGCCGGTAATGCGCCTTTGGCGTTGCCCGGGAAGGGTGTCTGTGGTATAAAGCGCGCGCTTTCCCGCTCACTGACGGCCCTGTGGCGACAAGTGCCGCATTGTAACCGCCGTTGGGTGGGGAAGGAAATCACACATGCCCCGTCACATAGCCCCGGGTGCCGGACTTCCTGTTTAAGGTTGCTGGTTGGGTTTATGCGGGGGCGTGGAGGCCTAACCCAAAGTGGAGTATTAACAATGTCCAGCGTAACTATGCGCGATATGCTGAAGGCCGGTGTGCACTTCGGCCACCAGACCCGTTACTGGAACCCGAAGATGAATGCATACATCTTTGGCGCCCGTAACAAGATTCACATCATCAACCTGGAAAAGACCCTGCCCCTGTTCAACGACGCCATGGCGTTCCTGAACAAGCTGGCTGCCAGCAACAACAAGATCCTGTTTGTTGGTACCAAGCGTGCAGCGCAGAAAGCGGTGAGCGAAGAAGCTCAGCGTTGCGGTATGCCCTACGTTGATCACCGTTGGTTGGGCGGCATGCTCACCAACTGGAAAACCATCCGTCAGTCCATCAAGCGGTATCGCGAGCTGGAAGCCCAGTTCCAGGACGGCACCTTTGACAAGCTGACCAAGAAAGAAGCGCTGATGCGCAAGCGTGAGATGGACAAGCTCGAGCGCTCCATCGGTGGTATCAAGGACATGGGCGGTCTGCCTGATGCCCTGTTCGTGATCGACGTGGATCACGAAGACATCGCCCTGCAGGAAGCCCGCAAGCTGGGTATTCCGGTTGTAGCGGTGGTGGACACCAACTCCAACCCGGATGGCGTGGATTACGTGATCCCGGGTAACGACGACGCCATCCGTGCTATTCAGCTGTACGTGAAAGCGGCGGCCGACACCATTCTGGAAGGCAAGCAGTACGCCCAGAACCAGACCGGTGGTGAAAGCGAATTCGTCGAGGTAGCCGACGAGGCCGAAGGCGAGAAAGCCGAAGGTTGATCCGTCGAGGCAGGCCTTCGCGGCCTGCCTGTCTTACCGAAATTTACCAAATTGAGAGGATAATCATGGCTGCTGTAACTGCTGCAATGGTTAAGGAGCTTCGCGAGCGTACCGGTCTTGGCATGATGGAGTGCAAGAAGGCGCTGGTGGAAGCGGATGGCGATATCGAAAAAGCCATTGACGACATGCGTAAGTCCGGTCAGGCCAAAGCGGCCAAGAAAGCCGGTCGTACTGCCGCGGAAGGCGGTGTTGTGGTTGCGACCAACGACGCCAACACTGTGGCTGTAATGGTAGAGATCAACTCCGAAACCGATTTCGTGGCCCGTGATGACAACTTCCTGGGTTTCTGCGACAAAGTGGCTGGCGCTGCTCTGGCCGCTGGCGAAACCGACGCTGCCAAAATCGGCGAGCTGAAGCTGGAAGATGGTTCCACCGTTGAAGAAGCCCGTCAGGCGCTGGTTCAGAAGATCGGTGAGAACATCCAGATTCGTCGTGCTGCCAAGCTGGAAGCGGAGGGTGCCATTGGTGCCTACGTTCACGGCGGCCGTATCGGCGTGCTGGTAGCCCTGAAAGGCGGCGACGCCGAGCTGGGTAAAGATGTGGCCATGCACGTGGCTGCGGTTAACCCGATGGTAATCAGCGGTGATCAGGTTCCGGCGGAAACGCTGGAAAAAGAGAAAGAGATCATCCGTGCCCAGCCGGATATGGAAGGCAAGCCGGCCGAGATCGTCGAGAAGATGCTCGGTGGCCGTATCAACAAGTTCCTGAAAGAAGTGAGCTTGCTGGACCAGCCTTTCGTGAAGGATCCCAATACTTCCGTAGGTTCCCTGGTGAAGGGTGCCGGCGCCGAGATCATCGCTTTCGAGCGTCTGGTGGTGGGCGAAGGTATTGAGAAAGAAGAAGTCGATTTCGCTGCCGAGGTAGAAGCTGCAGCCAAAGGCTGAGTTGGCATCGATTGATGAGTAAAGAACGCCTTGCTGGCGAGATCAGCAGGGCGTTTTTTTCGCCTGATGACTGGCTGTTACAGGCGATTCAAGCAAAAGCGCTTGCAACCATCGTGCGGGGCGGTACTGTGCTAGCAGGCCATATACCGACGCGGGACGAGCGCAGCGTAAAGGCCGGTTTGAACCGGTAATATAGTAAGAGCGGGTATTCATGGGTGGCGCTTTCTTATGAGTGGTGGAGAACAAGACATGCCGACGAACAAGGAGCGCTCGCCGCGCTATAACCGTATTCTGCTCAAGCTGAGCGGTGAAGCGCTGGCGGGTGACGAAGGCTTCGGGATTGATCCCAAGGTACTGGACGCGATTTCCCTGGAAATCGGCCAGCTCGTCGGTATCGGGGTCCAGGTGGGCTTGGTAGTAGGTGGTGGTAACCTGTTCCGCGGTGCGGCCTTGCAAAGCGCTGGTCTGGACCGGGTGGCGGGCGATCATATGGGTATGCTGGCTACGGTAATGAATGGGCTGGCCCTGCGCGATGCGCTGGAGAGATCCAATATCCGCACCCGTCTGATGTCGGCCATCCCCATGAGCGGGGTGGTGGAGCATTATGACCACCGCAATGCCAATCGCCATCTCAAGAATGGTGAGGTGGTAATCTTCTGTGCCGGTACCGGCAATCCTTTCTTTACCACTGATTCCGCTGCCTGCCTTCGCGGTATCGAGATCAGTGCTGATGTGGTACTAAAAGCCACCAAGGTGGATGGGGTCTATAATGATGACCCGCAGAAGAACCCGGCCGCGGTCAAATACGACACCTTGACCTACGACGAGGTGCTGGATAAAAAACTCGGGGTTATGGATCTCACGGCCATCTGTCTGTGCCGTGATCACTCCATGCCTCTGCGCGTGTTTGATATGAACAAGAAGGGCGCGCTGCTGAACCTGATGCTGGGTGGCAGCGAAGGCACCCTGGTGGAAGCCGGGTAATCCCCGGGCAGCCATTGTCATGAAGTTTTGTGTTGTCCGCTTTGCGGGCGTTGCATAACAAGGGTCTGGTTGGCATCTCGAGGCTTGCCAGGCCCTGCTGAAAAGAAAGGCGAGGAATAACGGTGATTGACGATATTCGCAAAGATGCGGAATCCCGCATGAAGAAAAGTCTGGCTGCGCTGGATACCGCGCTGAAGCGTGTACGTACCGGACGTGCCCATCCCAGTCTGTTGGACAATATCACGGTGGATTACTATGGTGCGGAGACCCCATTGCAGCAGTTGGGCAATATCTCCGTAGAAGAGGGGCGGACACTGACCATCTCTCCCTTTGACAAGAGTCTGATTCCGCAGATTGAGCGGGCCATCATGACCTCCGACCTGGGCCTTAATCCGTCCACCTCTGGCAGCCTGATCCGGCTGCCGTTGCCGCCGCTGACCGAAGAAACTCGCCGGGATCTGGTCAAGGTTGTACGGGCTGAAGCCGAGCAGGCGCGGGTATCAGTGCGCAGTGTTCGCCGGGACGCCAACAGCGACCTGAAGGAGCTGCTGAAGGAAAAGGAAATTTCCGAGGATGAAGAGCGTCGCGGCGAAGAATTGATCCAGCAACTCACCGACAAGATGGTGGTGGAAGTGGATCGTGTGCTGAAAGAGAAAGAAGAGGAGTTGATGACCGTTTAGCACAATGGGTCATCATTCACTGATGCGGGCTGTGACCTGAAGCCAGGGATTCAGGTGTACGTCAGCCCGCTTTTTGTTATTTGGCGGATGCAGTATGGCCAGTGAAAACATCCACTCCAGCGCCCCGGACATCGACTCCCACCAGGGTGAACTTCCCCGGCATGTGGCCATAATCATGGATGGCAACAACCGCTGGGCCCGCAAGCAGGGGCTGCCCGGGGAAGAAGGGCATCGTGCCGGTGAGGCCACGGTGCAGACCATTATCCGCAGCGCCGCAGAACGGGGTATCGAAGCACTGACCCTGTTTGCCTTCAGCTCGGAGAACTGGCGTCGCCCGCAGGCGGAAGTGGATCACCTGATGGCGCTTTTCCTCAAGGCCCTGGGCGGCCGTGTGGAAGAGCTGCATGGCCATGGTGTGCGCATCCGTTTTATCGGTGATCGCAGTGCCTTTGCTGAGGACCTGCAAGAAGGCATGGCCGAGGCCGAGGCGCTGACCGCGGATAACTCGCGCATGACGGTGATCATCGCGGTGAACTACGGTGGCCAGTGGGATATTGCCCAGGCGGCCCGTCAGCTGGCTATCCAGGTGGAGCAGGGCCGTATCACGCCTGATCAGATCACACCCGAAGCCCTGGGGCAGCAGGTGGCCATGGCTGATCTGCCTCTGCCCGACCTGCTGATTCGCACTGGCGGAGACCAGCGCATCAGCAATTTTCTGCTGTGGCAACTGGCCTACAGCGAACTGTTTTTTTCCCCGCTTTTATGGCCTGATTTTAATGCGGACGCCTTTGCTGCCGCCTTGCAGGACTATGCCGGCCGCCAGCGACGTTTTGGACGCTCTGGCGAAGAAGTGGCCGGGTTGAAAGGAGAATAAGAATGCTGAAACTGCGCGTGATTACCGCGCTGATCCTGCTGCCCATTGTTCTGGGCGCCGTATTCGGGCTGGATCGCTTGCCGTTTGCCCTGGTCGCTGGCGTATTTTTTGTGCTGGCCGGCTGGGAGTGGGCGGCCATGATGGGCAAGGTGTCCGCTGCAGTGCGAAGCGCCTGGGTGATTGGCCTGGGCGTGGTGATGGCACTGGCGGAGATCTACCGCCCGGCCTGGCTCCTCAACGCCATCCCGGTCTGGTGGTTGCTGGCCCTGGTGCTGGTGATCGGCTATCCGGGCAACGCCCGCGCCTGGTATCGCCCGGCGCTGATGGCTCTGGTTGGTCTGTTGTTGCTGGTGCCTTCCTGGGCGGCGATTGTGCAACTTCAGGATGTGGGCGCACTGGGTCTGGCTGGCCCCTGGGCACTGATGTTCATTCTGCTCTGGGTATGGGCGGCGGATACCGGCGCCTATTTTGCCGGCCGTGCGTTCGGTAAACACAAGCTGGCGCCGCTGGTCAGTCCCGGCAAGACCATTGAGGGTCTGGCCGGCGGTGTGGCGCTGGCGCTGGCAGTGGTAGCAGGGGTCTATGCGGCCGGGCTGCTGGAGGCCAACTTGCTTCCGCTGATGATCGTGGCCCTGTTGACGGTATTGGCGTCGGCACTGGGTGATCTGTTCGAGAGTATGGTCAAGCGTGAGCGAGGCTTCAAGGACAGCGGCACCATCCTGCCCGGCCACGGTGGCATGCTGGATCGTATCGACAGTGTCACCGCCGCCATGCCCATCGCCCTGGCCGGTTTCAACTGGTTTTCCCTGCCGGGAGGCAGTCTGTGACACCCACTGCCAGACAGCGTCTGACAATTCTCGGAGCCACCGGCAGCATTGGCCAGCAGACCCTGGATGTGGTGGCCCGGCACCCGCAGCGGTATGAGGTATTTGCTCTCACGGCCAGCTCCCGCTGGCAACTGATGGCGGAGCTCTGTCTGACAGTCCGGCCCCGTTTTGCGGCCATGTCAGACCCTGTTGCGGCGGCGTCCCTCAGGAACCATCTCGCTGAGGCCGGGTCTCAAGTGGAAGTATTGTCAGGCCCCGGTGCTTTGGCGGATCTTGCCGCCCATCCGGATGCGGATACCGTGGTGGCTGCTATCGTCGGAGCGGCGGGCGTCAGGCCGACTCTGGCGGCGGTAGAAAGCGGCAAGCGGGTATTGCTGGCCAACAAAGAGGCCCTGGTGGTCACCGGTTCATTGTTCATGGATGCGGTAAAGCGTCACGGGGCCACGCTGTTGCCACTGGATTCCGAGCATAACGCGATTTTTCAGTGCCTCCCCGAGGAGGGCGTCAATGCCGGCGTGGAGCGGCTGCTGCTCACTGCTTCCGGTGGCCCGTTCCGTGAATTCAGTGTTGAAGAACTCAAGGCTGTGACGCCGGAACAGGCGGTGAAACATCCCAACTGGGACATGGGCCCGAAGATCTCGGTGGATTCTGCCACCCTGATGAACAAGGGGCTGGAATTTATCGAAGCCTGCTGGCTGTTTGATGTGTCCCCGGACATGATTGATGTGGTGGTGCATCCGCAGAGCGTTGTGCATTCCATGGTGGCCTACCGGGATGGTTCGGTTTTGGCACAAATGGGTACACCGGATATGAGGACCCCCATCGCCTGCGGTCTGTCCTGGCCGGAGCGGGTGGAGTCCGGTGCAGAGCGCCTGAACTTTTCCGCCCTGGTGGGGCTGAATTTCGAGGCCCCGGATCTGCAGCGTTTCCCGTGCCTCGGTCTGGCGCGGGATGCCATGCGCGCTGGTGGAACGGCCACGGCGGTATTGAATGCGGCCAATGAAGAGGCCGTTGCTGCCTTCCTCGCTGGCCGGCTGGATTTTATGGGGATTCCCGCTGTGGTGGCACGCACTCTGGAAAGCCAGGCTGCTCCCGCCTGTACGGATGTGGAATCGGTAATGGAGATTGATCGGCAGGCGCGCAGTGCTGCCTGTCAGTGGATCAAGGAGCGCGGATGCTGACGATCCTGGCCTTCGTTGTCACCATCGTCATTATTGTGGCTTTTCATGAATGGGGCCACTTTCTGGCAATGCGTGCCTTCGGCGTTCGCGTTCTGACTTTCTCTGTGGGGTTTGGACCCAAGCTGTTCCGGTTTACGGACAAGAAGGGGACCGACTGGGTCATTAGCGGGATTCCCCTGGGTGGCTACGTAAAACCCCTGGATGCCCGTGAAGACGAAACCGCCAAAGGCGACCCGGGAGAGTTTTCCAGCAAACCGGCCTGGCAGCGAGTGATTACCTATGCCGCTGGCCCGGCGTTCAATTTCATTCTTGCCGTGCTGATTTACTGGCTGTTGATGGTCAGTTTCGGGCAGAGCCGTATGCAGGCTGTGGTGGGGCCAGTGGCGCCCGGCACCGTGGCGGAAAAGGCCGGCTTTGTTCCCGGCGACAGGATTGTAGAGGCCGGTGGTACCGCCGTAGAAGGCTGGCGTCCTTTCTATAACGAATTGATTCTGCACCTGGGTGAAACGCAAACCCTGCCGGTAACGGTAACTACCGCGTCCGGTGAAAGAGCGGTTCGCGAGCTGGATACGTCCCCCTGGTCTGCAGATCTTGAACAGCTGCCGCTGGATGCCCTTGGGATCAGTCAGGCGGTGTTGATCGGTGAGGTTGTCGAAGGCAGTGCCGCGGACCAGGCAGGTTTGCGCGGCGGTGACCAGGTGATTGCCCTGGATGGCGAGCCGGTCACTGGCTGGCAGAGTTGGCAAGAAAGCATCATGGCGTCTGCGGGCAAGACTCTGGAAATTTCTGTGCTCAGAGATGGGGACTTGCGACGTTTTGCTGTAACCCCGGAAACAGTGACGGAAGGGGAGCAAAGTTTCGGTCGCATCGGCGTCGCAATGGGCGGTATTTATCAGCAGCACTTCGGGCCCGGTGGCGCCATTCTGGCGGCTGCAGAGCGCTTTGCGGAACAGAGCGAGGTGGTTTGGGCGAGTCTGGTGAAACTGGTTACCGGCAAGCTGTCCCTGGATAATCTGGGCGGTCCCATTACCATCGCCCAGGTGGCCGGGGAGAGTGCTTCCTACGGTATCGCCAGTTTTCTGGCGTTGCTGGCTTACCTGAGCATCACTCTCGGTATTATCAATCTGCTACCGGTACCCATGCTCGACGGCGGCTGGATTTTCTTTGGAATCATTGAAATGATTCGCGGTCGCAGTTTACCGGAGCGGTTTCTTATGGCCGCACAAGGGGTAGGGTTGACGCTGGTTGTCAGCTTTATGCTACTGGCCATTTACAACGACTTGGTGAAGCAGTTTTCATGATATTTGGGGACAAACTAAACCGCCCCCTGAAGGGCCTGTTGGCGGTAGCCTGCCTGTGTCTGGCACCTTGGGTAAACGCGGAATCCTTGGTGCCGTTCAAGGTGCATGATGTACGCGTGGAGGGCCTGCAGCGCCTGCCGGTGGAGCGGGTCTATGCGGAATTACCGATTCAGGCGGGCGACACTGTTGACCGCGAGCAGATCGTGGATGCGGTACAACGCCTGTTTGCCACCGGTAACTTCGAGGATGTGCAGTTGGGCCGCGATGGCGACGATCTGGTGGTGGTGGTGGCAGAACGCCCCAGCATTGCCCGTATCGAGCTGTCCGGTAACAAGTCCATCGACGAGGAAAACCTGCGCAAGGGGCTGACCGAGGCAGGGCTTGCCGAAGGCGAGGTATTCCAGCGTTCCACCTTGCAGGCGATTGCCGGTGAACTGGAGCGTCAGTATGTGAGCCAGGGCCGGTATGGTGCCGATATCAAGACCGAGTCCGTGCCGCTGCCGCGCAACCGGGTGGCACTGAAGATCGAGATCTATGAAGGCAAGGCGGCTCGAATCCGTGATATCAATATCGTTGGCAACGATCTGTTTGATGACGAAGAACTGCTCAAGGATTTCGAACTGAATTCCACCGGCTTCTGGTCGTTCATCAAGGGTGATGATAAATACTCCCGACAGAAACTGAGCGGTGACCTGGAGCGGTTGCGTTCCTATTATCTTGATCGCGGGTATATCAACTTTTCCATCGAATCCACTCAGGTATCTGTAACTCCTGACCGCCGCAGTGTATTTATTACTGTCAATGTGGCGGAAGGTGAGCAGTACACCGTTAATGAAGTGAAGCTCGCCGGTGATCTGGTGGTGGCCGAGGAGCAGCTTGAGCCGCTGCTTATCGTCAAGAAAGGGCAGGTATTTAGCCAGCAACTGGTGACCTACACCAATGACCTGCTTAAACGCCGTCTGGGTAATGAGGGCTACACCTTTGCCGAGGTCAACGGCCGTGACCACAATGCTAATGATGAAGACAATACCGTCGACGTAACGTTCTATGTGGAGCCTGGTCGAAAGGTTTATGTGCGCCGCATCAACTTCAGCGGTAACGCAAAAACCGATGACGAAGTGCTGCGTCGGGAACTGCGCCAGTTTGAACAGGCGCCGGCCAATACTTCCCTGGTGGACTTGTCCCGTCAGCGTCTGCAGCGGCTGGGCTACTTCAGTGTGGTGGAAGCGGATACTCCCCGGGTGCCGAATTCCGAAGATCTGGTAGACGTAGAATACAAGGTGGAAGAGCAGCCATCCGGCTCCATCGGCGCCAATGTCGGTTTCTCCGATGCCTCCGGGTTTATCTTTGGTGCCAATGTGACCCAGAACAACTGGCGTGGTTCCGGTAACCGGGTCTCCTTCGCACTGAGCCGTTCAGATATCCGGGACTCCTATAGCTTTTCCCATTACAACCCGTATTACACCCTGGATGGGGTAAGCCGTGGCTTCAGCTTGTTCTATTCGAAAATTGATTTTGATGAAACCTCGGTAGCCTCCTATGCGGCGGATCGTCTGGGCGGTTCCGTGACCTTTGGCTATCCAATTTCCGAATACTCGCGACTGAGTTTCGGTGGTACCTATGAGCAAACTGATATCACCACCGGGGATTTTGTCGCCGTTGATATTTTTAACTTCCTTGAGAAGGAAGGCACTGAGTTCAACGAATACAAGTTCAATGCCTCGCTACAGACCAGCACCCTGAACCGCGGTGTATTGCCGGATCGTGGCTGGTCCAGCAGTCTGGGACTGGAGGTTGCCGTCCCAGGCTCGGACTATGGCTTCTATAAGCTGAACTGGAACGGTCAGAAATATTTCCCGATTACCCAGCGCTGGACACTGCGTACCCGGGCGGATGTGGCCTACGGCGATGGCTACGGGGACGATACGGTGTTGCCGTTCTTTGAAAATTATTATTCCGGTGGGATCGGTTCTGTTCGTGGCTATGAATCTCGCTCCCTGGGGCCACGCTCTGAGGGCCTGGCGTTTTTCCTCAATGGCACTACTGATCCGGATCCGGACCCCATTGGTGGCAACCTGCTTACCGAAGCCAGCCTGGAGCTGATCTTCCCGACACCGTTTGCGCCGGAATCCCGAAGCGTGCGAACCTTCCTGTTCGCCGATGCGGGCAATGTGTTTGAAACAGAACGTACTGATATTGTGGCCGATTTCGAAGCTACTGACTTGCGTACTTCCGTGGGGGTGGGGCTGACCTGGCTGACAGCGATTGGCCCGCTCAGTTTCAACCTCGCCAAGGCACTGAATGACCAGCCCGGTGATGACACGGAAGTTTTCCAATTTTCTCTGGGACAGACTTTTTAGGAGTTTAATAATGATGAAAAAATGGATTGCTGCTTTTGTTGTAATGCTGCCGGCTTTGGCCATGGCTGAAGGTCGTGTCGGTGTGATCGACCCCATTGGAGCCCTGCAGGCGGCTGATAATGTGAAATCACGCATGAGCGCCCTGGAGAAAGAGCTGGGCGCCGATGAGCAGCGGCTCAACAGCCTGCGTCAGGAAGTGGGCAAGATGCAGGAAAAAATGCAGAAAGAAGGCATGACCATGTCTTCCGAGCAGCAGGAGCAAATGCAGACCAAAGGTCAGCAGAAAATGATCGAAATCCAGAGCCTGCAGCGTAAATTGCAGAAGCGTGCCAGCGATGCCCAGCGTGAACTGCTGCAGGAAATGGAACCCAAACTGCAAAGCGCTGTTGCTGAAGTTGCCAAGAAAGAGAATCTGGACCTGGTTGTCAGCGCTCAAGCGGTGATTTACACCAAACCGGATCTGGATATCACCGAAGCGGTGACCAAACAACTGAACAAGATGAAGTAATGTTGACTCTCGGCGAACTGGCCCGGCAGCTGGATGCAGAACTGGTCGGAAACCCCGATCAGCCAGTAGATGGTCTGGGTACGATCCAATCTGCCACGGGCAGCCAGCTGACATTTCTGGCAAATCCGCGTTATCGCAGCTTCCTGGAGCAGACCCGGGCAGCGGCGGTACTGATTCCTGAATCCCAGCGGGAGTTCTGCCCGGTAGCCGCGCTGATTGTGAAAGACCCCTACCTGTCTTTTGCCAAGGCCAGTGCCTTTTTCGAAACCGCACCGGTGCCGACACCGGGCATTCACCCCTCAGCGGTAGTTGACGGGCAGGCTCAGGTAGCTGCCTCCGCTTCGGTCGGCCCCAATGCGGTGATCGATGCTGGAGCCACGGTGGGTGAGGGGGCCGTGATCATGGCCAATTCGGTGGTTGGCGCCGGTTCGGTAATCGGAGAGCAGTGCAAGATCTGGCCAAATGTTACAATTTATCATGGTGTGACACTGGGTCCGCGCACTATCATACACGCCAATTGCGTAATTGGCGGCGATGGTTTTGGTTTCGCCTTCAATGGTGGCGGGTGGACCAAGCTGCATCAGGTCGGCGGTGTTATCATCGGCGCAGATGTGGAAATTGGTTCTGGTACCACCGTGGATCGGGGTGCCATTGAAGACACAGTGATCGGCGACGGTGTGATTCTGGATAATCAGATCCAGGTTGCCCATAACGTGGTGATCGGGAATCATACCGCTATCGCGGGTAAAGCCGGTATTGCCGGTTCTGCGAAAATCGGCGCTTACTGCCTGATCGGCGGGGCCGCCGGCATTGCCGGGCACATTGAGGTATGTGACAAGGTGCAGATTCTGGCCATGTCACTGGTTTCCAGTTCCATCACTGAGCCTGGCACATACGGCTCTGCGTTGCCTGTGGATACCCAGAGCCGCTATCGTCGGAATGTGGCTCGCTTCCGAAATCTTGATGATCTGGCTCGCCGCGTGCGCAAACTGGAACGTTCAAGCGATTAACGACCGCGTATTGCGGCACTTGCCTGTGTGGAACACATGATGATGGATATTCAGGCGGTCAGGGAATACCTGCCGCATCGTTACCCTTTTTTGCTAATTGACCGGGTCCTCGACGTGGAGCCCGGCAAACGCATTGAAGCGATCAAGAACGTGACCATCAATGAGCCTTTCTTTAATGGTCATTTCCCCCACGAGCCAATTATGCCGGGTGTGCTGATCATTGAGGCCATGGCCCAGGCCGCCGGTATTCTCGGCTTTGTTACCGAGAACAAGAAACCGGGCGATGGGTACATCTATTTGCTGGTGGGTACTGACCGTGCGCGATTCAAGCGCCGCGTGGTACCGGGTGATACTTTGCATCTTAGTGCCGAGTTCATCATGACCAAACGCAATATCCTCAAGTTCGCCTGTGAGGCCAAGGTGGACGGCAAGATTGTCGCCAGTGCAGAGATGCTGGTGGCGGAACAGAAGGTCTGAGTCGGGCGGCATATGCCAGCACAGGTTTGGCGTATACTCCCTGTATTTACAGCTAAATAAAGCGAAAATTCCATGATACATCCGACCGCCCTTATTGATCCGGCCGCAGAGCTTGCAGAGGATGTGCAGGTCGGCCCCTATACCGTCATCGGCCCTGATGTGAAAATCGGTGCGGGTACCGTTATTGCCTCTCATGTGGTCATCAAGGGACCGACGACCATTGGCAAGAACAATCATATTTTCCAGTTCGCGTCTGTGGGTGAAGACTGCCAGGACAAGAAATACAAGGGTGAACCGACCCGACTGGAAATTGGTGATGACAATGTGATCCGTGAGTCGGTGACCATCCATCGCGGTACGATCCAGGACAACTCCCTGACCAAAATCGGCAGCCGTAACCTGCTGATGGCTTATGTGCATGTGGCCCATGACTGCATAGTCGGCGATGACTGTATCTTCGCCAATAATGCCTCGGTAGCGGGTCATGCCCACGTGGGTAATGGAGTGATTCTCGGTGGCATGACCGGGGTCCACCAGTTCTGCAAGATCGGCTCCTATGCCATGACCTCTGGTTGTTCGCTGGTGCTCAAGGATATTCCCGCCTACGTGATGGTGTCCGGTAACCCGGCCCAGGCACGCAGCATGAATTTCGAAGGTATGAAACGCCGTGGCTGGTCGAAGGAAGTGATTGCGTCTCTGCGCCAGGCCTACAAGGTGATCTACCGTCAGGGTTTGACGCTGGAGCAGGCACTGTCAGAGCTGGAAGCCATGGATGCCTCCGACGAGCTGCAGATCCTCATTGACTCCCTCAAGGCTTCCGAACGCGGCATCACTCGCTAGAATGAGCCAGCGCAAGGACGCACCGCTTGTTGCCCTGATCGCCGGAGAAGCCTCCGGCGATATTCTTGGCGCCGGGTTGATGCAGTCACTGCAGGCCCGTTATCCCCATGCCCGTTTTATCGGCGTCGGCGGCGAAGAAATGGCCGCAGCTGGTCTTTCCAGCCTGTTTCCCATGGAAAAGCTGTCGGTGATGGGTATCACCGAGGTCCTGGCCCATTTGCCGGAACTGCTGTGTCTGCGCAAACAATTGGTAAGCTTCCTGCTTGAGCAGCGTCCGGATGTGGTCATCGGCATCGACTCCCCGGATTTCACTCTCCCCATCGCACGACGTCTGCACGATCAGGGCCTGAAGACGGTCCACTATGTGAGCCCGTCGGTGTGGGCCTGGCGGCAGGGCCGGATCAAGGGGATCAAGCGTAGCATCGACTTGATGTTGTGCCTGCTGCCGTTTGAAGCGCGTTTTTATGAGCAGCATCGGGTGCCAGTGGCCTTTGTGGGCCACCCGTTGGCGGATCGCGTGCCCCTGGATACCGACACCCCGGCAGCCCGGACCGAACTGGGGCTACCGGACAATACAGATATCCTGGCGGTGCTGCCCGGCAGCCGTGGCGGGGAAGTGGGACAGCTGATGCCCGCTTTTCTGGATGCCATGGTGGCCTTGCATGCTCAGCGACCAAAGCTGCACTTCGTGATTCCCGCCGCCAACGGTGCCCGCCGCGAACAGATTCAGGCACTGCTGGATTCGGCAGCGGATTTGCCGGTTACCCTGGTCGACGGGCAGAGCCGTACGGTGATGGCGGCGGCAGACGTGATTCTGATGGCCTCGGGCACGGCTACGCTGGAAGGCCTGCTGGTAGGCAAGCCCATGGTGGTGGGTTATCGCGTGGGCAAGATCACCTATGCTATTGCCAGCCGTCTGGTGAAGAGCGAATTCGTATCGCTGCCCAATCTGCTCTGTCGCGAGGAAATGGTGCCCGAGCTGATTCAGAACGGCCTGACCACTGACGCCATCGTGCAGTCCGTGAGCCACTGGTTCGACAACCCGGATCAGGCTGGCGCCCTCAAGTCCCGTTTCCGGGCGGTACACGAACAGCTCCGTGGCGGGGCCAGCGAGAAGGCGGCGGATGCGGTCAGTCAGTTGCTGGAGCGTAACTGATGGATCCCTTTTCCGAATACGCCCTGGCCGACCCCTTTATCCCGTCCGTCTTTCGCTGGCAGCCGGGTATGCGGGTAGCCGGTGTGGATGAGGTTGGTCGCGGCCCCCTGGTGGGAGCGGTGGTCACCGCTGCTGTTGTGCTGGACCCGGCGCGTCCGATTCCTGGTCTGGCGGACTCCAAGAAAATCAGTGAAAAGAAAAGGTTGCAACTGGAAGTTGAGATAAAATCTCATGCGCTGGCTTGGTCCCTGGGCCGTGCCGAACCGGAAGAAATCGACGAGTTGAATATCTTCCACGCCACCTTGCTGGCCATGCAGCGTGCGGTACAGGCTTTGCCCCTTGACGTGCACGGCGTGCTGGTGGACGGTAACCGCGTCCCCGAATTTGTCTGCCCGGCAGAGGCGGTGGTGAAGGGCGATGGTCGGGTGCCGGCGATCTCTGCGGCTTCCATTCTGGCCAAGGTGGCTCGCGACCGTGAAATGCAGCTACTTCACGAGCAGCACCCTCAGTATGGCTTTGATCGCCACAAGGGCTACCCGACCAAGCTGCACCTGGCCGCGCTCGAGCAGCATGGCGCCCTGGCCCAGCATCGTCGCTCCTTTGCGCCGGTGGCGAGAATTCTCGGGGCTGATGCCTGAGTCTGCACGCCTGGTGCTGGCTTGCCGGCACACGATACGAACACAGAAACACTGAGGAACACCCCATTGAGTGACCCCCGTTTTGTCCACCTGCGCCTGCACACCGACTATTCCCTGGTGGACGGGGTGGTGCGGGTCAAGGAACTGATCAAGACCTGCGCCAGCCAGTCCATCCCCGCCGTGGCTGTGACGGATGACTCCAATCTGTTCGCCATGATCAAGTTCTATTCTGCCGCCATGGGGGCGGGGGTAAAGCCGCTGATGGGGGCGGATTTATGGGTGGAAAGTGCCCATATCGAAGATCCGGCCAAGCTGTCTTTCCTGGTACAGAACGAGCAGGGCTACCAGAATCTTACCTTGCTGATCAGCCGTGCCTGGCAGACCAACCAGGACCGGGGCAGGGCCCTGGTGAAAGCCGAGTGGCTGGAAGAGTTGCATGAAGGCCTGATCGTGCTGTCCGCCGCCAGCCAGGGCGAAGTGGGGCAGTTGTTGCTGGCCGAGAAAACGGGCCTGGCCCGTCAGCAGGCCAACTGGCTGCAGTCCGTGTATGGCGATCGTGTCTATCTGGAAGTGCAGCGCACCTCCCGGCCGGGGGATGAGGATTGCCTGCATGCCACCGTGGCCCTGGCCGCCGAGCTGGGTATGCCAGTGGTGGCGACAAACGACGTGCGCTTCATCCGTCGCGAGGATTTCGAGGCCCACGAAGCCCGCGTTTGTATCCACGATGGCAACACCCTGGATGATCCCCGCCGGCCCAAGAAATATTCTGAAGAGCAGTACCTGAAATCCGAAGACGAGATGGTGGCGCTGTTTTCCGATCTGCCGGAAGCGCTGGAAAACACCGTCGAGATCGCCCGTCGCTGTACCCTGGATATTCGTCTGGGCGAAAACTTTCTGCCCGACTTCCCGATTCCGGATGGCATGACCATCGAGCAGTATTTCGAGAAGCTGTCCCGGGATGGGCTGGAAGAACGGCTCCAGGTATTACTGGACAAGAACGACCCGGAGTATGCGGAAAAGCGCAAGGAGTACGACGACCGGCTCAAATTCGAGCTGGATATCATCAACCAGATGGGCTTCCCCGGCTACTTCCTGATCGTTGCCGACTTCATCCAGTGGGGCAAGGATAACGAGGTGCCGGTAGGGCCGGGGCGGGGTTCTGGTGCCGGCTCGCTGGTGGCCTATGCGCTCAAGATTACCGACCTGGATCCCATCGGCTACGACCTGCTGTTCGAACGTTTCCTTAACCCGGAACGGGTATCCATGCCTGACTTCGATGTGGATTTCTGCATGGAGAAGCGTGACCGGGTGATCAATTACGTGGCCGACAAGTACGGCCGCGACGCGGTGAGCCAGATCATCACCTTCGGCACCATGGCCGCCAAGGCGGTGGTGCGTGATGTGGCACGGGTCCAGGGCAAGCCCTATGGCCTGGCCGACCGGCTCTCCAAGATGATTCCGCCCACCCCGGGGATGACCCTGGAGAAGGCGTTTGAACAGGAAGAAACCCTGCGCGAGTTCCTGGAAAGCGACGAGAACTCGGACAAGGACTCCGCCAACGAAATCTGGGAAATGGCCCTCAAGCTGGAAGGCCTGACCCGGAACGTGGGCAAGCACGCCGGTGGCGTGGTCATCGCGCCCGGCAAGCTGACCGATTTTGCGCCGCTGTACTGCGAAGAAGACGGCACCAACCTGGTCACCCAGTACGACAAGGACGATGTGGAATCTGCCGGGCTGGTGAAGTTCGACTTTCTCGGCCTGAAGACCCTCACCATCATCGACTGGGCGGTGAAGGCCGCCAATGTGAAGCGTCACCGGGAAGGGCTGGACGATCTTGATATCGACCATATCCCGCTGGATGACGTGCCCAGCTTCGACCTGCTCAAGAAGGGGGATACCACCGCGGTATTCCAGCTGGAAAGTCAGGGCATGAAGGAGCTGATCAAGAAGCTCAAGCCTGACGTCTTCGAAGACATCATCGCACTGGTGGCCCTGTATCGCCCGGGGCCGCTGGAATCCGGCATGGTCGACAACTTCGTCAACCGCAAACACGGCCGCGAACCGCTGGCCTACCCGGATCCGCAATACCAGCACGAATGGCTGGAGCCGATCTTGAAGCCGTCCTACGGGGTTATTCTGTATCAGGAGCAGGTGATGCAGATCGCCCAGGAGCTGGCCGGCTACACCCTGGGCGGTGCGGACATGCTGCGCCGGGCCATGGGCAAGAAGAAACCGGAGGAAATGGCCAAGCAACGGGCCATCTTCGAAGAAGGCGCAAAAGGGAAGGGCGTGGACCCGGATCTGGCCATGAAGATCTTCGACCTGGTGGAGAAATTTGCCGGTTACGGCTTCAACAAGTCCCACTCGGCCGCCTATGCCCTGGTGGCCTACCAGACCGCCTGGCTGAAGGCGCATTACCCGGCGGAATTCATGGCCGCCACCATCTCGGCGGATATGCAAAACACCGACAAGGTGGTGACCTTCATCGATGAGTGCAAGACCATGGGCTTGCAGGTATTGCCGCCGGATGTGAACTCCTGCGGCTACCGCTTCACGGTGAACCCGGAAGGCGACATCGTTTATGGATTGGGTGCCATCAAGGGCTTGGGCGAGGGCCCGATTGAGGCCATCGTGTCCGCCCGCGCCGACGGTGGCGGTTTCAAGGATCTGTTCGATTTCTGCCGTCGCATCGACCTGAAAAAGATCAATCGCCGCTCCCTGGAAGCCATGGTACGGGCCGGGGTGCTGGACAAGTTGGGTCCGAACGCGAGCTTCCACGACCGGGCCACCTTGCTGGCCACGTTACCGGATGCCATTGCCGCCGCCGACCAGGATGCCCGCAATGAAGCGGCGGGTATCATGGATATGTTTGGTGCGGTGGACGAGAGTCCGGCCACCGCCGTGGAGTGGAAGCCGGCCCGTGCCTGGAACGATGACACCCGCCTCAACGGCGAGCGGGACACCCTGGGCCTGTTCCTCACCGGTCACCCCATTGATCAATACGAAAGTGAAGTGCGCCAGTTCGTCTCTGCCCGGTTGAACTCGCTGCAACCCACCGCCAAGGGTGAGGCCGCCACGGTGGCCGGGTTGGTGGTGGCTCTGCGCATCACCCGCAGCAAGCGCAGCGGCGAGCGTATGGCGTTTGTGACCCTTGACGACAAGACCGGCCGGGTCGAGGTGTCGGTGTTCGGCAAGACGTTTGCCGAATATGGCGATCTTGTGCAAAAGGATGCGCTCCTGATCTTCAAGGGGGGAGTGCGTAACGATGACTACACCGGCGGCTTCAATCTGATCGCCGATGAGATCATGGACATGCGTCAGGCCCGGGAAACCTTTGCCCGCCGCCTGCGTGTGGCCGTGCCGGTCAGCGAAGCGCTACCCCAGAGACTGCAACAGACCCTGGCGCCGTATCAGGGCGGTAATACGCCGGTATTATTGGATCTGGATCACCCGGTTGCCGCCGCCAGCTTCTGGATGGGGGATGCCTGGAAGATCAGCCCCCACGAGTCATTGGTGGAGGAGCTGCGGGTGCAGTTCGGGGAAGATGCGGTGCGGATGGAGTATTAAGAGCAGCTTCTAGCGACTAGGCTCTAGCTGCGAGCTAAAAGCTAGCAGCTCGCAGCTGATTTCGCTGAAACAGTTTGCAACCTAGCCGTGTGCTTCGCATCTCGACCTTGTCATCCGGTTGCGGCTACACTTGTGCAGGCCAATTTCCGGCGGGGTCAGGGATGACGATTCCGCCAGCCATGCGCCAGGGACCGGGCGGATTTTTCCCGGCGTTGCCAGCAAAACACCATAAACAGGCTCAGACATATGAACCCGAACTTCCTCGAATTTGAACAGCCCATCGCAGATCTGGAAGCGAAGATCGAGGAATTACGACTGGTAGGCAGTGGTAGCGAGGTCAATATTTCCGAGGAAGTGGCAAAGCTGCAGGAAAAGAGCATTTCGCTCACCGAGAATATCTTCAGCAACCTGAGTGCCTGGCAGATCTCCCAGCTGGCCCGCCATCCCAAGCGGCCTTACATGCTGGATTACATCAAGCGGATCTTCGCTGATTTCGACGAACTGCACGGGGACCGGTCCTTTGCGGACGATCCGGCCATTGTCGGTGGCATTACCCGCCTGAACGATCAGCCGGTGATGGTGATCGGTCACCAGAAAGGCCGGGAAGTGAAGGAGAAGGTGCGCCGCAATTTTGGCATGCCCAAGCCGGAAGGTTACCGCAAGGCCCTGCGTCTGATGGAAATGGCCGAGCGTTTCAAGATGCCGATTCTTACCTTTATCGATACCCCGGGTGCCTTTCCCGGTATCGATGCAGAAGAGCGCGGCCAGTCCGAAGCCATCGCCCGCAATCTTCGCGTCATGTCCCAGTTGAAAGTGCCGATCATCGCCACCGTGGTGGGTGAGGGTGGTTCTGGCGGGGCACTGGCCATCGGTGTCTGCGATCACCTGCAGATGCTGGAATTCTCCACCTATTCAGTAATTTCCCCGGAGGGCTGTGCCTCCATTCTCTGGCGCAGCGCCGACAAGGCCCCGGAAGCCGCAGCGGCCATGGGGCTGACTGCCGGCCGGCTCCACGAGCTGGGTATTGTGGATCAGGTCATCAAGGAGCCCCTGGGTGGTGCCCATCGGGATTACGATCAGGCGGCAGACGCCATCCGCAAGGCGCTGGTCAAGCAGCTCGATGAGCTCAAGGCCCTGGACATTGACGCGTTGGTGGATCGTCGTTACGACCGTCTGATGAGCTACGGCAACGTGGTCAGCGCCCCCGCTGACGAATAACCGTTCGCTGGTTATTCTTCTCCACCCCGCTTCCCGGGAAACGTCCCGGGGCAACCGATAGGGTGAATGCCGTGCAGCTGCTATGCTTGCATGGCAAACGCTGTACCCTTATGGCTAACCCTGTCTGTTTCCGCAATAGTGATGACATCCCCGATGCCACAGCCGCCACTGATTCCTGATCTGGCAGAGCAGACCCCGCCCGGGCCCTTGTTGCTCGCCTTCAGTGGTGGGCTGGATTCCTCCTTGCTGCTGCACCTGCTGGTTGAGGCCGGGCTGGGGCCGCGCCTGCGTGTGGTGCATATCAATCATCAACTCCAGGCAAACAGCGCGGACTGGGCAGCACACTGCGAGCAGGTCGTCGCTGGCCTGGCGCTGCCCTGTCGGGTGGTCACGGTAACGGTGGACAAGGGTAAAGGCATCGAAGCCGGCGCTCGCCAGGCTCGTTATCAGGCCCTGTTTGCTGACGCCCGCCGGGATGGCGCCACCGTGATTACCGCTCACCATCGCGATGACCAGGCCGAGACGCTGCTGTTACGATTGCTGCGCGGCGCAGGTGTGCAGGGCCTTGCCGCCATGCATGCCCTGGATAAGCGCCAGGGGATAACGGTATGGCGGCCACTGCTGGAGTTGCCCCGGTCTGCGCTGGAGCGCAGTGCCCGGGAGTTGGGCCTGCACTGGCAGGAAGACCCCAGCAATCAGGACCAGTCCCTGCGCCGCAACTATCTACGCCACAGTATTCTGCCGGCCCTGCGTCAGCGGTGGCGTGGCGCTGATGAGATTCTGGCCCGAACCGCCCGGCACATGGGGGATGCCAGTGAACTGCTGGACGAAAGGGCGCAGGAAGATGCTGAAGCCTGTGGTGTCTGCGCTCAACGATTTCCACTTGCCGGGTTGGCAGCATTGCGACCGGCCCGGCAACGTAACCTGTTACGCTGGTGGCTCCACGGTCAGGGGGCCAGTGCGCCCAGTGCGGCGGTGCTTGCTGAATTGCTGGCCCTGCAGGATGCTGCCGAAGATAGTCAGGCCCGGGTGGAGTGGGGCAGTTGGGCCGTGCGCCTGTTCCGGCGGGCACTGTATTTGCTCCCCCGTGAAGCCCTGGCGCCCTGGCAGGGTACCTTGTCCTGGCCGCAGGGCGCGCCGCCACCATCGCTGCCATCCTGGCAACTGTCACCCACAGCCGGGGAGGGCGCAGTAAGCCTGATGCGGCCGCCAGGTGATCTGACCCTGCGCCCCTTTACCGGTGGCACGCGCATGCTGCGTAACGGCATGCACCAGCGCATCAAGGAACTGTGGCGAGCGGCCGGCGTTCCCCCCTGGCAGCGGCATCAATGGCCTCTGCTATATCGGGGCGAGACGCTGGTATCCGTGCCGCTGGTGGGTCTGGCAGATGGTGAAGAGGCGGCGAGCTGTGAAGAATGGTTTTTGTTGCCGCCCCCTCGTTAGCCATGTGACGTGATGATTGCTCCGCGAGGCTGCCAGCCTGTTTTTTTACGGTGCGCTCAGTGCACCCTAACAAGCGTTCCAGATTGGCCAATGTCCTACAGGTTTGATCAACGCTGACTGATTTAGCAGGGCACGTCAGGTCTGTACCTTTGGATCATCGACCTGCAAGCAGGCAGCCATGACCCCAGCCAGTTTGCTCCTAACTTCGCCTGATTAGCCAAGAGTATCCATGCAAGAAGCGCAACAATTACTGCAACAGACATTCAAGCTCCAGGGATTCCGTCCCGGCCAGCAGGCGGTCATCGAGGCGCTACTGGCTGGTCGATCGGCCCTGGCGGTGTTTCCCACTGGCGGCGGCAAGAGCCTGTGCTATCAGTTGCCGGCATTGATGCTGGATGGACTGACACTGGTGGTGTCGCCGTTGATCGCGCTGATGAAGGATCAGGTGGATCAGCTCAATCGGCTTAATATCCCGGCGGCACGACTGGATTCCAGTGTGGATGCCGGAGAGCTGCAAGCGATTTATCGGGGACTGGATGATGGCACCATCAAGCTGCTTTATGTGGCCCCGGAGCGGCTGGCCAATGAGCGCTTTCTGACACGGCTGAAGCGCCTGTCCATCAGCATGATGGCGGTGGATGAGGCGCACTGTGTGTCCGAGTGGGGGCATAACTTCCGTCCCGATTATCTGAAATTGGCGCAGCTGGCCCGGGATCTCAAGGTTGGCCGGGTGCTGGCACTGACGGCCACGGCCACTCCCCAGGTGGCAGAGCAGATTTGCGACAGTTTCGAGATCGCCAGGGCGGACCACATCCAGACCGGTTTCTTTCGCCCCAACCTGGCCCTGGCAGTGCGCCCTTGTGGCACCGCCGAGCGTGATCAGTACCTGCTGGAGCAGCTCACCAGCCGACCTGCCGAGCCCGCCATCGTTTATGTCACTTTGCAGAAGACCGCCGAGACTGTGGCGGCCTTTTTGCAGAAACAGGGATTGAAGGCGCAGGCCTACCACGCCGGGCTGAAAGACGAGCCCCGCCATCAGGTGCAGGAGGCGTTCATGGCGGGGGAGACCGACATCGTGGTGGCTACCATCGCCTTCGGTATGGGCATCGACAAGGCGGACATCCGCGCCATCTACCACTACAACCTGCCCAAGTCCCTGGAAAACTATATGCAGGAAATTGGCCGGGCCGGGCGTGACGGACAACCATCCCACTGCCAGTTGCTGGCCAACCCGGATGATCTGACGGTGCTGGAGAATTTCACCTATGGGGATACACCGGACAGTGAGTCCCTGGCTGCGCTGATTCGTTGGCTGCTTGGGCAGCCGGCGCAATTCGATCTTTCGATTCATGAGTTGTCCGGGCAGTTCGATGTGCGGCCTCTGGTCATCAACACCTTGCTCACCTATCTGGAACTGGAAGGGGTGATTCGCGCCACGGCGCCGTTCTATACGGAATACAAGGTGGCGTTCCAGACATCGCAGGAAGAGATTCTGGCCGGCTTCAACCCGGAGCGGGCCGCTTTTCTGGAGCGCCTGTTTGCCACTGGCAAGCAGGGACGGATCTGGCTGACCCTGCGGCCCATCGACGCCGCCCAGGCCCTGGGTGATGACCGCCTGCGGGTCCTCAATGCCCTGAATTATCTGGAACAGCAGCAGATGATCGAGTTACGGGTCGCCGGCGTGCGCCAGGGCTATCGGATGCTGAACCCGCCAGCGGAATGTGAGCCCTTGATCGTGCGGATGCAGGAGCAGTTTGCCCTGCGCGAGCAGCGCGATATCCAGCGTCTGCAGCAGGTGTGTGACTGGGCGGGGAGCTCTGGCTGCCATCAGCAGGCATTGGTCGGCTATTTCGGCGAGACGCTCGCCCAGCCCTGTGGTCATTGCAGCGCCTGCCTCGGTGAGCAACAGGCGTTGCCATCACGTGGCCGCACAGCACCGGACCCGGCAGTGATTCAGGCCACCCGTGAGGAAAACCATCAGGCTCTGAGCACACCCCGGCAGCTGGCACGTTTCCTTTGCGGCATCAGCAGCCCAAGAGCCAGCCGCGCCCGCCTGGGGAGGCATCCGGCGTTCGGCTCGCAGATGGGTGCGCCGTTTTCCGAGGTGCTAGCCGCTTGCGAGAGCGCCTGATGCCGGGAACGTACGGTGCGGCCCGGCAGGAGTTTCGAGGAGCGAGTTGCGAGTCACGAAAGGTCGGCTCGGTTTTGCATTTCGCAACTGGCACCCTAACAACTCGCTGGGCCTGATAAGTCGCAGCAGACGTCGGAATAAGGCCTTAGGCGATCCGGGTGAGTTTGTGCCGGGTAACGTGCTGCACCACTTTTTACGCTCCCGGACGCGATTCCGATTGAGGCGCACGGCGCCTTCTGTTAATATTTTCTCCCGTCCTGATGTAGCGCAAGCCCCTGAATTTTCAGGTGTTCAACCATCACTTGCGTAGCTGGCCAACCCGATTCAGAAAGCCCCTTGCCCGTGTCATGCGTGCAGGGTGTTTTTTTATTGGTGCCGGTTACACTGGTGAGAGTGCTACCAACCCACTAGCAATCTGGTGAGTGCATGTCACGTTTCATCTTTGTCACCGGCGGTGTGGTGTCGTCTCTGGGTAAGGGGATCACTTCAGCATCCCTGGCCACTTTGTTGGAAGCCCGCGGCCTCAACGTCACCCTGATCAAAATGGATCCCTACATCAATGTGGATCCCGGCACCATGAGCCCTTACCAGCACGGTGAGGTATTCGTGACTGAAGACGGCGCCGAAACCGACCTGGACCTGGGTCACTACGAGCGTTTTATCCGCACTCGCCTGAGTCGCCGCAACAGCTTCACCACCGGCCGTGTCTATCAGGACGTGCTGGACAAGGAGCGCCGCGGTGAATACCTGGGCGCCACCGTGCAGGTGATCCCCCATATTACCGATGAGATTAAGCTGAAGATCCGCGAAGGGGCAGGGGATGCGGACGTGGCCATCGTGGAAATCGGTGGTACTGCCGGTGACATCGAATCCCTGCCGTTCCTGGAAGCGGCGCGGCAGATGCGTGTGGAGCTGGGGTCCAGCCAGTCCCTGCTGGTGCATTTGACCCTGGTGCCCTATATCGCCACCGCTGGCGAGATCAAGACCAAGCCCACCCAGCATTCCGTGAAAGAGCTGCGCTCCATCGGCCTGCAGCCGGATATTCTGGTATGCCGTGCGGATGACCCGATTCCGCAGAGTGCCCGGGACAAGATCGCCCTGTTTACCAACGTGGAAGCCCGAGCGGTGATTTCCTCACCGGATTGCAAGACCATCTACCAGGTGCCCCGTGGCATGCACGAGCAGGGCCTGGATGACATCGTGGTGGAGAAGTTTGGCCTGGATCTGCCGGAGCCGGATCTGGGCGAGTGGGATCGAGTGGTGGAAGCTCAGCTCAATCCCGAGAATGAAGTCACCGTGGGTATGGTGGGTAAGTACATCGAGCTGGTCGACGCCTACAAGTCGCTCAATGAAGCCCTGATCCACGCCGGCATCAGCAACCGTGCCAAGGTCAACATCCTTTACCTGGATGCGGAAGATATCGAACGTGAAGGCACCGGCGTGCTGGAAAATCTGGACGCCATCCTGGTGCCCGGCGGCTTTGGGGACCGGGGTACCGAAGGCAAGATCGCTGCCATTCGTTACGCCCGAGAAAAGAAGGTGCCGTATCTGGGTATCTGTCTTGGCATGCAACTGGCGGTGATCGAATACGCCCGCCACGTGGCCGGCATCGAAAAGGCGCACTCTTCCGAGCTGCGCCCGGATACGCCGGACCCGGTGGTGGGCCTGATTACCGAGTGGACCACCGAAGACGGTCACAAGGAACAGCGCTCCGAGGAATCCGATCTGGGTGGCACCATGCGCCTGGGTGGCCAAGAATGTATTCTGGAGGCGGGTAGTCGTGCCGCCGAATGTTATGGCAGCACCCGAATCGTCGAGCGTCACCGTCATCGCTACGAGGTGAACAACAATTACCTGCCACAGCTGGAAGGCGCTGGCCTGAAGATCGTTGGCCGCTCCACCGATGGCGAGCTGGTGGAAGTGATCGAAGTGGCAGACCACCCGTGGTTTGTGGCTTGTCAGTTCCACCCGGAGTTTACTTCCACGCCCCGTGACGGGCATGGTCTGTTCAAGGGCTATGTGGCTGCAGCCCTGGCGGAACAGAAAGCACACTAAGGAAAGGGGTGTACGCGTTATGCAGAAGACCATCAAGCTCGGCGAGCTGGAATTTGCCAACGACAAGCCCATGGCCCTGTTCGGTGGCATGAATGTGCTGGAGTCCCGGGACATGGCCATGCAGGTGGCGGAAGCCTATGCGCAAGTGACCAGCAAACTGGGTATCCCCTGGGTGTTCAAGGCCAGCTTCGACAAGGCCAACCGTTCCTCGCTGAGTTCCTACCGAGGCCCGGGCATGGACGAAGGCCTGAAGATCTTTGAAGAGATCAAGCAGACCTTCAACTGCCCGGTGATCACCGATGTGCATGAGCCCTATCAGGCCGCACCGGTGGCGGAAGTGTGCGACATCATTCAGCTGCCAGCCTTTCTGGCCCGGCAGACGGACTTGGTGGTGGCCATGGCAAAGACCGGGGCCATCATCAACATCAAGAAGCCCCAGTTCCTGGCTCCCCACGAAATGAGCCATATCCTGCACAAGTGCGAGGATGCCGGTAACGACCAGCTTATCCTCTGCGAGCGTGGGTCCAGCTTCGGGTACAACAACCTGGTGGTGGACATGCTCGGCTTTGGCATCATGAAAAAGTTCAACTACCCGGTGTTTTTCGACGTGACCCACGCCCTGCAGAAGCCGGGCGGGCGCGCGGACAGCGCCGATGGCCGCCGTGCCCAAGTGGCCGAACTGGGCCGTGCCGGGATCAGTCAGGGCATTGCCGGACTGTTTCTGGAAGCCCACCCGGACCCGGATAACGCCAAATGCGATGGCCCCTGCGCCCTGCGACTGGACCGTCTGGAGCCATTCCTTGCCCAGATGCAAACCCTGGATAATACCGTCAAGGCACTGCCTGCCTTTGAAAACAACTGATTGAAGAGAGATTGACTGTCATGTCCAAGATCGTTGACATCAAAGCCCGCGAAATTCTCGACTCCCGTGGCAATCCCACCATCGAAGCCGATGTGATTCTGGAATCCGGCGCCTCCGGCAGTGCCTGTGCGCCCAGCGGTGCCTCCACCGGTTCCCGCGAAGCGCTGGAACTGCGTGATGGCGACAAGGCCCGTTACCTGGGCAAGGGTGTTACCAAGGCCGTTGGCAATGTGAACTCCGCCATCCGTGAATTGCTGGTGGGAATGGACGCCTGCGACCAGAAGGCCCTGGACAAGGCCATGATCGATGCCGACGGCACCGAGAACAAAGCCAACTTTGGCGCCAACGCCATCCTCGCTGTGTCTCTGGCAGCGGCCAAAGCGGCGGCGGTGGACCAGGGTAAGCCCCTGTACGAGTACATTTCCGACCTGCAGGACGATGACAACGAGTACTCTCTGCCGGTACCGATGATGAACATCATCAACGGTGGTGAGCACGCCGATAACAACGTGGACATCCAGGAATTCATGATTCAGCCGGTGGGTGCTCCTACCGTGGCCGAAGCGATTCGCTACGGCGCCGAGATCTTCCACGCCCTGAAAGGCGTGCTGAAAAAACGCGGCCTGAACACCGCAGTGGGTGATGAGGGTGGTTTCGCCCCGGATCTGCCCAGCAACGAGGCCGCTCTGGAAGCGATCATGGAAGCCATCGAGATTGCCGGTTACAAGGCCGGTGATGACGTGACCCTGGCCCTGGATTGCGCTGCCAGCGAATTCTACAAGGACGGTAAATATGTGCTGGCCGGCGAAGGCCGCAGCATGAACTCCGAAGAGTTTGCCAGCTACCTGGCAGAGCTGTGCGACCGTTATCCGATCATCTCCATCGAAGACGGCATGGATGAGTCTGACTGGGATGGCTGGAAAATCCTGACCGAGAAGCTGGGCAACAAGGTGCAGTTGGTAGGCGACGACCTGTTCGTGACCAACACCAAGATCCTCAAGCGCGGCATCGACGAAGGGGTGGCCAACTCCATCCTGATCAAGTTCAACCAGATCGGTTCTCTCACCGAGACCCTGGATGCCATCAAGATGGCCAAGGATGCCGGCTACACTGCGGTGATTTCCCACCGTAGCGGCGAGACCGCCGACAGCACCATCGCCGACCTGGCTGTGGCCACTGCCGCTGGCCAGATCAAGACCGGCTCCCTGTGCCGTTCCGATCGGGTGGCCAAGTACAACCGCCTGATTCGTATTGAACAGGAACTGGGGCGCGCGGCTTACCATGGTCGTAAAGAGTTCAAGTTCCTCGGCTAAGTAATGTCAGATACCGGAACCAGCAGGACAGCAAAGGGATCTGGCAAGCGGGAGACCATGCAGTTGTCTCCCGCCAGACAGATCGTGATTGCGCTGCTGGCTCTGGTGTTTGTCGGCCTGCAGGCCCGCTTGTGGTTTGGTGAGGGCAGTTTGCGGCATGTGGCCACCCTGGAAAAAGAGGTGGCCAGACTCAAGCAGAGCAACGCCAAACTGAATGAGCGCAACCGACTGATGGCCGCCGACGTGAAAGACCTCAAGCAGGGCACTGAAGCGGTGGAAGAGATTGCCCGCAAGGACCTGGGCATGATCCGCGACGGTGAGACCTTTTTCCTGATTCTCGAACAACCCCGGGGCGGCGAGTGAATCCTGTCATTAGCGGCCCTCTCTATGCGGTGGTACCGGCTGCCGGTATCGGTGAACGCATGGGGGCGGGTTTTCCCAAGCAATACCTGTCACTGGCCGGCAAGACCCTGGCCGAGCATACCCTCAATCGCTTGTTGTCGTTTGCCCCCATCAACCGGGTGTTGGTCGCAGTGTCCGCGCAAGATCCCTGGTGGCCGACGCTGGGTGTTTCCAGACATTCCCGTATTACCACCGTCAATGGCGGAGCCGCCCGGGCGGAATCCGTGCGTAGCGGTGTGGCCAGGGCACTGGAGCTGGGAGGAGAAAACGCCTGGGTGCTGGTCCATGATATGGCGCGTCCCCTGGTGCGGTTGTCCGATATCCAGAATCTGCTCGACCAGACCGACGCCCAGGGCGCCATCCTGGCGTTGCCGGTGGTGGACACCATCAAGCAGGCAGGCGATGACAATCATATTGCTGCCACCCTCGACCGTGACTGCATCTGGCGTGCGCTGACACCGCAACTGTTTCCCGCCCGCGCACTGCACGATGCCTTGCAGGGCGATCTGGCCGGTATCACCGATGAAGCCTCCGCCATGGAAAGAACGGGTTGCCGTCCGGCGCTGGTGGCTGGACACAGCGACAATATCAAGATTACCGTCCCGGAAGATCTGGCACTGGCTCGCTACTATCTGGGCCGTCAGCTGGGCGATGAGGAGGGCATGCTGTGAGTATCCGTATCGGCCAGGGCTTTGATGTGCATGCCTTCTGCGAAGGCGATCACGTGATGCTGGGTGGTGTGGCGATTCCTCACAGTCAGGGGCTCAAGGCGCATTCTGACGGCGATGTGGCTCTGCATGCCCTGTCTGACGCCTTGCTTGGTGCTCTGGCGCTGGGCGACATCGGCCACTATTTCCCGGACACCGACCCCCAGTGGAAGGGTGCAGATTCCGGCAAGCTGCTTGCTGCTATCTACCAGGACGTGACCGCTGCCGGCTGGCAACTGGGCAATGCGGATCTGACGGTTATCTGCCAGGCACCGAAACTGGCACCCCATATCGACATCATGCGCCAGCGTATCGCCGACCTGCTCGGTTGCCATATGGGGCAGGTTTCCGTCAAGGCGACCACCACGGAAAAACTCGGTTTTACCGGCCGTAAGGAAGGTATCGCGGTGCAGGCCGTGGTGTTGCTTGTGGCATCAGCGGGGGCTCAATGAGCCTTCCCCGCGCCCATGGCGGCCCGGCAGCCACGGGTGTGCTGAAAGCTTCCCCGGCAGATTTCCAGGTAGTCGAACACATGCATGTGCGCCCGGAAGGCGAGGGTGAACACCTGTGGCTGGAAATCGAGAAAACCGGCTGGAATACCGAAGATGTGGCCCTGTTACTGGCCAAACAGGCGGGAGTTCACCGCCTGGCCGTGGGCTACAGCGGCCTCAAGGACAAGCACGCCATTACCCGCCAGTGGTTCAGCCTGCACTTGCCCGGCAAGGCGGATCCGGATTTCGTCTGGCCCGAGGGCCTCAGGGTTCTGCAGGGCCTTCGCCATCGCCGCAAGCTGAATCGGGGCACTCACCGCGCCAACGGGTTTATCCTTCGTGTCACTGATTTTCAGGGTGATCGCCAGAAGCTGGAACAGCAACTGGCCACCATTGAGCGTCAGGGCGTGCCCAACTATTTTGGTGAGCAGCGTTTCGGTCGCGGTGCCGGCAACCTGGTGCGCGGCACGGAGTGGCTGTGTGGCGGCGAAGCGCCGCGCAAGAAAGCCCTGCGCAGCCTGTGGTTGTCAGCGGTACGTAGCGATCTGTTCAACCAGGTGCTGGCCGAGCGCGTTGACCGGCAATGCTGGGACCGGGTACTGGCCGGCGACCTGCTACAGCCGGAAGGAAGCCGTGGTCTGTTCCCGGCAGATGACGACCCTGAGGCAGGGGAAAGAGTGATTGCCGGCGAGGTTAATCCCACCGCCCCTTTGCCGGGGGTGCCGGGCATGGCATCATCTGGCCCTTGCCGGGAACTGGAACAGCGGATACTTGCGCCACATGCCGACGTGATTGACAGCCTGTGCCGTATCGGCGTTGACGAAGCCCGCCGGGCAACACGCTTGCCGGTACGGGACTTGCAGTGGGCCTGGCAAACGGAAAGGGAAGGGGAAGTGTGTCTGGAGCTGGCGTTTACGCTGCCCACAGGCGCTTTTGCCACGACAGTGATGGCGGAAATTATAAAGCCTGAATAATCCGCCGAGAGGCAAATCCAGAGGCAAAAGAAGTACAGATGGATATCCAACTTAGCGGCATCGGCATGACCTCTGCACGGACCCGGGATCGTCTGGTGCAGCGGCTGCGCGATGCCGGCATCAGTGACGAACGTGTGCTGGATGCCATTCGCAATACGCCGCGTCACCTGTTCATCGAAGAAGCCCTGGCTCACCAGGCTTACGACGATACCGCGCTGCCCATCGGCCATGGCCAGACCATTTCCCAGCCCTGGGTGGTGGCGCGCATGACCGAATTGTTGATCGCCAACGGCAGGCCCTCCAAGGTGCTGGAGATTGGCACCGGTTGTGGTTATCAGACGGCGGTACTGGCCCAGTTCTGCGATGCCCTCTATTCCGTGGAACGCATCCGGCCATTGCAGGATCAGGCGCGCAAGCGGCTGATAAAGCTGGGTCTGGCCCGGGTTCAGCTCAAGCATGCCGATGGCGGTTTCGGCTGGAAGAGCGAAGCCCCCTTTGATGCCATCCTCGCCGCCTGTGCCCGTGCAGAAATTCCCGATGATCTGTTGTCACAACTGGCAGACGGCGGCCGCCTGGTGATGCCGGTGGGCGGTGATCGCAAGCAGATACTCACGGTGGTCGACCGCGACGGTGACAAGTTCCATGTGCAATCACTGGATGCGGTGCGCTTCGTGCCATTCCAGCGTGGTGTGATGCGATAAGGCAGCTACAAGCTTCAAGCTGCAAGCTACAAGGCGCGACCAGAATGGAAATTAGCGAATAAGCATTGCCCGCGCCCAATCGTCTGGAGCGCGGAATCTGGTGGCGATGAAAATACAATACTGAGCCCGTGTTGCAGCTTGAAGCTTGTAGCTTGCGGCTTATCAACAACGCAGGGACAACATGATCCGACCCGGTATTTTCTTTCGCGGCATGGCCATGGGCGCTGCCGATGTGGTGCCCGGTGTCTCCGGTGGCACCCTGGCGTTGATCACCGGCATTTATGAAGAGTTGATCGATACCCTGGGCGGGCTGACGCCGCGTTTGTTGAAGGTATGGCACCAGCAAGGCTTTGTGGCGTTCTGGGGCCAAGCCAACCTGACCTTCCTGGTGACCCTGCTGGCGGGCATCTTTACCAGTATTGCCCTGCTGGCACGCCTGATTACCTGGCTGCTGGACACCCACCCGGTGCCGGTATGGGCGTTCTTCAGTGGCCTGATTCTGGCCAGCATCTTCCTGGTATTGAAACCTCTGCAACAGCGGGGGGCTGTGCAGATCGCCGCCTTTGTGGCGGGTACCGGCGTTGCCGTGGCCATCGGGTTGGCACCGGCCCTGTCGGCGCTGGGCAGTGGCGCAACGGTATTTTTCTTCAGTGGCATGCTGGCCATCTGTGCCATGATCCTGCCCGGCATTTCCGGCAGTTTTATCCTTCTTTTACTGGGAATGTATCAACCGGTGCTGGAGGCGGTGAAGCAAGGTGAGATACCGTTGTTGCTGGCCTTTATGGCGGGTTGTGCCATTGGCCTGCTGAGTTTTGTGCATGTGCTTAAATGGACCCTGCACCGTTACCACGACACGGTGATGGCCTTGCTGGCCGGTTTCATGGCCGGGTCCTTGTTGAAACTGTGGCCCTGGCGGGTATCGGGAGAACAGGGACTGGCCGATCGCTGGCTGTCACCGACGGAATACGCCACGCTGACCGGTGAAGGATCGCAATTGACCATGGCTTTACTGGCCGCGTTGCTGGCGACAGTGCTGGTGTGGCTACTGTATCGGGTGGCACCCGTGCATAATGTTGCGCAGGATTCGTAGGCAATGAATTTCCGGTACCGTGAGCCGGTACCGTTTTGACGGAGTGGGTGATGGTGTGCCAACGGCCGACAGGTAGCGATTCATTCTGATGCGTACCCTGGCGACGGCATTGATCTTCCTGGTGGTAAGCGGCTGCAGTGCGGGCAATTTTGCGCCGGTCGTGGATATCTATGGACAAGAGCCGCGAACCAGCAAGGTCACTGCTGGCACCCATGAAGTGCGTAGCGGAGAGACCCTGTACTCCATTGCCTGGCGTTATGGCTGGGATTATCGCGAACTGGCCCGGGCCAACCGGATCCCGGCCCCCTATACTATTTATCCGGGGCAGCGCATTTCCCTGGCGCTAAAGGCTCCATCCGGCAGTGGCTCCTCGGCGCCCAAACCAGCACCGAAACCCGCGAGCAAACCCCAGAACAAGCCTGCCAGTAAGCCGGAACCTGCCAAGCCGCAAAAAACACCGAAACCCCAACCCGCTGGTACTGCTTCAGCAGGTTCCACGGTGGGGCCAGTGAGCTGGCGCTGGCCGGCCGGGGGGCAGGTGGTGGAAACCTTCTCCAGCGATAACCATGGGCGCAAGGGCATTGCCATTTCCGGTAAACCCAACAGTCCGGTGGTGGCTGCTGCGGACGGGCGCGTGGTGTATCGTGGCAGTGGTCTCACCGGCTACGGCAACCTGTTGATTCTCAAGCACAGTGACCGCTGGTTAAGCGCCTACGCCCACAATGACAAGATGTTGGTCAAGGAAGGGGATGCGGTAAAAGCCGGACAGCAGATCGCCGCCATGGGGGCCACGGGTACTTTCCGTACCCAGCTGCATTTCGAGATTCGCAAAGATGGTAAACCGGTGGATCCACTCACCTATTTACCGAAGAAATGACACCTTTGTTCGCCAACGGAATCCATCCATGACCACTGAAACCCGCCGGCAACATCGCCTCCTCATGGTTGCGGCCCTGTCGTCGATCTTTACAGCCTTGCTGTTGATAGCGGCGAAGACGGTGGCCTGGCTGATGACCGGTTCTGTGAGTCTGTTGGCTTCGCTGGTGGATTCGGTAATGGATTCACTGGCTTCGCTGATCAATTTCTTCGCCATTCGTTATTCCCTGGTGCCCCCTGATGAAGAGCACCGTTTTGGTCATGGCAAGGCGGAAGCGCTGGCGGGGCTGGGCCAGGCAGTTTTTATCGCCGGCTCGTCGATATTCTTGATCCAGCAGTCCGTCCTCAAGCTGATTGACCCGCAGCCGATTGAGCACAATACGGTTGGGGTAGTGGTGATGGTGTTTTCCATTGTCCTTACATTCGGTTTGCTTCTGATTCAGAAATTCGTGGTCAGAGAAACTGGCTCCACTGCCATTGAGGCCGATTCACTGCATTATGTGTCTGACCTGTCAGTGAACGCGGGGATTATTCTGGTGCTGCTGGTCAGCCAGTATGGTTTTCTGTGGCTTGACGGCGCTGTGGGGCTGGTGATCGCCCTGTTTATCCTCTACAGCGCCTGGTCGATTGCCGGTGAGTCCATTCAGCTGCTGCTGGACCGGGAAATTCCGGGTGATGTACGTGATGTGGTGGGTGCTATTGTGGCAGAACATTCGCAGGCGCTGGGCTTTCATGACCTACGCACTCGCCAGTCCGGGCGCACCCAGTTTATCCAGCTGCACGTGGATATGGATCAGAATCTGTCATTGCGTGAAGCGCATGAACTGGCGGAACGTATCGAGCTGCGAATCCGCCAGGCCTATCCCGCGGCGGATGTGATTATCCATCAGGATCCGGTGGCTGTAGGTCCCAGCGTGCCGGTGGAAACTCCCCACAATAGTGACCCCTGATTCCTTTCTTGCCTGGCTGCCTGTGCTGTGCGGTCAAGGCTTCCTGTTAGAGTAAACACATTGTATTCATGTGGTCTTTTGAGTAGCTTCAAGGCTGTGTTTTTGCGTTGAGGACAGACCATGAAAAGCCAGCTTCAGGCGCGGCGGGTTTCCGCTATTTGGCAACAGGGCATGGCCCGCCGGCGGTTTCTGAAATGGGGCCTGCTGGGTTCTGCCGGCGTGGCGGCTGTGGCCGCCGGTGGTTTTGCCCTGCTGCGTCGTTCCCCTCTGGATCAGCAATCTGCACCGGCCTGGGCGCAGGGTCTGTCTGATGCGGAATATCATCTTTTCGATCGCGCAAGACAGGTACTTTTGCCCGTTGACGGTACTGCTCTGCTGCCCAGCGAACAGGTACCTGTGGTGGAAAACGTGCAAACACTGCTTGGGCATTTGCATCCTCTGACACGAAAGGAGGTGGCTGCCGGTCTGGGGCTGTTCGATAACGCCGCAGTGCTCACTCGAGGCAGCCGTTTTGTCGATTTGAACGATGAGGATGCCCGTGCCTATTTCGATAACTGGGGGCAGGGCAATGTGATCCAGCGAACCCTGGCCACCGTTATCAAGCAGCTTGTCTATAGCGCCTATTGGCAGGATTCCGCCACCTGGCCGCCCACCGAGTTCGATGGTCCGGTGAGTGACCAGTGGGGGCTGGAGTATCTGGGTAATGCGCCCCTGCCGGACGGTGTGGCTGACGGAGAGGCACGGGCATGAGCGAAGTGAAATGGCAGGCATCCGGCCTGCGAGTCCATCAGGCCAGTGATGTCACCCGCGACCATCTGCAGCTTGAAGCGGATGTGGTGATCGTCGGTTCCGGCGCCGGTGGTGCTGTTAGCGCCTATGAGCTGGCCAAGCGTGGCTTCAAGGTGGTGGTACTTGAAGCGGGGCCCTATGTCCCTTCCAAAGACTTCACCGAGAACTTTACCGAGAGCCTGGAGACTCTCTATCAGGACCATGGTAGCCAGAGTAACAGCGATGGCGATTTACTGGTGTTGCAGGGGGCCTGTGTCGGTGGCTCCACGGTGGTCAATGGCTGCGTCTGTTTCCGAACCCCGGACTTCATTCTGCAGGACTGGCAGCGGGATTTCGGCTTGAATGAGCTCACCGCTGAAGAACTGGCACCGTATTTTGACGAAGTGGAAAAGAACCTGGCCGTTCATGATAACGGTGAGCATGAAATTCCCCGGCACGGCCGCCTGATCCGGGCCGGCGCCAACCGACTGGGCTGGTCGGTGAAGCCACTCAAGCGCAATATCCGCCAGTGCGGCCTTACCGGGCACTGCCTGTCCGGCTGCAAGACCGAGCGTAAGCAATCCATGCTGGTGACCTATCTGCCGTGGGCCGCCGCCCATGGTGCGCAGATTTACGCGGATACCCGGGTAGAAAAAATCCTCACCCGCGAGGGCAAGGCCAGCGGTGTCGAGGCGACCATTACCCGCCACGATGGCACGGTGGCCGCGACCCTTTCGGTTGCTGCACCGCGCGTCATTCTCGCCGCCGGGGCAGTGCAGACCCCCTTGCTGTTGCTCAAGAGCGGGTTGGCTAACCGCTCAGGGCAGGTGGGCAAGAACTTCGCCTGCCACCCCTCGCTGTATGTGCCGGCCCGTTACCCCGAGCCGGTGTATCCTTGGCGCGGTGCCATGCTGGGGGTCTATGTGGATGAGTTCATGCATCCAGACAAGGGCGGGTTCGTGCTGGAAGACGGTGGGGCAGGGCTGGTGGAACTGACCATGGCGGCTGAGCCCGGCACCGGCAAGCCGTTCATGGATTACATGGCCAACGCCAAGTATCTGGCCGGGCTGGTAACCCTGATCCACGACCACAATGTGGGCAGCATCGAGTGGGACGGTGAGCGCAAGAAGATCAACTATCAGCTCAGCAATTCCGACTTTCCTGCCATGCAACGGGCACTGAAAGCCGCTGCCAGGCTGCATCTTGCCGCCGGGGCCAGCGAAGTTTATGTGCCCGCCAGCGATCAGCGGATCATCCGCAGCGAGGCCGATATCGATAGCCAGGTGGATGGCCTGGAAAACCAGCCTCAGCACCTGCGTATGGTCAGTTATCACCCCCAGGGTACCTGTCGCATGGGTGCAGACCCGGACCACAGCGTGGTCGCCGCCAATGGCCAGGCCCATGATGTGCCCGGCCTCTATGTGGCCGATGCCAGCCTGCTGCCCACCTCCATCATCGTTAACCCGCAGATTACCGTGTACGCGCTGGCGACACGAATTGCCCGCCATATGGCCTGATCCTTTCAGGAGTGACTGACAGGATGTTGGTTACTCCCGGACACAGGGGCTTTGGCGTTTGTAACGGTTTGTTATAGACTGAGACCTGCATCCGTGGCCTCATCGCGGCGCCTGACGTAAGCCTTTGCCGCCACAGAAAATTTTCTTCAGTCGGTCGTATTGCCTGATACGCCGCTTCTTCAGAAAATCTCCTGTGACAACAAATTCTTTCGCCATGCATCCACGCTGAAGCCACGGATACAGGTCGCTAAAAATTCCGCTCCACCAATAACAACAAGGACCCAAAGGAACAGGGTCTGCCCAGGAGAGGGTTAGATGAATAACAACAAGCGTGCGCCGCTGCCCGGCTTTCTTGCCGGTCTGGAGCCGTTGAGCCGCCGCAGTTTTCTGCGCAGTTCCGTGCTCGCCAGCGCCGCAGTCACCTCCGGTTGTGCCAGTATGTTCGGGCGACGCGATGCCCCGGAAACGCTGCAATATCACAGTCTCAATGAGGACGAAGCCCGGGTCATTACCCGCCTGACGGAAGTCATGTTGCCCACCGCCCGTTACGGTTTGCCCTCCAGCACCGAGGTTGTTCCCACGGTAGGAAACGTGGATGCCATGTGCCAACGCATGCCACAGCAGACCCGTGAACTGCTTGGTCTGGGCATCTGGGTGTTCAACAACCGTCCCATGGTCAGCTTCAAGTTCAGCCGGTTTACCTCTCTCTCCGATGACAAGGCGCTGGATTACGTTAACGCCATGCAGGAAGGCTCATTCTTTGAACGCGGTCTGATGACCACACTGAAGGCGCTGGTGGCATTGAACTACTGGCGTGATGAGCGCACCTGGCCGGGGCTGGAATACCATGGCCCGGTGACCGAAGTGTGGGGCGTGCGTCGGCTGGGTAATGCACCGTTGCCGCGAGCCTGACAGGGGGAATTATGGCTTTTGTACGTGTCGCCCGTGACGGTGTCCCCGTCACCGAGGCAAAAGATGTGGCCCTGGATGCAAACCTGGGCAAACGCTTCACCCTGAAAACCGATGTGGTCGTGGTGGGCTCCGGCGCTGCCGGCTCCATTGTGGCCTATGAAATGGCGAAGGCCGGCCGCGATGTGCTGGTGCTGGAATCCGGCCGTTATTATCCCAGCTCCCGGTTTACCGAACACCTGGGCGATACCATGACCCAGATCTATCAGGATCAGGTCGGCCAGGTGAATACCACTGCGGATATCATTTTTGTGCAGGGCGCCTGTGTGGGTGGTTCCACGGTGATCGGCGCCTGCGTGATGGAAGAGCCCGGCGATGCAGTGCTGGATGGCTGGGCGAGCCGGTATGGCCTGGAGAATCTGTCGGCAGAAAAATTCCGGCCTTATCTGGATGGCGTGGCCGACCAGTTGCAGATCCATATCAACGAGGCTCATGAAATCAATGCCTGTGCCCACAAGGTGATCCAGGGCTGCGAGAAAATGCAGTTTTCCTGGAAACCGGCTCAGCGCAATGTGAAGCAGTGTGCCTTGACTGGTCACTGCCTGGCCGGCTGCCCCTCCGACCGGAAAATGAGCTCTCTGGTCACGCATCTGCCCTGGGCTGCCGCCTATGGTGCGCGGATCTTCTCGGACACCGAAGTGGTGCGTGTACTTACCCGCGACGGCCGTGCCCGTGGCGTGGAAGCGCGTATTACCGACCCGGACAGCGGCGCCCATGTGGCGGACATGCAGGTGGATGCGGATATGGTGGTACTGGCCGCCGGTGCTATCCACACGCCGCTGATCATGCAACGCAGTCAGGTGGAAGATCGCAGCGGCCAACTGGGTCGCAACCTGTCCATTCAGCCCTTCACCCAGGTACTGGGCAAGTTCAAGGAGCCGCTGTTTGGCTTCCGGGGCGCGCTGGTCGGGGTGCAGGTGGATGAGTTCACCCGCACCGATGGCTATACCATCTTCTCGGGCCTGGCGGAGCCGGAATCCTTGCTGGCCCAGGGTGACATGAAGGCGGGCAAGGCCCACATCGACTTCATGAAAAACTACAAGTACTACGCCGGGGTGAATGCGTTCAGTACCGACCAGGGCAGGGGGCATGTGGAATGGTCCGGGGATGCCTATACCGGTGACAAGACCATTCACTGGAACCCGAACCGGGAAGAGTTCGATAACATGAAAGCGTCTGCTGCCCTGGCGGCGCGAATCTTCTTCTCCGGTGGCGCGGAAAAGGTCTACATGCCCACCTTCCAGAATCTGGAAGTGGATTCGGTCTTTGCGCTGGATGAAACCCTGGACAAGGTGGATTTCGGTTTAAAGGGCATGTACACCTTCCGGGCCAACAGCTTCAGCCCCCACGGCACTTGCCGAATGGGGTCGGACCCCTACGAGGCGGTGGTTGCCCCCACAGGGCAGGTATATGGCACAGCAGGCCTGTTTGTGGCTGATGCCAGCCTGATCCCGGAACCGATGACGGCGCCGGTGCAATGGACCGTACAGGCGCTGGCCCAGTATGTGAGCGATCAGATCAACGAAAACGCGCACAGTTACTTTATCGGTTAACCAGAAACAGCACGAGACGCAACGCTGGCGTTGCGTCTCGGGGCTACGTGCTCTCCGAGTAGACGCCTCGCCACCCTCCAGACTAAGCCCGTTTTTTCTCAGTGAACGCTGTGCCCTCTGTGGTAAAAAAATGATTTCCCATTGGTGGTCACGACGCAAATCGCGGCCACCACGGCGTCATTCGCCATCCCCGCCTGTGCTAGCATTGATGCCCTAGTCGGCACGTAATTTCAGGAGAGTAATCATGCCGGGTTTTGAATTCGCAACCACTCATCGTGTACTGCTAGAGGCGGGTGCCGCCGGGCGTTTGCCCGGGCTTTGTCAGGAGCGGGGCGCCAGTCGTGTGCTGCTGGTCACGGATCCGGGTATTCGTAGTACGCCACTGCTTGGGCCGGTAGAAGACAGTTTCCGGCAAGCGGGGATGCCGCTGGCCATTTTTGATCAGGTCAGTGCCGATCCGGCTGACACCATTGTGCTTGACGCTGCCCGTCAGGCCCGTGAGACACGGGCCGATCTGGTGATTGGCTTCGGGGGCGGCTCTTCCATGGATGTGGCCAAGCTGGTGGCATTGCTGGCGCACCCGGACGCCAGCCAGCAGCTGTCGGATATCTATGGGGTAGGGTTGGCCACGGGGCCGCGCCTGCCGTTGATACAGGTGCCCACCACGGCGGGTACCGGGTCGGAAGTGACGCCGGTGGCGATTGTGACCACCGGGGCTACTACCAAGGCCGGTGTGGTGGCGCCATCGCTGCTGCCGGATCTGGCAGTACTGGATGCGGAGCTGACTCTGGGCCTGCCCGCCCATGTGACGGCCGCCACCGGGGTGGATGCCATGGTCCACGCCATCGAGGCTTACACCAGTGCCCACAAGAAAAACCCCTATTCGGACATGCTGGCCCGTGAAGCGCTGCGCTTGTTGGGCGACAACCTGGTGACCGCAGTGCAAGAGGGCGGCAATCTGGCGGCCCGCGAGGCCTGTCTGCTGGGGGCCATGATGGCCGGGCAGGCCTTCGCTAACGCGCCGGTGGCTGCAGTGCACGCGCTGGCCTATCCTCTGGGCGGGCATTTCCATATTCCCCACGGGCTGAGTAACTCCCTGGTGCTGCCGGAAGTGCTGAAATTCAATGCTGTTGTCGCCGCGCCCCTGTACGCAGAGCTGGCGCCGATTCTCAGCGATCAGACCTTCACGGATGCCAGCGGTGGTGCCCAGGTGCTGATTGCTGCTCTGGAGACTCTCATTGATGCGGTTGGGTTACCGGTCCGCCTGCGCGATGCCGGCGTTAGCGAAGACAGCCTGGAAACCCTGGCAGCGGATGCAATGCTTCAGCAGCGTCTGCTGATCAACAATCCACGGGAAGTGTCCCAGGCGGATGCTTTGGCGATCTACAAGGCGGTGTACTGATGGCAGGGAAGGGCAATCGGCCAGATCGAGGCGAGTATGGCTATCTCTGCCCGGTGGATAGTCGCTGGAGCGACAACGACATCTACGGCCATATCAACAACGTGGTTTATTACAGCTATTTTGATTCCACCATCAACCGCTATCTGATCGAGCAGGGCGGCCTGGATATCCATGATGGCGAACATATCGCCTACGTGGTGAGCTCTGGCTGTGATTATCTGGAAGCTGCTGCCTACCCGGAATCACTGGCTGTGGGCATGAAGGTGGACAAGCTGGGTAACAGTTCGGTGCGTTACGGTCTGGCACTGTTTGGTGATGAAGGGGCCGCGAAGGCGACGGGATTTGTGGTGCACGTTTTTGTGAACAGGAAAAGCGGCCGACCGGTACCAATTCCGGAGCCGTTACGGGCAGCGCTGGAAAAGCTCGCCTGACAGGCAGATTCGTTTTGCCTTTAAACCTCTCATATGGGGAGGGAATAAATGAGCCTACGGATAGAAAAAGCCCGGCCTTTTGAGCCGGGCTTTTTTACGTCTGACCGCTACAGTCAGTTGGGGAAGAAGTTCAACTTGTAGTCTCCCTTCCAGGTTTCCACATTCATGGCGCCAAAGTTCATGCCTTTGGCGATCAGCATGATGCGTCTTTCCAGTTGGCTGTCGCCCAGCTGGCTGGATTTCACTTTCACATCCTGTACATCGCCGTTGGGGGCGATAACCAGGTAGAGAACCACGGTACCTTGCAGGGCAGGATTGCTGCGCAGCGCACGCTGGTACTGGCTGTTGAATTTTCCAGCATAGCGGTCGAATACGCGTCGTAGCTGCTCCTGGGTACGGCGGCTCTTGCCGTCGCTGCCCTTGCGGCTCGTACTGGCCACTTGGCCGGATTCGGCAATCTTGCTGTCCACCTTGCCGCCACCCACGGTGCCGGCGGATAGGGTGCCGCCTCCTCCACCGCCGCTGGATGCCTTGGCGGTTGCCACGCCACCGGAGCCGGTGCCGGCACGTTTGCCGATCAGATCCCGTTCGGCCTTGGCCGCGCTATCGCCGCCACTGCGCAGACTGTCTCCGGAATTCACCAGTGGCCCAATGTCATCCAGACCAGCCAGGGAATCACCCAGATCCTCTTCAAGGCGGGCCTGAGCTTTTTCCCGAGCCTGTTCCCGCTGTTCTTCGGTGGGGCGGGGCCGCGGTTCCGGTTTGGGCTCGGGCTTGGGTTCCGGCTTCTGTTCTTCTGGCTGAGGTTTTTCCTCCGGTTCTTCTTCTTCGGGCTCCGGTTCCGGTTCGGGCTCTGGGGGCGGAGGTTCTTTCTGTTTCTCAAGAACCAGCTGTGCCAGCCGTTCCGGGATCTCCTGTTGTTCCCTCGGATCCGGCTTTTCAATGGTGACTGATTCCACCAGGATCATTAGCAACAATGACAGGATCAGCAGCGTGATGACGATGCCGTAAAGGCGCCGGTCTTCCCCCTCTTGTTTGTCCCAGGGCAGGGACCCATCAATGAGTATGCGCAGCTTGTTATTATTTTTCTGCGTCATTCAGACTCCTCCTCTGCCACTTTCAGGACGGCAAAGGCGACCTTGGTGTAGGGCGTCTCCATGCAGCTACGCATCAGTTTCTTGATGACGGCATAGGGCACATCCCGGTCGGCCTGAATCATGATCTCCCGCTCTTGTTCCGGGTCCAGTGCGAGGGCCCGGGAGGCGCGGAATTTCAGTTCTTCCACCAAGGCATCGACGGTGCGCTCTTCTTGCGCTTTTACTGCCTGGGTATCGGCAATCTTGCGACCATCGATCACCACTGCGGTGGGGCTGACCTGGATGATGAGAACATCGTTGGGCAACTCCTGGGCGGTGGATTCCGGTAGCTGGATATCCTGGTCATCCGGCAGTTTGGCGGCGTTGTTGTTATTCACCAGCAGAAAGATCAGCAGGATGGTGAAGATATCCATCAGGGACGTCAGGTTCAGGGTTGCAACGGTCTTGTTGCGGCGATGATGGCGGGACATACGGCGCGCGCGAGCTGATTTCTTCATGCGTCACCTCCCGTTCTGGCAGCCTGATCCTGTGGTGCCGAACCGATGCTGATGCTCGGGAAAAGCTCTTTCTTGATGCTCTGGCCATTGATCTGCGTGTTATACAGACGCACAGCGTCCATTGTGTGAATCATCACCTCATAGGGGGTGTCATCCTCACAGAGCAGGGTAATGGCGGTTTCCTCAGGAAACTTCTCTTTCAGGGTAACGAGATAGTCGTGCAGGGCAGCGCTGTCGTGTTCGCCGTCCTTGTTATCCACGATTTTCAGTACGGCACTGGTGTTGCGGTCCACCACTTCGTAGCGGTCACCGTAAATCAGCACTTCCAGTACCAGTTTGTCTTTTTCGTCGTCTTCCGAGGGTGGACTGCTGTCATTCACCGCGGGCAGGTTCAACTGCAGGATGGAAACCTGCGCGAAGACCGCGTTGATCAGCAGAAAGGGAATCAACACTACCATCAGATTCAGAAAGGCAGTGATGTTCAGTTCCACATCGGTGTCGCGCGAACGTCGTCTGCGAAATCGCATACCGGATCCTTACACCAGATTGGCAGAAAACAAGAAATTGCGGCTTACTGGCCGTCGTTCTTGCGCTCTTGCTGGGCAGAAACCTGGCGGAAGACGTTAACGAATTTCACCGAGGCCATTTCCATGCTGTCCACCAGTTTGCCGGCCATGGCGTTGATAAAGGCAAACGCCAGCAGCATAGGGATAGCCGCAATCAGGCCGAAAGCGGTGGTGTTCATGGCAACGGAAATAGAGGCGGAAAGCAGGTCGGCTTTCTGTGCCGGATCAGCGCTGGCCACTGCGGTGAAGGCGCTGATCAGGCCGAGAATGGTACCGAGCAGACCGAGCAGGGTGGCGATGTTGGCAAAGGTGCCGATATAGGGGGTGCGGGCCTCCAGGCGGGGAATGATTTCCATCAGCCCTTCTTCCATGGCCAGTTCGATGTCGTCGTGACGCTTGGCAGTCTTGGCACGCTCCAGGCCATAGCCGATCACTTTAGCCATGCCGGTGTTGCTGCTGCTGACCACATCCAGGGCCTGACGGAACTGCCCCTTGGCGATCAGCGGATAGACGTCTTTCCAGGTTTTCTGGTTTTTTGCCTTGGTAGCCTGAAGGTAAATGATACGTTCCAGGGACAGGGCAAGGCCCAGAGCCAGGACGACCAGAATGGGATACATGAAGAAACCGCCATCCTGAATAAAGGTGATTGCGGTCTCAACAACGCCGTTGTTCTGCGCGGTGGCGGTGGTGGGCATGGACTTCTCCTGCGGTAATACCTGTTAGTGTTATTGTCTGCTGCGCAGCAAAGCCGCTGATGTGGCTTTGCTGCTTTCCCCAAAGCGCTAGTTTTTATCAGAAAAAAGGCGTGGGTGCATCTAGTGATATCGATGTAGCTGTTATTTCAGGAACAGATCATCGTCATCCGGCTGCTGGTTCAGTAGCTGGTGATATTCGATTTCCCGCATCAGCACCTCCTGATCCAGAGGTTCCAGCACCCGGTTAAGCAGGGAAGAAGTGGGGTCCTTTTTCTCCAGCTTTACCTCCCGGTCCTTCCAGGGCACCACGTTCAGCACCGTGGGGGCTTCCTGTGTGCCGATCACATTGGTGGATGCTTCTTCCTGACCACCGCTTTCAGCGTGGCTGATTGCAGCGTATGCAAGGGCAGTCATTAGGAGTAAAAGGCGCATCAGTTCAGCTCTCCATTCTTGTTGCCGGCATCCTGGTTTGCCACCGGCTGGCTGGGTGCATCCGGTGCCCTGCGTTGCAGATCCACAATCCAGTTAGCCACATTCTCATCCGGAAGCTTCTGAAGGTTTTGGTAAGCCTGAAAATGCTCCAGAGCCAAATTCAGGTCCTGCATATAGAGCTCGGCGAGCACCGCAAGGTTGAAATGCGCACGGGCATATTTGGGGTCCAGCACCAACGCGCGCTCGTAATGAATGCGTGCATCATCGAACTGGCCTTGCTCACGCAATGCCAGACCCAGGCCGTTGTGGGCATAGGGGTTGGCATCGTTGATGGCCAGGGACTGTTCGAAGGCCTGTTGCGCCTTGGCGTAGTCTTCTTGCTCCATGTAGATCAGGCCCACATTGAGGTGCGGGCCGGACAGCTGCGGGAAACGTTCACCCAGTGAGCGAAACATCACCAGTGCTTCCTTGTCTTTCCCAGCCATCCGGGTCTGCAGGGCACGGGCATACTCCGCCATTGCCTGCTCGGCGTACTTTTCTACCGCAGGATCGTGGGGTACCGGTGGAATATGGATGGCATCACTATCAGCAGCAGCACCACCGTCTTTCTGTTGCTCGTACTTGCTGGTGCCGCCTTCGGCGGAGCCTTCCAGCCCGACACCCCCTTTGCTGGCACAGCCGGACAGCACCAGGGCAGCGAACAGTGCGGTGACCGCTCCCAGGCGGCCGCGATCAGTAAATGATGTCCACATAGCTTTCTACCTGTTCAAACTTCGCATAGCGGCCGGGAATCAGTTCTGCCAGGGCGCCAAAGCTCTTCTTTACCCACTGGTCGTAGATGTCGTCGGTGACCAGGTTGGTATTGGCGATCAAGATGTCGATGGCCTGGTCCTCGTAGGGGAAGGCCTTGTCTTCCAGCAGCATGGTGTACTCTTCCAGCTCCAGCTCATCCAGACCGTTCGGGCGTTCGGAGGCGATCAGGTCGCGGGCCAGTACCCGGTACATTTCGCCGATCTTGTAGTTGGCGGCGGTGGCATATTCCGCCACACCGATGTCCGCTACTGCCTGGTAATCCGCCAACGCTTTCTTCATTACTGCGGTCTTGGCGGCTAGCGAGGTTTTCAGCGGTTGCGTGAGCGCAATGCGCTTGAATTCCTCGAAGTTGGGCTCCGCCAGAGTAAAGCTGGCGTAGGCAGCCAGCCAGGCAACCCGGTCATTGGCATCACCACCGGCTTCCCGGTAGCTGGTTACCAGTTGCTGCAACCAATAACGCTCCCGTTCACTGTCGCCGGTTTTGCGATTCAGCTTCACCAGCCGGAACTGGGCTTCAGAGCGGAAATCGTAGGGCTGCGGCCATTCCCGAAGGTACTGCTGGTAGAGGGCAATGGAAGCTTGGGGCTGTTCGGCCCGGTCCTGCATTTCTGCCGCTTTCCACAGTGCCTGGCGGGAGAGCTCCGGATCGTCGCCCTTGTAATTGGCGGCAATCAGTTGCAACTCGCCGGCGGCAGCGGTGTAGTTGCCCTGCTTCTCGTAGGCAATAGCCAGCTTGTCCGGGATAGTGTCGGTGAGCGGATCGTCGGGATAGCGCTGACGGAAGGCTTCCAGAACCGGGATGGCATCGGCGCTGCGGCCCTGGTTGATGAACAGGGTGGCGGCATCGAATTCCGCGTTCTTGCGGACGGCGGCTTCTGGCACGGCCTGGCCCACACGGAGGAAGGTGGCAGCGGCCATATCCAGGTTACCCTGTTCCTGCTGCTGTTCGGCCTGACGGTAAATGCTGATCGCCAGTTTTTCCCGGTATTCCGTGCGCTGTTCGGTGGGCATCTGCATCTCGAGCAGTTTGCCATAGGCCATCTCGGCCACCTTGAAGCGACCCAGGTCGAACTCGCCATTGGCGATGGTGGCCCAGCCATAACGCATCAACTCGGCGGAGGGGGGCGGCTGGCGGTTGACCAGAAGGCCGGCCGTTTTTACGGCGCCTTCTACGTCACCCAGCGCGAGCTGATCTTCAGCGGTGTCATGCAGCACATTGGGGACTTCCGGATGTGCAGGGAAGCGCTGTCCGTATTGTTGGGCGCTGGCGATCTTCTTTTCCCGCCAGGTGCTTTCCTGTTCCGCATCCGGGTTGCTGTCAAGAATCTGCTGGTAGGCCACCAGGGCATTGAAGGCGGCATCACCGCCTTGCTCGTAATCCTGGTATTGATAGGCGGTGCGTTCGAATTCGCTAATGGCGGCCGGGTAATCTTCAGCAGCGTAAAGGACTTCCGCATAGCGGTGATTGACCTTGGCCTGGTCTTCGCTGGCTGGCGGCGTATCCAGATATTCCTGATACCAGCGCGCCGGGTCGCGGTAATCCGCCGGCTTGCCGGATTTCTGGGCGAGCACATGGTGGTATTCGGCCAGATCGAGGATGTGTCCCTTGAGCAGCGATACATACTCTTCACGAATGTCGGGGTGACGGCCCCAGTAATCGCTGTTGATGCCGTAGTGCTGGATAAATTTTTCCTTGGCCGGCAATACCAGGGTGGGGAATCCCCCTTTCTGGTAGGCATCGATCTGCAGGCTGGAAAATTCCGGCGCTAACGTGGAATCCGGGTAGACCTGAACAAACATGTCGAAGGCTTCTGCCGCATCCCGGAAACGTTCCTGGCTCAGGTAGACCTGACCCAGGGAACGGTAGATGTCCGGTTCATAATCCCGGTTACCGTTGCGGACAAACCACTTCTTCACCGACTGTGGGCCATCCAGATTACTAAATGCCAGGCTCACCACGCGCTGGGTATCGGCGAACAGTTTGTTTTCCATGCTGGTGTCATCATTCAGCTCACTGGAGCCGTTCAGATTATCCAGCAGGGTAAAAAAACTGCCCTGAGCCAGCTCGTAGTCGCCCAGTTTGTAATGGCTCCAGCCGTGCTTGTAGAGGGCCTGGTTATAGAATTCATTGTTGGCACCACGTTTGATGACGTCTGCGTAGGCTTTTTCCGCGTAGTCGTAATCGCCATCAGAGAACAGCATTTCGCCGCGACGGAACTGGGATTCCAGCGCCCATTCGCTGTTAGGGTATTGCTCAACCAGGGAGTCCAGACTGGCACGGGCCTGCTCCAGGTTGCCGTCCATGGCGTAGGCCTTGGACAGCAGATAATAGGCTTCGGCGCGCTGGTCAGGGTCATCGGTGCTGTCCAGCAGTTCCTGATACAGGGAGATGGCAGTGTTGTAGTCCACGTCCTGGTCGCCCAGTGAGGGCGCCATGGTGCCGGCCAGATCCAGCAGTGCCAGTTTGCGCTCGGTATCCGCGGTGGTGTTCACCTGTTCCATGGTGTTGTCGTAGACGACCTTGTCGACTCTTTGTTCGAGACGCTCGTTATCTGCGTCATCAATGCCCATTTCCTGTTCGGTGGCGGAAGACAGGGCAAGGTCGGCCATGCGACGAAGGGTTTTGGCGCGACGCTCTGGATCATCGAATAATTCGGCGGCCTGCCTGTAGCTATTCAAGGCATCCTGAGTGCTGGCACTCTCCAGCTGCTGTTCTTCGATGATGATGTCGGTGTTTTCCAGATCCGCCAGGGTGGTTCCCCTGAAGCGGGCCTGCTGCTCCAGGGTGCCGTTCTGTGGCGAAGAGGCGCAGCCGCCAAGGGCAATGATTGCGGCTGCCAGCCCATGCAGGCGAAATCGGTTCACGATCCTGTCCTCTGTTTGCTGCCGTCGGATACCGAAGAGTCCTGCAGGCGGGCGATGGCCAGATGGGCCTCGGCCAACTGGTCTGCCAGTTTCTGCTGGTTTGCCAGCAGAAGCGCGAGTGCATCCGCCTGCATGCTCTTTTCCAGAGCTTCAAGGGTGTCTTCGGTGAGACGTTTTATTTTTTCAATTCGCAGTGCCTGTCCGGCCAGTCGCTGGCCCAGGTCATCGCGGGTGCGCAGGGTGGCATCACGGATCTGCTGTTGCACGGCAGCGATTCGTTCGCCAAGCACACTGCTTTCTTCTCGTAATTGGGTAGCAGCTTGCTCCTGTTTTTCCCGCTGTTCTATCGACTGGTGGGCAATATCCCACAACAACAGGCCGCGCATCCGGCGCAGACGCAGGGCATTGTTATGGTTGGAGCCGGGCAGGGTGCCGAACTGGCGTGCCATGGCATCCACTTTCTTCCACATGATGGCCTGTTCGGCGCTGGCCACGTCTTCCGGCTTGCTCATGTCGACAAAATTGGGGATGGCGGCAGAGATCTTGTCGCTGGCCATGGCCAACTGCTCCTGCCGGCTCATATGGCGGGTCACTTGGCCGCGTACGTTGGGCAGGTTGCGGCTCAGGCTCTGCTGCTGGATCTGATAGGTCTCTTGCAAGGCAGGCAGGGACTGTTGCCATTTTTCCACCATGCTCTTGATCTGGTGAATCTGCCGGTAGTGTTCGAAGCGCTGGGCAAAGGCATTGCCGGAAAACAGCTTGTAGAGATAGGAGAGCTCGCTGCCCTGGGCCAGATCGCCGCTGTTGGCAGGCAGCAGATCCGCCTGGTTAGGATCTTCAGGTAGCAGCGCTTCCGACCAACCCGGTTTGGCAATGTTGTCGATGGCCTGCTGGATATCTTTCAATGCCTGACGGTATTCCACGGCAGCATACTGGTAGCCGGCCAGGGCTTGTGGCAGGCCGCCCAGCTCTTCATAGGCACGGGGGGCAAGCATGAGTGCTTCCTGCACGGAAGGGTGGCTGCTGTTACGGCGTACGGCCTCCAGCCATAATGGCAGGGCGCGTTTTACGTCTCCGGCCCGATAATTGGCAAGCCCCAGGGCGAGCAAGGCGTCTTCGGAAAAGGGGCCGTCGCTGCGTACCTGGCGCAAGTCAGTGCGGGCACTTTCCAGATTGCCTTCTTTTAACTCAGTAAGGCCGGAGGCGAGGGCCGCCCGGTCGCGCAAGGCGAGGGCCTGGTCAGAGCTGCCGCCGGCTTCCAGAAGGGATTTGAGCAGGGAAATCCCCTGTTTACGGTGGCCGCCGCGAATCAATGCTACGCCCATGTTGTAGGTGGCGTAGCGCCCCTCATCGGTGCTCAGGGGGACGGAGTGCAGGTAGTCCAGCGCGCCAGCGAAATCTTCTTCGGCCATGAAGATATTGGCCAGCATCAGACGCCGCCGGGCGTCGTCCGCCGGATCGAGGCCCTCCACGTTGTCGCCGTCGAGGATCATGGCGGCTTCCGCCAGATTGCCTTCCCGGTAATGCAGAGCCGCCTTATGCAGCCAGGTCTGGGCACGGGTGCGGCTGAGAATGTCTTTTTCCAGCAGACGGTTGAAGATCACCTCTGCCTTGCCGGGCAAGCCATAGGTGACATAGAGGTCACCAAGCAACAGTTCGGCGTAGTCGGTATCCTCGTTGAATAGCGCCTGCTCCTGGTTGACCAGCAGCTTGTTGATGGCATTGAAGTTGGCATGGCGATAGTAGTCGAACATGACTTCGCCGAAGGCCAGGTAGCGGTGCTCCTCTACGCCAAGAGGAATAGGCCCTTCGTTGATGTCATCGAAAAATTCGACTTTTGCCGCCTGGGCGGGAGACAACAGGGTGGCGAGGCACGCCGCGACCAGCCACCGTTTTCGCCGCAGCTGTGTCATTGCTGGTTCCACTCACGGAATTCAAACTTGTGCTGTTGCTTGTTCAGGTCGTCCACCACCTGCATTTCCACCATTTTCTTGCCCGCCCCCTTGGTGAAGGTATAACTGGTGGTTTTCTGGTAATCCTTGCCGAGTGGATCGTAGCCGGTGATGGTGGCTTCCATCACATGACGACCACTGGCCAGGTTGCCGGTATAAAGGCGCTGGATACCGCCCTTGGTGAGGGCCTCGAATTCCTGGTCGCTGTAAAAGTGGTAACCCACGTGTTCGCCATCAATGGTCAGATTGATGTCGACCAGGCGAATCGGGGTGCCCACATCCACGGAGACAAAGATGCTGGTTTGCGGGCTGGCGTAGAGTAGCTCCTGCTCCAGCAGGGTGAGATCCCGGTTCAGGTCCAGGGCTTCGCTTTTCAGCTGGCGGATCTGCTCGGACAGACCATCGTCATCAGCGGCGCTGGCGACCGTACACAGGCCGACAAGGAAGGCGCCGCACAGGGGCAAGAGTGCTTTCATGGGGTGGCGATCGCTTTATATGTTGTTGTTATTGGCCGGTAACCCGGCTGGCATAGTGCCTAGTTGTAATCAGAAGAATGCCTTAAATCAAGGGGAACAGTCAGTCATTATTGGCCGTGAGAGCCGATTTTGGTGGCTTCTATAGTCAAGGAATTGCGTTTAATCGATATGAAATTGCCATTGTTACTGCAGCAGGTCCTGAATCAGGCTGGCCTGGAAGGTGATTGGATCCTGACTCCGGTGGCGGGCGGCGACACCGCCCGTAGCGGGGTACTTGAAGGCGGTGAGAGTCGTTTTTTCGTCAAACAGCATCGTAATCCTCTGCTGCTGGAAGCGGAAGCGCGGGGCTTGGAGGCTCTGGGGGAAACCCTGAGCGTTCCCCGGGTGGTGCATTGTTGCTCTACCAGTGAAGGCGGGATATTGATTCTGGAGTACTTGCCCATTGCTCCCCTGACGGGCAGCAGCCAGTGGATGGCCGCCGGAGCGGCACTGGCTCGCTTGCACCGAGCGGAAGGGCCTGCCCGCTACGGCAGTCACCCTGACAACTTTATCGGTGCCAGCCCGCAGAGCAACACGGACCACAGCGACTGGGTCGCCTTTTTTGCCAACGAAAGGCTGATGCCCCAACTGCAACGGGCGCGTCAGCGGGGGCTGCCGGCAGTGGCCGCGGAGCGGACCGGGCAGGTTATCGAGCAGTTGGACCGTTGGCTGCCTTCCAAACCGCCCTGTGCCCGTGTCCACGGTGATCTGTGGCAGGGCAATCTGGGCCAGGTGAATGGCGAGCCGGTGTTCTTCGATCCGGCCTGTTATCATGGCGATCCGCAGGTGGATCTGGCCATGCTCAACCTGTTTGGTGGTGTGCCGGCGGCGTTCTACCAGGGCTATCAAGCGGAGCACCCCGCAACGCTGAGGTACCAGGCCTGGCCAGTGTATGACCTGTATCATTGGCTGAATCACTACAACCTTTTCGGAGGTCAGTATGCCCGGGCCGTGGATGACACCGCCCGCCGCCTGCTGGCCACCCGCTGACAGGAAAACCGATGCAGATCATTGCCGATGCCAACATGCCGGGCCTGGAACCCTTTGACGCCATGGGGGCCGTAACCCGGGTGGATGGTCGCAGCCTGACCCGTCAGCAGTTGGGCGAAGCAGAGGTATTGCTGGTGCGCTCGGTGACCCGGGTGGATGCCGGACTGCTGGCAGGCTCCCGGGTGCGGTTTGTGGGCTCGGCAACCATCGGCACGGATCATGTGGATCTGGCCTATCTTCAGGAACAGGGTATCCGCTTCGCCCACGCCCCGGGCTGCAATGCCCGGGCGGTGGCGGAGTATGTGTTACAGGCGGTGCTGTTACTCTGTCAGGCCCGCAACCGCTCCCCAGTAGGCGCAACGGCGGCGGTGGTGGGGCTGGGCAATGTGGGGCACCGGGTGGCCGACTGGCTGACCGACCTGGGAATGAACGTGCGTGCCTGTGACCCGCCGCTGGCAGAACAGGGCTACGAAGGTCCCTACCAGTTGGAACCCCTGGATGCCATGCTCGAGGCTGATCTGATTACCTTGCATGTGCCGCTGACAGACAGTGGTGGCCATGCCACCCGGCACCTGCTGGATGCGGTCAGATTGTCGCGGCTGTCTGCGTCGCAGATGCTGATCAATACCTGCCGAGGGCCGGTGATCGATAACGACGCCTTGCTGGCACGGCTGCAGGGCGGCCGTGGACCGGCCACCATTCTGGATGTCTGGGAAACCGAGCCGTTGGTGCCGGCGGCGCTGTTCGAGCAGGTGCTGCTGGGCTCACCACACATTGCCGGCTACAGCGCCGAAGGCAAGCTGAAGGGTACCCGGATGCTGTATCAGGCGTTCTGTGACTGGCTGGATGTGGAGGCAGAACCGGCGCCGGTGTCGGCCAGCAATAAGATCATCCAGAGGCCGGTGGCAAACGAGGACGATTTGCTCAGGGTGTTGCAGGTGGCGTACCGGTTATCGGAGGATCATCAGCGGCTGGGCGATAGCCTGACCTCAGCTGAGCCAGGCAAGGCCTTCGACCGGCTGCGCAAGGAATACCCGGTGCGCCACGAGCTTCATGACTGGCTCTACCAGGGCGACATAGGCGCCCCGTGGCAGGGGATTATGCGCCGGCTTTTTGCGCGGACTTGAGCGGTCGGGCAGGGGGCTGCCAGCTTTTTTCCAGATGCTGAAACGCCTGCTGGATCATCGCTTCGGTAATGGGAATTTCCCGGCCCTGCTCATCAATGATGGCGCCACCGTGGAAATTCTGGCCGGGTTGCTGGCTGTCGAGATTCATGGCTGCATCCCTGTCAATATGCATGGTTAAGTCGTTTATTTAGGCGCTGGTCCACTTGGACAGCAATGCCATTTTTGTATCTGGATATGACCGCTTTATGAAAGTCGACCAAAGTCTCTGTCTCGGTGTGCTGGTTAACCCTTATGCGGGGCTCGGCGGCAGCGTGGCCCTGAAGGGTAGTGATGGCGAGGAAACCCGCGAAGAGGCGCTGCGCCGGGGCGCGGAGCCCCAGGCGCCTGCCCGTATGAGCCGTGCACTCAAGGCGCTTTGCGGCGCAAAGAACCTGACCGTGCTGACCTGGGCCGGCGAGATGGGCGAGGCAAGCTGCCGGGACGCCGGATTGCCCTGTCAGGTGATCGGTGAGTCCACCATGCCCAGCGGTCCGCAGGACACCCGCCGGGCAGCTGAGGCGCTGAAAAGCGCCGGTGCTGAGCTGATTCTGTTCGCTGGCGGGGACGGTACTGCACGGGATCTGGTGGATGCGTTGGGGCAGGCAACGCCGGTACTGGGCGTGCCTGCCGGCTGCAAGATGCACTCTGCGGTTTATGCCATCAATCCGGAAGCAGCCGGCAGCCTGCTGGCAGAACTGGCCTGTGGCGAACTGGTGGGCCTGGAACTGGCAGAGGTGCGGGATATCGATGAAGCGGCATTTCGCGAAGGCGTGGTCCGCGCTCGCCATTACGGTGAGTTGCAGGTCCCCGCCGAAGCCAGATACCTGCAGCAGGTCAAGTGTGGTGGCCGGGAAGTGGAAGATCTGGTAGTTACCGAAGTGGCCGCCTGGATGGCGGACAGCCTGGAAGAAGATACCTATTACCTGATGGGCTCGGGCTCCACGGTGGCCCTGGTGATGGAGCAGCTGGGCCTGGAAAACACCCTGCTGGGGGTGGATCTGGTCTACAACCACCAAGTGGTAGGCCGGGATCTGGGCGCACGAGCATTGCTGGAACAGATCGGTGACGCCCCGGCCCGGGCGGTCATTACCGTTATTGGCGGCCAGGGCCACCTGTTCGGTCGTGGCAACCAGCAATTCAGCCCGGCCCTGATTCGCCGCCTCGGCAAGGACAATATCCACATCCTTGCCAGCCGCACCAAACTGAAAACCCTGGAAGGGCGGCCACTGGTGGTGGATACCGGTGACGCGGAACTCGACAGGGAATTGTGCGGATTGTGGCCGGTGACTACCGGGTATGAGGATCAGGTGTTGTATCGGGTAAGCACGGAGGCAGTTAACAGTGAATAGTTAACAGTGAACAGCGCCGCGATAGGGGGTGTCATGCTTTGAAACGCAAGAGGCCGCGCCCAAGCTATGGACGCGGCCTCTTGTCTTTCAGTGATGACGCGCTGGAACGCGTCGCTGTTAACTGTTCACTATCCTCAGCCGTGCCGCTTTTCCTGCAGGGCGGCAATCCGATCATCCAGCGGCGGGTGGGAGGCAAACAAGGCCTTGAAGCCCTTGGCCAGGCCGGAGTTGATGCCGAAGGCCACCAGGGTATCCGGCATCTGGTTAGGCATCTGGGATTCGGCCTTCAGGCGCTGCAGGGCAGAGATCATGTCGCGGCGTTCTGCCAGCTGAGCGCCGGCTACGTCGGCCCGGTATTCCCGGAAGCGGGAGAACCACATGACAATAGCGCTGGCGGCAATGCCAAAGATGATCTCGGCCACGATCACCACAATGTAGTAGCCGAAGCCCAGGCCGCCACCACCGTCACGGCGCATGAAGCTGTCCACCACATAGCCCACCACACGGGCGGCAAAGATCACGAAGGTATTTACCACGCCCTGCACCAGGCTCAGTGTGACCATGTCGCCGTTGGCCACGTGACCGATTTCGTGGGCCAGTACCGCGCGTACCTCTTCCGGGCGGAAGCGGGACAGCAGGCCCTGGGAAACCGCGACAAGGGCCGCATTCTTGTTCCAGCCGGTGGCAAAGGCATTGGATTGCTGGGCCGGGAAAATACCGACTTCCGGCATCTTGATGCCAGCCTTGTCGGACAGCTCCTTCACTGTCTGCAACAGCCATCGTTCGGCGTCATTGCCAGGCTGCTCGATGATCTTCACCCGCGCCGACCATTTGGCCATGGGCTTGGAAATCAGCAGGGAAATCAGCGAGCCGGCAAAACCGAATACGGCACTGAAAATCAGCAGGCTGGTCAGATCCAGCCCGGAACCGCTGGCGGCAAAATAGGAATTCACCCCGAGCAGGCTCAGGGTAATGCTGGCGACCACAATCACCGCCAGGTTGGTTAGCAGATAAAGCGCAATGCGCATCATCGTCGGTTGTCTCCACGTTTCATCGTAAAACCTGATTATGGGGGCGAGGGACGTGAAGGCAAGGTATACTGCGCGGCAAAATTTACCCGCCACATTCACTCCTGGTCCTATGCATCCCTCCGAACTGTCAGACCTGCTTGCCCCTTACCTGGTTCCCCCCACACAACCTCGTCACCGCCTTTTTCACGGCCGGGGTAAAACCGTGCCCGCCCTGGAGTGGCTGACCATCGATCGCTTTGCACCGGTGTTGGTGGCCACCATATTCCGGGCTCAGGATGAGGCTATCCTGCAGGCGCTGGAAGCCAGCCTGACAACAGCACTGGACGCCCAGGGCTGTGACACTCTGGTGGTCCAGCATCGCTATGACGGCAAAGCCGAGAATGTGCTGGTGTGTGGCGAACTGCCCGAGTTGCCGCTGGTGCAGGAAGATGGCCTGGTCTACAAGCTGGATTTCCAGCGTGGGCAGAACTTGGGATTCTTTGCCGATATGGCGCAGGGGCGGCGCTGGATTCGTGAGCGCGCCGAGGGCAAGAAGGTCCTTAACCTGTTCAGCTTTACCTGCAGTTTTTCCGTGGCGGCCCTGGCCGGCGGTGCGGAATCGGTGGTGAATATTGATCTCTCTGATCCGGCGCTCAGACTGGGGCAGCAGAACCATGGGCTCAACGGGTTTGAAGATGCCAAGGTGCATTACCTGCCACACAACATTTTCCGCAGCTGGAAAAAGCTACACAGTCTTGGGCGCTACGACATCATCGTGATTGATCCCCCCAGCGCCCAGAAGGGCAGTTTCATGGTGGAGAAGGACTACCCAAAGGTGCTGAAGAAACTGCATAAACTGCTGGCCCCTGAGGCGGAGATCCTGGCCTGCGTCAATGCGCCCTGGCTGGATTATGCCTGGCTGGAAAGCTGTATCGAGGAGAATCTGCCAGGAGCAGAGCGGGCAGGGCGTTTACCGGGAGCTCCGGGATTTGACGAAGCCGGGGAGCCGGCCCTGAAGACGGTGCACTACCACTACCGGCGCCCGGCAGAGCTCGATAGTTGAGACAGATCGCAGGCGATTGCTCGCGCAGTAACCGGCCACCGTGCGCATCGGCAACGGGCGGGGATTAAAAGCCGTCTTCGGTGACGAAGTGCTGGTTATCATCCTGTTTGATGAGATCGGAAAACTCTTCAGCCTGTACCGGTTCTGGGTTCCGTGATAGCAGATAACGTACCACCGCCGTTGTTCGCACCGAATCCTGTGCCCGGATCGCCTGCAGGAACTGTTCGGCCAGAGTTGCCTTCTCGTGCTTTACAGTGGCGGGGAGCGTCGGGTCGGTGTTGTCTAGGCGCAGCTCGCTGATGGCGGTCAATAATACAAATGCCTTGTTGGTCAGTACGGCCTGCTCGATGCCTTCCTGAAAAATTGTCGCCTCATAACGCAGCAGACCTTCCTCCGCCAGCCACAGCATGGCGCCCAGGCAAGCCATATGACGACTGCTGTGCAATCCCACATCGTCTACCTCCGTGGGCCCGATAATGTCTTCCACGTACAGCGCGCCGGGGCGCGGGAAGCTCATATAGGCCTGCATGAGAATGCGGGCAACGTCGTGGCTGAAATCGTCGATGTGCAGGTGTGACATGGGCGGCTCTTTTAAAGCAACTGCAGGAGCGCCGCCAGCGACACTCCTGCAAATAAGTCCGGGAATAAATCCCTGTTATTTTTTTCGTACCCGGTCCAGATAACGGGCAATGCGGCCGATGGAATCTTCCAGGTCATCCACCCGGGGCAGGAATACTACCCGGAAGTGATCCGGGTCTGGCCAGTTGAAGGCAGTGCCCTGAACGATCAGTACCTTTTCCTCGCGAAGCAGGTCCAGCGCGAAGGCTTCGTCGTCTTCGAAGGGGAAGACTTTGGGATCCAGTTTCGGGAAAAGATACAGCGCGGACTTGGGTTTCACGCAGCTGACTCCGGGAATGGAATCGAGCATATCCCAGGCCAGGTCTCGTTGGCGGCCTAGACGGCCGGTGGGCAACACCAGGTCGTTGATACTCTGATAGCCGCCCAGGGCGGTCTGGATCGCATGCTGGCTGGGCACATTGGCACACAGACGCATGCTGGCCAGCATATCCAGGCCCTCTATGTAGCTTTCCGCCTGATGCTTGGCACCGGAAATCACCATCCAGCCGGCCCGGAAACCGGCGGCACGGTAGTTCTTGGACAGGCCGTTAAAGGTGACGAACAGCAGGTCGTCGGCCATGGAGGCAATGGAAGTATGCACCTCACCGTCGTAGAGAATCTTGTCGTAGATTTCGTCGGCGAAGACGATCAGCTTGTTCTCGCGGGCAATCTGCAGCAGTTCCTGCAGCAGCGCCGGCTCATAGTTGGCGCCAGTGGGGTTGTTCGGGTTGATGATCACCAGGGCCTTGGTGTTCTTGTTCACCTTGGCACGAATATCATCAATGGCCGGTTGCCAGTCCTGTTTCTCGTCGCACAGATAATGCACAGGAGTGCCACCGGACATGCGCACGGCGGCAGTCCACAGGGGATAGTCCGGTGCCGGTAGCAGCACTTCGTCGCCACTGTTGAGCAGGGCCTGCATGGACATGACAATCAACTCGGAGACGCCATTGCCGATGATCACATCGTCTACGGTGACGCCTTCAATGCCCTTGGTCTGGGTATACTGCATGACCGCTTTTCGTGCCGGGAACAGGCCCTTGGAGTGACAGTAACCGGTGGATTCCGGCAGGTTGCTGATCACATCCTGAAGCAGCTCTTCCGGTGCCTCGAAGCCGAACGGGGCCGGATTGCCAATGTTCAGCTTGATGACCCGATGGCCTTCGTCTTCAAGGCGGTGGGCTTCACGCAGCACCGGGCCGCGGATGTCGTAACATACGCCGCGCAGTTTGTCGGATTTGTTGACGTGGTATTGGTCGATTGTCATGCCGGTCCTGTTCAATTGGATAGCGCAAGGCACCGATTCTACAATGCCGCTAAATTACTGTATATCAAGGGAACCTCTGGCTTCCTGACTTTACCGGAGCACACTGTGACCCCATTCAAGGATTTGTTGGCCCTGGCGGTAAACCGTAAGGGCTCTCTGCAGGCCGTTGAGGTGCAACTGCCCACCGTGGCGGATGCAGATACCCTGCGCAGCCGCGATGATGCTTTCTATCTTTCGGCCCTGACCCGGCGCATTTTCCGGGCCGGGCTCAAGCATTCCCTGGTGGACAATAAGTGGCCGGCTTTCGAGGAAGCCTTTTTCGGCTTTGATCCGGAAAAGCTGGTACTGATGCCGGATACCATGCTGGACGAGCGCATGCAGGACACCCGCCTGATCCGTCACTGGGGCAAGATGAAAGCGATTCGCCACAATGCCCAGTTGGTGCTGGATCTGGCGGAGGAGTACGGCAGCATGGGTAACTGGCTGGCGGACTGGCCGGCCGACGATACCGTGGGCATGTGGCTGCTGCTCAAGAAGCGCGGTAAACAACTCGGTGGCAACTCAGGCGCCGCTTTTCTGCGCATGGTGGGGCGCGATACCTGGTATCCCACCGGCGACGTGATCGCCGCCCTGAAAGCCCAGAACATCATCGACAAGCCCCCGGCCAGCCAGCGCGACCAGCGGGCCGCCCAGGCGGCGTTCAACGCCTGGCAGAAGGAGAGTGGCTGGCCCCAGGCACATATCAGCAAGGTACTGGCATTTACCATTGGCTGAAGTGTCCCCATACCGCGGTGGTGCAGTTCTTGATGCCGCCCCTCAGATAAATGATAATGACTCTCCTTTTCATGATGAACCGGATTCATTTTCATGACTGCTGTTCCCGCCCTGGGGCGTCTCGCCGCCGTTCTGACCTCGCTACTCTTCCTTAGCCTGCCTGCCTTAGCCAACAACCAGACTGCACTGGTGCAGTTGGTGGAATACGTGGGGGCGGATTACATCAATGCGGTGGTGGATGGCGAGATCGTCAGCCCGGAAGAATACGCCGAGATGGAAGAGTTCACGGCTCTGTTGGCGGAAGGGGTGGTACAGCTGCCGGATGCTGATGGTAAGCAAGGCCTGCAGGATCAGGCGGATGCCCTGCAACAAGCGGTGATCGACAAGGCCGCCGAGCCCCGTATCAAGGAGCTGGCCCAGTCTATTCGCGCCACCCTTGTCACCGTTTATGGTATCCCGGTGTCGCCAAAAGCAGCGCCGGATCTGGAGCGCGCGGCTGAGCTGTATCAAACCCAGTGCGCTGCCTGCCATGGCGCCGAGGGGCGGGGTGATGGGCCCGCTGGCGCGGCAATGGAACCGGCTCCCACCGATTTTACCGAAGTGGCCCGCTACAACGGCCGCTCGTTGCTGGGTCTGCATACAACCATCACCCAGGGGGTAGATGGCACCGGTATGGCTGCCTACGGCGATACCCTCAGTGACAAGGACCGCTGGGCCCTGGCGTTTTACGTGGGCGCAAAAGCGGTCAGCGATGAGATGGCCGAAACTGGCAAGGCCGCCTTCAACCGGATTCCCGGCATGAAGACCTCCCTGACCCTGGATACCCTGGTGGCCCAGGCCCCGGAAGATGTACTGAAAGAGCAGGGTGAGCAGGCTTATGCGGCCCTGGGCTATCTGCGTCGGGAGCCGTCCGCACTGTTCAACGAAAACCGCTTTATTGCCTTGAGTGATGAGCGTTTGAAGGAAGCCGAGCTGGCGTACCGCAACGGTGATGGTCAGGCTGCCCGGAGCGCGGCCTTGTCCGCCTATCTGGACGGTTTCGAGATGATCGAGCAGCAGTTGGCGGCGGTGGATGGCGACCTCATGCGTCGGGCCGAGGCGGATTTCATGGCCGTGCGTGAAGCTATTGATCGCAGCCACGATGCAGATATTGTCAGTGAGCGGGTGGCGACAGCGCGCGCCTCCCTGGCTGAAGCCGCGGATGCGTTGTCCGGTGACGGACTGAGCCCGGCGGCAACCTTCTCTGCCAGCTTTTTCATCCTGTTCCGCGAAGGTCTGGAAGCCCTGCTGGTGGTAGCTGCACTGCTCACTTTTACCCGCAAGGCCAATGCGGTGAGCGCCACCCGGCATATTCATCTGGGCTGGATCGCTGCTCTGGTGGCCGGTGGCCTGACCTGGTATGCGGCCAATTCCCTGATTACCTTCAGTGGCGCTTCCCGGGAAATGACCGAAGGGGTGGCCGGGGTGGTCGCGGCGCTGATCCTGTTCTACGTGGGTTTCTGGATGCACAACAACAGCCACAGCCAGAAATGGCTGGGGTATATCCGCAACAAGGTGGACGATGCCCTTGGTAGTGGCACCATCTGGGTACTGACGTTTGTATCCTTTATTTCGGTGTATCGGGAGATCTTCGAAACCATCCTGTTCTACCAGGCCCTCTGGAGTCAGGTGACCGCGGCGACCCAGGCTTTCCTGTTTTATGGTATCGGTGTAGCGGTGGCAGCCCTGGCGCTAGTCTGCTTCCTGTTCTTCCGCATTGGTATGACGCTGCCCCTGAGCCTGTTCTTCCGGGTGACCAGCCTGGTGCTGCTGGTGCTCTCGGTGGTGCTGTTGGGCCGGGGTATTGCTGCCCTGCAGGAAGCCGGCGTATTGAATGCCTATTACCTGGGAGTCCCCACCATTGAGTGGCTGGGCTTCTTCCCCACCATGCAGGGTGTGATGGCCCAGGTACTCGCGGTGTTGCTCGGTGCGGTGTTGTGGTTGCGGGGCAACAAGCAGCAGGCGTGATGGCTCGCTACCCTGTATGGGTGTTTAATCGGCTGTAATCAGGAATAATTGTTGTCAGTCCATTCAGGAGCACCGGGTTCGGCGCTCCTGATATTCTCCTGTTGCATGCGTCTCTGACCGCGTGCTGTGTAAAGCGGTTTCCCCATGTCACAACCGACAATCAGTTTTCTCGGCATCGGCTTGATGGGCGCGCCCATGGTGGCACGTCTGTTGGATGCTGGCTTTTCTCTGACCCTCTGGAACCGGACCCCGGAAAAGGCGCATGTCTTTGCCGACCGTGCGCGCCTGGCCGCCAGCCCGGCGGATGCGGTGGCCGAGGCGGATGTGGTGATCACCATGCTGGAAAACGGCACAGTGGTGGACCAGGTGCTTTATCAGAGCGGTGCCATCAGCCAGCTTCGCCAGGGCGCGCTGGTGATCGATATGAGTTCCATCGAGCCGGCCACGGCCCGCCGTCATGGGGCGCTGGTGGAGGAGCAGGGCGGGGCGTATCTGGATGCGCCGGTATCCGGTGGCACCCGGGGGGCAGAAGCCGGCACCCTGTCGATCATGGCCGGCGGTGGCGACGAGAGTTTCGTGCGCGCCGCAGAGGTGCTCCAGCCCATGGGCACGGTCACCCACATCGGTCCGGTGGGCAGTGGTCAGTTGGCCAAGCTCGCCAACCAGGCCATTGTCGGTATTACCATTGGCGCCGTTTCTGAAGCGTTGCTGCTGGCCGCCAAGGGTGGCGCACGGCCGGAAAAGGTCCGTGAGGCGCTGTTGGGTGGTTTTGCCGGCAGCAAGATTCTCGAACAGCATGGCGAGCGCATGCTGCAGCGTAATTTCGAACCGGGCGCGCCGGCGCGGATTCAACTCAAGGATCTGCGCATGATCCTTGATGAGGCTCGCAGTGAGGGGCTCACCTTGCCGCTCAGTCAGCGGGTGTTCGAGCAATACCGGGCCCTGCTGGCCAGCGGCAACGGTGAGGTGGACCACAGCGGCCTGTTGCTGGAACTGGAGCGGCTCAATGGCGTCCGACTTGGCAGCGCTGACGAGGAACACTGATGCCAAGATTTGCCGCCAACCTGTCCATGCTGTTCACCGAGTTGCCGTTTCTGGATCGCTTTGCTGCCGCCGCTGAAGCGTGTTTTCAGGGCGTGGAGTTCCTGTTTCCGTATGACTGGCCGGCTACCACACTGGCGGAAAAGCTGAAGCAACATGATCTGACCCAGGTGTTGTTCAATTTGCCGCCCGGTGACTGGCAGGCTGGTGAGCGGGGCATTGCCTGCCTGCCGGACCGGGTGGAAGAATTTCGCGAGGGCGTGTTTCAGGCTCTGGAGTATGCGCAAGCGCTGGACTGCCAACGGATCAATTGCCTGGCGGGGATTCGTCCCGCCTCACTGCCTTTTGATGTGGCGTTCCAGACCCTGGTGGAAAACCTGCGCTTTGCCGCCGATCTGCTGGCAGCGCAGGGAATCACTCTGACGGTGGAAGCGATCAACTCGAAAGTGGATATGCCGGGGTTCTTTCTTGATACCTCTGCGATGGCCATGGCTGCCATTGAGGCGGCGGGGCGGGATAATCTCCGTCTGCAGTTTGATCTGTACCATATGCAAATCATGGAGGGGGATCTGTGCCGTTCCCTTTCGCGACTTTGCCCCCATATAGGACACATTCAGTTTGCCGATAACCCGGGGCGCCATGAACCGGGTAGCGGTGAAATTCATTTTGATACGGTGTTTGCCCACATTGATGCTCTTGATTATCAGGGCTGGGTCAGTGCGGAATATCGTCCGCAACAGGACACCGAGACCAGTCTTGACTGGTTCAGACCACGGATTAGCTGATTAATGATGCAACTTAACTGGGGCGGCAAGATTATTCTCGGCCTGCTCGGGATGCTGGTGGGCGGGCCTGTTGGCCTGGGTATCGGGGTGTTGATCGGACACATGCTCGACAAGGGCGCGGCCCAGGTGCAGAACGTCCGTCCGCAACAGGCGCAAGTGCAGAAGGCCCTGTTCGATACGGTCTTTTCCATCATGGGCCACTTGGCCAAGGCCGACGGCCGGGTCAGCGAGGATGAAATTGCCCAAGCCCGGGCTGTAATGGACCGCATGCAGCTCAACGAGGAACAGCGCCGCGAAGCCATTGCCCTGTTCAACCGTGGCAAGGAAGCGGACTTTCCACTGGATGCCACCGTGGCGGATTTCGCCAATACCGTAAAACATCGCAAGCAGCTGATTCTCGTGCTACTGGAAATTCTGTTGCAGGTGGCCCTGGCGGATGGCCAGATTCACCAGGCGGAAGAAGAGGTGCTGGTGCGGGTTGCGGAAGGGCTGGGGGTGCCGCGGGCCCAGTTTCAACAGATCCTCAATATGCTGCTGGCCCAGGCCCAGTTCTCCGGTGCAGGCGGTTCCTACCGGGGCGGGCAGGGGGCTGCAGGGCCGTCGCGGCCTTCACTGGGGCAGGCCTACCAGGTGCTGGGGGTCAGTGAGTCGGCCTCCAATCAGGAGATCAAGAAGGCTTACCGCAAGCTGATGAGTGAACATCACCCGGACAAGCTGGCGGCGAAAGGGGTGCCGGAGGAGATGATCCGTATGGCTACCGAGAAGACTGCGGAAATCAGTAAGGCCTATGAAATGGTCAAAGACAACCGCGGTTTTAAATAGGTTCTGCAAAACCGAAAAGCCGCTCCAGTGGATGCGGCTTTTGGCTTCTGGCGTACTGCGTCCAGTCTGTTGCCTAGTTATCAATCCTCAATAGCTCACGCTGGGCAACCGATCCACTTTCGGGATTGACCAGCCGCTGTTCACCAGATCACTTTCCCCCGTCCACCATCGATTCAGCAATCGGGTAGCCAGGTCTGCGCGCGCTCGGCCATTCAGTCGCTGACTTGCTTCATGGTATGCGGGTTGATAGCGCAATCGTGGTGGTAGTCGTCGGGTTAGCTCCATCAGTCTGCTAAGATGTTTCTGGTAGGCCCGATGGCTGTCCAGCCCGGTTGGCGGCAAGCGGAATGTCTGTCTCAGGTGCTCGGGAACCTGGAAGGAGGCCAAGGGCAGATACTGGCCGTAGGGCATTCTTCCCGGGTAACCCTGTTCGCGGATCAGCTCGTGGCCAAGTCGGCGGCGCCGATCGCTTACTGGCCCGGAGTGATTAAGGCGACGCTGCCACCAGCGGCGATGTGCGTGCCAGTCTGCAGGCCGTCGGTCATCAGGAATACCCATGACCTGCGCCAGCAGCATGGTTTCTTCGAACAACCGCTCCTGATGGGCCGTGTTCAGCGGTTCTATCACCTCTTGATAGACCGTCAGACAGGAATCCATCCATGCCGTCAGCGCGTACAACAGGGTTTCACTGTCATCCACATCAAACAGGGTCTTGCGACGCATGCGTGGGCTGTCCAGCGTCAGCAAGGCCTGGTCCAGGTTGCCGAAGACCAGCTTCAGCATGAACACCTGGGTGTGCTGTAATCGCTGCACCAGATCATGGGAATCCACCAGTAGCTGGGACAGACGGCTATCTGCCAGTGCCAGCAATATCACTCGACCGTGTGCCAGAGAGGTAAGGTTTTCGCGCATCAACTGCCAGCAGATGGAGCCGGGGCCGAACAGCCCTGCGTCAGGTTGATGGCATTGCTCACTGGCCTGAACCAGGCCGGTCTGGATATGGTCGCGGGTCAGTAATTGCGGTAACGCCATGTGCACGCCTCCTTTTGTGCAGTGAGGGTTCCGACTACCACCGAGCTGCCCGGTGACAACGTAGCGCTTACTTTTCATCTTACGGGCCTTCCTGATTGAATCTAATCAGGAAATGTGGTGATTTAATGATGTATGGGAACAGTGGCGCAGCTTTTTGTGTCGGAGAGTTAGACGTGGCCCTTACCGGGTTACGCAACGTTACCGCAAAGGAGAAATGTCCATGTTGGGAGAGAACCACAGCATCCACCATGAATTTCCGGATCAGCGCCAGAAGATTGACGAGTTGGTGAATAATGATCCTGGTTTCAAGGCTCTAGTGGTGGATCACGACAAACTGGACAAACAGATACGGGGTCTGGAAATGCGCGAGAGTCCGATTGCCGACTTGGATATGGAGCGTTTAAAGCGGGAAAGAATTCGATTGAAGGACGAGGTGTACCATCGCCTCAATAATGGGGCAGGCTGACCTGAGTATTTTACAGATTTGATAAAGCTATTAGTGACGAAAAGCGAGCTACGAGTTGCGAAATCCGGGTTTTCCCGAAACTCGTACCTCGTGACTCGCGGCCAGCCAGACGTTAGAAATCCACCCTTCCTGTCACGATGAACTGAACATCGTCCACTTGATCCTGGTCCACCAGAGGGGCTGCCACATCCAGGTGCAGCACCCGATCTACGCGAAACTTGCTGGGGCTGAGGCGCAGGCCCAGCCCGGCATTGGCCAGGGTGCTACCGCGGGGTTGCCCTTGCTCCCAGGCTTGCCCGGCATCTACATAGACGGCTCCCCCGACATAGGCAAGGTTGAAGATCTGCCAGTTAGTGAAGCGGCGTCGTTCCACGGAAAACACCCAGCGGCGGTCGCCACGCTGGTAGTTGGTGGGGTAGCCGCGCAGGTTGTCATTGCCACCAATGGTTAACTGCTCGTCCTGGCGCAGATTGCTGCCGGCATTCAGGTTGAGGCGGGCGAACCAGCGGTTATTCTGGTTGAGAAAATAGTAATAACTGAGGCCAGCACCGTAGATAGTGCTGATAAAATCGTCATCCTGATAGCGCCCGCTGGCAGAAAGGCCACTACGGAAGAGATGGTGCTGGCGGACAAAACGGGTGTCGCTGGTGCTCAGGTTGAAAATGACTGACTCCGCATCACTGCCCAGGGATTCGCTGGCATGGCCGATGCGCACAAAGTGGTACCAGCCCAGACGAATATCCTCCTGGCGTTGGGCACGATTCAGGTTAGAGGCCACCAGATGCTCGTTTTCCTGGTATTCCCAGGATAACCAGGGGTAAACGCGGCGCTCGTCGTCGGGCAGGGTGGTAGTTTCTCCCGGCACATCGCTGAAGCGCTCTTCCTCGTCGGTGATGCCCAGTCGCCAGCGGGTAACGCTATTGCCACTGACCCCTGGTGACCAGCCGACAAAGGCCTGGTAGCGGTTGTCTTCAAGGCGATAGCGATTCACCGTCTGATCGTTCACCTCAATGCGCTCAAGAAGGCTCTCACGCTGTACATCGATACCTGCGGACCAGCGGCTGTCCAGCTGATAGAAAGGACGAAGCAGGCCGCCGGAAAGGGATTCTCCGTCGCTGGCATTGGTGTAGCTGAGATTCAGCTGCATCCGTGAGGGAAGAAGCGGGTTCCGGTAGCTGAAGAAGTGGCCGCTGCGATCTGCATCATCAAAGTAACCGGTGGAAACCCGCTGGCCCGTGCCGAGCAAGTTGCTTTCCGTAAAGCCGGCACTGGTGCTGTCATCACCTCCAGAGCGAGATGCGGAAGCAGAAGGTGAGAAAGTCCACACATCTCTCACCACTACCAGCAGGTCAATGCGCTCTGCACAAACCCGGTGTGGCACGATCATGGCGTCAACCAGGTAGTCATTAGCACGTAGCAAACGTTCATTTTCCCTGAGGTGATCCCGGTCCAGCGGTTCGCCACGGGTCAGGATCATCTGTTTTTTCAGGGTGGTCTCTCGGGTTTCGATATGCAGAAAGTTGGCAGTACGGTACAGCCAGTTATCCTCTGCCGGATCGTCCTCATTGAAAATGGGCAGCACCGTGTAGTGAATTTCGCCGATGGGGCGACCCTGATAAAGACTGAAATCGACTTTCTGGCGGGTCTCGACAAACTCAAACAGGGCAGGGTCGCCATAGTCATAGACCAGCTCGCAGCTTTCGCCAGGTAGGGAGGAGGCCCAGCCCGGTAAGGAGACAAGCAACAGGGCTACTGCCAGCCAGGAAGTATCAAACCCGGCCCGGGAGAGTTGTTGCCGCTGCGTATCGGAACACAGTGCCTGCATGAACGAACGCCTGACCGGGGAAACTTTCACTGTACAAACCACGCGGCGGTCATGACAAGTATTCTGCCGTATCTGGCTTCTCTCATGCTATTGCAACGTCAGCCTGGTACGTGCTGTATCCAGTTGCTGGTTGGCATAGTCGCCGGGCACAAGCCCCTGACTGTCCTTGCTGTAGAACAACCGGGTGACAAAATAAAATTCCTGGCCGAAAGGAATATCGGTTAAAGAAAAGCCCACATTGGGCAGTTGACCAGGAAAACGCTCAGGCTCGTTGGCCAGTGTCGCATCATCTTGGTAAAGGAGGCGGGCAGGAGTATCAAACCCTTTCAGGAAAGCCAGCTGGGCGAGTAAATCAAATCCGCGACCAGTACTGAACCAAATCCAGTTGTCGCCTCTCAGTGGTTGATTGAGCATGGCTTTTTCCGCATCCGAGAGCCGGCCATCTGTGATAGCCATATGATTGCCTGTCCAGCTGGTCATCAGTTGGCTGTCATAGAGCCCGTTTCCATCCAGAGAGATATCCAGCGCCGGGCGCTTCACTACGGTTTCGGCGATACCGGGTAGGGTAAAACGACTGTGTATCTCCATCTGCCTGGGCATTACCAGGAAATAATTATTGATTCGCAGCACCGGCACTTTGGCCACAGTCACAGACGTTGAGGCGTAAACCAAGGCCGCGAGGGGACCATTGATTACCTGTTTGACCTTGGGGTCCAGGTTATTGTTGTTCAATGTGATTCGATTGTTTTCGCCGAACAGGCCGGCACTGAGTCGTAATTTCAAGGTGTCGAGGATGCTCTGGCGCTCAGCGTTTTCGCCTTCAAAGCCGCGAAAATAAAAGTCGCTCCAATTGAACAAATTGCCGTCCGCCATGCTCAGGGCATAGTCGGTACTTTTGATGGTCATGGACTGTGGGTCGAACTGCACATAGCGGTCGGTATTCTGCAGGTAGGCGTTCTTCACCAAGTAAAAGTAGCGGGTTTCACCGGCCTGCTCCACGGCCAGTTCGGCGGCCACCTGTTCAGTTGCCGGGCCATCCAGCGGCTGACCGCCATCTTCAAAGCGCAGCAGCAGACGGTCCTCGGCGTCGATACGGGCCGGGTCTCCCATCAGGTCGGTGCTGTCGTCCTGTTCAAAATAGGGGTAACCCTGTTCAGACCATTGCACCCACTGATGGGGCACTGGCGCCAGGCGGCCATCCTGCACGGTGAAGAACGAATAGAGTCCAGCTTGTTTGCCATGCAGAGCTTTGAAGCTTTCGCCGGTAAGGGTAATGATCTGCGCGTGCAGGGTGCCGGACAGGGCCGGCAGAAGGAACAGCAGGGCAGCCGTTAACGTCGGCAAGCATTTATTATTCTTCATCTTTTACATCACTGAGCCGGTACAGCCCTACATGATGCGCCTTTAAACCGGGCCGTCAATGGCCCGGTAAGCGGACGGTCATTTTGCTAACTCAGGGCGGTCAGCAAAATGCTCCAGCGCCTGCGGATTGGCCAGGGCATTGCGGTTACTGACCGGGCGACCGTGGATCACTTCGCGAACCGCCAGCTCGACAATCTTGCCGCTGACAGTGCGCGGAATTTCCGGCACCTCGGCAATCACTGCCGGCACATGGCGGGGCGTGGCACCTTCGCGGATAGCTTTGCGGATATGAGTCTGCAGATCGTCATTGAGGCTGACACCATCAGCCAGCACCACAAACAGCACCACGCGCACATCCCCTTGCCACTCCTGGCCTACCACGATGGCTTCGCGAATCTCGTCCAGGGTTTCCACCTGGCGGTAGATTTCTGCGGTGCCGATGCGCACGCCGCCGGGGTTGAGCACCGCATCGGAACGGCCGTGAATGATCAGCCCGCTGTGCTGTTCATGTGGCACCAGCTGGGCATAGTCGCCATGGGCCCAGACGCCTTCAAAACGGGCGAAGTAGGCCTTGTGGAAACGGCTGCCATCTGGATCGTTCCAGAACTGTATCGGGCAGGAAGGGAAGGGTTGCCGGCAGACCAGCTCGCCCTTGCTGTCGGCCAGCGGCTCACCGTTGTCATCAAACACGGCCACATCCATGCCCAGGCCCGCGCACTGCAATTCACCGCGATAGACCGGCAGCAGCGGGTTGCCGAGGGCAAAGCAGGAAATGATATCGGTGCCACCGGAAATGGAGCTGACCAGAAGATTCGGTTTCACCTGCTGATACAGGTAGTCGTAGCTCTCGTGGAGCAAGGGTGAGCCGGTGGAGAAGAGCGTTCGCAGGGTGGCCAGATCATGGCTTTCACGGGGCCTGAGGCCGGATTTCTCTACAGCCTGGATGAACTTGGCACTGGTCCCGAAATGGGTGATGCCCTCGTCATCCACCAGATCGAAAAGCCGGGCGGTGCTCGGGTAGGCCGGGTTGCCGTCGTAAAGCACCAGGGTGGCCCCGGTGTGCAGGCCGCAGATCAGCCAGTTCCACATCATCCAGCCGCAGGTGGTGAAATAGAACAGGGTGTCCTCGGGCCCCACATCCCCGTGCAACTGCAGTTCCTTGGTCTGCTGCAGCAGGGTGCCGCCGGCGCCATGAACGATGCACTTGGGCTGCCCGGTGGTGCCGGAAGAATAGAGAATAAACAGTGGATGATTGAACGGCAGTGAGGCGAAGTCCGGTGCAGGCCCGGCGCTGTCCAGCCAGGTTTGCCAGATGAGTGCCCGTCGCACCGGCGTACTGTTGCCCTTGCCGGGTACCACCACCATCAACTCCGGTTTCAGGGCATCATGCAGGGCGTCGATACGCTCGCCCAAGTCGATCCACTTGCCGTTGTAGTGGTAGCCATCACAGGCGACCAACACGCTGGGTTCGATCTGGCCGAAGCGGTCCAGCACGCCGGATACGCCGAAGTCCGGCGAACAGGATGACCATACTGCGCCGATCCAGGCCGCGCCCAGGGCGGCGATCACCGTCTCAATACGATTGGGCATGTAGCCGGCAACCCTGTCTCCGGGTTTCACGCCGGCGGCTTGCAGCTGGGCGGCCACCTTGCCGGCGGCCACCCGCAGGTCGGCGTAACTGACCTGGGTGCGGGTGCCGTCTTCCAGCACGCTGATCAGGGCCGGGTGGGTATCGTTGCGGTGTAACAGGTTTTCCGAGTAGTTCAGGCGAGCCTGGGGAAACCAGCGGGTGTCCTGGAAACGGTCACGGCGGGAGAGAACGGTGTCGCCGGGCTCGCCCACCAGGCCACAAAAGTCCCACACCTGTTGCCAGAATGCCTCCGGCTGCTCCACTGACCAGGCATGCAGAGCATTATAATCGGCCAGTGGCTGGTCGCTGTGTTGGCGGGCCTGCTCCCAGAATCTGGCCAGTCGGCTGTTCTGTTGTGCTTCACCCGGTTGCCAAAGCGGTGCGGACATTGTGTTCTCCCCAGTGTCTGGTGTCCGGCAGCATGTGTCCGGCGGTATTAATGAGGTCGGCAATGCGGCCGGACGGCCGCGACTGTCTCAAACCTCAGCGGTCTCTTCAAATTCCACCAGCAAGGTGCCTTCGCTGACGCTGTCTCCGGCTGCCACATGAAAATCATGCACAATCCCGGGCACCGTAGCGCGCAGGGTATGCTCCATCTTCATGGCTTCCAGTGTAATCACCGCATCGCCAGCAGCAACGGTATCGCCAGCTGACACATGCAGGGCCACGATAGTGCCGCTCATGGGCGCGATGAAGCCGGCTTCGTCGTCGTGTCGGGCACTCTCGCGGCTGGGGTTGAGGCTGATGCGATGGGCCTGGCCGGCCACGAACAACAGCAGGGTATTGTCATCCTGGTGGGCATGGCGTGCGCGCAGGCCGTTGTTGCCCCAGTGCAGGTTGATGGTCTGCGCATCAATCGTCGCAACCAGGGAGGCCTGCTTGTCGCCCACAGACGCAGAGCCATCCTGTTCGCGGACCGTGACCAGCTCGCCATCCACTTGAAGCAGGGTCTGCCGGAAACGTCGGCCCAGCGGGCGCCAGCCCTGCAGGCTTTGCCAGGGTGAGTTGCTGGTGTTGTCGATGGCGAATACCTGGCTGGCGGCAAGGGCCAGAAGCTCGGGGTCCGTCCCGGTGGCCTCCAGCAGTTGTGGGCGGTGTTCCAGAAGGCGGGTATCCAGGTTGCCACCGGCGAAGGCATCGTCGTTGAGCACCCGGTGCAGGAAGGGCGCATTGTGATGGATGCCGCTCAGTTCCAGGGCTTCCAGAGCCGTGATCAGTTTCTGGCGGGCTTCATTGCGTGATGTGCCATGGCAGATCAATTTGGCGATCATGGGATCGTAATGGTCGTCCACCCGATCGCCATTCTCGTAACCGGCGTCCACCCGGGCCACCTCATGGGGCCAGCGCAGATGGCTGAGTAAGCCGGAGGAGGGCAGGAATCCCTGCTCAGGATTTTCCGCGTACAGGCGCACTTCCATGGCGTGGCCATGACGCTCGATCTGATCCTGCGCTTTGGGAAGCGGTTCGCCGGCGGCGACGGCTAGCTGCCAGGCAACCAGGTCTTCGCCAGTAATCATTTCCGTCACCGGATGTTCTACCTGCAGGCGAGTGTTCATTTCCATGAAGTAGAACTGGCCATCGGGACCGTAGAGGAACTCGACGGTGCCGGCACCGCGATAATCAATGGCCTTGGCGGCCTGAACAGCGGCGTTGCCAAAAGCGTTCCGGGTGGCCTCGTCCAGGCCTGGTGCTGGCGCTTCCTCAATGATTTTCTGATGGCGGCGCTGTACCGAACAGTCGCGCTCGAAAAGGTGTACGGCGTTGCCGTGATTGTCGGCGAATACCTGCACTTCCACATGGCGGGCCGTGGGCAGATACCGCTCCAGCAGCACCCGATCATCGCCGAAGGCACTACGGGCTTCGCGGCGTGCGGCCGCCAGCGCTTCGGAAAACTCGCTGGCGTGATTGACCACACGCATGCCCTTGCCGCCACCGCCGGCGACTGCCTTGATCAGAAGCGGAAAACCCACCTGCTCGCTGGCACGAACCAGGTCGTCATCACTGGCGCCTTCTTCATCGAAACCGGGCAATACCGGCACGCCGCTGGTTGCCATCAATTGCCGGGCGGCGGCCTTGTCGCCCATGACGTCGATGGCACGGGCATTCGGGCCGACAAAGATGATGCCGGCGTTTTCGCAGGCGGCGGCAAAGGCGGTGTTCTCTGAAAGGAATCCGTAACCCGGGTGGATGGCATCGGCGCCGGAGTCTCTGGCTGCAGCGATCACCTTGTCGATCACAAGATAGCTCTCCCGAGCCGGTGCCGGACCCAGGCATACCGCCTGATCCGCTTCACGCACATGGGGCAGTGTGGCATCGGCCTCGGAGTAGACCGCCACGGTGGCGATACCTTGCTGGCGACAGGTACGAATAATGCGCCGGGCAATTTCGCCACGGTTGGCGATCAGGAGTTTTTTTATCTTTGCCATGGTGTTGCCTTTGTCCTGCCGTAGGAGCGTCGCTGGCGGCGCGATTCCGTCGTGGCTTATCGCGCCGCCAGCGACGCTCCTACGGGTAGTGGATCAGATCCAGTTGGGTGTTCGTTTTTCCAGAAAGGCACTCAGCCCTTCCTGGCCTTCTTCGCCGGTTCGCAGCCGGGCGATCAGGTCGGCGGTGTCGTCGAGCATGGCCTGATCAATGGGGCCGTGGCTGACGCGGGCGATCAGGTTGCGGGCTTCGATCTGTGCTTGGGGGGCGGCGGCGAGCAGGGCGTTGATCAGGGAATCCACGCTGTCGTCCAGCTCGCTTTCCGGAACGACCTCATGGGCAATGCCCAGCGCTACGGCCCGCTCGGCGGGGATCACTTCCGCCGTCATGAAATAACGATTGGCCTGCCGGGCGCCCATAGCCCGCACCACATAGGGGCTGATCACCGCTGGCACGATGCCCAGCTTCACTTCGCTGAGGCAGAAGCGGGCATTGTCGGCGGCCACCGCCATGTCGGCGGCGCAGATCAGCCCCAGAGCACCGCCAAAGGCTGCGCCCTGAACCCGGGCGATAACAGGCTTGGGGCACTGGTCGATAGACTGCATCAGCCGCGCCAGCTTCAATGCATCGTCGCGGTTCTGTTGCGCATCCAGCTTGCCCATGGCGCGCATCCAGTTCAGGTCTGCTCCTGCGGAGAAATGCTTGCCGGCGGCCTGCAACACCACCACGCGCACAGCGTCATCGTTGCCGGCTTGTGCAAAGGCCTCTGTCAGCGAGGCAATAATGCTGTCTTCGAACGCATTTCGCTTGTCCGGGTTATTCAGGGTAATCCGGGCAACCGGGCCCTCGATCAAGGTGTTAACGCTCATAGCTCGCTTCCTGTTTTGTGTCGGGCGTCATGCTCACATCCGGAACACGCCGTAGCGTGTCTCTTCAATGGGAGCATTGAGGCTGGCGGAGATGGCCAGACCCAACACATCACGGGTGTCAGTGGGGTCGATCACACCGTCGTCCCACAATCGCGCGCTGGCATACCAGGGCTGGGACATTTGTTCGTAGCGATCGGTCATATCCGCCTGGAAGGCGGCGGCTTCCTCATCGTTCCATTGCTGACCTTTCTTCTCCAGCGAGGCCTGCTTTACCTGGGTAAGCACGCTGGCGGCCTGTTCACCGCCCATCACGCAAATACGGGCATTGGGCCACATGAACATGAAGCGTGGATCGTAGGCGCGCCCGCACATGCCGTAATTGCCGGCACCGAAGCTGCCACCGGTAATCACGGTAAACTTGGGAACGCTGGCACAGGCCACGGCATTGACCATCTTGGCGCCGTGTTTGGCGATGCCTTCGGATTCGTATTTCTTGCCCACCATGAAACCGGTGATGTTCTGCAGGAACAGCAATGGAATCTTTCGCTGGTTGCACAGCTCGATAAAGTGCGCGCCTTTCTGGGCGGATTCGGAGTAGAGCACACCATCGTTGGCGAGAATGCCCACCGGGTAGCCGTGGATGTGGGCAAAGCCGCACACCAGGGTGGTGCCGTAACGGGCCTTGAATTCATCCAGTTCCGAGCCGTCCACGATACGGGCAATCAGCTCCCGGGCCGGCATGGGTTGGCGAGTCGTCGTGGGGATCACGCCGTAGAGTTCCTGCGGATCATAAGCCGGCGGGCGCACCGGCTGACGTTTTACCTGATCCGGTTTGTGCCAGTTCAGGTGCGCGATGGAGCGACGGGCCAGCTCCAGGGCATGGGGTTCGTCGTCGGCCAGATGGTCGGCCACGCCGGACTGTTCGCAGTGCAGGTTGGCGCCCCCCAGCTCCTCGGCGGTGACTACCTCGCCGGTGGCGGCCTTCACCAGCGGCGGCCCGGCCAGGAAAATGGTGGCCTGTTCCTTCACCATGATCACTTCGTCGGCCATGGCCGGCACATAGGCGCCGCCGGCGGTACAGGAGCCCAGCACCACACTGATCTGGGGGATGCCACGGGCAGACATGTTGGCCATGTTGAAGAAGATGCGGCCGAAGTGATCCCGGTCCGGGAACACCTCATCCTGGCGGGGCAGGTTGGCGCCGCCGGAGTCCACCAGGTACACGCAGGGCAGCCGGTTTTCGGCGGCGATGGCCTGGGCGCGCAGGTGTTTTTTCACGGTGAGGGGGTAGTAGCTGCCGCCTTTTACCGAGGGATCGTTGGCCACGATCATGCATTCCACACCGTGGATTTGGCCGATACCGCCGACACAGCCTGCGGCAGGAACGTCTTCGCCATAGACGCCCTCGGCGGCCAGGGCAGAAATCTCCAGAAACGGGGAGCCCGGATCCAGCAGAAGATTAATGCGTTCGCGCACCGGCAGCTTGCCGCGCTCGCGCAGGCGCTGCTCGGCGGCCTCGCCGCCACCGTGGGCAATGTGGTCCAGTTTTTCCTGAAGCTGCTGGCGCAGTGTCAGGTTATGTTCCCGGTTGGCCTGGAACTCCGGGCTGGCGGGATTGATCTGGCTATTGATCTTGGGCATAGGAGTCTCGCAAAAACCGTTTCTTACCACAGAGTTCACAGAGCACACAGAGACAAGGTTTTCCTCAGTGAACTCTGTGCCCTCTGTGGTGAAAATTTCTTTTGCTGGCCAGGTCAGGCGGTCTCGTTAAACAGCTCGCGACCGATCAACATGCGGCGGATTTCACTGGTGCCGGCACCGATTTCATAGAGCTTGGCGTCGCGCAGCAGGCGGCCGGTGTTGTAGTCGTTGATGTAACCGTTGCCGCCCAGGGTCTGGATCGCTTCCAGAGCCATTTTGGTGGCGTTCTCGGCACAGTAGAGGATTACGCCGGCGGCATCCTTGCGGTTAGTCTCGCCCCGGTCACAGGCCTGGGCCACGTGATAGAGGTAGCTGCGGCTGGTATTGAGCATCACGTACATGTCGGCGACCTTGCCCTGCATCAGCTGGAATTCGCCAATGGCCTGGCCGAACTGTTTACGTTCGTGGATGTAGGGCACCACTTCGTCCATGCAGGCCTGCATCACGCCCACCGGGCCACCGGACAGAATGGTGCGCTCGTAATCCAGGCCGCTCATCAACACCTTCACGCCTTCGTTCTCCTTGCCGAGGATATTTTCGGCGGGGACTTCGCAATCTTCGAACACCAGCTCACAGGTGTTGGAACCACGCATGCCCAGCTTGTCCAGCTTCTGGGCCCGGGAAAAACCGGGGAAATCACGCTCGACGATAAAGGCGGTGATGCCACGGGGGCCGGCGCTGGTATCGGTCTTGGCGTAAATCACATAGGTGTGGGCGTCGGGACCGTTGGTGATCCACATCTTGTTGCCATTGAGGATGTAGCGGTCGCCTTTCTTGTCGGCGCGCAGCTTCATGCTGACTACATCGGACCCGGCACCGGGCTCGCTCATGGCCAGGGCACCGATATGCTCGCCGCTGATCAGCTTGGGCAGGTATTTCTCCTTCTGCTCGGCGCTGCCGTTGATGGCAATCTGGTTGACGCACAGGTTGGAGTGGGCGCCGTAGGACAGGCCGATGGAGGCGGAGGCGCGGGAAATTTCTTCCACCACGATGGTGTGAGCCAGATAACCCATGTTGGCGCCGCCGTATTCTTCGCCGGCAGTAATGCCCAGCAGACCGAGATCACCCATTTTCTTCCACATCTCCAGGGGAAACTCATTGCTGCGGTCGATTTCGGCGGCGATGGGTGCGATTTCCTTCTGGGCGAAGGCGCGAGCAGTATCACGCAGGGCGTCAATGGTCTCGCCCAAGTGGAAGTTGAAGGTGCTGTTAAACATGGGTCTTGGACTCCAGTTGATTAAGACTTTCCAGGCAGCGCTGTTCTGCGTCATCCAGTTCCTGTTGAAGTAGCTGAATATCACGCAGCTGCTGATCAAGCTGTTCGCGGCGCTGGTGAATTTTTTCCTGCAGGGCGAGCAACTGGCTGCGATTGTCGCTCTGCGGCTGGTACATGCCGATCAGTTCCCGGGATTCGGCCAGGGAGAACCCTAGCCGTTTGCCGCGTAGGATCAGTTTCAGGGTGACCCGGTCAGCGGGGGTGTAAACCCGTGTCTGGCCGCGACGCTCCGGGGCTACCAGGCCCTGGTCTTCGTAAAAGCGGATGGTGCGGGTGGTAACGTCAAATTCCCGGGCCAGCTCGCCGATGCTGTAGGTCTGTTTTTTACTCATGGAAAAAGAGTAGGGGAAGTTTACGTTAACGTAAAGTATTTGGTGTAGCCTTTTGATCCGTGAAAGGGAGTGTGACGTTGAGTCGGTGATGGCACAGCTACCATTGGTTCTGGCCATTACATCCCTCTGGGCATGTCATTGTTGTTGGTAGGGGCGGCATTACCATGTCGCCGGTGGTGGGCTTTTTCTTCTTTTGCTGCTGTTGATTGCGCGGGATCGTGCGCGGCGGAGTAGCCAGCCCGGAAAAGCAGTGCTAACGTAGCGCCACATTGTCCGGAAACGTTCCACGGAACACGACACGGTGACATACAAGAAAGATCGCAAGGTTCTCAAGCGCGTCGATTATGGGGCCGCCAAGAATTCCCTGATGGGTGTTTTGGCGGCCCTTCTGATTTATGCCCTGGTTTTCGCCTGGGGGCAGGTCTATCAGAGTTTCGAACTGGAAGCGCTCATTGGAGGCGGGGCCGTTTTGGCTGTCACCGCCTATCGATTATGGCTGGTTGCCCGTTTCGATGCCCTCTATGGCTCGGGGCCGGCACGCTGGCGCAAGTTGTTTGGTGTCGGCTTGGCCATGCATGCCCTGCTGTGGGGGATACTCCCGGCCTGGCTGGCCTGGCGACTGGGCTCCGGCTTCAACTTCTTCGCGGTACTGCTTTATAACGTTGGTGTCACCACGGCCCTGGGTAGCTCCTGGATGGCCGGTCTGCGGGTGCGTCAGGCGTATATCGTGCTGATGTTTCTGCCCACAGTGCTGGTACTGCTGATCACCGGGTCACTGCACGACTGGGTGATCGCGATCATGATCAGCATTTATGCGTTCTATCTGTTCCGGCTCTACCGCGGCCAGTATGAAACCTTCTGGCATGCCATGACCCGTGAGCGTCGCGGACGGGGCGAAAGTAGCAATCAGCAGCCGGTTCGCAGCAGTACGGAGGTGCAGCTCAGTCTGGTCTACCGGCTGGCCCATGAGTTGCGCACGCCGATGAATTCGCTGATGGGGATGATGTCGCTGCTGGAAGATACCCGCCTGGACGATGAACAGAAGGATTACCTGCAGGTGGCGGGGCGCAGCGGCAAGTTGTTGCTGTCACTGATTGACGACGTGCTCGATTATTCCCGTATCCTGTCCCGCCGGATCACCCTCAATTCCGAATTCTTCGATTTCCGCACCGCCATTGAGCAGGCTCTGGAAGCGTTCGGCCCCATGGCCCAGAACACGGGGCTAGAGCTTACCTGCGTGATCGACCGGTTGTTGCCCAAGCGCATTCGCGGGGATCGCGAGCGCCTGATGCAGGTGCTCAACAACCTGTTCAGCAACGCCATCAAGTTCAGTGATAACGGTGAGATCCGCCTGGATGTGGACTTCACCGTGGAAAGTGAAAGCAATGGCGTACTGCGGGTACGACTCAGCGACCAGGGCGTGGGCATGGACCCGGAAACCCTGCGCCATCTGTTCCAGGATCGCTTTATTGATGAAGGGCAGGATGTTTACAGCAGCCGCCATACCGGTTTCGGCTTGCTGGTCTGCAAGGGGCTGATCGACGCCATGGGCGGCACCCTGGGCGCAGAGAGCGTGCCGGGCGAGGGCTCCACCTTCTGGTTTACGGTGCCGGTGCAGATGCAACCGGACATGCGTGAAGCCCAGGATCTGGTGCGGGCCTTGGACGGCGCCGAGGCTGTGGTAGTCGGTGCGGCCTCAGGGACCGTGGCCTGCCTGCAGGAAGAACTGGAAACCCTGGATTGTCAGTGCTCCTCCGCCCAGGGGTACGACCATGCCCTGCAGGCGCTGCGAGCCGGACACCGGGAACACAGCGATTTCGACCTGCTGCTGGTGGATACCTGGACGCGGCCGGAACTGGCCCTGAACCTGTGCCGCAACGTGTTGGAAGATCCGTCCCTACGGCCGGTACGCCTGATCCTGCTGGCTACCATTGAAGAGCGCGGCACCCCGGCGGTACAGAAGTTAATCGATAAACATGATCTGGTGGTGCTGGTGCGTCCGGCCCATCGTCGCAGTCTGCGTAGCGCCCTGGCTCGCCTGGTGGGGCTGCAGCGTCAGCAGCCGGTGGGCGATGCGCCCATGCAAACCCGCGAGGAACGCCAGCGGCGCAAGCAATTCCGGCTGATGCTGGTGGAAGATAACGAGGTCAACCAGCTGGTTACCCGAGGCATGCTCAGCAAGCTGGGCTATCAGGTGAAAACTGTCAGTAATGGAGAAACTGCCCTGGCCCTGGTGGACCAGGAGGGCTTCGATCTGATTCTGATGGATTGCATGATGCCGGAAATGGACGGCTTTGAGGTGACCCGTCAGCTCCGTGAGCGAGAGAAACAGAACGATGGGCTGCGCACCCCGGTGGTGGCAATCACCGCCAACACAGCGGAAGGGGTACAGGCGCGTTGCCTGGCGGCGGGAATGGATGATTTTCTGGCGAAACCAGTGCACCTGGACGCACTGGAGACGGTTTTGCGGCGCTGGTTGCCAGCGGAGCCGGACCAAGATGAGGATGAAGAATGACAAGAAAAGCCTTGCTGCTGGGGGCAACAGGACTGGTGGGCAACGATTGCCTCACCAATCTGCTGGAAAGCGACGAATATGAACAGGTACGGGTACTGTGTCGGCGGCCCCTCTCCGTGGAGCATCCCAAGCTGGATGTGCAAGTGATTGACCTGGATGACATGGAAGCCTATCAGTCACATTTTCAGGTGGATGATGTGTTCTGTTGCCTGGGTACCACCATGAAGAAGGCCGGGTCCCGGCAGGCTTTCCGCCATGTGGATCATGATCTGGTGGTGCTGGCTGGGCAAATGGCTCTGCGTGCCGGTGTGCAGCGCTTTTTGGTGGTGTCAGCGATCAATGCCAACGCCCGCTCTCCGTTTTTCTATTCCCGGGTAAAAGGGCAGGCGGAAAGAGCTCTGATCAAGCTGGAGTTGCCGCTACTGGCCATCCTGCAGCCGTCCCTGTTGCGTGGGCAGCGTGAAGACCGGCGCCCGGCGGAAGATTGGGGCAATATCTTCAATCGGGTCATCGAGCCGCTGACCCGCTGGACCGATGCCCACTGGTTGCCAGTGGACAGCCACAAAGTGGCGGATGCCATGGTGGGCATGGCGCTGGAAGGGCCGCAGACCGGTCTTTATAAATTACGCTATCGGGATTTTCTGGTTTTTGCCGGCAAGTTCCGTAATCAACGAGAAGTGAAAGGCGAGTAGTGAAAACGGATGGAGTAGGGCCGCCTTCCCGTCCGCAACAACGTAATCGCCACTGTGTTAAGGAGTCAGTATGACCTTTGTGACCTGTGATCTGTGTGACGACAACGCAGACAGTGTTTCTGTCGTAACCGGCCATAACTGGTTCAGCTACGGGGGGCGCAGTGCCTTCGGCGGTGAAATCGTCACGGTAAAATGTTTCGAGGACAACAGCCGAGTCAAGGAACACCTGGGCACCGACGGTAAGGGTAAAGTGCTGGTAGTTGACGGTGGCGGGAGTCTCCGCAATGCCCTGATCGGCGACATGATCGCTGAAAACGCGGTCAAGAATGGCTGGGAAGGGGTGATCATCTACGGTGCCTGCCGGGATGTGGACGAACTGGCCAAGCTGGATCTTGGCGTTGTCACGCTGGGCTGTGTACCGATCAAATCTGTGCGCCGCGGAGAAGGCCAGGTTGATATTGATGTGACCTTCGGTGGTGTTACCTTTAAATCTGGCGAGTATATCTACGCAGATAACAACGGCATCATTACTGCACCGAAGGCATTACTGTAATTTACTGCCTGATACCCGGGTTTCCGGGTACCCGGGCCGGCTTCAGGCCGAAGCTCTCTTTGGCCTGAATGTCTCTCAGGTAAAGCATCAGGCCATTTTCTGCTTCTTCGCGGCTGCTAAAGGGGCCTTCGATAGTATTTTCCCTTGTAGCGAAGTACCACTGGCTGCCCTCGGTGAAAAATCGGTCACTACGAAACCTGGTGCAGGTCGTTACATCCTCTTTTCTGCGGTTCATTGTGTACCCCTTTCCATAGGTTTTTATTTTTTCTGCAAAAATACTCCTATAGTGGCTGCTTTGCCACAGCCGTTCGTCTTATGCTGATATGCGGTGGAATGCGGTGGTCTTATAGCTGTTTTCTGCTATAAAGGAGGCTGGTTGCGCCGCCCTATGACGGGAGCGTCAGGCAGACGAACCCGGCCCATTGGTCGCCAATAACAGGGAAGCCATTATGCTCAAGTCCATTAAAGTGGCGGACTATATGACCCGCCGCCTGGTTACCATCACACCGGAAATGTCGGTTAACGAAGCCATTCGTGTGTTTCTGGAACACAAGATTTCCGGTGCGCCTGTGGTTGATGAAAACGGCCGTCTGGTGGGTGTCTTCTCTGAATCCGACTGCCTGAAAGGCGCTCTGGAAGCCAGCTACCACGGCACGGAAATCGGACCGGTGAAGGAATACATGAGTGTGGATCTGCAGACGGTGACCGGGGAAACCTCCATTCTGGATGTGGCGGAAGTGTTTCTGGCCGACCACCGCCGCCGCTTGCCTGTGCTGGAAGGTGGTCGCCTGGTGGGCCAGATCAGCCGTCGTGACCTGTTGCGTGCAATGGATGATTTCAGCCGCCGGCACACTCTTTAATTCTATTGGTAATAATCCCTGGGGGGGAATCATGAACCAGCCTTATCAGGCGCCATCTGCGGATGTCTCCGTCAATGTTGATGAAGACTACCAACCGAAGTTGCTCGCGGCGTCAGGTCGTATCGGACGCATGCGTTATGTGGTCTATGCCTTTGGCCTGACCATGTTGTCCTACCTGGCGATTGCGGTTGTGGGTGGCATTCTTGCAGGGTTCATGGGCGGCTTTGACAGCGCTTCTGCCAATTCCGGCGCCACCATGTTGCTGGGTTTGCTGGCTATGGTGGTGATGCTGTTTATTCTGGTGATGACGGTGATCTATGCGATTCGCCGGTTGAATGACATCAATGCCAGCGGCTGGTTTGTACTGTTGTTCCTGGTCCCCATCGTGAATCTGATCATGGGGTTGCTGTTGATCTTCATGCCGGGCACCAAGGGTCCGAACAAATTCGGCCCCAAGCCGGTGGCCAACAGCGGCGGTGTGATAGCGGCGTTTGTGGTGGTGGCAGTGTTGTTCGTGGGTTATATCGGGCTACTGATGGCAGTGGCATTGCCAGCCTACAATCAATACGTGGAGCGTGCCCAGGCCGCCTCCGAAATGCAGTACGACTACGACTACTGAGTAATCTTGCTAGATCGACCATAAAAAAAGGGGCTCCGAAGAGCCCCTTTTTTATACCTGCAAAACCTTACGGCAGCAGGTGGGAAACGGCGTCACGTTCTTCCGCCAGTTCCTTCTCGGTGGCTTCCATCTTGCCACGGGAGAAATCGTTCACTTCCAGACCCTGAACGATGCTCCAGTCGCCATCCTTGCAGGTGCAGGGGAAGGAGTAGATCAGGCCTTCCTGGATGCCGTAGGAACCGTCGCTGTAGATGCCCATGGAAACCCAGTCACCATCGGCAGTACCGAGGGCCCAGGAACGCATGTGGTCAACAGCCGCAGAGGCTGCGGAAGCGGCAGAGGACGCACCGCGGGCCTTGATGATGGCGGCGCCACGCTGTTGCACTTCCGGAATGTAAGTGCCTTCGTACCAGTCCTGCTCAACCTGGTCGATGGCCACTTTGCCGTCCACTTCGCAGTGGTGCAGATCAGGGTACTGGGTAGAGGAGTGGTTGCCCCAGATGGTCATCTTGGTGATGTCGTTGACCGTCTTGCCCAGTTTATTGGCCAGTTGCGCCATGCCACGGTTGTGGTCCAGACGGGTCATGGCAGTAAACTGACGGGGGTTGATGTCCGGCGCATTGCGCTGGGCGATCAGGGCATTGGTGTTGGCCGGGTTGCCGACAACCAGCACCTTGATGTCCTTGCTGGCGTTGTCGTTGATGGCTTTACCCTGGGCGGAGAAGATTGCTGCGTTGGCTTCCAGCAGATCTTTACGCTCCATGCCCGGACCACGCGGACGAGCACCAACCAGCAACGCGTAGTTGGCGTCCTTGAAGGCCACGTTGGCATCGTCGGTGCCAACAATGCCGGCGACCAGCGGGAAAGCACCATCTTCCAGTTCCATGATAACGCCCTTCAGGGCTTCCATGGCGGGGGTGATTTCCAGCAGTTGCAGGATAACGGGCTGGTCTTTGCCGAGCATGTCGCCGGAGGCGATACGGAACAGCAGGGAATAGCTGATTTGGCCAGCGGCGCCGGTAACGGCTACGCGTACGGGTGCTTTCATTAACAATCTCCTAGCTTGAATTCGGGAGAACTTATGGGGCTGAAACCTGGGGAGCCACTGAGCAATGGCGAATACCGCCATGGGTCAGGGGTCCCGGACGGGGCGCATTATAAAGGAAGCACAGGCCTATTCATACTTGGACCGAGGTCCTATCCCGGAGTGGGCTGATTTAATACGAGGCAATGAATGACGAAATGGGATGTAGTGGTGGTTGGTGCTGCCCAGGCCGGTTGTGCTGCCGCCTGGGACCTGGCAGCGGCGGGGCGGCGTGTGCTGGTCCTGTCACGGCCTGCCGGACAGGGGAAACCCTGCGCTGGCGGGGTGACGGCAAAGACCCTGAATCGCTACCGCTTCTCCATCGCACCTGTTGTCCGTGAAGTGGTGTCCACACTCTGGGTCGGGCGCTTTCCTGCCAACAGCCAGGTGCTGCACGCACCAAGCCCTTTTTGTGTGATGACCGAACGGGCCGAACTGGATGCGTTCTGCCGGCAACAGGCACGGCATCAGGGAGCCAGCTTTGTGGAAACTCGAGGGATTGCGTCCCTGCGGCAGGATGGTCGCTCTGTAATGCTGACTACTCGTGAGGGAGAGCGCTTTCATGCTGAGGCACTGATTGCCGCCGACGGTGCCCACAGCCCGGTGCGCAAATTGTTGGGGGAGCGCCGTTATGCCGGCGCCGTGGCCATCGAGGGGCGTGTACCTCGAGATCGGCTCTCTCGCTATCCGGGTATGACACTGGATTTTGCGGCAATCAAGGGAGGCTACGGCTGGCTTTTCCCCAAGGGAGATCACGTCAACGTCGGTCTTTACGTGTGGCGTCAGGGTATTGCCTCCCCGAGCCGTGAGCAGCTTGATCGCTACAGTCGGCAACGGCTGGGCGCCTGTCCCTCGGGGGTTCAGGGCTACCCGCTCGGCACCTGGCTGCCTCGGGCCCGTTTGTGTCAGGGCAGAATCCTGTTTGCCGGTGATGCGGCCGGTTGTACCGAAGCGTTGCTGGGTGAGGGGATTTATGGCGCCGTTCTCAGCGGCCAGCTGGCTGCCCAGGCAATTCTTGCCGGGCAATTGGCGAGCTACCCCTGGTGGCTGGCGGGTTGGCAGGAAGAGGTGATGACCGTGGAGAAGCTGGCGCGGGTCTTCTACCCGTTAATGCCTCTGTCCACCCGTATGCTACAGGGCAACCTGGGGGAGACCCTGGTGGAGGGGTTTGCCAAAGGGCTTACCCTGGGGCAATGCAAGCGCCGCTGGCGCGGCGCGTCAATCGTCGGGGGATAACGCGCTACCTTGTTGTTCCCGGTAGTGCACCGGGGTGACACCGAACCAACGCTTGAAAGCCCGGTTGAAAGCGCTTTGTTCCGAATAGCCCAGATCCAGGGCGATCTGGTTCACCGAGCGGTCGCTGTGCAATAACCAGTCACAGGCCAGGCGGCGACGTTCGTCTTCCAGCAGGCTGGAAAAATCCGTGTTCTCTGAACGCAGCTGGCGGCGCAGGGTCCAGGGCTTGATGCCCAATTGGTCGGCAATAGGCTCCAGTTGCGGGACACCCTGCTGCAGACGTTTCTGAATCTCCAGGCGCACCTGTTCCAGCAGATTGTCGCGGGCATGGTACTGGGTGACCGCCCGCTGCATGCGAGAACGTGCCACCTTGTGCATCTCCGGGTCCGCATCGCGCAGGGGCAGGTCCAGTAAACCGGCGTCCAGTACGATGGCATTCAGGGGCTGCTCGAAGGCTACCTCACAGCGGAAGATTCGCTGGTATTCCTGCTCATCGCCCTGTGGTGGGTGACGAAACAGTACCTTGGTCGGCGACATTTCCTTGCCGATAAGCCAGCGGCCGTAAGTGATGGCGCCGGCGAAGTTGGCATCTATACGAGTCGGATAAGTGGCCAGGTCTTCCAGGTCGCTTTCCCAGATCAGCCACAAGGACTTGTCGCGCCACTCGAAGCGCAGCTGGGCACATTCGCTGGTGACCTTGGTAAAGGGGATCATCAGCTCGATGGCGTCACCGAGGGTGGCGCTAGACATGCTGGCATAGCCAAGCTCACCCATGAAGCGCGGGCGGATGCCTTCGCCCATGTGCAAGCCGAAAAGCGGGTCTCCGCTCTCCTCGATGGCCTGCTTGAGTAGCTGGTTCTCTACCGACATGGCAATGCGGGATTGGGGGTTTTCCAGATCGTCGTTGCTGATGCCCAAATCCACTAGCGCACCACTCAGATCGACACCGGCACGCAGGGCTGCATCCAGCAGGAATTCAAGCCAGAAAGGGGCGACGGTACGTAATTTCAGTGAAGAGGACAGGCTGGCGGACATCTTGGCTCGCGTATTTTTTGTTATCTCTTGGATGCACTAGATAACGAGAGGCGAGCGGCGAAGTCAACGGTTCAGGTGAGACAAAGCGGGGGGCAGGGGCGGCGTGGCCGCCCCTGAGGGGGGCAAAGAAGGATTATTTGGCTTCTTTGGCCAGTTTGTTGACCTTGCGGGTCAGGGAGGCCAGCTTCTTGTTCAGGGCTTCCACTTCATCACGGGTGGGCAGACCCAGAGCAGAGGCAACCTTACCGCGCACTTCGTCCAGCTGGGACGGCTGCTTTTTGGCTGCCGTTTTCTTCTGCGGTTTGCTCTGGGCTTTCTGGCGCTTCTCACCAGTTTTAACCAGGGTCTGGAACAGCTCGTTGCCGTTTTCTTCCAGACGGGTGTAGGCACCACGCACGGCGGTGTTCAGTTTTTCCAGAGCCGCTTTGGCTTCGGTGGTAACTTGTTCATAGCGCTCGTTGAGTTGCTCGATCGTAGCGTTGCTCATGGGGGGCTTCCCTCCTAGAAAAAATGGATTAGCAAAGCCCTCTGGCGGTGGCTGCGAGGGCGTGAACAAGTGTAAGTCAGGATTCTGACAGTGTCGTTAATGTTGTCTAACAATTAAACATGAGGTTTGGCCTACTCATCAGTAGGTAATTTGCTAAGGTCTACACCCAGCCTTTGCAGTAGCTACCATCGTGGCTTCTGGCCAATCATTGCCTGACGGAAAACGCACGGGGGCAGGGCAAGGCTGTCAGACAGAAATCAGAAAAGGATCCATCCATGTCAGCAGTGATTCGCCAGGGCCGCTACCAGGGACTGAGCCGTAACAGTGTCACCGAATACAGAGGCATCCCGTTTGCCTTGCCGCCGCTGGGTGAGCATCGTTTCAAGGCGCCCCGGCCTTTGCCGAACAGTGATAACGCGGTAACCGCTGACCAATATCCCCAGCCTTCACTGCAGATGAAGAACCCACTGATGGGTGTCCACGAGTCCAGCGAAGACTGCCTGTATCTGAATATCTGGGTGCCTGAAGGGGAGGGGCCCTTTCCGGTGATGGTCTGGTTCCATGGCGGCGCCTACCTGGCCGGTTCCATTTCCCAGCCGTTGTACAACGGTGCGGAACTGGCCCGCAGCCAGCGGGTCGTGGTAGTGAATGCGGCCTACCGGTTGGGTGCCATGGGCTTTGCGGATTTCTCATCGGTGGCGCCGGAGCTGCAGGCGGACACCAATCTGGGGTTGCGTGATCAGCTGGCGGCGCTGGAATGGGTGCAGGAAAACATCCATGGCTTTGCCGGTGACGCCAGCCGGGTCACCATATTCGGGGAGTCCGCCGGTGGCTTCAGTGTCTGCGCCTTGCTGGCATGCCCACGGGCGGCGCCGCTGTTCCACGCAGCCATTGTTCAGTCCGGCGCGGCGGATTTTGTCCTGGCCCCGGAGCAGGTTCGCAAGGTTACCGATGCCTTTGTGGCGGCGCTGCCAGGCGAAGGCAGTGCCGCAGAGAAGCTCCGTGACAGCGCCCATAAAGACTGGATCAAGGCCCAGAACCAGGCGGTAAAAGTGCTGGTGGACCGGGGACTGCGTAGCACCACGCCACAGTTCGCGATGAACTTTCTGCCCATGGTGGATGGTGATCTGTTGCCGCAGTTACCGATTGACGCCATTGCCGCCGGTGCGGCTGCGGACAAGCGACTGTTGGCCGGTGTCTGTCAGGATGAATACCACTTCTTCCAATATGCTGGCGTGCTGGCCGGTACGGTAAAAATGGACTCCCTGCGCGAGGTGGATGACCAGGAAATCCAGCGCCGGTTCGAGCGGGGACTGCCGGACAATGGCGCCCGGGCATTTGATTATTACCGCACTACCGTAACGCCGGACCCCCGTCGCAGTCCGCTGGATGTGTTTTCGGCGATGGAATCCGATCGTCTGTTCCGGGTGCCTACGGTGCGTTTGCTGGATGCCCAGAGCTGCCACAACCCGGATTGTTGGGGCTTCCAGTTTACCTGGCAGAGCGAACCTTTTGGGCTGGCGCTGGGTGCCTGCCATGTGGTGGATGTGCCCTTCGTGTTTGGGGTCACCGATACTCCAGCGGGGATGTACTTCACCGGCGGTGGTGATGCTGCCAAAGCGCTTTCCCGCCAGGTGCAGGATGCCTGGGGCGCGTTTGCCCACGGCGATGGCCCGGGCTGGCAGGGCTGGTCCGCCCGGCGGCAGGTGCGTCAGCTTGGCCCCGGAGAGGAGATGGCCGGCTTGCTGGATGAGGCTGCCGAGGCCCTCTGGGCGTCGATCATTCCAGTGCCGGAGTGAGCGGATAGTGTCCGATCGCCGGACATTTCTCAGGATTAACCAAAGCGCGTAGAATACCGCCCCCCGCGCGGCGCCAGTGCCGCGCTATACTGGTTTTGATCTGCGAAACGTCCAAGTGCGTGAGTAGAGAGTGGTGAGTGCCATGAGCGTAGCAACATTGATCGAGCGCAAGGTTTCCGAGGCCGTTCCTGTGGCACATTTGGTCCTGGAAAACGAAAGCCACAAGCACAGTGTGCCGCCCAATTCGGAAACCCACTTCAAGCTGGTGCTGGTGAGTGATGCCTTTGACGGCATGCTGCCGGTACGTCGCCACCAGATGCTCTACAAGGTACTGGCCGACGAGCTGGCGGGGCCGGTACATGCGTTGGCGCTGCACACCTATACCGTGGCGGAGTGGCAGGCCAAGGGCGGTGAAGTCAGTGCATCCCCTGACTGTCTTGGTGGCAGCAAGCACGATCCGGAGTTCAAGGCGTGAGTCAGCATAAAGTGGAAAGATCGGACAGCATTGTCGTTGCTGCCCTGTACAAGTTTGTCCGTCTGGACGATTTCGAGCAGTTGCGAGAGCCACTGCTGGCGCTGATGCTTGCACAGAATGTGCGCGGCACCCTGTTACTGGCCAATGAGGGGATCAATGGCACCATCGCCGGGCCCCGGGCCGGCATCGATGCGGTGCTTGGCTGGCTCCGTGACGATCCGCGCCTGGCAGATCTGGAGCACAAGGAATCCTTCCACGACGAGCATCCCTTCCTGCGTACCAAGGTCAAGCTCAAGAAGGAAATCGTCACCATGGGCGTCGAGGGTATTGATCCCAACCGTACCGTGGGCACCTACCTGAGTCCGGAAGAATGGAACGCTGTGATCAGCGATCCGGAGACCATCCTGATCGATACCCGTAACGATTACGAAGTGGAAGTGGGCACCTTCAAGGGCGCCATCAACCCGGAAACCCGCACCTTCCGGGAATTCCCCGATTATGTGAAGGACACCCTGGACCCGGCCAAACACAAGAAAGTAGCCATGTTCTGTACCGGCGGGATTCGTTGTGAAAAATCCACCGCTTACCTGAAAGAGCAGGGCTTTGAAGAGGTCTATCACCTGAAGGGTGGCATCCTCAAATACCTGGAGGAAATGCCCAGGGAAGACTCCCTGTGGGAAGGCGAATGTTTTGTCTTCGACGAGCGGGTTACCGTTGACCACGATCTCAATCCTGGCGAGTTTGACCAGTGCCACGCTTGCCGTCGGCCGATCAGTGATGAGGAAAAGGCATCGGAAAAATTCCAGCTGGGCGTGTCCTGTCCCAAGTGCTACGACGAATCGTCACCGGAACAGAAGGCGCGTTTTGCCGAGCGCCAGAAGCAGATCGAACTGGCCCGCGCCCGTGGCCGCCAGCATCGTGGCCAGAATCCCCGCAAGCCGTCCTGAGTGATCCAGTTTCGAGACACGAGTGACGAGTAGCGAAGAGCAAAAAGCTTGTTTTCGTTACTCGCTACTCGTACCTCGCTCCTGTTGTAGGAGACCAGTTTCCGGTACGGATCACCAATAGTGCCGCCCGGCGTGATGACATAGACTGGGCCCTGCCAGGTCATCGTCGTGGAGCCTCCATGAAGTGTTTGTTTGCCAGCCTGCTGTTGATGGTTGTCACCATCGCGGCTGCTGAGCCCGTGCAGATTGCTGTCGCTGCCAATTTTTCCTCCCCGCTGAAACAACTGGTCGCGCAGTATCGCCAGCATAACCCCCGGGCGGATATTCAGATCACCGTGGGTTCCAGCGGAAAACTGGCGGCGCAGATCCGACAGGGGGCGCCCTACGATATTTTCCTTGCCGCAGATGCTCGGCGGCCGCAGGAGCTGGCGTCGGAAGGGCTGATACTGGCTGGCACTGTGCGCACCTATGCCATTGGCAGGTTGGTGTTGTGGTCCCCGGGCGCCGGCGAGGTACTCGATGGTCAATCGCTGGTAGCCGGTATGGTCACTCCAGTGGCCATGGCCAACCCGCGTACCGCGCCCTATGGGGAGGCCGCTCAGGCAGTTCTGGAACGATTTCCGCTGCCGGATTCGGTGATTTTGGTAAAGGCGGAGAACGTAGGGCAGAGCTATCATTTTGCCCACAGCGGCGCCGCCGAGGCGGCCTTTGTGGCACTGAGTCAGATACGAGGGCAGGGGGGGCGACAATGGCGTATCCCTGAGGTTTTTTATCCGCCCATCCTTCAGCAGGCAGGTTTGCTGACAGATGCGCCCGCAACTCACCATTTTTATGATTTTCTGTTTTCTGCCGAGGCCCAGGCGATGATTCGTGAGCTGGGTTACCGTACCGATGAGGTCGCCGATAATGTTGAATGATGGCGACTGGCTGGCCCTGTGGGTCAGCATCAAACTGGCGCTGGTCACCACCGTCATCCTGCTGATGGTATGTACGCCGTTGGCCTGGTGGCTGGCCCGTCGTCGTTTGCCCGGCCAGGCGCTGCTGGAGGCCTTGCTGGCGCTGCCGCTGGTACTGCCGCCATCTGTGCTGGGTTTTTATTTGTTGATCGGGCTGGGACCGAATGGGCCGGGTGGCTGGCTGGCGCAATGGGGCGATGTTCGTTCCCTGGCGTTCAGCTTTACCGGTCTGGTGATTGGCTCGCTGGTCTATTCGCTGCCGTTTGTCCTGCAACCCCTCAAGAATGCCTTCGCAGCCATTGAGCCTCGCCAGCTGGATATGGCAGCGGTGTCTGGTGCCCGACCCATGGACCGCTTCTTTTCGTTGGTGATTCCCCAGGCCCGTCAGGGCTATGCCACTGCGGCCATTCTCGGTATTGCCCACACCCTGGGAGAATTCGGTGTGGTGCTGATGATTGGCGGTAGCCTGGCGGGGGAAACCCGAGTGGCCTCTGTGGCGCTTTATGAGCATGTGGAGGCAGGGGACTACGCCAATGCCCACCGGCTGGCCGCCGTGCTGTTGGTGGCCTCGGTGCTGATGCTGTGGGCCCTGTTTCGCTGGCAACGCAAGCAGAGCACGGGGGTGATGCCATGAGCTTGGCATTCTCCCTGTCCGGACAGGTGGGGCAGTGTCGCCTGCAGGTGCAGGCACAGCTTCCGGCCACGGGGGTGACCGTGCTGTTTGGTCCTTCCGGTTCCGGTAAAAGCACGCTGCTGCGGATGCTCGCGGGCCTTCAGGATTGTGATGGCGAGGTTCGCTTCGGTGAGCAGTTATGGCAAACCGATGAGGTCAAGCTACCGCCCTGGGAGCGCCCCCTGGGCATGATGTTTCAGGCGCCGACCCTGTTCCGGCATTTGAGTGTACGCGGCAATCTGACCTACGTGATGAAGCGCCGGGGAAAGGCAGGGGATCTGAACAGGGTGGTCAACCAGACGCGAATCGATGCTTTGCTGGATCGTTCCGTGACGACACTGTCCGGTGGTGAGGCCCAACGGGTGGCACTGGCCCGAGCGCTACTGGCGGGGCCGGAACTGCTGTTACTGGATGAGCCCCTGTCCGCCCTGGATCACGGTCACAAGCAGGAACTGCTGGGCATGGTCAGCGAGATTGCCAGGCAGGTGCCGGTGATCTACGTTACTCATGATCTGGATGAGTTACTGACCCTGTCGCGGCAGGTCTGGCTGATGGAGCAGGGCCGTATCGTGGCCAGCGGCAAGGCCCATGAGGAGCTGGCCCGGCTGGATGGTCCGCTGGCACAGCGGGGCGATGCCACCGCCTTGCTGTACGGCGAGCTGGGGGATTATGACAGCCACGATCATTTGCAGGCGGTGACTGTTGCGCAGCAGACCTTCTGGCTGCCGGCGGCCCAGCCGGTGGCGGGCGATGAACCGGTGCGCCTCCGTATTGCCGCCCGGGATGTGAGTCTGTGTCGCCAGGCGCCGCAGGATTCCAGCATCCTCAATATCCATCCGGTGCAGGTGGCGGGGCTGCGTGAAGTGGGGCCGGGGCAGGCGGTAGTGCAATTGGTCCTGGGCGATCAACGCCTGCTGGCCCGCATCTCCAGCCGCTCCGCCCGGGAGCTGGAAGTGTTTCCCGGTACCCAGCTCTATGCACAGGTGAAGGCGGTGGCGTTGGGGTGAGGTCAAAGCTTCAAGCTACAAGCTACAAGCTACAAGCTACAAGCTACAAGCTACAAGCTACAAGCTACAAGCTACAAGCTACAAGCTACAAGCTACAAGCTACAAGCTACAAGCTACAAGCTACAAGCTACAAGCTACAAGCTACAAGCTACAAGCTACAAGCTACAAGCTACAACGCGGCTCAATAATGTTGGTATTTGAAACGCAAGAGGCCGCGCCCGAGTCCTGGGCGCGGCCTCTTGCGTTGGAAACACTACATTCGTTTCTCGTGTTGTAGCTTGAGGCTTGTAGCTTGCAGCTGTTCAAGCTGCCGCCTTCTCCCCTCTCCCTTGCACCCTTCCTCTTCACACCCTGCCTGGCTGCGCCAGTCTTCGGCCAGGCCGAAGCGGAGTTCGCCGGTGGTGATGGTGCTGGTGCCGGAGAAGAAGAACATGGTCACGGTGATGACCTGCAGGCTGAGGATGACGCCCGGTGTCCACAGGGCGCCCAGCCCGGCAGCCAGATCCGGGGCAAGGCCGGCATGGGCAGGTAGCGCCAGGCTGATGGCAATGCCATAGAGCGCGGCCAGTAGTGCCATCAGTTGGTAGACGGAGAACAGCTTGCTGCCGCCTCGATAATCTGCCCGCAGTGTCTCGGAATACACCCGCCACAACTGGCTGCTCACCAGACTCAGGGCAAAGGCCAGTGCAAATTGCCGATGGAAAAACAGGGCGCTGCAGAGCAGGGCCAGGGCGGTATAAATCACGCAGGTCACCGCCTGGATAGGAATGACTTTTACCGCTTCCATTTCCCCGGCAAAGGCGATCTTCTTGGTCTTGCCGATAAAGACATGATTAAGGGTACAGAACAGGCGCTGGGCCCACCGTGGTGAGCGATTCAGTGCCTTGCCGTAACAGCAGCCGAAGCTGATGCAGGCCAGCCGGCCGATGCCTTCACCCAGCACATAGGCAATGGACATGGCCGCCAGCATGGGCAGAATCGGCAGGGCCGTGTCCCACCAGCGCTGGCTGGCCAGGTCCGCCAGCCAGAGAAAAAGCGGGGCGATGATAATGCCCACAAAGCTGGCGCCGCCCACGGTAAAACCATGGCGGTTTTTCTCCACCACAGTGGCAATTATCTTGGCCGCAGGCAGGCAAATGGCCAGCACTCCCAACGTTAGCAGCAAGGCAGTACCAAGGGCTACGCCAGCGGAGGCGGTGAGCAGAATGAAGGCGGCAACGCCGAGCCCGCCGGCAATGCCGGTAAATAACCCATAGAAAGTCAGGTTCAGGCCTTGCCAGGAGCCATCGCTGTTTTTCTTCAGGGGTAGCGAGGCGACGAATTGCCAGCGTTCTTCCGGCAGGTGATGGAAGAGAAAGCGAAAGCTCACCCCGAAGACCAGGGTGCACCCTAACAAAAACAGATCCGCAGCCATCTGCTAGCTCCTCAACGGTGGCGTCGATTGTCAGGATGGTTATGGATCGGTGCGGAGGAATGACAGGGGGGTTACGATTGTGTGAAAGAGGAGGGGACTAACCTGGCAGGCATGCTGCGTGCTTTTTGCTAGTCCCGATTGCGAAGAAAACACTCCGCGGCTTGCACGATCAGTTCAGTGACGGAGCGGTCCTCCATCAGAGCCTGCATTTTCAGGCGCTTGTGCAGATCGGCGGGGATATCAGCTGTGAGGCGGCGGTAGCCGTCGCGAACGGCACCCGGGCGCTGCGGCTTCGCGGCTTTCTTCGGAGCAGGTTTGCGCGCGGCGCCATTGCGCTTGCGGGGGCGTTGCTGCTCTTCAATAGTGACGAAATCGATCTGTTCCATGGGTGCTGCAATGAGGCCGGCGAAGACAGTCGCCAGATTACTGGAAAGTGCTGCAAATAGACAGGATTGACAGTTAATTTTATAGTGCAAAACCTTGATTAAAAAAGCGTTGTCGCAAAGGTGACGATAAAAAAACAGGGGTTGGGGGAGACAATGGAAAATGTGGATGTCCTGATCATCGGCAGCGGCTTCGGCGGCTCGGTGATGGCCTGCCGGATGGCGGAGAAGGGAAGCCGGGTGGTGGTGCTGGAAAGGGGGCGGCGTTGGTTGCCGGAGGATTACCCTTCGGTATCCCAGCGAGACTGGCTGTGGGATGAAAAGGAACCGGAAAAACAGAACGGTTGGATTGATTTCCGCTATTTCGGCGACATGAGTATCGCCATGGGTGCCGGTGTTGGCGGTGGTTCCCTGATCTATGCCAACGTCAGCATCGAAGCCAGGCCGGAGGCATTCGCGCAAGGCTGGCCCGAGGCCATCGACTACGCCACGCTCAAGCCCCATTACGATACCACCGGTGTCATGCTCAATGTGCAGGAGTTGCCGGCCAATCAATGGACACCACGTACGCACCTGATGAAAGAGGGGGCAGACGCGGTGGGGGCCGGTGACCGGTTTCGTATTGTTCCCCAGGCGATCACCTTTGATCCGGAGTGGAGCCCGGAGCGCGATGACCCGTATGACTATGGCCACAGCCGATCCTGGGTGAATCCACAGGGCAAGACCCAGGGCACCTGTGTGCATTGCGGTAATTGCGATCTGGGTTGCCCGGTGCAAGCCAAGAACACCCTGGATATGAATTACCTGGCAGCGGCGGAGAACGCCGGTGCCGATGTTCGCCCCCTGCATCATGTGCGTACCATTCGCGCTCTGGATGGCGGTGGCTATGAGGTGCTGGCCCGGGACCTGGATAGCCATTGCTGGCGACGGTTCAAGGCAGAGAAGGTGATCGTGGCTGCCGGTTCCATGGGCTCCACGGAACTGCTGTTGCGCTGTCGGGATCAATACAAGACCCTGCCGAAACTGAGTCGCAAGCTGGGCCACAACTGGTCCTGCAATGGTGACTTTGCCACGATGGCATTCTATGACGAGCGACGGGTTTCTCCCACTCGGGGCCCCACCATTACCAGTGCCATCGATTACCTGGATGGCTCCGATGGTGGCGCACGGTATTTTGTGGAAGACGGTGGCGTGCCGGATATTCTCGGTAGCTGGATGGAGCGGCTGGGGAAGAATTCCCGTTTTGCCGGCACCCGGCTGGGAGCGGCCATGCTCGAATACGGTGACAGCAGTGATCCCTTTGCGAAGATGATGCCCTGGTTCGGGCAAGCCATGGACGACCCCGGTGGTCGTTTCTATCTGGGCCGACGCTGGTACTGGCCCTGGAAGAAAGACCGGTTGAAGCTGGAATGGGATTACCGCAAGGCGGAAAAGGCAGTACAGGGCCTGGCGGACCGGCACCTGGCGCTGACCGCCGCCACCGGGGGGGAACCCATGACCCCTGCTACCTGGACCTGGTTCAAGGATCTGGTCACCCCGCACCCGCTAGGGGGCTGCAATATGGCCGATTCTGTGGAGCAGGGTGTGGTAGACCACCGGGGGGAAGTGTTCAACTATCCCAATCTGTTTGTGGTTGATGGTGCCATGGTGCCTCGTGCATTGGGCCTGAATCCGTCGCGCACCATTGCTGCGCTGGCTGAATACGCCGCCAGTGAAATGGCGTGACGGCGGCTTCAAGCTGCATGCGTCACGCAACACAGGTAAACAGGCTTTGAGCAACCGTGCTGCCCATGGTCGAGTGCGCTACATTGGTAGTGAACGAGAATGAGAGAGGAATCCACAATGGCCGATACCCGTTTTCATATTGTTTTTGCCGGTCAGCTGGTGAAAGGGTCGGACCCGGCTACGGTGAAGGCCAACCTGGGAAAAATTTTCAAGATGGATGCAGCCCGGGTGGAGAAACTGTTCTCCGGGCAACCGGTGGTGCTGAAGAAGGATGCGGACCAGGCCACCGCCATGAAATTCCGCGCGGTGCTGAAACAGGCCGGTGCCGAGTGCGAATTGCGGCCGGTAGCAGATCCTGTACAGCCGCCATCGGCACCGGAGCCCCGTGCCGCTTCTCCGGCACCTGAAAGTCAGGAGCAGTCAGAGCAGACGTCAGGGGATCTGGAAACGGTTGGCACCATCCGCACCGGGGGCACCGGTTTTTCCGGGGCGTTCTCTGTGGCAGAAGTGGGGGCGGAAATGGATAACAGCGACAAGGCAGCACCACCGCCAGCACCGGATGTCAGTCACCTGAGCATGGCCCAGGCCGGGGAAGTGCTGGGGCAGAAAAAAGAGGAAAAACCGCCGGTTTCCCCGGACATCAGTCACCTGTCTTTGCAGGAAGACTGACTCCCGGTTTGTGCCTGGTGTTCGGTTAATCTGCCGGGGCGAATACCTCGCCCTGGTCCGGACCATGAAATACCAGGTAAAGCTCTTCCAGTATTTCCGGGATGCTCAAGGCCATTTGCCGGACCACCTGGGTGTTTTCCCAGAGGGTGTCCAGAGCTTCGTCATCGTCTACCCCGGAGATAAGAATGAAGGGTAGTAACAGCTGAGCCATCTGTTCCTCATCATCCTGATACCAGGCCTCCTCATCCACGAAAACCCCGGTCATGAAACCGGCACACCAGCTAGCCAGATCCTGGCCATCCTCTTCCTGGAATGGGTCCAGCAGGCAGGGCAGGTTGATGGCATCCCCGCCAAGCAACTGGGTGACCAGCCGCTCGCGCAACCGGTTGAGGGCATCGCTGACTTCCCCTGGAACCGGCATCTCCAGCTCCGCAGCATAATCCACTGACTCCACCTCTGGCCCCACGGCCAGGGCACAGAGCATGCCATGGATTTCCGTCCAGGTAGGGGCGTCTTCGCCTTGCTCCTGGAAATATTGGCGAACGGTATTTTTCAGGCTGGGATTGGTGATATCTGACATTGAGTCCTCCGCTGGCCGCAAGCATACCGGGAGTTGTTCAGGGGCTCCAGGCATTCCCGGCATTATGGCTCAGGGCAGTTTTGCTATCCGGTTTCGTCCCCGGGATTTGGCTTCATACAAGGCGGTATCCGCCCGTTTGGTTAACTGGTCTGCGGTTTCTCCTTCATGAAAGGCGGTGAGCCCTGCAGAAAAAGTGGTATGCAGTTGTGGAGCGAAGTCGTAGCCCTGTTCAGCAAACTGGCTGCGCAAGCGCTCAAGAGCGGCCTCACTGGCAGCCTCGGAGGCATGGGGAAACAGCACCACGAATTCTTCCCCGCCATAGCGGGCCAGCAGGTCCGACTTGCGCAGGCTCTGGCTGGCGATACGGGCAAACCGGCTGAGGACCTCGTCGCCACTGTGATGGCCGTAGTTATCGTTGACCTGCTTGAAATGGTCCAGATCGATAATCGCCAGGTACAGAGGCGTGTGGTTGCGGTTGGCGAGGGAGAGCTCTTCTTCCAGCCGTTCCAGAAAATGGCGGCGGTTATACAGCCCGGTGAGATCATCGCGTACCGCAATAGCTTTCAGGCGCCTGTGGGCATCACGCAGGTTTTCCCGTTGATCCCGGACCCGGTTTTGCAGGTTGTGGATATATCCCCCCATATAGATAAACCAGCACAGGATCAGGGCGAGGATGATCCAGTGGCCGATCAGAAACGAAAAGATCGCCTGCTGGGGCGTTTCTATCCATTCGTAGACTTGCAAGGCGGTGAAACAGAGCAGGGTAAAGCCAGCCATGGCCATTTGCCGGCGCCGGTCCAGGGCAAAAATGCCGAAGGTCATCACCATGAAGTAGATGCTCAACATGGCGCCACGCAGCTCGCGGGTGTAGTGGAGGATCACCGTGGTAAGGATGATGCCCGTGGCCATCTGCAGAATGGTCAGGCTGGGATCGCCGAGTCGTTCACTGAGGCCGCTGCGGATCAGCAGGTAGAACACCAGATTGATGGCGAATAGCACCGCGAAAATGGTCAGGTGTGGCGTATCCGGGGCAAAGGCACTGAGTTCGACGCCGATTATCGTCCCTACCCATAGCAGGCAATAGGAATAAACGGCCATGATCTGGCGGCGGAGGCGGATGGCGCGCTCCGGCGGGTCGGCGGGAATCAGGGTAAACACGTAAGCGATAAAGTCCTGTTGGTGGCCGGGTGGCTTTTTATCTGACTTTACCGTTTTTCTCATCACAGGTCACAGTGATGTCATAGTGAGAGGTAGAGAGAAGCTGACAGACCGGCTCGGGCAACACAATCGTTTGACGGGTGTGTTAACGCGGTGTTGTGAGGCCTGATCATGTCGGGCGGGATGCCGCTCTCATGCTGAAAGTTGCGGCCCCATGGGCTGGGGGGAATGCGGCAAAGAAAAGAATTCAAATCCTTTAAAAACAATATGTTGCGAATTATTTCTCGAAACAGGGTTATTTCACCGCAGTGCGTGAAGCCGCGGAAGGACTCCCACGCTGGAAGCCCGGCAATCGCTGTTCGAGTGCCAGCTCCTGCGCGGCTTCGCAGTGAGCCTGTTTGGCATTCCTGTCTTTGGATTTCTCGCCCATGCCATTACCCTTGCGGTGTATTTGATTTCAAGGAGCGTGTTAGATGGCCGAAACGCTGGCTGGCAAGGTGGTATGGATAACCGGGGCGTCCTCCGGAATTGGTGAGGCTGTGGCGAAGGAATATGCCCGCCGGGGCGCCACTCTGGTGCTTTCGGCCCGTCGGGAAGAGGAGCTGAAGCGGGTCCGCGAAGGGTTGGTCAACAGCGATGATCATCTGGTGCTGCCGCTGGATCTGGCGGATGCCGGGGCCATGCCCGCCGCCGTCGCGGCGGTGCGCCAGCGTTTCGGACGTCTTGATCAGGTGGTCCATAACGGCGGGATTTCCCAGCGATCCCTGGTGGCCGACACGGATCTGGCGGTGGATCGGCGCATCATGGAGGTGAATTTCTTTGGTACCGTGGCACTGACCAAGGCGGTGCTGCCCTGGTTGAAAGAACAGGGCAGAGGGCGATTTGTGGTGGTGACCTCCCTGGTGGGCGAACTGCCTACGCCACTGCGCAGCGCCTACAGCGCCAGCAAGCACGCCCTCCATGGTTTCTTTGAATCTCTGCGTGCGGAGGAATACGAGGCCGGTATCCGGGTGACCCTGGTAATGCCGGGCTTTATCCACACCAACGTGTCCCTGAATGCGCTTACCGCCGACGGTACCGCTCAGGGCAGCATGGACGAGGCCCAGGAAGCCGGTATTCCCCCGGAAGAATGCGCCGAACGGCTGGTGAAGGCCGTGCAGCAGGGCCGTGATCAGGTTATCATCGCCGGCCGCGAAGGGGCGGGTGTCTACCTGAAACGCTGGAGCCCCGCGCTGTACCGCCGATTGATCCGCAAAATGAAGGTGACGTAATGTCTCTGGACGCCCTGGACGCCAAACAACGGACCCGCCTCAACAAGCTGCAGAAGAAGCTGCGGCGTGAAGTGGGCCGCGCCATTGCCGATTTCAACATGATCGGTGAAGGCGACAAGGTGATGGTGTGCCTGTCCGGTGGCAAGGATTCCTACACCATGCTGGAAATCCTGCGCAACCTGCAGCACTCGGCACCGGTGAATTTCGAGCTGGTGGCGGTGAACCTGGACCAGAAGCAACCGGGGTTCCCGGAGCATATATTGCCGGAATACCTGGAAAAGGAAGGGGTGGCGTACCATATCCTCGAGAAGGATACCTATTCCATCGTCAAGGAAAAGGTGCCAGAGGGTAAAACCACCTGCGGCCTGTGTTCTCGCCTGCGCCGCGGCAGCCTGTATGGCTTTGCCGAGGAGATCGGCGCCAACAAGATTGCCCTGGGCCATCACCGCGACGACATCATCGAAACCCTGTTTCTGAACATGTTCTACGGCGGCAAGATGAAAGCCATGCCGCCCAAGCTGCGCAGCGACGACAACCGCAATATCGTCATTCGCCCGCTGGCCTATTGCCGGGAAAAGGACATTATCGAGTTTTCCAGCTTCAAGGATTTCCCGATCATCCCCTGCAACCTGTGCGGCTCCCAGGAGAACCTGCAACGCCAGGTGATCAAGGAGATGCTCAACAAGTGGGACCGGGATCAGCCCGGGCGCATCGAGAACATCTTTGCTGCGATCCAGAATATTGCCCCTTCGCAATTGGCCGATACCCGTCTGTTCGACTTCGAGAACCTGGAAGACGGCCAGCAGCAGGGTGGTGAACAGGCCCACCGGCTGGATGTGGTCAACCTGTTTGGTTGATCAAAAAATCAGCGATTTTCCCCGATTTGCCACTAAACATGATTCACGGCCACGTTTCCGGTAAAATGCCCGCGCCTTTTTGCGGGGCTGTCCATCGGATGGCCATGTAACCGTTTCCCCGGGCTTTTGCGATTTCCTCCGATCTCACCCAGGTGAGATTGACCCTTGGGTTTTCGCCGAATGTCCCGATTAACCAAGACTCTCTCGACCAGAAGGGTAGGAGCACCATGACCGATCGTATTCAGAAGGGTAGCCTCGAAATCGCTGCCGAACTCCATGATCTGGTAGTCAACGAGATTGCGCCGGGCACCGGCGTGGACCCGGAACACTTCTGGGCCGAGCTGGAAAGCATCCTCAAGGACCTGGCGCCCAAGAACAAGGCGCTGCTGGAAAAGCGTGAAACCATCCAGGCTCAGCTGGATGAGTGGTACAAGGCCCGTAAAGGCCAGGCCATCGACATGGCCGAGTACAAGCAGTTCCTGACCGAGATCGGCTACCTGTTGCCGGAAGGCGACGACTTCAAGGTCACCACCGAGAATGTGGATGACGAGATCGGCACCATCGCCGGCCCGCAGCTGGTGGTACCGGTGAAAAATGCCCGCTTCGCCCTGAACGCGGCCAATGCCCGCTGGGGCAGCCTGTATGATGCCCTGTACGGCACCGATGTGATTTCCGATGAAGGCGGCGCCGAGAAAGGCGGTGCCTACAACCCCAAGCGTGGCGCCAAGGTCATCGCCTGGGCCCGCGACTTCCTAGATAACTATTTCCCCCTGGCCAGCGGTTCCCACAAGGACAGCACCGGCTACGCCATCGTCGATGGCAAGCTGGAAGTGTCTCTGGGCGGTGACAAGAGCGGCCTGAAAGACGAGTCCCAGCTGCAGGGCTACGTGGGCGATGCGGCGGCACCGTCCGGCATCCTGCTCAAGCACAACAACCTGCATGCGGAAATCCAGATCGACGCCAGCCACCCGATTGGTGCCGACGATGCGGCAAACATGAAGGATGTACTGCTGGAATCCGCCATCACCACCATCCAGGACTGCGAAGACTCCGTGGCTGCTGTGGATGCGGAAGACAAGGTCGAGGTGTACCGCAACTGGGCGGGCCTGATGAAGGGCGACCTGCAGGAGTCCTTCGAGAAAGGCGGCAAGACCATGACGCGCGCCATGAACCCTGATCGCGAGTACACCGCGCTGGACGGCTCCACGCTGACCCTGCACGGTCGCTCTCTGCTGCTGGTGCGGAACGTGGGTCACCTGATGACCAACCCGGCCATCCTCATGAACGGTGAGGAAACTCCGGAAGGCATCATGGACGGCATGGTCACCGTGCTGGCCGGCATCCACGACCTGAAGAAGCTCAACAAGCTGAGCAACAGCCGCACCGGTTCCATGTATATCGTGAAGCCGAAGATGCACGGCCCGGAAGAAGTGGCCTTCGCCGTTGAGCTGTTCGAGCGTGTCGAGAAAGCCCTGGGGCTGGAAAAGAACACCCTGAAAATCGGCATCATGGATGAAGAGCGTCGCACCACCGTGAACCTGAAGGAGTGTATCCGCCAGGCGAAAGAGCGTGTGATCTTCATTAACACCGGCTTCCTGGATCGTACCGGTGACGAAATGCACACCTCCATGGAAGCGGGCCCGATGGCACGCAAGGGTGACATGAAAGCCCTGCCGTGGATCAACGCCTACGAAGACTGGAACGTGGATATCGGCCTGGAATGCGGCCTGCCGGGTCATGCCCAGATCGGTAAGGGCATGTGGCCCAAGCCGGACGAAATGGCAGAGATGATGGCCACCAAGGCCGGTCACCCGAAAGCCGGCGCCAACTGTGCCTGGGTGCCGTCCCCGACCGCTGCCACACTGCACGTGACCCACTACCACGAAGTGAACGTGGCCGAGGTGCAGAAAGAGCTGGCCAACCGCAAGCGCGCGTCCCTGGATGACATCCTCACCGTGCCGCTGCTGACCCGTGAGCTGTCTGCCGAGGAAATCCAGCAGGAGCTGGATAACAACGCCCAGGGCATTCTGGGTTACATGGTGCGCTGGATTGACCAGGGCGTGGGCTGTTCCAAGGTGCCGGACATCAATGATGTGGGCCTGATGGAAGACCGGGCCACGCTGCGTATCTCCAGCCAGCACGTGACCAACTGGCTGCACCACGGCATCACCAACCAGGAACAGGTGATGGAAACCCTGAAGCGCATGGCCGAAGTGGTCGATCGTCAGAACGCCAACGATCCGCTGTACGTGCCCATGGCCAAGGACTTCGACAACTCCGTAGCCTTCCAGGCAGCGGTAGAGCTGGTGTTCGAGGGCTGCTCCCAGCCCAGCGGCTACACCGAGCCGGTTCTGCACCGTCGTCGCCGTGAGCTGAAGAGCAACGGTTAACAGTTAATAATTAACAGTTAACAGCGGCGCGTTCTCGCGTCGCAGTTCTTGAAAGCAAAGAGGCCGTGCCCAATCGTTGGGCGCGGCCTCTTGCGTTTTAATCCCTGCCAGTTGTTTCCCGCGCAACTATTAACTGTTCACTGTTAACTATTCACTGATCTCCACCATGACCTCCAACGGTAGATTGACCTGCTGGCTGCTGCTTCTCACCCCGCCAATCCCTCGCTGATCCTGTTGGCGGTCTACAGTGATGCTACCCATGGGTTGCCAGGCGCCGGGCTGTACCCGCAGGGTGGTGCCGCTGGATTGAGTATGTGCCACGCCCTGGCCGCCCGGTTGGTCATAGCGCTGGCTGATCTGCAGTACCACGCTGCCATCCGGGGTCAGTTGCGGTACCACCTGGATACCCTGTTGCAGCTCGGCGAGCACGGTACCGTAATAGCCGCCGCCGAGGGCGAGCAGGGTACCCTGGCTGATATGGGCGGGGTAACCGCTGAGGGTGCGAATTCGGTAATGGTCCTGCTGGCGTGTTTGCCGCTGACTTTGTTCAATGCGGATATCACCGGATACGCCGCCGGGAATGTGGCCTTCAATGCGGGTGTCCACACCGTTGCGTTGTTCGCTGCTGCTGCCCTGACGACGAAGATGAACAACCAGGGTACTGGGTTTTGCCTCCAGGCTGCCCAGCGCGCCTTCCAGTTCGGCCATATTGCTGTCGGTGGTACGGATGATCAACTTGCCCTGATAAGCACGCACGCTGCCGCCAGGCGCCAGTAGCGGCTGGATAACCGGTAGTAGAGCCGCTGCATCCGGGCGGGGCAATACGTGTATGCGCATGGAGTCTGCCATGCTCTGGCCGAACATCCCCAGCAGCAGGCTGAGCAGCAGAACGAGATTTCGGCAGCGTTGTATTCGTTGCATCATGGTCGTCTCCGACATGCTTTTTCTCACTCTATCATGGCTGCTTCATTGCGCATCTTTACCGGATCACAGGCATAATGGCCGCCGCCTGAAGTTGTCCCAGAGTTGCCATGTTTGCGAATAGCCGTAGCGTTACCTCTAACCAAAGCGGAATCCACGATGATCTTGAGAGGGTGGTCCGTCGACACCTGCAAAGCCCCTGGCGGGCGCCAATTGCAGACCATGATGCTCAGGCGTTTTCGCAACTGCAGCAATGGCGAATGGAGCAGGGGGCAGAGCGGCCGTTGATGCTGGATTCCGGTTGCGGCACCGGGCGTTCTTCCTTGTTGCTGGCCAGCCAGCACCCCGAGGCGTTGGTGGTAGGGGTGGACCAGTCTGCTGTGCGGTTGCAGCGGGCGGAGCGGCGATTTGAGGCTTTGCCGGACAATTTGCGCTTGTTGCGTGCAGATTGCGCTGGCCTGTGGCGGTTGATGATCGGGGAGGGCTGGCTGCTGGCCCGCCATCAGATTCTCTATCCCAACCCCTGGCCGAAAAGCGCCCATCTGAAGCGTCGCTGGCACGGCCACCCGGTCTGGCCCACGGTGTTGTCGCTGGGCGGCGAGCTGGAAATTCGCAGTAACTGGCCACTGTATCTGCAGGAAGTGCAGGCGGCACTGGCGATCAGTGGCATCCGGGCCGAGCTGTCAGAGCTGCCGATGCAGAGCGAGACGCTGACGGATTTCGAGGAAAAATACCAGGCCAGCGGCCAGGTGAACTGGCGGCTGACAGCAAGTCTGTGACGTGGGGGTCAGGGCGTAGGGTGGATTAGCCGAAGGCGTAATCCACCATCACACGGTTCGAAGTCTGGCACGACGTTTCTGGTGGGTTACGCCTCTTCGGGCTAATCCACCCTACACACCCTACAGACGCAGCTCTCTCAACTCTGTTGAGGTTGCGGCCCGCTCCCATTGCTCCTGAAACTGCCGGGCCAGGCGCGGTGCCCGGGGCAGGCGGTGGGCGCACAGGTCGAGGCGGCTGGGGCGTGGCCAGCCCGGAGCTTCGAATAACCCGGTACCATCGCCGATGGCAAAGCAGAGCTGCCCGTCCCGGTCATCCTCCTGGCTCTGGCGGAGCTGGATGCGCGACGGCAGTCGGCGGGCCAGGTGGATCAGGCGGTGGCCGTTGCGTACGGCGTTGTCCTGGCTGTCGTACTGAATGCGGATATCCACTTTGGCACTGCTCAAGGCCAAGAGTTTGAGGGCATCACAGAGGCCGCGGTCGGCGGTCAGACCATCCAGCGCCGGCATCCGCAGCCACAGACTGCGTCGGCAGGCGGCGATCAGCGTGGCCAGCGCAGTGCTGGCCTCACGGAATGCCGGATGGTGCAGGGTGTCGTCGTCGCCGATGACAAAGGGCATCAGACCAGGGGTTTGAACATCTGGCGATGGGGGATGTTGGCATCCATGAAGATGCCGCCGGAAACCGCAAAACCGGCCGCTTCGTAGAAGCTGGTGGCGTGGGTTTGGGCGTGCAGAAAGATTTCTTCCATGCCCTTGGCGCGGGCGGCTTCTTCCGCAGCTACCAGCAGGGAACTGCCGACACCGTTGTTACGTTGCTCGGAGAGCACACACAGGCGGCTGATCTGGCCGCTGGGCAGCAGGCGAATGCAGCCTACCGGGTTCTGTTCCCGGTCCAGTGCCAGAAAGTGGATGGCCTTGTCATCTTCGCCATCCCATTCCAGCTCTTCGGGAACATGCTGTTCACTGATGAAGACCTTCTGGCGAAGGGCTCGCAGGGCGGTTTCGTTTTCGTCCCAGCGGGTCTCGATAATGCTGATAGCCATAGGGGTCTCGTTATAGTGGGGCGAAGAAGCCCTGTTCAATCCAGTCATGTAGCAATTCACTCCCGGCTGGCTGCAGCACGGCATCCAGCGCTTCACGGGTATAACAGCGCTGGCGGGCCAGCAGCTGTACCAGTGGTCGTTGTTGTTCTGTCAGTGAGTGTGGCTCACCGTTTAGCCAGGCAATGTTGCCCTGCAAAATCAGGCGCACACTACCATGGCGCACCAGGGCGATCGAGGGATCGCGCTGGCGAATATGGGCATCATCGACGGCAAATTCAAGTCCATCCAGCCGGGGGGTGGACAGCCAGCGATAAACTGCCCGTTCGATGGCGGCCGGATTGAGCAGATCCAGGGCGCCGCGAATCAGTTGCTGACGGTCCCCATCGGCCAGTACGGCCGGATCCTTGGGCACCTGCCGGTCTGCGTCGGTAAACAGCTCGCTGTCCGCATCGGCCAGGCATTCACCGGCGATTTCCGCCATCAGCATCTGGTAATCCGGGGCCCGGAAACCCACCGACCAGGTGATACAGTCGCTGTCTTCGGCGACCCCATGGTGAGCTACGCCGGGCGGCAGATAGAGCACATCGCCAGGGTTGGCCACGAACTCTTCCCGCACCGGCATGTCGGCCAGCAACTTCAGTTCAGGATGCGGCAATTTCGCGGTTTTTTCGTCGCTGGCGTCGCCGATCTGCCAGCGGCGGCTACCGGCGGCCTGGATCAGAAAGACGTCATAGCGGTCGAAATGTGGGCCGACGCTGCCGCCCTTGGCGGCATAGCTCATCATGATGTCTTCCAGCCGCCAGCTGGGCAGGAAGTTGAAGCTATCCAGCAGCAGGGAGACGTCGGTGAGATAGTGGTCCACGGACTGCACCAGCAGGGTCCAGTCCCGTTCGCCCAGCTCGGCAAACACGGTTTCCTCGAACGGCCCCTGTTTTAGCTCCCAGGGGCCGGCATCGGCGCCGCGAATGATGCGGGCTTCCACATTCTCTTCCAGCGCCAGCCCGGCCAGGGTGTCCGCATCCGGTTCATCCAGGCCGCTGGCGGCACCGGGCATGAACAGGGGCTTTTTCTGCCAGTAATCACGCAAAAACGCTGCCGGGTTGAGCGGCAGCGTGAAAGTGGGAAGGCCCGGTTCTGTCATCAGATATTGCGCGCTTGCTGGGGCGCGTTGCCGATGTAGCTGCCCGGGGTCATGGCCAGCAGGATTTCCTTGGCTTCATCCGGGATCGCCAGCTCATTGATGAAGGCGGTCAGGGTTTCCTGGTTGATGCCGTCCTTGCCACGTGTCAGAGCCTTGAGTTTTTCGTAGGGCTTCTCGATGCCGTAGCGACGCATGACGGTCTGGATCGGCTCGGCCAGCACTTCCCAGGCAGCATCCAGATCCGCATTCAGGCGGGCCGGGTTTACTTCCAGTTTGCCAATACCTTTCAGGCTGGCTTCGAAGGCGATCAGGCTGTGTGCCAGGCCCACGCCCACGTTACGCAGCACGGTGGAGTCGGTCAGGTCGCGCTGCCAGCGGGAAATCGGCAGCTTGGCCGCCAGGTGATCCATGATGGCATTGGCCAGGCCCAGGTTGCCTTCGGAGTTCTCGAAGTCGATGGGGTTGACCTTGTGCGGCATGGTGGAGGAGCCAACTTCGCCTTCCACGGTCTTCTGCTTGAAGTAACCGAGGGAGATGTAGCCCCATACGTCCCGGTCGAAGTCGAGCAGGATGGTGTTGAAGCGCATCAGGGCGTGGAAGTACTCGGCCACGCAATCGTGGGGTTCGATCTGGGTGGTGTAGGGGTTGAAGGTGAGCCCCAGGCCTTCCACAAAGCGACGGGCAAAGGCTTCCCAGTCCACATTCGGGTAGGCGGACAAGTGAGCGTTGTAGTTGCCCACGGCACCGTTGATCTTGCCCAGCAGCTCTACGGCGGCGAACTGGTCGCGCTGGCGCTGCAGGCGGGCCACCACGTTGGCCATTTCCTTGCCCACGGTGGTGGGGGAGGCGGACTGGCCATGGGTGCGCGACAGCATGGGCTGGTCGGCCTGGGCGTGGGCTTGGCGACGGATGGCGCTGATCACCTGGTCCATCTTCGGCAGCAGGATTTCCCGGGCTTCCTTGAGCATCAGGGAGTAGGACAGGTTGTTGATGTCCTCACTGGTGCAGGCGAAGTGAACAAACTCGCTCATGCCGGCCAGCTCGTCGTGCTCGGCCATCTGTTCCTTGATGAAGTATTCCACCGCTTTCACGTCATGGTTGGTGGTGGCTTCAATGGCCTTGATGCGTTCGGCATGCTCGACATCGAAGTCGCGGGTTACGCCGCGCAGGTGCCAGGCGGCCTGGCCGCTCATCAAGGGCACTTCTGGGATGTTCTTGTCGTGGGCGAGCTGTTCCAGCCAGCTCACTTCCACATGCACGCGGAAGCGGATAAGGCCGTATTCACTGGTGGTTTGGCGCAGGGCATCCACCTTGCCGGCATAGCGGCCATCGACCGGTGAAATGGCAGTCAGAGAGGTAAGGCTGGACATGGAAATGGCTCCCGAATCGTTTCCGTGAGGGTAAAAGCGGCGCAATGATACCGTAAAACCGCAAAGGCTGCGTTGTTGTTTGACGGGTTGGGCGAAGTATCGGCAGGCGCGTCGCTGGCGGCGCGATTCCTCAGTTACGAGTCACGAGAAGCGAGTTTCGAACAAACGCTAACTCATGGCGTGTCGCTTTTTGAAACTCGCTCCTCGTAACTCGCACCTTCTTTTGAGCACGCCGCCAACAACGCGCCTGCAAATGACTTTAAGAAAATATTACAAGTTATTGATATCTATGGACTCTATGCCGCTCAAAAGCCGCTTTCGCTGGAACAAAAGCTGCCAGCGGCGACCACCGAGCTGGTGCCAGAGGAAGGCAGCACGGACTCCAGCCAGGAACAGGGCGCGGACCCGGGCGGCCTTGTTCTCGTCCTGCAGGTGGGCCGGTTCGCCCTTTACCTGGATGCGGAAACGGAAGGTGCCCAGGGTGTCCACATAGATACCGGCCAGGCGGTGGCAGAAGGCATCGTCACGGACGCTGCTGAAATGCGCCTGCTGGCCATCCAGCGCCTTGAGGCGGTGGCGCAGGATGTTGACGGTGTCATCGCTCTTGCGCAGCTTGGCGGCCAGGTGCAGCAGGGCCAGGCCGTAATTGAGCGGGCGCAGGTTGCCGCCGGCGGAATCCCGGTTGAGGCTGCGGTTAAGGAGGCTGACGCCATCGCGGAGCAGGGCTGGCTGCGGGTAGATGGCGTCAAAGCTGTCCGCGTCCAGGGCCATGACACCATGGATCAGGGCTTCAAAGGCGCGCGGGTCGCAGTCGCCGCGCAGGGCAATGTCATCGGCCAGCTGGGCGGCCTGAAAGACCGCGGCCAGGGCCAGAATTTGTTGCTGTTGCGAGCTGAAGCGTTCGCTCATGCGGTCTCCTCAATGACAGCACCACCCAGGCATACGGGCCCATCGTAGAACACCACGGACTGGCCCGGCGTGACGGCACGCTGGGGGTCGTCAAACAGCACATGGACACGGCCATTGCCGGCATCGCTGACGGTGCAGGCCTGGTCCGGTTGCCGGTAGCGGGTCTTGGCGGTGAGTCGGGCGGGCAGGGCTGGCGGTGCCAGGGCGACCCACTGCATGGGGGCGCTGGTCAGTTCGCGGCTGTAGAGCAGCGGATGATCGGTGCCCTGGACGGCCACTAGCACATTGCGCTCAAGATCCTTGCCAGCCACATACCAGGGGGCCTCCCCGGCGTTGGCGCGACCGCCGATACCCAGGCCCTGGCGCTGGCCCAGGGTGTAATACATGAGCCCGTCGTGGTCGCCGATCACATTGCCATGGTCATCCTCGATCTTGCCGGGCTGGGCGGGCAGGTACTGTTCGAGAAAATCCTTGAAGCGGCGTTCACCAATAAAACAGATCCCGGTGGAATCCTTCTTCTTGTGATTGGCAAAGCCCTTTTCCTCTGCAATGCGCCGTACTTCCGGTTTTTCCAGGTCACCCAGAGGAAACAGGGTACGCTCGAATTTGCGGTAATCCACGGCGTGAAGGAAGTAGGTCTGATCCTTGTTGGTGTCCACGGCACGCAGCAACTGTGCCTTGCCGTCATGGCTCACCTGGGAGTAGTGACCAGTGGCGATATAGTCCGCGCCCAGGGTGATGGCATGATCCAGAAACGCCTGGAACTTGATTTCCTTGTTGCAGAGGATGTCCGGGTTGGGGGTGCGCCCGGCCTTGTATTCGGCCAGGAAGTGTTCGAACACCCGGTCCCAGTATTCCGTTGCGAAATTGGCGGTATGCAGCTCGATACCCAGCACCCCGGCCACCTGCATGGCATCCATCAGGTCTTCCCGGGCGGTGCAGTACTCGGTGCCGTCGTCCTCGTCCCAGTTCTTCATGAACAGGCCTTCAACGCGATAACCCGCGTCCAGCAGCCGCGCAGCGGCCACAGAGGAATCTACGCCGCCGGACATGCCGACGATCACATGGGTGTCTTGTGGGGCTTTTTGAGAAGCTTGGCTCATCATGCTGCCTTCGTGTCAGCCGCGCTGCAGCGGCCAGGGGTGCTGATAAATACAGTCCAGGGGCAGGCGGCGGCCTGCCAGGTAGTCGTCCAGGCATTTTTCCACCAGGGCGCTACGGTGCTGTGGGCGGCGCTGGCGCAGTTCATCCGGGGTCAGCCATTCGGCGGCAAGGATACCGGTATCCAGCTTCTGTCCCGGGTCATGGCTGATCGGTCTGGCCACGAAACAGGTACGGTAATAGACTCCAGCGCCCCGGAAGGGCTGGAAGATATACCAGCCAAGCAGATCGGTGATCTCCACCTGCCAGGCGGTCTCTTCCAGAGTTTCCCGGTAGGCGGCCTGCATCAGGTTTTCGCCGAACTCCACATGCCCGGCGGGCTGGTTCAGCACTTCCTGCCCTTTGCTCATTTCCCGAACAAAGAGAAAACGCCCGTCTTGTTCCACCACACAGGCCACAGTAATGTGCGGCTCGAAACTGTTCATATCAACCCTGCCGGTACCGGCCCCGCCCAAATGGGGCACAATAATAACGGAATCCGTGCCGGCACCATGGATGCATGGCTTCAGACGGACAATAAAGGCGGGAATGGTAGCGCAGCAGCGCCACAGACAACAGGAGTGATCAATGCCCGGGGACCGGTTTACCCACCTGGATGACCAGGGACGCGCCCAGATGGTGGACGTGACCGACAAGGCGGAAACGCAGCGGCAGGCCACGGCCCGGGCGCGTATCCGCATGCTGCCGCAAACCCTGGCGATGATCCGCGATCAGCGGCATCCCAAGGGGGATGTGCTGGCTACCGCCCGCATCGCCGGCATCCAGGCGGCCAAGAAAACCTGGGATCTGATCCCCATGTGCCACCCGTTGCTGCTCAGCAAGGTGACGGTGGCCATTGAGGCATCGGGTGAGGATGCCCTGGAAATTCTGGCCACCTGCAAGCTCAAGGGTGTTACCGGGGTGGAAATGGAGGCGCTGACGGCGGCCTCGGTGGCCGCGTTGACCCTGTACGATATGTGCAAGGCGGTGGATCGTGGCATGGTGATTGAAGAGGTCTGCCTGCTGGAGAAGAGTGGTGGCCGCAGCGGTCTCTACCAGCGACAGGATTCGGAAGCGGAAGGCCAATGATGATAGAAGTGCGTTTTTTCGCCGCCCTGCGTGAGCGGGTAGGCAGTGACAAGCTGGAAGTATCCCCGCCTGATTCGGTGGATACGGTGGCAAAACTGGTGGCCTGGTTAGAGAGGGATCCCGCCTTGGCGGATGCTCTTGCGGCGACGCCACGGCGTATGGTGGCAGTCAATGAAGTGTTGGGCTCGGAAGACTCCAGTATTTCCCAAGGTGATGTTGTGGCTCTGTTTCCTCCGGTGACAGGCGGATGAAAACCCGCATTGAGATTCGCAACGGGCCATTGCTGGCTGCCGAACCGTCTGATTGGCTTCGTGATGCCGGCCTGAGTGGCGCGCAGGTACAATTTTCCGGTCAGGTTCGCGATGAGCAGGGAAGGGTGGAGGCGCTCCATCTGGAGCATTACCCGGGGATGACGGAGTCTGTTCTCGGCACCATCGTCGAGCAGGCGGGGCAGAAATGGCACCTTAATGGTGCCTGGGTGGTGCACCGGGTTGGCACCATGAAGCCCGGTGACGACATCGTACAGGTGGCGGTCAGTGCGGGACATCGGCAGGCGGCGTTCGAGGCTTGCGCCTTCATCATGGACCTGTTGAAAACCCGGGCGCCATTCTGGAAGAAAGAGCTTATCGGCGGCCGCTGGTTTTGGGTCGAGGCCCGCCAGCGGGACGCCGAGGCCGCCGCTGCCTGGCTGCAGGGGCTTTCGGCGCATGAACCGCCATAGAGCGCCATTCCCCGGGGGCCAGGCCGGTCAAGTCCCAGTCACCGATCTGCCAGCGCACCAGGCGCAGGGTAGGGTGGCCGATGGCGGCGGTCATGCGCCGCACCTGCCGATTTCGACCTTCGTCTATGGTGAGTTTTAACCAGCTATCCGCTACCGTTTTACGGGACCGAACCGGGGGGTGACGCGGCCACAGATCGGGCGCTTCGATACTCTCCGCTTTGGCTGGACGGCAGGGACCGTCCTTGAGGGTGATGCCCTGGCGCAGTTTTTGCAGTTCCTGCTCCCCGGGCTTGCCTTCCACCTGGACCAGATAGGTCTTGGGCAGATGAAAGCGCGGGTCACTGATGCGTGCCTGCAAGGCGCCGTCATCAGTGAGCAACAGCAGGCCTTCAGAATCCCAGTCAAGCCGTCCGGCCGGGTAAACCCCGGGCACGGGAATGAACTCGCGTAGTGTTTGGCGACCCTGGTCGTCACTGAACTGGGAGAGGACCTGAAAGGGTTTGTTGAGCAAAATCAGTTGCGCCATATGGCCTGACATTCCTGATGGCTGTCATTGATGATTTGAGTCGTGCTACCGGGTGGCTACGCTAACAAGGGTAGGCGGTCGGTGCTATACTCGCCAACCCATGCAGAATAAGGTTTTATTTGGAGTGAGCACTCCTTTTAGGCCCGCGGATCTGACGGCCAAAAGCCGGCTCATATCGGGCGGGAAGCACTGCCAATACAATTGGGACCTGTAATTTTATGACCACCCCTAAAATTATCTACACCATAACCGATGAGGCGCCAGCGCTGGCGACCTATTCCTTTTTACCTATCATTGAAAAATTCACTTCGATCGCTGGTATTGACGTTGAAAGCAGTGATATCTCACTGGCTGCACGCATTCTCGCCACGTTTCCTGAATATCTTTCAGAAGAGCAGAAGGTGGCGGATGCCCTTTCTGAGCTCGGTGCTTTGACGCAAGATCCTGACGCGAACATCATCAAACTCCCCAATATCAGTGCGTCCATCCATCAGCTCAGGGAAGCGATTGCGGAGCTGAATGAGCACGGTTTCAGTGTGCCTGAATATCCGGATGAGCCTCGCAACGAGGAAGAAGAGGAGATTCAGGCCCGCTACACCAAAATTCTGGGTTCTGCGGTCAATCCGGTACTGCGCGAAGGCAACTCGGATCGCCGCGCCCCCATTGCGGTCAAAAATTACGCACGCAAAAACCCGCATAGTATGGGCTACTGGAGCCAGGCATCCCGTACCCATGTTGCCCACATGCGTGGCGGTGACTTCTTTTCCCATGAGACCTCCACCACGGTTGAAAAAGCATGCAAGGTCCGCATCGAGTTTGAGGATGCCAATGGCAACATCACTGTCATGAAGCCGGAATTACCGCTTCTGGATGGTGAAGTGATTGATGCCATGTACATGAGCAAAAAGGCGCTGTGTGATTTCTTCGACGAGCAGCTCGACGATGCCAAGAACACTGGCATCCTGTTTTCCCTGCACGTGAAGGCGACCATGATGAAGGTGTCTCACCCCATCGTGTTCGGCTACGCGGTCCGTCGTTTCTACAAGGAACTGTTTGATAAGCACGGCGAAACACTGGAAGAAATCGGCGCAAACCCGAATAACGGCTTGAGCCATATCTACCAGAAGATCGAGGAGCTCCCGATTTCCCAGCGTCTGGAAATCGAGTCCACCATTCGTGCCTGTTACTTGCACCGCCCGGAACTGGCCATGGTGGATTCAGATCGTGGCATTTCAAACCTGCATGTACCCTCTGACGTTATTGTTGATGCCTCCATGCCGGCGATGATTCGTCAGGGTGGCAAAATGTACGGCGCCGACGGCAAGCTGAAAGACACCAAGGCCGTCATTCCTGAAAGCACCTATGCCACCATCTATCAGGAAGTTATCAATTTCTGCAAAACCCACGGCGCCTTTGACCCGGTAACCTGTGGTTCGGTGCCTAATGTGGGGTTGATGGCGCAGAAAGCTGAGGAATACGGTTCGCACGACAAAACGTTCGAAGTCAAAGCAGACGGAACCATGCGTATCGTTCGCGATGATGGCGAAGTGCTGCTGAGTCATGACGTTGAGAAGGGCGATATCTGGCGCATGTGCCAGGCGAAAGACTTGCCTATCCGTGATTGGGTGAAGCTGGCGGTGAATCGTGCCCGGCAAAGCAACACCCCGGCCATTTTCTGGCTGGATAAAGAGCGTGCGCACGACGCACAGCTTATCCGGAAGGTGAGAAGGTATCTTAAGGATCATGATACCGAGGGACTCGATATTCGCATCATGTCTCCGGTCCAGGCGATCCGCTATACCATGGAGCGCATGATCCGCGGCAAAGATACCATTTCGGTGACAGGTAATGTGTTGCGTGATTATCTGACTGACCTGTTCCCGATCCTGGAGCTCGGTACCAGTGCCAAGATGCTCTCCATTGTGCCGTTGATGGCTGGTGGCGGGCTCTATGAAACCGGTGCTGGCGGCTCTGCGCCGAAGCATGTGCAGCAATTTACGGAAGAAAATCACCTGCGCTGGGACTCTCTGGGCGAATTTCTGGCGCTGTCGGTGTCCATTGAAGAGCTTGGCGAAAAGTATGGTAACAAGAAGGCCAAAGTGATTGCCGCCGCCCTGGATAAAGCCAATGAGCAGTATCTGGAGCAGAACAAGTCGCCGTCACGGAAGGTGGGCGAGCCTGACAACCGGGTCAGTCATTTCTATGTGGCCATGTACTGGGCCCAGGCGCTTGCTGCACAGGATGACGATGCTGAGTTGAAAGACAAATTCACTGCCATCGCCTCTGCGCTTAGCGAAAACGAAGAAGCTATCGTCAAGGAAATGATCGCGGTGCAAGGTTCACCTATTGATATCGGAGGTTACTATAATCCCGATTTCAGCAAGGTCTCCGCTGCCATGCGACCAAGTGCCACCTTCAACAATATTCTGGACAGGCTGTAAGCATCTGTTGGTTGTTGGAAGTAAAAAGGCCGGCGCAAGCCGGTCTTTTTTTGTGCAAATTCGTGATTTCCCTTCCGGCTGCGATAGTCGGCCTTCCTGAATCCGCTCCTGCCAGCGCTTGGCTACCCCGGTAGTGGTAGCCTCTTTCGTCGGCCGGCGAGGGGCTGGCTGGCCTGTTCCGTAACAGGGCTCCCGGCGGCTCGCAGAAGGGGTAGAAAACCCGCTGTATCCGCTCCTGGCCAGATGTCCGCGGCCTGCCGGTCGGTGCTATACTCGCCAGAAATACCTGATTCGCTTTTATTCAGAGGGAGTAGTGTAGATGGGATACCAAAAGATCACGGTTCCCGCAGACGGTGACAAAATCACGGTTAATGCGGACCTGTCCCTGAATGTCCCCAACCACCCGATTATTCCTTATATCGAAGGGGACGGCATTGGTGTTGATATCTCACCAGTGATGATGAAAGTTGTTAATGCAGCGATCGAAAAAGCTTATGGTACCAAGCGTGGCATCACCTGGATGGAAGTATACGCAGGGGAAAAGGCCACGGTTGTTTACGGGCCTGATGTCTGGCTGCCCGAAGAGACCCTGGAAGCACTGCGAGAATTCACCGTGGGTATCAAGGGGCCGCTGACCACGCCGGTAGGTGGCGGTATCCGTTCACTGAATGTGGCCCTGCGCCAGGAGCTCGACCTTTATACCTGTATGCGCCCGGTTCGCTACTTTGAAGGGGTTCCCAGTCCGGTGGTACATCCTGAACTCACCGACATGATCATTTTCCGAGAAAACTCCGAAGATATTTACGCGGGCATCGAGTGGGCTGCAGACAGCCCGGAAGCCACCAAGTTGATCCGTTTCCTGCGCGAGGAAATGGGCGTCACCCAGATCCGATTCCCGGAAGGCTGTGGTATTGGCATCAAGCCAGTGTCCCGTGAGGGCACCCAGCGTCTGGTGCGCAAGGCGATTCAGTATGCCATCGACAATGACAAGGATTCCGTCACCCTGGTGCACAAGGGCAACATCATGAAGTACACCGAGGGTGCCTTTAAGGATTGGGGCTACCAGCTGGCCGGTGAGCGTTTCGGCGCGGAGTTGCTGGATGGCGGCCCTTGGATGACCATGAAAAACCCGCGCACCGGCAAGGAAATCATCATCAAGGATGTGATCGCGGATGCGTTCCTGCAGCAGATCCTGATGCGTCCTGCCGATTACAGCGTGATCGCCACCCTGAACCTGAACGGTGACTACATTTCCGATGCTCTGGCAGCGGAAGTGGGGGGGATCGGGATTGCCCCAGGGGCCAACATTGGTGGCTCCGTGTCCCTGTTCGAGGCAACCCACGGGACTGCACCGAAATATGCCGGCCAGGATAAGGTGAACCCCGGTTCCCTGATTCTGTCAGCGGAAATGATGCTGCGTCACATGGGCTGGAATGATGCGGCCGACCTCATCATCAATGGCGTGGAAGGGGCGATTGCCGCCAAGACCGTGACCTATGATTTCGAACGGCTGATGCCGGATGCCACCTTGCTGAAGTGCTCCGAGTTCGGTGATGCGGTGATTGAGCATATGGGTATCTGATCAGTCAGACACCCGGCTCATTGCGCGATCAGGAGGGCGCCGACTGGTTTTCAGCGGCGCCTTCTTCGTTATCGGCTTCGGCGGTGTATTCCCCGTCAGCACGCAGATTGACGGCGTGAAAGCCCTTGTTGGCCGGCTGGACCTCGTATTCCACGGGCTGGCCTGCCTTCAAGCTCTTGTAGCCTTCCATCTGGATATAGGAGTAGTGGACGAACAGATCCTCACCCCCTTCATCGGGTCTGACAAACCCGTACCCCTTGGCATTGTTAAACCACTTTACTCGTCCCGTTGCCATGGTCCTTCCCTCTTGCCTATCCAATGGCTGTCATTGTTTGTTGTTATCCCCGGGCCGACTGCTGCGGTAAACTGGTGACCGGAGTTATTGTGCAACTTTTAAACATGCGTCGCAGGGTGTCAAGCCCGTGAAATATTAACGGGTAGGGATTGAAAAATCCGTTACCGCCCATCATTTCTTCATTGCCTGCTGACGCCAGCAGGGTTACAACGGTTTTGAGGCATTATGAACTGGCAACAACAAGGGCACTCGGTAATGGCTCACGGAAAAGGTGATCTCCGTAATGGGCCTGCAGATACTCCTCCCGACCCGGATCGCCATGGTGATCTGGCGGTGGAAGAGGCCAGGCCGAAGTTGAAGCCCCCCTCCATGTACAAGGTGTTGATGCTCAATGATGACTACACCCCCATGGATTTTGTGGTAGAGATACTGGAAGACTTCTTCAATCTGGGCCGGGAGCAGGCCACCCGCGTGATGCTCACGGTCCATACCGAAGGAAAGGCGGTGTGCGGGGTCTACCCCCAGGATATCGCCGAAACGAAAGCCACTCAGGTGGTGGAATATGCCCGTGAAAATCAGCATCCGCTGATGTGTCAGGTGGAGAAGGCCTGATCCAGGCCTCCCAGCTGAATGCCCGGGTACTGCAGTGAGGTAGCCTTATGCTCAGCAAAGAACTGGAAATGACGCTCAATGAGGCGTTTCGTCATGCACGCAGCCACCGTCATGAATTCATGACCGTTGAGCATTTGTTGCTGGCGCTGCTGGATAACGAGGCGGCCGTCGAGGTTCTGCGTGCCTGTAGCGCGGACCTGGAGGAACTGCGCGATGCGTTAAGCCAGTTTATCGAGGACTCCACCCCCCTGCTGCCGGAAAGTGACCCGGACCGCGACACCCAGCCAACCCTGGGGTTCCAGCGGGTGTTGCAGCGCGCGGTGTTCAGCGTGCAATCCTCGGGCAAGAAAGAGGTGACCGGCGCCAATGTACTGGTGGCCATCTTCAACGAACAGGAAAGCCAGGCAGTGTATTTTCTCAACTGCCAGGATATCCATCGCCTGGACGTGGTGAACTTTATCGCCCACGGTATTTCCCAGGTGCAGGATGCTGAGCCGTCCATGGAGGCGGAACAGGATATGGAGAATGCCGGTGAGAGTGCGCCGGCCAGCGCCCTGGAAAACTACGCCAGTAACCTGAATGAGCTGGCCCGCGCGGATCGCATCGATCCGCTGGTGGGGCGTGCCTTCGAAATTGAGCGGGCGGCGCAGATCCTCTGTCGTCGCCGCAAGAACAATCCGCTGCTGGTGGGCGAACCCGGCGTCGGCAAGACCGCCATCGCCGAAGGTCTGGCGCGCATGATTGTGGAAGAGAAGGTGCCTGAGCCGCTGCTGGATGCCACCGTCTACTCGCTGGATCTTGGCGCCTTGCTGGCCGGCACCAAGTACCGGGGTGATTTCGAGAAGCGCCTGAAAGCGGTGCTGGCCGAATTGAAGAAGGACCCCAACTCAATCCTCTTTATTGATGAGATCCACACGATTATCGGCGCGGGTGCCGCGTCCGGTGGCGTCATGGATGCCTCCAATCTGCTCAAGCCGATGCTGGCCAGCGGTGAGCTGAAGTGCATGGGCTCGACCACCTTCCAGGAATACCGGGGTGTGTTCGAGAAGGACCGTGCCTTGTCTCGCCGGTTCCAGAAAATCGATGTGGTGGAGCCCTCAGTGGAAGATACCGTGGGTATTCTCAAGGGGCTGAAGAGTCGTTTCGAGAAGCACCACGACGTGAGCTACAGTGATGCCGCCCTGAAAGCAGCGGCGGAGCTGAGCGCCCGCTATATCAATGACCGCTACCTGCCGGACAAGGCCATCGATGTGATCGATGAGGTGGGTGCCTGGCAGCGCCTGCGCCCGGAAGACCAGCGCAAGCACACCATCGAAGAATCCGATGTGGAAGACATGGTGGCCAAGATCGCCCGTATTCCGCCCAAGCAGGTGTCGTCCTCTGACAAGGAGCTGCTGCGCAACCTGGAGCGGGACCTGAAGATGACCGTGTTCGGTCAGGAAGAGGCCATCGACACCATCTCGGCGGCTATCAAGCTGTCCCGGGCCGGCCTCAAGGGCGAGAACAAGCCCATCGGCAGCTTCATGTTTGCCGGCCCCACCGGGGTGGGCAAGACCGAGGTGAGTCGTCAGCTTGCCCGGGCCCTGGGTGTGGAGCTGGTGCGTTTCGACATGTCCGAGTACATGGAGCGCCACACGGTCAGCCGCTTGATCGGCGCCCCTCCGGGCTATGTGGGGTACGACCAGGGTGGTCTGCTGACCGAAGCCGTTACCAAGACGCCGCACTGTGTGCTGCTGCTGGACGAAATCGAGAAGGCGCACCCGGAAGTGTTCAATATCTTGCTTCAGGTGATGGACAACGCCACCCTGACCGATAACAACGGTCGCAAGGCGGACTTCCGCAACGTGATTGTGATCATGACCACCAACGCCGGGGCGGAGGTGCTTAACAAGCGCACCATCGGTTTTACCGATCAGGACAACAGCACCGACGGCATGGAAGTGCTGAAGAAGGTCTTCACCCCCGAGTTCCGCAACCGCCTGGATGGCATCATCCAGTTTCTGCCGCTTACCAGTGAGGTCATCCTTGGTGTGGTGGACAAGTTTCTGGTGGAGCTGCAGGCGCAGCTGGACGAGAAGGGTGTGGTGCTCAACGTGGACGATGCCGCCCGCACCTGGCTGGCAGACAAGGGCTACGACAAGGATATGGGTGCCCGCCCCATGGCGCGCCTGATCCAGGAGCAGCTCAAGAAGCCGCTGGCGGAAAAACTGCTGTTCGGGGAACTGTCCGAGAACGGTGGCCAGGTCAATGTGACCGAGAAGGATGGCCAGCTGTCGCTCACCGTGAAGGCAGCGGAACCGGAGCCAGCGTGAAAGGGCAGTTAAAAGTTAACAGTGAATAGTTGATAGCTAAGGAAAAACAAAAATACCCCCGGCTCTGTGAAAAGACGGGGGTATTTTTTTAGCTGTTAACTGTTACTTATTAACGGTTAACTGCTTTTCCTTATTTCATGCGGAACGTAATACGGCCCTTGCTCAGGTCATAGGGGGACATTTCCACCTTGACGCGATCGCCGGTGAGAATGCGGATATAGAATTTACGCATCTTCCCGGAGATATGGGCGGTAATAACATGACCGTTGTCCAGCTTCACACGAAACATCGTGTTAGGCAGGGTTTCAACGATGACACCTTCTAGTTCAATCTGCTCTTCTTTCGCCATCCAACGAATACCTTGGGTTACCGGCTATTAGCGGGCGCAATTGTGCCGGAAAAGACGCCGGGCTGCAAAAGAAGTTGGGACACAGGGGAAAAGCGGGTTATTCGGCACGCGATAGAGCGCCCCTTTGGGCTGTCTAGTCCTTGTTGAAGTCCTTCCAGGCGCCACTGCGCAGGATTTCCAGGGGTTGATACTGGCTCTTGTACTCCATCTTCTGGCACTGATGAATCCAGTAGCCCAGGTAAAGGTAGGGCAGTTTCAGGCGTTGGCACTGACGAATCTGCCAGAGCAGGGCCATCACGCCCAGACTGCGTTCAGGCAGTGTCGGATCAAAGAAGGTATAGACGGCAGAGAGACCATCCTCCAGTTGATCGGTCACCGCCACCGCCACCAGTTTGCCCTCCTGGCGAAAGCAGTAGAAGTGAGTATCAGCCCAGTCGCAGGTCAGAAAGTTGGTGAACTGCTCCTCTGAAGGGGGGTACATGTCGCCGTCACCGTGACGTTGGTCTATATAGGCTGCGTAGAGAGTGTAGAACTCACGGGTGTAGCGAGCTGGCTCGCGGTGGACAGTGAGATCCTGATTGGCCTTTTCGATACGTCGATGGCGACGGCGTGGGTGGAAATCCGTAACGCGCACTCGCGCAGGTATACAGGCATTGCAGCCGTCGCAGTGCGGCCGATAGAGATAATCGCCGCTACGGCGAAATCCCAGCAAGCTCAGTTCACTATAGAGCTCCGGTGAGAGTTTGGCCTGTGGGTCCACAAACAGGGTAGATGCCTGGCGGTCTTCCAGGTAGCTGCAGCTGTGGGCCGGGGTGCGGAAGAATCGCAGCGTCGACAAATCGGTCATGCCTTCAGTGTAGCGAATATAACGGTGGAAACCATATGCCTTGCGCCTGCTGGGGCACCCAGTTTTGGTGCAGGAGCCAGCCTTGCTGGCGACCAGGAAAGGGAATGTTATCCGCTATCGCCTGTCGTCGGGCTCCTGCGATGTGTTGCCGAGCGGCAGAGAGCGATCCCATTCAGTATCAGGCCAGTGCTCGGCTTTGGGAGTGTCAGGAATCAGCTGTTGCAGTAGTCCCTCGAAGGCGGGACGGTCGATTAGTTCGGCGCCAAGGCTAAGCAGGTGCGGGTTTTCCACCTGGGCATCAATGAGCTCGATATCCAGGGTTGGCGCCAGGGCTCGCAGGGCGGCAAAGGCAACCTTGGAGCCGTTTTGCCGAGGCGAGACCATGGATTCTCCGAAGAAGACTCCGCCCAGCTTGATGCCGTAGACACCACCGGCAATCTGTCCGTCCTGCCAGACCTCCAGGCTGTGGGCATAACCAAGCTTGTTCAGGTGCACATAGGCGTCGATCATTTCCTCGCTGATCCAGGTACCCAGACCATCAGCCCTGGGGGCTGCGCACAGGCGCATCACCGATTCGAAGGCTCGGTCCAGGGTGACGGTAAAGTCGGTTCGGCGCATATGTCGGGCCAGGCTACGGCTGACATGTATGCGTCGCGGGTGAATCACACAGCGTGGGGCAGGGGACCACCACAGGATGGGTTGGTAGTCGGCGTCATACCAGGGAAAGATGCCCAACGAATAAGCCCGGAGCAGTGTCTCCGGGCTCAGGTCGGCCCCGGCGGCAAGCAAGCCATCGGGGTCAGTCAGGGCGGTGCGGGTATCCGGGAACGGGGTTCCCGGTTCCAGCCACGGCACCATGCCTTAGTGGTTCAGGTTGTCCAGATACTTCTCCGCATCCAGAGCGGCCATGCAGCCCGCACCGGCGGAGGTGACCGCCTGACGGTAGACGTGATCCGCCACATCGCCAGCGGCGAACACGCCTTCCACACTGGTGGCAGTGGCATTGCCTTCGATGCCGCTACGGATCTTGATGTAGCCGTCGTTCATGTCCAATTGGCCTTCGAAGATATCCGTGTTCGGCTTGTGGCCGATGGCAATGAAGACACCTTGCAGTTCAAGGTCTTTGCTGCCTTCACCCTTGGTGGATTTGATGCGCATCCCGGTGACACCGCTGTCGTCGCCCAGCACTTCTTCCAGGGTGTGGTCCCACTCGACGCTGATGTTGTCCTTGGCGAGCAGCTTGTCCTGGAGGATTTTCTCCGCGCGCAGGCTGTCACGGCGATGCACCAGGGTTACATGGTCGGCAATGTGCGACAGGTACAGAGCTTCCTCGACGGCGGTATTGCCGCCACCGATCACGGCAACGCGCTGGCCCTTGTAGAAAAAGCCGTCACAGGTGGCACAGGCGGACACCCCTTTACCCATGAAGGCTTCCTCGGACTCCAGGCCCAGGTACATTGCGGAAGCCCCAGTGGCAATGATCAGGGCATCACAGGTGTAGGTGCCGCTATCACCCTGGAGGGTGAAGGGGCGGTTGCGCACATCCACTTCGTTGATGTGGTCGTACACCATTTCCGTCTCAAAACGCTCGGCATGCTGCTGCATGCGCACCATCAGGTCCGGGCCCTGCAAGCCTTCCACGTCACCGGGCCAGTTGTCCACCTCGGTGGTGGTGGTGAGCTGCCCACCCGGCTGAATCCCGGTAATCACCACCGGCTTGAGGTTGGCACGGGCGGCGTAAACGGCGGCGGTGTAACCCGCAGGGCCGGAACCGAGGATAATCAGGCGATGGTGCTGCACGTCGCTCATTGAGAACTCCAGTTGATAGGTAAGGGCAGGTTGCCGATGGCTCCCCAACAGATGGGGGTGTGGCCCTGCGCATTCAAGGGTGTGAAAACTACCGTAAAACAGGGGGTTCGTGAAGCCTATAACTGTCATAGGATAAGCCAACTGCGACCGGGTCGGGCAGGCAGCCGGTGGGATTTGTGCGATAATCCCCGGCGGCTCGCCAGTGCCGGGGCGACAAAGCTGGTCGCTCCCAGCGGGATTGACTACAATCGCAATAATTTCAATTCGTTATCGGCAATTCCTTAAGCTTAACTTTATGAATTCAAGGGGTAAGGCGTGAGTAAAACGGTTGCCGGGCAAGGACAGTCCGGGTTTTCCCGCCATCTCAAACGCGGTTTGGTAGAGGGTATGGTGATCGCCCTGATCGCCCTGTCCCTGTATCTGCTGCTGGCGCTAATCAGCTTCGATAGCCGTGATCCGGGTTGGTCCTACGTGGGCAATGTGGACGCGGTGCGCAATGCCGCTGGCCGGGCCGGGGCGTTTAGCGCCGATCTGTTGCTGGGTCTGTTCGGCTATATGGCGTATCTGTTTCCGGTTCTGGTGGGGTTTTGGGCCACCAAGGTGCTGCGTGAACGCCACGCCGGCCTGCCTGGCAGCTGGCCGTTGTTCAGTCTGCGGCTGGTGGGCTTTGTGCTGACCATGCTGGCGGGAACAGCCCTGTCCTACATGCACTTCACCGTGGGCGAGGCCCTGCCGGAAGGTGCCGGCGGGATTCTCGGCCATGAGGTGGGCGCGGCGGCGCTGGACAGTTTCAACCCTCTGGGGGGCAGCCTGATCATGGTCGCCCTGTTCCTGATCGGGGTCACCATCTTCACCGATCTGTCCTGGATTGCCCTGGCAGAGGGCCTGGGCGCCCTGGTGCTCGGTGCTTTCGAGAAGATTCCGGCTTGGTGGCAAGCACGCCGCAGAAAACGTGAAGAGGCCCAGCAGAAGAAGCAGGCCCATGAAAAACGCGCCAAGGTGATCAGCGAGGCCAAGAAGAAAGCGGAAACCCGCACGCCACCCAAGATCGCCAAACCGGCCAAGCCGGTGGAGAAGAGTGCACGGGTGCACAAGGAGAAACAGCAGAAGCTGTTTACTACCGAGGTGAACGGTGAGCTGCCGCCGCTGGTACTGCTGGATCAGGTTGAAGAGTCCAAGGGCGGTTTCTCCGAGGAAGCCCTGGAGGGCATGTCCCGCCTGCTGGAAATCAAGCTGAAGGATTTCAATATTGAGGCCGAGGTGGTGGCGGTGCAGCCTGGCCCGGTGATTACCCGCTTCGAAATCCAGCCAGCGCCAGGTATCAAGGTGTCACGGATCACCAACCTGGCCAAGGATCTGGCCCGTTCCCTGGCGGTGATCAGCGTGCGGGTGGTGGAAGTGATTCCCGGCAAGACCACCGTGGGCATCGAGATTCCCAACGAACAGCGGGAAATGATCCGCTTTACCGAAGTCGTCGGCACCCAGATGTTCGACCAGTCGCCGTCGCCGTTGACCATGGCGCTGGGCAAGGACATTGCCGGCAACCCGGTGATGGCCGACCTGGCCAAGATGCCTCACCTGTTGGTGGCGGGTACCACCGGTTCCGGTAAGTCTGTGGGCGTGAACGCCATGCTGCTGTCCATGCTGTTCAAATCGAACCCGGAAGACGTGCGACTTATCCTGATCGATCCCAAGATGCTGGAACTGGCGGTTTACGACGGCATTCCCCATTTGCTGACCCCGGTGGTCACGGACATGAAGGAAGCCGCCGGCGCGCTGCGCTGGGGGGTGGGTGAAATGGAGCGTCGCTACCGGCTGATGGCATCCATGGGGGTGCGTAACCTTTCCGGCTATAACCGCAAGGTGGCGGACGCCAAGAAGGCGGGCCAGCCTCTCAAGGATCCCATGTGGAAGCCGGAGGACCCCATGAACCTTGAGGAAGAGGCGCCGCTGGCGGAGCATCTGCCGTACATCGTCATCGTTATCGATGAATTTGCCGACATGATGATGATCGTCGGCAAGAAGGTGGAAGAGCTGATCGCCCGTATCGCCCAGAAAGCCCGGGCAGCCGGTATCCACCTGATTTTGGCCACTCAGCGTCCGTCCGTGGACGTGATTACCGGCCTGATCAAGGCCAACGTGCCGTCCCGGATCGGCTTCCAGGTATCCTCCAAAATCGATTCCCGTACGGTGCTTGATCAGGGCGGGGCAGAGCAACTGCTCGGCCACGGTGACATGCTTTATTTGCCCGGCGGTAAAAGTGTTCCGGAACGTGTTCACGGTGCCTTTGTCTCAGATGAAGAGGTACACCGGGTCTGTGACGACTGGCGCAAGCGCGGTGAGCCCAACTATCTGGACGAAATTCTCGATGGTGGCAGTGACCTCAATGCGCCCATGCCCGGTATGGAAAGTGCCGGTGGCGGGGGCGATGACGAAAACGACCCGCTTTACGATGAGGCGGTGGCCTATGTGACTCAGTCCCGTCGGGCCTCCATTTCTTCCGTGCAGCGGAAACTGAAAATCGGCTACAACCGCGCCGCCCGTCTGGTGGAAGCCATGGAGATGGCCGGGGTTGTCAGCGAGGCGGGCCACAATGGCCAGCGTGAAGTGCTGGCACCGCCGCCGGTGTAATCAGGCCGGAAACGGCCGACAAGGAGTTTCAATGCGCAAGCTGGTAACGGGTTTACTGATCATGCCGTCCCTGTTGTGGGCGGCCCCCACCGATGAGCTGCTGTCTAAACTGCAAAAGCTGGAATCCATGAAGGGCCAGTTCGAACAGATGGTGCTGGACCAGGGTGGCACTCACATGCAGGAAGCGGAGGGGAATTTTCAGGTGGCCCGAGGCAACCGTTTCTACTGGTCCACGGCAATGCCGTTTGAGCAATTGGCGGTCTCCGATGGCAGCACCGTCTGGGTCTATGACAAGGACCTGGAGCAAGTGGTGGTGCGCCCCCTGAGTCAGGATCTGGGGCAGACCCCGGCACTGTTGTTCGGCGGAAAGCCCGCCGATGTGGCGGAGGCCTTCGCTATTTCCGAGCGCAGCCGGGAGGGGCAAAGCGTCACTTATCGGCTCAAGCCGAAAGGGAAGGATCCGCTGTTTGACCAGCTGGATGTGACCTTTCAGGGCGACCAGCCCAGCTCCATGCGTTTGCAGGACGCGCTGGGCCAGCAAACCGTGATCGATTTTCGCGATCTGGTAGTCAACACGGGCATTGATGCCTCCCTGTTCAACTTCGTGCCGCCGGAAGGCACGGATGTCATTCAGCAACAGCAATGAACGACCTGTTCGCCACTGATGCGGCCCAGCAGGCACAGCCCCTGGCGGCTCGCCTGCGTCCCACCTCGCTGGGCGAGTACGTGGGGCAGCAGCATCTGGTGGGCGAGGGTAAGCCCTTTCGCCAAGCGCTGGAGCGTGGGCAACTGCATTCCATGATCCTGTGGGGCCCGCCGGGCACCGGCAAGACTACTCTGGCCCTCATCCTTGCCCAAACGGTGGATGCCGCCTTTGTCACGCTTTCCGCAGTGCTGTCGGGGGTAAAGGATATCCGCGCCGCGGTGGAGCAGGCCCAGGTTCGCCTGGGGCAGGGCCGCCGCACCGTGTTGTTCGTGGACGAGGTGCACCGCTTTAACAAGGCCCAGCAGGACGCCTTCCTGCCCCATGTGGAAGAGGGCACCATCACCTTTATCGGTGCTACCACCGAAAATCCCTCCTTCGAGCTCAATAACGCCTTGCTGTCCCGGGCCCGGGTCTACCGGCTGCGCTCACTGACTGCGGACGACCTGCGTGGCCTGCTGGATCGTGCTCTGGCGGAACCGAGTCTGAAAGGCATGCGTCTGGACGATGAGGCTCGCGAGTTGCTGCTCAACTACGCCGATGGTGATGCCCGGCGTCTGCTCAACATGCTGGAAGTGGCGGCGGATTTGGCTGGCGGCGAGGCGCCGGTTATCGATGCGGAGCTGATGCGTGAAGTCCTGCGCGATGCGGTTCGACGCTTCGACAAGGGCGGCGACCTGTTCTACGACCAGATCAGCGCCCTGCACAAATCTGTGCGCGGGTCCGACCCGGATGCGGCGCTGTACTGGTTTGCGCGCATGCTGGACGGTGGCTGTGACCCCCTGTACATTGCCCGCCGCGTGGTGCGCATGGCCAGTGAAGAAGTGGCCAATGCCGACCCCCGCGCGCTGACCCTGTGCCTGCAGGCCTGGGACGTGCAGGAAAGGCTGGGAAGCCCGGAAGGGGAGCTGGCCATTGCTCAGGCCATCACCTATCTTGCGGTGGCACCGAAGAGCAATGCGGTCTACAAGGCCTACAATCAGGCCAGGGCATTGGTTCGCGAACATCCCACTGACGAGGTGCCGCTGCATCTGCGCAACGCGCCCACCCAGTTGATGAAAGACGAAGGCTTCGGGGCCGAGTATCATTACGCCCACGATTTTCCGGATGCCTTTGTGGCCGGCGAAAACTACTTTCCGCCCAGCCTCAGCGGCACCCGTTTGTACGAACCGGTAAACCGGGGACTGGAGATCAAGGTAGCGGAAAAGCTGGCCCGTTTGCGCGGCCTGAACGCGCAGAGCGACTGGCAGCGCTACGGAGACGAGCAATGAGCATGGCAACCCTGGCGCCCTGGCTGGCCGTTGCCGGCGGCGGTGCCATTGGCGCTTGCCTGCGTTTCGCCACCAGCCTGTGGATTGGGGTACCGGCCATGCCGGCCTGGCCCTGGGCCACCTTCGGGGTGAATCTGTTGGGCAGCTTTCTGTTCGGCTTTCTGGCCGTGGCTCTGGCCAGTTTGCCGGTGGGTGAGATCTGGCGTCTGGCCCTGATGACCGGCATGCTCGGTGCCTTGACAACCTTTTCCACCTTTTCCTTCGAGCTGGTTCGATTGGTGGAAGTGAAAGCTTTCGGCATGGCGGCAGGCTACGGCCTGGCGTCGGTGCTGGTCTGTTTTTGTCTCGGCGGGCTGGGGTTGCTGCTGGGCCGGTTGGTTTTTGAATAACGACCGCCGAAAAAATACACCGTAGGAGCCATGCTCGCATGGCGAACCGCCCGTCAGGGCGCTCTCGCGAGCAGGTTCGCCATGCAAGCATGGCTCCTACAGGAAAGAATCTTATCCGCGTCTTGCGCCAGGCATCTGGCGTCGGGCGTTTTTTGCTTGGAGTGAAACAAACATGCTGGATATTCGTGCCCTGCGTCAGGACGGTGAAGCCATCAAGGCGGCACTGGCCAAGCGTGGTTTTGACCTGGATCTGGACGCCTTTGCTGCCCTGGATGCCCGTCGCAAACAGGCGGACGTGCGCTCCCAGGATCTGCAGGCTGAGCGCAAGAAAGCGTCCAAGCAGGTGGGGCAGCTGATCCAGTCCGGCATGGATGTGGATCAGGCCAAGGCCCAGGTGGCCGAATCCCTGAAAACCATCGATCAGGAACTGGATCAGGAAGTGGCCAACGCCAAAGCGATCCAGGAGGAAATCCGCGATTTTCTGATGGGCATCCCCAATGTGCCTCAGGACGCCGTACCCGCCGGCAATGACGAAGACGACAACGTGGAAGTGCGCCAGTGGGGCACCCCCAAGACTTTTGCCTTCGAACCGAAGGATCACGTGGATGTTGGCGAGGCACTGGGGCAGGGTAGCCTCGATTTCGAGCGCGCTGCCAAACTGTCCGGCTCTCGTTTTGCGGTAATGACCGGTGGCCTGGCCCGTCTGCACCGGGCACTGATCGACTTCATGCTCGACACTCACAGCAGCGAACATGGTTACGAAGAAGTTTATGTACCTTATCTGGTAGGCCCGGAAGCCCTGCGTGGCACCGGCCAGCTGCCCAAATTCGCCGATGATCTGTTCAAGATGGAAGGCGAGCGGGAGTTGTACCTGATTCCCACCGCCGAGGTCCCGGTAACCAATCTGGCCGCTGACGAAATCATTGACGCGGAGGCGCTGCCCCGTCGCTATACCTGCCATACCCCCTGTTTCCGCTCCGAGGCAGGCAGCCATGGCAAGGACACCCGCGGCATGATCCGCCAGCATCAGTTCGAGAAGGTGGAGCTGGTGCAACTGGTACGTCCGGAAGAGTCCGATGCGGCGCTGGAAGCCCTGACCGGCCATGCGGAAGCGATTCTGCAGAAGCTGGATCTGCCCTATCGGGTAGTGATCCTGTGCGGCGGAGACCTGGGCTTTTCTTCCTCCAAGACCTATGACATCGAGGTTTGGCTGCCCAGCCAGCAGCGCTACCGGGAAATTTCCTCCTGCTCCAATTTCCGTGACTACCAGGCGCGCCGCATGCAGGCCCGCTGGCGCAACCCGGAAACCGGCAAGCCCGAACTGGTACATACCTTGAATGGGTCTGGTCTGGCAGTAGGGCGTACACTGGTGGCGATCCTCGAGAACTATCAGAACGATGATGGTTCCGTGACCGTACCGGAGGCATTGCGCCCCTACATGAGAGGTCTTGAACGCCTGAAGTAGGGCAGTTCTGCCGTGACCGGTGACGATGCGCATTGGCCATCATCGCCGGGCAGAAACCCAGGGAAGCCAGGGTTTCTGGTGTCTGCGGCAGGTGTCATACATCCGGCGTCAGGCGTTTACAGGGAGCAGTCATGGAATTCCTACCAATTAGCTGGCGTCTGCAGGGCAAATCGGCCCTGCTTGTTGGCGGCGGCGAAGTCGCCCTGCGCAAGGGGCGCCTGCTGCACCGTTCGGGTGCAAAGGTAAGTGTGGTTGCGCCCGAAGTGTGCGCGGAATTGTGCGACATTGCGGAGCAAAGTGGGGGCGACATCCGTGAGCGCTCCTTCGAGACGGCGGATCTGGAAGGCCAGGCCCTGGTGATTGGTGCCACCGACGATGCAGCGGTGAACGCTGCAGTGGCACAACAGGCCCAGGCGAAAGGATTGCCGGTCAATGTGGTGGACAATCCCTCCCTGGGTGACTTCATCTTCCCGGCCATCGTGGACCGTTCCCCGGTGCTGATCAGTATCAGCTCCTCCGGTGCCTCCCCGGTGCTGGCGCGCAAACTGCGCAGCCAGCTGGAGTCTTCGCTGCCGGCTCGCTGGGGGCGTCTGGCAGACCTGATGGCGAAATTCCGCCAGCCCCTCAAGGACAAGCTCGACAATGTGGGTGCCCGTCGTCTGTTCTGGGAGCAGGCGTTGGAGGGACCGCTGGTCGAGAAGGTCATGGCCGGCAAGGACAGCGAAGCGGAAACCCTGCTCAGCGAAGCCATTGATCAGGCTGATGCCAGCCGCCTCAGCCGTGGCGAGGTGTACCTGGTGGGTGCCGGCCCCGGCGACCCGGACTTGCTTACCTTCCGCGCCCTGCGCCTGCTGCAGAAAGCCGATGTGGTGCTCTACGATCGTCTGGTGGGGCCGGGCATTGTGGACCTGGCTCGCCGGGATGCGGAAATGGTCTATGTGGGCAAGGCCCGTGATAAGCACGCCTTGCCCCAGGACAACATCAACGAACTGCTGGTGCACTACGCTAAACAGGGCAAGAAGGTGTGTCGGCTGAAAGGCGGGGATCCGTTTATCTTCGGGCGCGGTGGCGAGGAAATCGACCTGATCGTGGCCGAGGGCATCGACTTTCAGGTGGTGCCGGGCATCACCGCCGCCAGTGGCTGTGCCGCCTATGCCGGGATCCCGCTGACCCATCGTGATCATGCACAATCCGTTCGCTTCGTCACTGGCCATCGCAAGGATGGCTCCGTGGACCTGGATTGGCAGCATCTGGTCAGTGAAACCGAAACGGTGGTGTTCTACATGGGCCTGGTGGGCCTGCGGCAGATTTGCAGCAAGCTGATGGAGCATGGGCGCGCCGGTGATACGCCGATAGCCCTGGTGTCGCGCGGCACTACCAATCTCCAGGAAGTGATCACCGGGACGCTGGATAGCCTGGCGGATCAGATCGAAGGGCGGGAGATTCATGCGCCCACGTTGATCATTGTCGGCAGTGTGGTGAGCCTGCATTCGCAGTTTGAATGGTTTAAAAAAAGCAGTTAATAGTTAACAGTGAATAGTGAATAGTTACGCGGTCACGCGTATGGGGTTTTCAGACAAAGAAGCCGCGACCATGCCATGGTCGCGGCTTCTTGCTTTCAAAACAGAGGGTTCTCTCGCGACGTTATTAATTATTCATTATTAACTATTAATTTCTTCCCGATAAACCTTGCTTGTTCCGGTTAAGCCATAACTCCCGGGCCTGTTGCTGGGCCTGTTCCAGGCTTTCCGCCCGGTCCAACCCCCATAGCGCTACCGCGACGGTCTGAATTACCGCATTCTCGCCATAGTCATCGCTCTGCTCGCCACGCCATACCGCCAGCACTGTTTGTGCGTCCGGCTCGCCTGGAGGTGTTTGTCGTGCCATGACGTTGTCCAGAACGGCTGCGCCTTCCAGATGTTCTCCGTGGCGGATGCCGGTGATCTGGGTGCGGGCATCCGGGCGGATTTCCAGTTCGCCGCCTTCGCCCTTGAACAACAACAGATCCTGATCACCGGCCAGGTCGGCGGCGCCCTGGTGCAGTTCGATATAGGCCGGGTGGAAGACGCTCTGCATGGACAGAGGGGCCTTGGCTGGATTGAGGCTGCGAGCCAGGGTGTTAATGGGGGAGCGCAGGCCAAGAAAATAGCGCAGGGTCAGCAGGCGCGAAAGCGGCGCGCAGAAGGTCTCCAGGGGCAAATAAGCCAGGTCGTGCTGATCCAGGTGCGCAGCGGCTTCCCGGGGAGAGTTGGCCACTGGCAGGCCCAGCTGTGGCAGAAGCTGATCGCTATAGACCCGGTTGGGGGTATGGGCGGGGCCACCGTGGAGCAGGGTGCGGATGCCCTGGCTGGCCAGCAATAGCGCTGCCAGAAGGTACCAGGGGTGATGTTTCTTCTTGCCCGCATAGCTGGGCCAGTCCAGCTGTACGTCCGGCAGGGTCGCCAGCGCCTGGTAACAGACCGGGCGGCAGGCATCCAGAAAGCCAGCCAGCTCCTCCGGGGTTTCTTCCTTCACCCGCAGCAGCATCAGGAAAGCACCAAGCTGGATATCCTCCACCTGGCCATCAAGGATTGCCTGCATGGCCTCCCGGGCTTCTTCCCGGGTGAGACTGCGCCTGGCTCGTTTACCGCGGCCAAGCGTCCGTACAAAGGGTGCAAAAGCATGTTCAGTCATGATTAACCTCGAAGATGCCGACGCATCAGGCGTGCACGTGCGCGTGCTGTCGTGCGAATGAGCGCTATATCAATACCAGCTGGTACAGGGGCCGTGTTCGGCGACCAGCTCCAGCAGGTGGGTATGGTCGATAACGGGCAGTGGGCTGTCCGGCAGGGCCAGCACGGGATGCTGTAACAGGTAGCCGTCGCCTTTCAGTGATAACCCTGAAGCAAACAACAGGCCAGCATCGCTGAACACACAGATATCGCCTTCCTGGTAGAGGGCCTCGAATGCCTGGCGCTGGGGGCTGTCGGGGGTAAAACCTATCAGGTGAATCATTTAGCGTCTCTCAGAACACCAGAATCTGACTGCACTGATCACGCAGTGTTAGCAGGGCCTGGGAATCCAGGGTCTCCAGGGGGACTGGTGCGGTTGGTGCCGGGGCGTCGGTAACGCAGCGTACGCCGAAGTCCGGCAACTGCGCCAGGCTGTCGCTGGGCGCCAGTTGCAACTGATGCAGGCAGTCACTGGTCAGCCACAGGGTCGTGGGCTGCCCAAACGCTGCGCCGGTGAGCAGCATATCCAGGGTTTCCTGGAATTGGCTGGACAACGGCGCATTGCCACTGGCGATATAGAGAATCTGATTAGCCAAACTGTATCACCCGGTCGCTGTTGATCAGGGCATCTGCCCACTGGCCCAGCCCGGCCAGGGTGAAGCCGTCGGCCAGGGTGTCTGGTACTACGCCCCGACGCTGGGCAGCACCCACGCAAACCACCGCATCGATCGGATTGTCACCGAGCCATTGCTGCCATTGCTGGGCGGCACTGGCCTGGTCACCATCAGCACTCCAGGCATATCGATTCGCCAGGTGCACGGCATCCCGGTAGAAAAAGAGGCGATAAAGCTGGTGATCAGGGTGGCCCAGCAGGGCTTGGGCAGTGTGGAGAGCGGTCAATGCAGCGGCGGAATCCGCCGCTGCGTTGACCAGAAGGGCAAATCGCATCAATCGTCGCCGAGGGCGGTGAGCAGGTGCAGCAGGGACATGAACAGGTTATACAGGGACACGAACAGGGTCACCGTGGCCATGATGTAGTTGGTCTCGCCGCCGTGGATGATGGCACTGGTCTGCCACATGATCAGCATGGAAGACAGCAGTACGAAGGCGGCGGAGATCGCCAGGGCCAGTGCCGGAATGGCGAAGAAGATATTGGCGATGGCAGCAACAAAGGCCACCAGAATGCCGACCATGATGAAGTTGGTCAGGAAGCTGAAATCCTTCTTGGTTACCAGGGCGATGGCAGACATGACCACGAAGATACCCGCGGTGCCGCCCAGAGCCATGGTGACGGTTCCCATACCACCGGGCATTTGCGCGTACATGTTGATGATCGGGCCGGTGGTAAAGCCCAGCCAGCCGGTCAGAGCGAACACAGCCAGAATGCCCCAGGCGCTGTTGCGGAGCATGTTGGTGGCGAACAGCAGGCCGAAGTAAACACCGATGGTGAGCCATACGTTGATAAAGCCGATGTTGCTGGCCATGGCAAACCAGGACGCGCCGGTGGCGACAATCAGTGACAGCCCCAGCAGCATGTAGGTGTTCTTCAATACCTGGGCCGCACGTTCCCCGGTGACGGCAGCGCCGTGGGAGGAGACGGAATAGGGGTTAGTCGGGTTATTCATGTGTTTGCACTCATCCTTGCGAATTGTTCCTGTGATAATAAGGGCGGTAACGCCAAAATCAAGCGAAGAAACAAGGGAAAAAGCCTTATTTTTTGCGGCTCGGCAGGCTATCGCGGTGGGACGGGCCCTGTGGGCGCTTTTGTGAAGCAAATCTCGGGAGAGAGGCAAATATTGTCATACCCTCGTAATGAATAACGAGTGGCCGCTAATAGGTCGCCGCGGGGGAAATAATGACAACACTCGGTCTGGCTCCGAAGGAGGAGTCGATACAGATTCATGCCGTCAGCACCGGTGACGATATCCATCAGGCATTGCTGGCTGTGCCTGCCGAGTCGGACTGGAAAGCGGAAATGGTTTTCCTTCAGGCGCCAGGTTGGTGGCGTCCCCGGCGCCAGCTGACTCTCTTTAATGGTCGTTACCTGGAGTGGCGCGAGAGAAAAGGGCGAAGCGACTCCGCCAGGGTGATCAATCTGGCGTTCGTGAAGCCGGAACCGATACTTCAGAGAACGCTAGCGTGGTGTTCCATAACGGTAATGGCGTTGGCAGCCTTGGTTACCGGCTTATCGGTCCATGCGGCCTGGTTACCTGGGATGATCGGGGGCGCTTTGCTGGTGTTGCTGTCCGGGTTGAACAGTCTGCGCTGTTCCAGCGCCAGCTTTCAGTTTGTCACTCGCCACGGTGGTGCCCCGGTATTTGCGCTTTACCGCCAGCGAGGCGACCGCGAACGTGTCGAAAAAGTCCTCAAGGCAATTGGTGTACGTGGGCAGAAAGCCTGGACCCTGTTGCCCAAGGGGAAGGCACGTCTGGCAGCAGAGGTGGCAGAGCATCGACGGCTGGCAGATTCTGGTTGTTTATCGCGGGATACCTACGAAGCGGCAAAGCAGCGAATTTTTTCCCGTTATGCCAAAGGAGCAGCAGTTCGTCCTGCTTCTGGTTAAGTTTCAACCATTTGCCGGGCAGATTTGCGTACCGCGATTGACTGACCTTATCGCTCATGTATTATTGCTGGCCTGTCCGGAGGGGTGGCAGAGTGGCCGAATGCACCGGTCTTGAAAACCGGCGACGGGAGACCGTCCGTGGGTTCAAATCCCACCCCCTCCGCCAAACAAGAAGCCCGTGCTCATAAGAGCGCGGGCTTTTTTTATGGCCAATCGCGCAACGTAAACGCCCGAGCGGCGAAGAAGGGGCGGTAGCGGGTTACGAGTTACGACAAGCGAAAGTCAAAACCGGTGTTGATTTTCGCTCCTTGCTCCTCGTAACTCTGCGCGTCTATATCGTCGGTTCCAGCAACGCCGCAAACTCCTGCAGCCCGTCCAGTCCCTGAATATCGTCTTCCAACAACGGCAACTGGATTCTGGGCAGCCCCTTGAGCGCCTCATCCAATTCGATCATGTGTCGCTGCTGTCGAGCCAGGCGGGCGGCGAAGAAGGCACTGTCGGCGGCATCCGGGAGGACCCGGTTGACGATGGCGCCGGCCACCGGGATGTGGCTGTCGCGCAGGGTGGCGACGGCCCGGGCGGTTTCCAGGATGGGTAGACGTTCCGGGGTCAGAACAAACAGGAAGGCGGTGTGGTCCGGGTCGCTGAGCTGTCTGCGGGTGCGGTGGAACAGGCGCTGCCTGGCCAGCAGCGTCTCTGCCACCTCCCGGCTCCGCGGGTCCAGATCGGCGGTGGCATGTTCGGTGGGGTCCTGCAGCGGGCTGTCCAGATCCTTGCCGGGTGTCAGGTGACCCAGCACCTTGCCCAGCTTGCGAGCCTTTTCATTGTGACGTAGCAGGCCATCGGTCCAGGCGGCCATCACTTCCGGCAGGCTCAGCAGACGCAGGGTGTGGCCGGTTGGCGCAGTATCGAAAATTAGCAGGTCGTAGTCGCGGCTGTCTTCATCAATGATGCGGGCGATTCGCTCCAGCAGGGCGGCTTCCTGGGCACCGGGAGACTGGCGGCTCAGGCGTAGCTGTTTTTCCAGCTCGCGGACCTGGTCCGGGCCCGCAAAGCGACGCATCTGGGCACTGACCCGGTCCAGGTAGGCATCCACTTCCTGGTCTGGATCCATTTCCAGGGCCACCAGGTTCGGAGCCAGGCGGGTGGGGTGGTTGCCGATGGGGCGGGCGAAGGCATCGGCCAGGCTGTGGGCCGGATCAGTGGACACCAGCAGCACCCGGCGCCCCTGTTCGGCGGCGCGCAGGGCCAGGGCAGAGGCGGTGGTGGTCTTTCCCACGCCGCCCTTGCCGCCGACCATTAGCAGGGATTTTTCCGCCAGCAGGTTGTCCAGATTCAATGAAGGCATCAGCAGCAGCGGAAATGATCAAGCGGTGAGCGTTCCATGCCCATGCGGGTATGCCATTCGTGAAAGCGGTCCATCAGCAGCGGCTGCAGTTCCAGCGTGCTCCAGGCGGCCGGGTTGGGCACTCCCATCATTTCCGCAAACACCAGCAACATGAACAAGTCTTCCTCGTCCCGCTTGGCCCGGGCGATGGCCGCCCGGTAGGGGGCGTTGTAGTACTGGGCCCCCAGTTCTCCCAGGCGGCGGAAAAACAGCCGTGTCTTGCCGGTCATCAGATTCTCTCCGGCGGTGCGTTGAAGGCACGTTTCAGGGCGGCGGCACACTCCAGGGTGACCAGCAGGGCGGCTACCAGAACCACCAGATCCAGCCCCAGCAGGAACCAGTCCGACTTGTCGTAGAAGCTCTTGAGCTGGATCAACAGGGCGTACAGGGTCATTACCAGCAGGAATACCAGTGGTGCCAATGTGTAAATGGCGGGGCGGCCCCGTTTGACCAGCATGATGGTGATCACCAGCAGGGTAAGCCCGGCCAGCAACTGGTTGGTGGTGCCAAATAATGGCCAGATCAGCAGGCCGCCGGAGCCATCGGCGCCGCCGGCCCCGAAGGCCAGCAGCAGGCAGCTGGCCACTGCCAGGAGGGTGGCGGGCAGGGGGCGAGTGAGCCATTTCTGCTGATAGATTTCTCCCCATTCCTGGAAGATATAGCGCTGCAGGCGCAGGCCGGTGTCCATGGTGGTGCCGGCAAACAGGGCAGCCATCACGGTCAGCAAGGTGGCGGCCACGCCCACGTCCATGCCGGTACCGCCGGCAAGAATATTGGCGCCGCCGTTGACGAACGCAGTGAGGCTGCCATCGCCGAAAGCGGTATAGACGGCCTGCCAGTCCGCCAGAGTGGCGAAGCCGGCGGTGGCCGCGATGATGGCCGCCAGAGCCAGGGCGCCTTCACCGACAGCCCCGAAATAGCCGACAAAGCGGGCATCCGGTTCTTTATCCAACTGTTTGGAGCTGGTGCCGGACGCCACCAGGCCATGAAAACCGGAAATGGCGCCACAGGCGATGGTGACAAACAGTAGTGGCAGCAGAGATGGCGTGCCGGCCGGCACATCGCTGTTGATCATCGGCGCCACCACCTGTGGGTTGCCGATCAGTACGGCACCATAGAGCAGGATCAGGCCCACGAACAGTTGCAGGCCATTGATGTAATCGCGGGGTTGCAGCAACACCCACACCGGCAGCAGGGAGGCGATGGCCGCATAGCCGAACAGCAGCAGAATCCAGCTGGCACTGGCGGACAGGCCCATGACCTGCTCCGGCAATTCCACCGGCACCTGTGGGCCGATATAGATCAGGCTATAGAGGGCAATGACACCCACCACGGAAACCACCCCGAGACCAATAATCCGGCGGTAGATCAACTGACCAATCACCAGGGCCACGGCGATGGCGCCCCATACCGGTACAACGGCGCCCGGATTGTTGATCAATAGCTTGGCGATGACCACTCCGAAAACCGCGTTGACCATCAGTAACACCAGGAAGATGACGATCATGAACACCGTGCGGGCACGACGTCCGACGACTTCACCGGTCAGGGAGCCAACGGACTTTGCCCGGTTGCGCACACTGGCCCAGAGGGCGCCACTGTCGTGGACCCCGGCAAAGAAAACGGTGCCCAGCACCACCCACAGAAAGGCGGGCAACCAGCCCCAGATTACCGCGATCGCCGGGCCAACAATCGGCGCGGCGCCGGCCACGGAGGTGAAGTGGTGACCCCATAGCACAAAGCGGTTGGTGGGCACAAAATCCACGCCATCCTCATATTCATGGGCTGGGGTACGGAAATTGGGGTCAAGCTTGTAGATGCGGGTAGCGATAAAGCGGGAGTACAATAAATATCCGGCGGCCATGCCACCCAGGCCGAGCAGAAGCAGAACGATTGCGCTCATGGGGTGCCTTTTGTCATTGTCGCTGTTGGAGCCCGATTGGGACGTATACAAGGCCTATGGTTAGTGCTTTCGATGCAGGCGTCAACGAGACCAATGGCTAATGAATAACGCTTTATGCCTTTGAGTGCCTGTACAATACAATGATTAGGGAAATCACCGAGTTGAGCGGATACTGAACGGCCATTCAATAAAAATTTCAGAGGTGGCGTGAGATATGTCATCGTTTGTTAACAAGGCCCTATGCATGCGGGTGCACAGACGCTACCCTTCGGGCCTTACTGAAAAAGACAAGGGTAAAGGAATTACCCGGGGGAAGCAGTAATGATCAAAGTATTGGTAGTGGACGACCATGATCTGGTCAGAACCGGCATTGCCAGGATGCTGGACGAAGTGGAAGGCTTGCGGGTGGTTGGTGAGGCCAGTTCCGGTGAGCAGGCTGTGCAGCTGGCCAAGGACACGGTGCCGGATGTGGTGCTGATGGATATCAAGATGCCGGGCATCGGTGGCCTTGAAGCAACCCGTAAACTGTTGCGCGTGGACGAAGGCATCCGTGTAATTGCCGTGACCATGTGCGAGGAGGAGCCATTCCCCTCCCGCCTGATGAAGGCCGGTGCCGCCGGCTACATGACCAAGGGTGCAGACCTGGAAGAAATGGTTCGCGCCATCAAGATTGTCACCACCGGGCAGCGCTATATCAGCCCGGAAATTGCCCAGGCCATGGCACTCAAGCCTTATACCGGTGACGACGCGTCTCTGCTGGATATGCTCTCCGAGCGCGAGCTACAGATCATGATGATGATCGTCAACTGCCACAAGGTGCAGGATGTGGCTGACAAACTGTGCCTGTCGCCCAAAACCGTCAATACCTACCGTTATCGTATCTTCGACAAGCTGGGCGTGACCAGCGATGTGGAAATGGCTTTGCTGGCGGTGCGCCACGGCATGCTGGACGCGGTGGAGAACACAGCTCCCTGATTGCACTTATGGTGTCACGGGAAAGAGGCAATAGTCCGGGCGAAGCTGTTACACTTTTTACAGCAGTAACTGGCCGAGACTTTTCCCTTGTCAGAGTTTGACCCCCAACACTTTCTGGATCATTGCGCCCGCAAGCCGGGCGTGTACCGCATGCTCAATGAAGAGGGTGATGTTCTCTATGTGGGCAAGGCTCGTAATTTACAGGCCCGCCTGAGCAGCTATTTCCAGAAAAACATTACCAGCCCCAAGACCCGTGCCCTGGTGGCGCGTATCGCCAGTATCCAGACCACGGTTACCGGCAGCGAGGCAGAGGCCTTGCTGCTGGAGCAGTCGCTGATCAAGGAGCTGCGGCCGCCCTATAATATTCTGCTGCGCGACGACAAGTCCTACCCCTATATCCGTATCACTACCTCGGACCGGTTCCCGCGCATTACCTTTCACCGCGGTAGTCGCCGCAGCGGCAGCCATTACTTCGGCCCTTACCCCAGCGGTGGTGCGGTGCGTGAAGCGCTTTCCCTGGTGGAAAAGGTGTTCCAGGTGCGCAACTGCAGCGACAGCTATTTTCGCAATCGGACACGACCCTGCCTGCAGCATCAAATCAATCGTTGTACCGCTCCCTGTGTGGGCCTGGTTAGTGAGGAGGCCTATGCGCATCAGGTAAAGCTTGCCATGGATTTCCTGGATGGGCGCAGCAGAGAGGTAGTAGAGCAGCTCAGTGCAGAAATGGATGCCGCCGCTCAGGCCCTGGATTTCGAGCGAGCAGCCATCATTCGCGATCAACTCGCTGCGATCCAGTCTGTTCAGCAAAAACAATACGCAGAAACGGGGCAGGGCAATCTGGATGTGGTGGCCATTGAAAGCCGCCATGGCCTGGCAGTGGTGGAAGTGTTGATGATTCGCGGTGGCAGGATTCTCGGCCATCGCACCTTTCGGCCGGATACACGGGGCGAAGAGGATCAAAACGAAATTCTGGAGGCGTTTCTGGCCCAATATTATCTGGGTGACCGGGAAGATCCGGTGCAGCCCGAGGAAATTCTGCTGGGCCTGGAGCCAGCGAGTGCCGAGGCATTGCAGCAAGCGTTGAGCCACCATTGGGGCAAAAAAGTGCGTTTGGCTTGGCGGGTTCGGGGGGAACGAGCTGCCTGGATCGACATGGCACAGACCAATGCCCAGCAATCCCTGGCGGCGGAACTGGCCGCCCGCGAGCACATGGAGCAGCGCTTTCTGGCCCTGGAGGCACTGCTTGGGACGGATGAACCCGTTCGCCGCATTGAATGCTTCGATATCAGCCATACCCAGGGGGAGAAGGCCGTGGCGTCTTGTGTGGTATTTGACCAACAGGGCGCCAGGAAAACCGATTATCGCCACTTCAATGTGGCGCCGACCCATGCCGGCGATGATTACGAGGCGCTGGAAGAAGCTGTGCGGCGTCGCTATCAGCGGGTGCTCAAGGAGCAGGCCAGGCTGCCGGATCTTCTCCTTATTGATGGCGGCAAGGGCCAGATGCAGCGTGCCTGGGATGTGATGCAAGAACTGGCATTGCAGGGCCGTGTGCGGGTCATGGGCATCGGCAAGGGTCCAAGCAGACGGCCCGGCTTTGAAGTGCTGTATCTGCCCGATGGTCAGGAACTGGTGCCAGGGCCCTCCCACTCCGCGTTGCACCTGCTGCAACAGGTTCGGGATGAGGCCCATCGCTTTGCGCTCACCGGCCATCGGGCCCGGCGCGGCAAGACGCGCAAACAATCCTCCCTGGACGAAATCCCCGGTATCGGACCGAAGCGCCGTAAGGCGCTTCTGACCCACTTTGGTGGCCTCAAGCAGTTACGAAACGCCTCGGCTGGCGAGCTGGCCCGGGTGCCAGGCATCAACGCCCAGATGGCACAGACCCTTTATGACTGGTTTCATGACTAAGGGATTGTGGGTGTGGTGTTGAAAATCCTGTGATTCGTACCGAAGCGTCTGTGGTCGCAAAATGGGCAATGAGTCACAACGGGCTTTCCGTTATACTGGCCCTTTCGGCCTGTTAGAGTCTGCTGTGTCCCATTGCGGCAGATGTTTATGCTGGCCATGCTCTGCGTCCGTGTCTTTTCGAGGTTTTTCAGGCTTCGTGGCGGACAGCGGGGTATCAACAGGCCCTTATTTTGGCGGTAGTACTATGCAGAAAACGAACCCGATCCTGAATTTGCCCAATATCCTTACCATGATTCGTGTATTGGCAATTCCCGTTCTGGTTCTGGTGTTCTACTTGCCCTTCAAGTGGAGCGATATGTGCGCGGCAGCGCTGTTTCTGGCTGCTGGCGTAACGGACTGGCTCGATGGGTACCTGGCACGCCGCCTGAATCAGACCAGCCCCCTGGGTGCCTTTCTGGATCCGGTGGCAGATAAGCTGATTGTCGGCGTGGCTCTGGTCATGCTGGTGCAGGTCCATGCAACGGCCTGGTTGGCAGTGCCTGCCATGGTGATCGTTTCACGGGAAATTGCCGTGTCCGCCCTGCGTGAATGGATGGCAGAACTGGGGCAGCGGGGCAGGGTGGCCGTCAGTCAGCTGGGCAAGATCAAGACAGTTACCCAGATGACAGCCATCACCCTGTTACTGGCCCAGAAGCCCGATTTCGATGCCCTGGGCGATATCATGATGACTCCCTGGTTGTGGCTCAGCTACGGCCTTCTATACTTGGCCACGGCGTTGACCCTGTGGTCCATGGGCTCTTATTTGCGCGCTGCCGCCCCGGAGTTACTGAAAAGCGGAGACTGAGTCGGCTTCATCGGGTTGCTGCGCGTGCAGGCCAGGGCAGAATCGAAGGTTTTTTAGTCAAAGTGCTGAAAAATCAGAAAAAACCATCAGGCTCGGGTTGACAGTGAGGGGGCGATGGGTAGAATTCTCCCCGCAACGAAGCATGCTTCGCGGCAAAAAAAGCGGGAATAGCTCAGCTGGTAGAGCACAACCTTGCCAAGGTTGGGGTCGCGAGTTCGAATCTCGTTTCCCGCTCCAAGTTTTCAAAAGCCTCGGTTCCGCCGAGGTTTTTTCTTGGTAAATCAGTTTAAAGGCGCGGTGGCAGAGTGGTTATGCAGCGGACTGCAACTCCGTGTACGCCGGTTCGATTCCGACCCGCGCCTCCAATTATTGACCCGCACGGTCACCGCCCGGGTGGCGAAATTGGTAGACGCAACGGACTTAAAATCCGTTGACCTTTGGTCGTGCGGGTTCAAGTCCCGCCCCGGGCACCAGTTTTCCCGTTACCATCCTCTCCTGGCTTTTCGCCACAGCTTCTCTCTTCCGCATCATTTCGCGATCGCCGCTAGTCGGAAAAAATTCCAGTCAAATCAAGCGTCTGGTTACGCAACTTCAGGCACTTTATTGCCGTATTGCCAAGCTTTCTGGTAGCCTCACACTTTAGTCTTAGCCTGAGCCCGCACTCAAACGACGGATTCAGGCCTGGCCCTTTCGGGGGGCACCGAGAACAAAAAGCCGGAAAGGCGAGAGGGCTATCTGAATGAACTGGTTCCAGAACCTGTCTGTGCGGCTGAAGATTTTGTCTGTAGCCGGACTGGGCATCGTGTTGTTTGTCGTCTATGCGGCATACAGCTTCTATATTGCCGAAACCAATATTGATCATCTCAAGCGTATCGAGAAGCAGGATTTCCCCGTTCTTGAGCTGGTAAACGCCAACAATGTGGATTTCATTGCCATTAGTGAATCCTTCATTGCGGCGATCACTCAGGCGGATCCGGACCTTCTGCAGGAAGCGCAGAGCCGTGCCGCCGAATTTGAGCAACGGCTTGCGGATATCCGGCGCACCGACCCAAGCCTGTCCGGCGGCGTGGAGGATTTGCGTCGCAGCTTCAGTGCGTATATCAGTGAGGCCACCACCCTGGCCCGCAGCCTGATCAATAATAATGCAGCCTCCGACGATCTTTATCAGCGCATCAGCCATGTTCGTGGCCTCCAGGATGCTTACGAAACGCACCAGAAAGCGTTCGAAAAACAGCGCTATGAAGCGTTTCGTGAAACTCTGAATTCAAGCCGTTCGGATAATCTCAGCACCCAGAAAATCGGCCTGTTTCTGGGCCTGGTTGCCTTCACCCTGCTTGCTCTGATCGCTTTGCGAGTGACCCGCGCCATAACCTTGCCGCTGGAAGGGGCAGTTAACGCTGCCGACAATATTGCCAATGGCAAGTGGGACACCAAGATAGAGCAGGGCGGCCGCGATGAAACCGGTCATCTGCTGCATGCCATTCGCAAGATGCGTGATTCGCTGATTAAGCGTCATACCGAGGACCGCCGCCAGGAAACCATCAAGAATCATCTTGCCGAGCTGAATAACCGCATGCGTGGTGAGATGAGTTTCGAGCAACTCGGCAACAATATGCTCAGCTTTCTGGTGCCTGTGCTGGAAGCTCAGGTGGGAGCATTTTACAGCTTCGACCCGGCTACAGAGCAGCTCACCTTGAGCAGCTCTTATGCCATGCAGCGTCGTAAGCATCTGGCCAATACGTTCAAGCTCGGCGAATCCCTGGTTGGCCAGTGTGCACTGGAGCGTAAAAGTATTCTGCTGGAGCAGGTGCCAGAGGATTACATCAGCATCGCGTCGGGCACCGGCACTGGGCAGGCCCGCAATGTGATGGTGATGCCGGTTGTCCACGATGATGAGATCAAGGGCGTTCTCGAGATCGGTGCTTTCCGTGAATTCAGTGATGAAGACCTGACATTCCTGGAGCAGTGCGTGTCAGTGATCGCGGTATCCGTTCACAGCGTGCAAAGTCGCATGCGTTTGGCACAGATGCTGGAACAAACCCAGGAGCAGGCGGTTGCCCTGGAGCGGCAAAAAGAGGAAATGGCTCAGGTCAACGAGGACTTGGAAGAACAGGCCATGGAGCTTTCCGCCTCTGAATCCCGACTGCAGCAACAGCAGGAAGAGCTAAAGGCGATCAACGAAGAGCTGGAATCCCAAACCCAGGCTTTACGTGCCTCGGAAGAAAGCCTGCAGGCCCAACAGGAAGAATTGCGCGTTACCAATGAGGAGCTGGAAGCCCAGGCCCGGTTGCTCACCGAACAGAAGAGTGAGATGGCGCAGAAGAACGACGAGCTTGAATTGTTGCGCCATGAACTGGAAGACAAGATCCGTGAACTGGAAATGTCCTCCAAGTACAAATCCGAGTTTCTCTCGACAATGAGTCATGAGTTGCGCACACCGCTTAACTCGATCCTGATCCTGTCCAATGCCCTGGGACAGAACAAGAAGGGCAATCTTGATGACAAGCAGGTGGAGCATGCCCAGGTCATCCATTCCGCGGGCTCGGATCTGCTTAGCCTGATTAACGACATCCTCGATATTTCCAAGATCGAGGAAGGCAAGATGGATGTGATCATTGATGATCTGTCCCCGCAGGAAATTGGTGAGCATTTCCGGCGCAACTTTGCGCATGTGGCGGAAAGTCGCAATCTGGATTTTCACGTCAACCTCGGCGACGATCTGCCGGATTACTTCTACACCGATCGTCAGCGTCTGGAGCAGATCATCAAGAATCTGCTTTCCAACGCTCTGAAATTCACCGAGCAAGGTTCGGTGACGCTGGCTATCGCGCGTCCAGAGCAAGACGAAACCCTGCCATCCCGTCACCTATTGCATGACAAAACCATCAAGTTTGCCGTTACCGACACGGGGGCAGGGATCCCGGCCGAAAAGCAGAAACTTATTTTCGAAGCTTTCCAACAGGCCGATGGCACTACCAGTCGCAAATATGGAGGTACTGGCCTCGGCTTGACGATTTCCCGTGAGTTGGCCCGTCTGCTTGGCGGTGAAATCAGCCTCCACAGCGACGGTGAAGGCACTGGATCCACCTTCATGCTGTATCTGCCGGAAGGTACTGCAGAATCCATGGATGCTCCTGCTGGCGAGGTTACCAGCGCAGCGGATATTGGCACTAATGCAGAAGCGCATACTGCCGCGCTGACTCAGACAGAAGCCGGTCGAGATGATTTTGTGGTGCGAGAAAAGACGGTTCTGATCGTTGAAGACGATAGTGAATTCGCTACGGTTCTTCTTGATCTGGCTGCTGATTATGGCCTGGAAGGGCATATCTGCTCTGACGGCGAAGCGGGGCTGGAATACGCCAGCCATTACCGGCCGAGTGCAATTATTCTGGATATCGGGCTCCCCGGTATCGACGGCTGGCAAGTCATGGAGAAGCTCAAGGCGGATCCGCGCACCAAGGACATCCCGGTGCACTTCTTGTCTGGCCGGGATGAGCGCAAGAAGGCTCTTGAGCTTGGCGCCATTGATTTCCTTACCAAGCCAGCCAAGCAGGACGACATACTCTCGGCCTTCGCCAAGATCGAGGGAGCTATTGAGACAAATGTTCGCCGCTTGCTGGTGGTCGAAGACAGCGAAATCCAGCACGAAAGTATTCGTGAGCTGTTTGATCAGAAAGGTGTGGAAATTACTGCCGCAACCAGCGGTGAGGAAGCCTTGAAGGCTCTCCGTGAAACCGTTTTCGATTGCATGATTCTGGATCTGACTCTGCCGGATATGAGTGGTTTTGAACTGTTGGAAACCCTCCATGCCAGTAAGGATTACGACAGCGTTCCGGTGGTAATCTATACCGGCAAGGATATGACGCGGGAAGAGGAAGCAAAACTACGTAAATATGCGGACCGCATCATCCTCAAAACGGAACGCTCCCATGAGCGCCTGTTGAACGAGGCGTCGCTGTTCCTGCACTGGCTGGAATCCACCTTGCCGGCCAACCGTCGCCCCAGTACCGATGCGATTGAGCATCGGGATGATATTTTTGAAGGCAAGCAGCTGTTGCTGGTGGACGATGACATGCGCAATATCTATGCGCTGTCGGCCCAGCTGGAAGAGCTGGGCTTCGATATCACCATCGCCAATAATGGCCGTGAGGCGCTGGGGGTTCTGGATGAGCATCCAGAGATGGATATTGTGCTGATGGATATCATGATGCCGGAAATGGATGGCTACGAAGCCATGACGCATATCCGTGAGCAGGCCCGTTTCCAGAAGTTGCCCATCCTGGCGCTTACGGCCAAGGCCATGAAAGACGACCGCGCCAAGTGTATCCAGGCAGGCGCCAATGATTACTGCTCAAAACCGATTGATATGGCGAAACTCACCTCGCTGTTGCGGGTCTGGCTTCATAAATAGGCGCTTGAGGATCAATGAATGGCTGAGCCTTACCCCATCGACGACGACGAGATCAGTGTCGAGGACATTGAGATCCGGCTGTTGTTAGAGGCGATTTACCAGATGTATGGGTATGATTTTCGCTCCTACAGTAAGGCCTCTATTCGTCGCCGGGTCATGCACCGAATGGCCATGTCCGGTTTTGCCTCGATCATGGAAATGACCGACAAGGTGCTCCGGGATCGGCCGTTCTTCGTAACCCTGCTTAACGATCTCACCGTCAATGTGACCGAGATGTACCGGGATCCGGAGTTCTACCGCGCTTTCCGTGAGGAGGTGGTGCCGGTATTGAAAACCTTCCCCTTCATCAAAATCTGGCATGCTGGCTGTTCCACCGGCGAGGAAATCTATTCCATGGCCATCCTGCTGGAGGAAGAGGGGCTCTACGACCGAGCCATGATCTATGCCACCGATATCGACAAGAATGTGCTGGCGTCAGCCAAAAAAGGCATCTATTCCATTGAGGCGGTAAAGCAGTATGGTGACAATTATCGTCGGGCAGGGGGCAAACACTCGCTGTCTGACTATTTTACCGCACGCTATGACAGCGTGATCATGGAGCAGCGCCTCAAGCGCAATATCGTTTTTGCTGACCATGACCTGGCAACGGATCAGGTTTTTGGTGAAATGCACGTTATCCTGTGCCGCAATGTATTGATCTACTTTGATCGTGCCTTGCAGGCCCGGGTAATCAGGCTATTCAGCGACAGCCTGGATATGGGCGGCTATCTCTGCCTGGGTACCAAGGAAAGCCTGCGTTTCAGTGGTCAGGAAGAGACCTTTGATGTGATCAACAAGCCGCTGCGGATTTTCCGCAAACGGCAACTACTTCACCACGCATGACTAGAGACAACCGATGATAGAGCAGAAGCTGCTACTCGTGGATGACCAACCCGCCAACCTGGTGTCGCTAGAGGCAGTCCTGGAGGGCGAGGGGCGCACCCTTATCAAGGCGCATTCCGGCCAGGAAGCGTTGAAGATTCTGCTTAAGGAAGATATATCCCTGGTGCTGCTGGATGTGCAGATGCCGGGGATGGATGGCTTTGAAGTCGCGGAATTGATGCGCCAGCGTAAGGATACGCAAACCATCCCCATTATTTTTGTTACCGCGATCAGCAAGGAAAAGAAATATGTATTTAAAGGCTACCAGGCAGGCGCTGTAGATTATCTATTCAAGCCCCTGGATCCATTGATTCTCAAGAGCAAAGTGGATTTTTTCCTCAGCCTGGACAAACAGCGGCGTGAGTTGCAGCAAAAGCTGCGTGAGGCACAGGCTCATCGTGCTGCCTATGAGGCCGGTAAGACCCAGCGCGGGGAGGGTAGCGGTAACTCATCGTGATGGACAGGATCGGGCCGGTAAAGGCGATTGTCATGGGGGCTTCCTGGGGAGGTCTGAATGCGTATACACGTATTCTGTCAGCATTGCCCGTGGGCTTCCCGGCCGCGATTCTGCTGGTTCAGCATCAGCACGCTAGCGCAGAAAATCGCCTGCCCTGGTTGTTGGCACGGTACTGTCAGTTACCGGTGATAGCACCGGAAGACAAGGAAGAAATTCTGCCTGGCTGTGTCTATGTGGCCCCCCCGGGTTATCACATGCTGGTGGAAGAGGATGAGACACTGGCATTTTCTGCCGGAAGGCCCGTGCTGTTTTCCCGGCCATCGGTAGACGAGCTGTTTCTTTCTGCAGGGGCGGTATACGGAAAACAGCTTGCAGCGGTTATTCTTACCGGCGCCAATGAAGATGGTGCCAAAGGGATTGACTATATTCGCCGTCGTGGCGGATTTACCATCGCTCAGTCACCGGTAAGCGCAGAAGCACCGGCAATGCCCGAAGCGGCAATAAAAACAGGTGCAGTTTCCAGAGTGCTCGATCTCGAAGCAATCGGGCCCTTTCTGGCAGAACAGGTTGCAGGGTAGTAGACCTATGAAGCAAAACATTTTGGTTGTGGATGACCACAGGGAAAATCTTATTGCCCTCGAAGCAATTCTTGATGGGGAAGGGCGAAATCTCGTTATGGCGCAATCGGGCAACGAGGCCCTTTCGCTGGCACTCAAGTATGATTTTGCGCTGGTGCTGCTGGATGTGCAGATGCCGGAAATGGACGGCTTTGAAGTCGCCGAGCTGATGCGCAAGAACAAGAAGACCCACCATATTCCCATCATTTTCGTTACCGCGATATCGAAAGAGCAGAAATACGTTTTCAAAGGTTACGAATGTGGTGCAGTGGACTATCTGTTCAAGCCCATTGACCAGAAAATACTGGAAGCCAAGGTCAATGTGTTTCTTGAGCTGGATCGTCAGCGCAAGAAACTGCAGCAAGCTGTGGTCCAGATGAAACGGCTGAAAGATGAGAATGAGCGTCTGTTGCATGCATTGGGCGAGGCTCTGATCGGTGCTGATGCCCGGGGCCGGGTATCTTTCTGCAATGAAGCGGCCTGTGCACTGCTGCGCAGTCCTCGTGATGAGCTGGTCGGCAAGGATATCGCAGCGCTGATCTTCAACGACGATACTGGCAGACGCCGCTGGGAGTGGAAGGATTCACCGCTGCGACAGGCCTGCCAGCAGGGTGAAAGCTGGAAAAACGAACACAGCCTCTACACACAGGACGAAGATGGGCTGATAGCCTTGTCTGTACGGGGCAACGCGATTACTGATGATGCTGGCAATTTTACCGGTGTTGTCATTGTGCTGCGCAAGGCCGACGATGAAAATGATGTACGGGACAGCCGCAAGGACCATCGCCGCCACCCCCGCAAGAAACTGTTTAGGGAAATGGTGGTGTTTGATCGCAGCACTGGTGGTAACGTGGGCCGGTTGATGAATATCAGTCTTGACGGGTTCAAATTGTTTACCCGCCGGGAGCTTCCCCAGGGCGAGGTTTTACAGATGGGGATGGTGCTTCCGGATCAGATCGCCGGGGTCAACACTATCAGCTTTGATGCCCGGGTGGTGTGGTCGGAAATTCTGGATGCGCCTGGGGAATACCAGGTGGGTTTCCAGTTCATGGAGCTGACAGAGATCACAGCTAATGTGATCGCGAATTTGATGGACAAATACTGAAATGAGCGAGCACATCGAGACGCAGGAAAATCAGGATCTTCCCCCGTCATTGCTGCCTTATGGCTTTGCCAGGCGCTATGGTGTGCTGCTGCGTGAGAAAGGCGGTCGTCGTGAATTGTGTTATCGCAAGGACGTGCCGCTTTCTGCGCTCAGTGAGGTGCAGCGTCATATCGGCAGGTTGCCAGCGCTGGTGCCAATGGATGATGCGGCGTTTGCTTCTGCCATGGCCATTGCCTACGAACAGCAGCGTGGGGCCGCAGCGGAAGCAGCCGATGACCTCGAAGGGCTGGATCTGGCCAGTTTGGCAGATTCCCTGCCGGAAACCTCGGATCTGCTTGAGCAGGAAGATGATGCGCCGATTATCCGGCTGATCAATGCGCTTTTGCAGGAGGCGATCCGCGAGGATGCTTCTGACATACACATTGAAACGTTCGAGCGCCGCCTGGTTGTTCGCCTTCGGGTGGATGGAGTGCTTCGTGAAATCCTTACCCCCAAGCGGGAACTGGCACCGCTGCTGGTTTCACGGATCAAGGTCATGGCGCGGCTGGATATCGCTGAAAAACGGATACCCCAGGATGGGCGTATCTCTTTGCGAATCGGCGGGCGGGACGTGGATGTGCGTGTATCCACCATGCCGTCCAGCAATGGTGAACGAGTGGTGCTGCGTCTGCTGGACAAGCAGGCAGGGCGCCTTCAGTTGTCCCATCTGGGCATGGGGGACGTGTGCGACCAGCAGATGCGTGAGCTCATTCACAAGCCCCACGGTATTATCCTGGTTACCGGGCCTACCGGTTCCGGTAAAACTACCACCCTGTACGCCTCGTTGGCGGATCTGAACGACAGCACCCGCAATATTCTGACTGTGGAAGACCCCATCGAATACCAGCTTGAAGGTATTGGTCAGACCCAGGTCAACACCAAAGTGGACATGACCTTTGCTCGTGGATTGCGCGCGATTCTTCGTCAGGATCCGGATGTGGTGATGGTGGGTGAGATCCGGGATCTGGAAACCGCGGAAATTGCCGTACAGGCATCATTGACCGGCCATCTGGTGCTTTCCACCCTGCATACCAATACCGCTGTTGGCGCGGTTACCCGCCTGCAAGACATGGGCATCGAGCCGTTCCTGCTTTCCAGCTCACTGCTTGGTGCACTGGCGCAAAGACTGGTGCGCGTTCTGTGTGATGATTGCAAAACACCCTACCAGCCCAGCGCCAGCGAGCTGAAAATGATGGGGTTTCCGGAAGATGAGTCCTGTACGCTCTATCACCCCAAAGGCTGCGATGCCTGTAATCAGCAAGGCTACCGGGGGCGAACCGGTATCTACGAGCTGGTACTGGTTGATGAGACCATGCGTCAGCTCATTCACGACCGGGCCGGCGAGCTGGAACTGAACCGACACGCCCGCACCCTCACTACTGGTATCCGTGAGGATGGCTGGCGTAAAGTACTGGCTGGACACACCAGCGTGGAAGAAGTGCTACGTGTGACCCGCGAGGACTGACCGGACCCCTGATCCATGCCTGCATTCGAATATCGATCCCTGGATCACAGGGGTAAAATCAAAAAAGGCACTCTGGAAGCTGATAGCGCTCGCCAGGTGCGACAACAGCTCCGTGACAAGGGCTGGGTACCCATTGAAGTCAATGAAGCCCATGACAGCAGCAGCTCTGCCGGTCTGGGGCGCTTTTCCGCCTCCGGCAAACTTAACGGCGCCGAACAGGCGCTGCTGACTCGTCAGCTCGCAACCCTGCTCAAATCCGGACTGCCCGTCGAGCAGGCTCTCTCGGCAGTGGCCAAGCAGGCCGCCAATGACCGTATCGAGCGGATCATTCTGGCGGTGCGCGCCAAGGTGCGCGAGGGCTTCAGCCTGGCCCACAGCTTCGAATCCTTCCCCCGCGCCTTCCCGGAGATGTACCGCGCCACGGTGTCCGCGGGGGAGCAAAGCGGGCACCTTGAGCAGGTTCTGGAACAGCTGGCTGATTACCTGGAAACTCGCCATGACACCGGCCGTTCGGTGGCTCAGGCAATGATCTACCCGGCTTTCATAATGGTGTTTGCCACCATCGTCATCATGTTGATGATGACCTTTGTGGTGCCCAAGCTGGTAGCGGTCTTCGAGGGGCGTGACCAGGCGCTGCCTATGCTGACTCGCATTGTCATGGCGCTCAGTGACTTCGCCCGCGACTGGGGCTGGCTGCTGATGTTGCTTATTATTGTGGCGGTGGTGGGCTTCATGCGCGCCATGCGTGACCCGGGGTTTCGCCTGCGGGTACACCGCAAACTGGTGACCACTCCCATGATCGGGACCATGCTGCGGGCTGCGGACAGCGCCCGCCTGGCCAGCACACTGGGCATTCTTGGCCGATCCGGTGTTCCACTGGTTGATGCACTGTTTATTGCCGCGCAGGTGGTCGGTAATCTTGAGGTAAGGAACGCGGTCAAGAATGCCGCCGCCAAGGTCCGCGAGGGCGGTAGCCTGAGTCGGGCACTGGATGCCAGCGGTTATTTCCCGCCCATGCTGGTACAAATGATTGCCAGTGGTGAAGCCAGCGGTGAGCTGGATCATATGCTCACCCGGGCGGCGGATTATCAGGAACGGGAACTGAGTAGTACGGTCAATACTATGGTGGGCCTGCTGGGCCCCATCATGCTGCTGTTCATGGCCGGTGTGGTGGTGCTTATCGTGCTGTCAGTCATGTTGCCCATCATGCAGATGAACAATTTACTAGCCGGATAGGTGAAGGAATGAAAACGAAAGGCGCCATGTCGGGGTTTACCCTGCTGGAAATTATGGTGGTTGTGGCCATTATCGGTCTGTTGGCCGCGGTCATCGTCCCCAATGTGATCGGGCAGGGTGAAGGGGCCAAAGTAGACCTGACCAAGGCCAACATGGGCAAGATTGTCCAGCAGCTGGACCTCTACAAGTTCAATAACGGCAGTTATCCCACCAGTGAAGAAGGGCTCAATGCATTGGTAGAGCGCCCGGCGTCTGCCCGCAAATGGCCTGACGGCGGTTATCTTTCCAGCGTGCCAGAGGATGCCTGGAATAATGACTATGTCTATATCAGCCCCGGTGTTGAAGGCCCCTTCGATCTGCTTTCCCTTGGCGCCGATGGCGTAGAGGGTGGTGAAGGCTCCGATGCGGATATCAACTGGCGCGACATTCAGTAGCATGCGCCTACGCCCCGTCGCTCAGGCAGGATTCACGCTACTGGAAATCATGGTAGTGGTGATGCTGATGGGGCTGCTAACGGCGGTGCTGGTATCCCAGGGAAACTGGACCAGCGATGACCGGCAGCTCGAAGAGGAAGCGGCCCGCCTGGAAGATACTCTGGCACTCCTCAATGAGCGCAGTCTGTTCTCCGGTCAATTGTTGGCGTTGCGCCTGGAAACTACTGGCTGGACCCCTCTCGCCTACGACAGAATCGAAGGTGACTTCCTGCCGGTGGATGACACGGCGCTGAAAGCCCATCGGCTGCCGCCTTCACTGGAACTGGTTTGGGAACTGGATGACCTGGCCGATGATCAGGCCAGCCTGAGTGATGTGGCCGAAACCCTGGTTCAGGACGATGTTATGGTCGGCACTGGGGAGGGGCTGCTCGACGGTGAAGAAGGGGATGAATCGGACCAGGATGATGAAGTTTTTCCCCAAGTGTTTTTCTTTCCCAGTGGCGAGGTCTCGCCGCTGACCCTGACACTTCGCGCCTATGACGATGTGGAAGCCGAGCAACGTTTGCGGGTGTCTGCCCTGGGCCAGTTCAGTGATCCGGATGCAGAGAGTGATGAGGAGAACGAGCCGTGAGCAGAGTTCAGAGAGGGTTTACCCTGGTGGAGGTGCTGGTCGCGGTGTCCATCCTGGCGCTGGTCATGGTTACCCTTGGACAGAGCATGGGGGCCACAGCCCGGGCCTATACCAACATCAATGAGACCCATCTGGGGTTCCTGGTAGCGTCTGACAAGCTGGTGGAGATGCAGGTGTATCAGCAATGGCCTTCCACTGGCACCTCCGACAGCGAAGTTTCTCGCAATGGGCGTGACTGGTGGATTGAAACCAGCGTTAGCGAAGGTCCTTACCCTGATACCCGGCGTGTAGATATTGAGGTCGGGCCGCTACTGCAGGGCGATGAGAAGGGTGGCATGGCCTACCGTCTGGCAAGTCTGATCGGCAAGCCTGCCTCATAATGCCAGGGCGCAACACGATCAAGGGATTCACACTGCTGGAGATGGTTGTCACCATCGCCATTTTCGCCTTTATCTATGTATGGGTGGCCAGTTTTCTCGGTAGCGCCCTGCAAGGTCGTGAGCAGCTCAACACCAACGCCGGCATCATGGAGCGCAACCAGCGCGCCATTACCTACCTGACTCTGGATTTCGAGCAACTGATCAGCCGTCCGGTCAGGGATCCCTACGGGGACCCGCAACCTGCCATTGTTGGCCGTGACAACTATGTGGAATTTACCCGCCTGGGCTGGTCCAATCCCTTCGGCCTGCGCCAGCGCAGTGAAATGCAGCGGGTTATCTATGCCCTGGAAGATGGCAAGCTCTATCGTCGTTACTGGCCGGTACTGGATACCAATGTGGCCACCGAGTATCAACAAGACGTTCTTATCGACAAGGTCGCCCGGTTTACTGTGCGCTATCTGGATCGTACCCCGCAGGGCGAGTGGCAGTGGCTCGAACTCTGGCCGGATGTGGCGCTGGCAGCGGTGCCTGTCTGGCAGCAGCGGCTACCGAAAAGCATTGAGGTGGAAATTGAGCTGGAAGATGGCGACATCATTCATCGTTTCTACCGCACGGTGGTGAATCCATGGTCCTGACGGCGAAAGGAAAGCAGCAGGGTGTGGCTTTGATCATCGTGTTGATGCTGTTCGCGATTCTCACCACCATTACCCTGGAAATCGTTTTCCGCCAGGACCGTTTTCTGACCCGGGCGGACAACCTGCTGCAGTGGGACAAGCGCTACCAATACGCCATGGCGGCGGAAGTGGTGGCCCAGCAGGGCTTGATTGACGATCTGGATGATGATCGCAATAACAATGCCATGGTGGATGACTGTGTGGAGGAACAGTGGGCAGTTCAATTGCCTCCCACACCCTATGACGATGCCATGCTCAGTGCCAGCGTTCAGGACCTGCAGGGACGATTTAACCTGAACTGGCTGATCACTGCTTCCGGTGACCAGTTTGTCCGCAATCCTCGAGCCATCTCACAGCTGACTCGTCTCATCGAGCAGACATTCCCTGGTGAAGCCAATGCCAGCCGGCTGGCCAATGAAATGGCCGACTGGCTGGATAGCAATAACATTGTTGATAGTGTGGAGGGTGCGGAGGATCCGGAATACCGCAATCGCCGAACACCCAATATGCCGGCAGCCCATGAGTCCGAGTTGCGGGCATTGCTCAGTTTCCGGGTGGCGGATCAGCCCTCCGAACCCATGGTGTGGGGATTGTTCACGGCCTTGCCGCTGGGCACTACCTTGAATGTGAACACCGCGCCGCCACAGGTGCTCGATGCCGTGATTGGCGATGTGGCAGGTGCCGCTGCAGTGCAGGCAGTGCTTGAGGCTCGCCAGGAGAAACCACTCACAGCGATCAGTGAAGTGATGCAGCTTGGCCCGCTCAATGGCCTTTCCGCCGATGAAAAGAACGATCTTGCCAGTTTATTGGGTGTCAGCAGCGAGTATTTTCAGGTAATGGTAGACGTGGAGGTGGATGGCCAACTCAGTCGCCTGGTAAGTCGGCTCCATCGGGCCAGCGGCCAGGGGGAAACAACCTCCGTGTTCAGTCGCCAGGTCAGTCCTCTGCTGACGCCACTCGAACCGGCGTGTAATCCCTTCTACAATGGTGACGGTACCTGACAAAAGCCAGATGTAGCCCCGCAATTGTGTGGCACATGCTGAAGAATAATGATGGAAGGACGAATTAGCGTGGCAGATGCTCCCTTGATTTACCTTGCCGGTGCCGGTGAAACCCAATGGCAGCTGGACAGTCCGGTGCTGTACCAGTCCCGCAACGGTGAAACCGTGCAATGGCTAGCGCTGGGTGAGGCGCTGGCTGCCTGTCAGGGCAGCAAAGTCGCTGTTGTTGTCAGTGTCTCCTGTGCAAGGCTGACCCATGTCACTCTCAGCCGCAAACAGGCGCGCCACCTCCAGCGCGTGCTTCCTTATTTGCTGGAAGAGCAACTGCTCGATAATCCGGATGACCTCTGGTTTGTTTCCCGCAAGGGGAATGGCGACGACTATCAGGTGTCGGCGGTGCGACGCGAACTGATCACCAGCCTGAAGCAATGGGCGGGGGAGGCCGGTGCCCAGCTGGCCTCGTTACAGGTCGATGCGGACTGCCTGCAGGCCATGCTGCCGTTAACTGCAGACCTGGGGAATGACCAGCAACTGTTGTTAATTGATCGGGAGCAGGGTCTGGTCATCGACGAAGACCAGCAGGAAGCGTTTGCCCCCCTGTTGGGTGACAGCCTGGATCAGGCCCGTGATGTCGACCTGCAAACCCTGTTTGCCGACCTGCGCCATCGCCATGGCCAGGAGCTGCTTACCGGTCCCTATATGCCGCGCCAGACCCGCAGGGAAAGTGCGCTGCTTGGCCCCTGGCGTCCGGTTGCCTATCTGGCCGCGGCCGTGTTCCTGGTTGCTGTCGTGGCTGTCTGGGTCCAGCAATGGCGTTACCAGCAGGCGGCGGATGCCGCCCTGGCGCAAGCCAAGGACCGTTATGAGCAGCTGTTCCCCGGTGACAAGGCAACTTCCGCCCTGAATCGTCAGTTTCAGGGGCGCCTGGCGCGTCTTGGGGGTGGCAGCGATGGCGGTGGTGCCGCTTTTTTCCCGCTGCTTGCACCAGTGGCCAAGGTGCTCAAGGAGATGAAGGTAGAGCCCAAACGGCTCCAGTATGACCAACGCCAGAATGTGTTACTGGTGGATGTTGGTGCCAAAGACTATGCCCAGCTCGAAGCGCTGCAGAACGCCATAAGAAAGCAGGGGGGTAATGCCTCCATTGCCAACTACCGCAACGGCGCCCAGGGCGTCAGTGCCCGCATCAAGGTGGAGCAGCCAGGATGACATCTGTTGAATTGAAGAAACTGGCGAATGAGCGCTGGTCCCAGCTGCAACAGTGGTATGCCAGTCGCGAGGCCCGTGAGCAGATGGTGCTCAAGGTGCTCGTCGGGGTGGCTGTTTTCGTGGTGTTGTACTGGCTGATCTGGGCGCCATCCTTGGCGGCCAGGGATCAGGCTCGCCAGCAGTACGTGGCCAATATGCAGACGCTGGAATGGATCGAGGCAAACAGTGGCGCAGTGCAGGCGGCTCGCGCGGGAAGCAAAAACAGTAGCCGTTTGCCAGAGAACTGGGTGAGCGACGTTAGCCGCACTGCAGATGACTTCGGGCTTACCCTGAAAGGGTTTTCCCCGGATGGCAATCGTTCTGTGCGTATTCAGCTGGAGGATCAGCCCGCCGCCCAGATCGTGCTCTGGCTGCAGTCCCTGCAAGAAAAAGGGGTGCAGTTGGGGAATCTGGAAATGACGCCGGGTGGCAAATCCGGTACTGCCACTGTTCGGGCTACTCTGCAGCAATAATATGACGCTTCGCCTCATCCTGGCTTTCACCATACTGGCTTTCACCGCAGCGGCGGAGGCCGAATGCCGCTTCGATCCCCTGGATAGAGGCCGCGTTGTGAAAATTTCTGGCGCCCAACTTCCAGCGGCTTCTGCTATGCCTCTGTCTGACCTGTCGGTAATGCGGGTAGAGAAAGGCCGGTTTGTCCCTGTGGCCTATCAGTTTGATGAAATGGACCAGAAAGGCATGGTCTGGTTTGAAGGCTCCGGCTTTGAGCTGGCCGGTTTGCCTGGCCAGCTGGATGCGGGTGATCAACTGCTGATGATGCTCACTGATGCCGGGCCGCGGGCGCCAGAGGGGTTCAAGCCGGATCAGGGTGAGGTGGTTGCCGGGCTGACAGTTGCAGACGATTGCCATTTCTATCTGGTGCGGGGCAATGATGCACGCAGCGACAATTACTATGTAGCTCACGACATCGCCAGTGGTGAGACCCGCACGGCACTTTATCAGCTGCATGTGGATCCGGATAATGAGCTGAACTGGCACTATCTTGGCTACCGTGGCTACCAGGGTGAGGGCTCTATTATCGACACTCTGAAGATGCGCATGAGTGCTGGTGTGCTGTCTCGGTTTACCCGTATGACTCTGGATAACCACAATCTCAGGCCAAAGCGCGTGGGCTTTTCTGTGGGGCCGATTCGTTCAGTCATGCATTTACGCACCCGGGTGGTGCTCGCCGGCATTCCTGTAATGACCATTCAGGTTCAGGCCATGCGTTATGCTTCTCATTACGAGGCCCATACTTACGCTAAAATCCCTGACCTCTATCGGGCCACCCTGAAAGAGCCTGAGGTTTCGGTGACTGTGGATGGTAACGACCAGTCAGGAGCGGCTGTTTATACGTCAAATTTCGTCGATAACCCGGTGATCGTTGACGGCAAGGCAGATGATCAGGCGTTTGCGAACCAGACATTACCCATGGACGCCAACTGGATCCTGTTCGACAGCAAACGGGATTTTGCCTTGCTCACCCACCTGACAGTACCAGAAGTACTGATGGACACCCCATTGGCACTGATCTATCAGGATGATGCTTCACTGGCCGTTGAGCCGGAACAGTTTCCGGGTCAGCTGCCTAACCTGGGTTATTCTCTGCATGGCTGGCCACAGCCGGAAGAGTTGCGGTTTACCGTGAGTCTTTATTTTGAAGATGGGCTGAAAGGACATGCCGCGGATCAATTCGCGCGCCAGCGCTCCGCCGAGGTGGCGGTGCAAGTCAGCGAGTAATCAAATTATCACCACCGAGATCACAGAGACACAGAGAAGCCTCTTACTCAGTGATCTCTGTGATGATGGCGGTTACGTAATGTCCGCTTCAGAAAGGCCGCTCCGGAACCAGTGAAATGGCTTCTTCTCGGGTAAGGGGCAACCATACATCGCCCTTGACCGTGGCGTTTCTGGCCAGGAAGGCAGAGTTCAGGGGAAACTGGGCCGTAAAGCCGTAAATCACCAGACCGACACGATCGCCATCTTCTAGTGGCTGGCTTACCGCAGGTAATTCCATATCGTGGATACCCTTTTCCGGCAGCGGTGTCAGTTGTTCGCTGGCAACGTGTACACGGCGACGATTGGCGTGCTGAATGCCCACTCCTACAAAGACAGGCATGCTCTTGCCACCGGAGGTGCCGGCCAGTCTCAGATCGATACGAGGCTTGCCTAGTAAGACCTCATCATCGCCACGGGCCACATAGAGCGGAACGAACTTTGGTCGTCCGAAACCGCCATTGGGTTTTAGTTCGCGCAGATCTGCACCGGGCCACATGGCGCGGAACATGTCTCCACCGACATCAAAACCCGCCATTAGCCACTCAAAGGCTCCGGCCAAGGGGATGGTCACGCGGGTAGGAGAGAGGGCATAGCGGCTGCCGCCGTCAATGATGCCGCTGTCTTCCACGGCAATCCCGCGGTCACTGGTGACATTGATGCAGTACTGCGGCACGGCAGGCTTTTCCCCGCGCAGCTTCTCGTCCCACCAACTGATGATGGTATCAACGGTGGTCTCGCTGTAGTCACCGCAGTGAACCATGTCGTCGGTTTGGTAAAAGGGCAGCCAGCCACGCCATTTCTGGATCGGCCAGGGCATTACATGGCCGCTTTCCATGCCAATAATGCGGGCGTCACGCCCTTGTGCTTGCCAGCATTCATAATTCATTTCTGCTTGCTGGAAGGGGAAAAGGCTGTCGCTGAAGCCCTGGATAAAGAGCGCATCCGCATGGGGAGTTTTGCCCTGATCGCAGAAACTGGCGGCGCTGCGTTGGTACATCAATTCCTGCATGTCACGACTGACGGTGCCGTCGAAAGCACTGCGCCAGGGGTCGGCAAACATCTCACCGATATCAAAACCGCTATTGATTCCCCCAAAGCCAAGTAATACCGCTCCCCAGGCAGTGCGAAATTCTCCATTCGGAGCGATACTGTTCATGTCATACCAGCCGGTAAGAGGTACCAGGGCTTTCAGTCGAGGTTCGGTAAATGCTGCCAGTGTCTGCAGGCCGGCACCGTAGGATTCGCCGATCATGCCGATAGCGGGGCTGCCGTCTTCCAGGCGTTTAACGCCCGGCAGATGGGACAGGGACCAGTCAATCACCTGGCTCAGGTCCGCCACTTCATAATCCGGGTCCATCATATGCACTCGGCCATCGGACTGGCCCCAGCCACGCTGGTCATAGAAAACCACCCAGTAGCCGGCTTTCCAGGCGGCAATAGCGGCTTCACCGGTGAGAATTGCCTTGCCGTACACTGACAGCGGCCGCTTGGCTCGGAAGCCACCAAAGCCATGGGTGGCAATCACCAAGGGCGCGCTCTGGCCGCTTTGCAGCTCTGGCTGGTACACAGTGGCTGCCAGGTTCTTGCCATCCCGGGTGGGGATGCGAACCTGATAATAATCGGCTTCCAGGGCCTGCCTGGCAAAACGATCATTGGTGGTGGGAAGTGTGGTGGTACAGCCGGTAATGGCGATGGCGCCCAAAAAAAAGGCTATCGACATGAAGAGCGGTCGCATGGCGCTACGTCCTCTGTTTATTATTCTGGTTTATCTTGTGGGGTACTATGAAAAAAACAGTACAAAAATGCCCGATCGCTGCCACTTTAGTTTGGTTCTTCTACGCTGTCACGGCTGTATTGCTTTCCGTGCTGATCAGTTGGGCGCTGTACAGCCAGGCCAATTATGGGTATGGCTTCTGGTATCAGCAGCTTGATATCGGTGCGCATATAGAAGAGTACGGTCCGCAGAATCGTTTCCGTTACGGTTTTGAGCAATTGCCGAGCGAGCAACACCATCGGGCATTCGAGCAAATCCGGGATGCCGTTCACCAGCAGGGGGAAGGTCTGGCGGATATTCATTACACGCTACCGGGCAGGGCACCGATACCGCTGCTGCACGAAGCGGAGGTCCGTCATTTGCAGGATGTGGCAGATCTGATTGATGCCGGGCGCTGGCTGATGCTGGCCCTGGCGTTGCTATGGCTCCCGCTGGCCCTGTTGTGTATCCGCCTGGGGATACCGCCCATGCGGCGACGCATGGGGATAACTGTTTTCGGGGTAGGGGCTGTGATAGCGTGGTTAGTCATTGCCGGGCCGACTCAGGTTTTCTATCAGTTCCACTTGTGGCTGTTTCCTGCCGAAAATGCGTGGTTTTTTTACTGGCAGGATTCGCTGATGAGTACCCTGATGAAAGCACCGGTTCTGTTCGGGGGAATTGCCGCGGCAATCGCTATTGGGGCGCTGTTGCTGATACCAGTTCTGTACTGGTTAGGGCTGCGGCTGTCGAAAAACATCGTCAAACAAGAATCAGGTCATGGGCATTGAAGTACTGACTGCTGACGCGCAGGGCAGCGAGAACCTGCAGCGCTGGGCGGCCATGGGGCTGCCTGTGCCGCCAAGCTGGCGGGTGGGTCGGGATGTGGTGCAGGACAGCTCCCCGGAATCCCTGGCACAACAACTGCGCGCCTTGCCGCGTATGTTCAGCGAAGAACGTTATTGGGTCCTGCAACAGGGGCCGATGAATCCGGACTCCCGCCGTGAAAGCTTGCTAAATCTGGATTCCGATGAGTCTCTTGCGGCGGCGTTGCGCAGCATCTTCCAGCGTGAACAAGGGCCGGATCATGTGGTGATCCAGGCATTGCCCCGCCAGCAGGCCGCCGGCGTGCTTTTCACCCGCCACCCGTTAAGACAGGACCTTCCCCATATGGTGGTGGAAGGGGTGCTTGATGGTAGCAGCGAGCGCCAACGGCTGATCTTCGATGATGACGGCCGTCTGGTGCATGCTTCCCACCAGGAGCTGGCGCTTGGTGACCAGGTTGGCGCGCCACTTTTGCGTGAGCTCCACGAGCGGCTTAAACAAAACTTCCAGCGTCCCCAGGCCGGTGAATGGGTCTTTGATGGGCAGCAGTTGTGGCTGCTGCAAACCCTGCCGGTGGGCTCGCTGCCCATGCCCAAGGAGGCATGGACGCGCCGGGCAGGGAACGGATTGTTCACTCAGGTGGAAACGCCATTGTGGTATACCCTGGCAGGGCGCTGGCTGAAGACCGCCTTCTGGGAGCCTCTGGTCGTCCGTGAGGGCTGGCAATCGCTGGCTAAGGTGGAACCCTACCGTCGCCAGCACAGCCACCTGTACACCAACTGTGCATTTTTCCGTGAGCTGCAGAGTCAGCACGCCGGGGCCAGCCGCTTCCTGCCTCCGGCATGGCAACAGCTTGAGAGTCGTGCTGAGCCGGTGTCCGGCAGCAGCCTGGCGGACAGATTCACTGTTTACCGACATCAGTTGACGCTGGCCAGGGTGAGCAGGGACTTGAAACGCTGGCAGCAGCCGGCAGCTACCCAGGAAGGGCTATGGCGAGCCTTCATGCAGCTGGACGGCATGGGTGAACGACTCAGTGGCGTGGAGGGGGAGGTCGGATACCTGGCCTTGCCGGACCGCAGCTGCCGCTACACGACACCCTTCCCTCTGGAAATGCTGGTTACCGGTGCCGAGAAGGGCGCCATCGATGCTCTGGTGGCTGAACGCTCCGAGGCATTAAGGGAAACCGGCTTGCGTCCGGGGGCAGACCCGGTGCACGCGCCATTGAGCGAAAGCCCTGCCCAGGCCGGCAATCTGAATGGTTTGTATGCGAGCGCCACGGGAGAACTGCCCACCTGTGCCGAACCTTCAGTGGACGATGCTCGCTGGTTGTCACTGGCTCGCCAGGCTCGTGGCCTGCGCTTTGCCATCGGTAACCGGCTGCGTGATCTGCTGCGTGCCATGGGTGCTGTGGCGGTGAACCAGGGGCGGCTACAACATCCGGACGATATTTATTTTCTGTACTTCGATGAACTTTGGCAGCTCTGGATGGGAGAACAATTGCCAGCCAGTGCCAATCGCGAGGTAATCGGCGACCGCAAGTTACGTTACCTGGATGACGGTTTGCAGGGTGCGCCAGACTGGAAAATGGATCAGATTGGTTACGGTTTTGGCGGCGGTCAGCGCCTTAGCCCGCTGCTGCGCGGCTTGCCGCTGGTGCCGGGCAGGGTAGAGGGGCCGGTACGGCGGGTGTGCAGCGCCTGGAGCCTGAATCGGATATGCCCCGGTGATATTGTGGTCGTCGATCAGGTGGAGCCTGCCTGGCTGCCGTGGCTGGTGCAGGCGGGTGGTCTGGTTATCGCAGAGAAAGACCCTTGCAATGGTGCTGCCAGCCTGGCGATTAGCTACGGGATCCCCGCCATCTGGTCCGCCAGTGATGTGATGCACAGTGTCCAGGATGAGCTGATTGGTCATCTGGATGCCACCCAAGGCAGTCTTGATGTGTCCGCGAAGATTGCCGAAGATTGAACAGGTATCGTCTCACCATGCGGGCATGCCATGAACAACGATAACCACCATCAGGAAGAGGATACCCGCCCCTTTGTGGCGCCCTGTTACAGGATTGCCCCTTCGGCGCCTTTGCGCTGGTTGCGCAAAGGCTGGCAGGACTTCCGTGCCGCACCGGGGCCAAGCCTGATCTACGGCTTTATCATGGTCGGCCTGAGCTATCTGATAACGGCAGCCACCTGGTGGTTTGGTAATATGGGGCTCTACCTGGGGCTGATTTCCGGATTTGTTTTTCTCGGGCCGATTCTCGCACTGAACCTCTACAACATCAGCATTCAGATCCAGCAGGACCAAACCCCGACACTCAAGGACAGCCTGCGCCAGGCCCGCCATTGCATGGGGGATGCATTGACATACACCGTGATAATGATTGTGGTCTTTCTGATCTGGGCGCGGGCGGCCAACCTGATTTATATCTTCTATCCGGTGAATGAGTGGCACTGGAATGACATCCTGCTGTTTTTCGGGGTGGGCAGCAGTGTCGGTGCGGTTTTCTGCGCCATTATCTTTACCGCCAGCGTGTTCTCGCTGCCGATGATCATGGATCGTCACACGGATATGGTGACAGGCGTGATTACCAGCATTAATGCGGTACTGCGCAACAAGCTGGCGCTGTTCCTGTGGGCCTGCCTGATCGGGGTGTGTTTGTTGCTGGGGCTGCTGACGGCCTATCTCGGGCTTGCTGTGCTGCTTCCGGTGCTTGGCTATGCCACCTGGCATGGTTACCAGGAAACCATTGATGCCAGCGACTGGCAGCCCCGTTTCGCGTTTTCGCATCAGCCGCGCTGAAATAACTCAGTGAAGGAGCGCCCTCAAGGCGCACCTCGTGCAAGTCAGCCCTGTTCTTCGTCCATATACCCCAGCAGGTGTGGCACCATCCGCTCAATCTCCTTGCGGGTCATTCCCTTGCGGGCCGCATAGTCGTCCATCTGGTCCTTGGCCAGCTTGCCGGTGCCAAAGTATTTGGCATCTGGGTGGGAGAAATACCAACCAGATACCGCGGCTGCAGGCAACATGGCGTAGCTCTCGGTCAGGGTCATGCCGGCATTTTTTTCCGGCTCCAGCAGCTCCCACAGCAGGGCTTTTTCGGTGTGGTCCGGGCAGGCCGGGTAACCGGGGGCAGGGCGGATGCCCCGGTATTTTTCGCTGATCATGTCCTGGTTGCTAAGTGCCTCGTCGCTGGCATACCCCCAGTATTCCTTGCGTACCTTTTCGTGCATCCGTTCGGCCAAAGCCTCTGCCAGTCGGTCAGCCAGGGCCTTGAGCATGATGGAGGAATAGTCATCGTGGTCGGCTTCGAAGCGAGCGACGTGCTCGTCAATCCCGCTACCTGCGGTAACGGCAAAGCCGCCCAGCCAGTCGGTGAGACCGGTTTCCTTGGGTGCAATAAAGTCACTGAGGCAAAAGTCCGGCTTGTCATTCTTGGTCCGGTCGAGCTGCTGGCGCAGGTGGTGGAGGGTCATGAACGCCTCCTTGTCACCCGGTTTCCGGTATAGCTCGATATCATCCATAACCGAGTTTGCGGGCCAAAAACCAATTACAGCACGGGCGGTTAGCCACTTTTCTTCAACTATTTTCTCAAGCATTGCCTGGGCGTCGCGGTAGAGCTTGGTGGCTTCCTTGCCCACCACCTCGTCTTCCAGGATGCGCGGGAATTTGCCTGCCAGTTCCCATGACCGGAAGAAGGGCGTCCAGTCGATGCGCTGAACCAGATCTTCCAGCGGATAGTCGTCGAAAACCTTCAGGCCTTTTACCTTAGGCTCAGGCGGGGTGTAGCCGGACCAGTCTGGCTGGAAGCGATGCTGCCGGGCCTGCTCAATGGAAATCAGGCTGCGGTCCACCTGCTGCTGTTTGCGACGTACACGCAGGCCTTCGTAGGTTTCCTTCAGCTCTGCGACATAATCATCCTTGGCGGTCTTGGAGAGCAGCTTGGAGGCCACACCCACGGCCCGGGAGGCGTCGGCCACGTGAACGACCGCTTGCTGGTAGGCAGGATCGATTTTTACGGCGGTATGAATTCGGCTGGTAGTGGCGCCACCGATCATCAGCGGCAGGTCCATGCCCAAGCGCTGCATTTCGCTGGCCACGTGGACCATTTCGTCCAGGGACGGGGTAATCAGGCCTGATAGGCCGATGATATCCACCTTCTCTGCCTTGGCGGTTTCCAGAATCTTGTCGCAGGGCACCATTACGCCCATGTCCACCACATCGTAGCCATTACACTGCAGTACCACGCCGACGATGTTCTTGCCGATGTCGTGAACGTCGCCTTTTACCGTGGCCATCAGAATCTTGCCGTTGGCTTCATCCTGGGTGCCCAGCTCTTCTTTTTCCTTTTCCATGAAGGGCAGCAGGTAGGCCACCGCCTTTTTCATCACCCGGGCGGACTTCACCACCTGGGGGAGGAACATCTTGCCCTCGCCGAACAGGTCGCCGACCACATTCATGCCATCCATGAGCGGGCCTTCGATCACGTGCAGAGGGCGAGCGGCGTTCTTGCGGGCCAGTTCGGTGTCTTCTTCCACGTAATCGGCGATGCCTTTCACCAGGGCATGCTGCAGGCGCTTTTCCACTTCCCATTCGCGCCAGGCCAGGTCTTCCTTCTTGGCCTTTTCCGCACCGCTGCCACGGTATTTCTCAGCCAGATCCAGCAGGACTTCGGTACCGTCCTCGCGCCGGTTGAGGACCACATCCTCCACTGCGTTGCGCAGCTCCTCGGGAATGTCCGAGTACACCGCAAGCATGCTGGGGTTGACGATCCCCATGTCCATGCCGTTCTTGATGGCGTAATACAGAAACACCGCGTGAATAGCTTCACGGACGGTGTCGTTGCCGCGGAAGGAGAAGCTCACGTTGGAAACCCCACCGGAAATCATGGCGTGGGGCAGGGTGCTTTTGATATCAGACACGGCTTCGATAAAGTCCACCGCGTAGTTGTTGTGTTCCTCGATACCCGTGGCGATGGCGAAGATGTTCGGATCGAAGATGATGTCTTCCGGTGGGAAGTTGACTTCCTCGGTGAGCAGTTTGTAGGCGCGGGTACAGATCTCCACCTTACGCTCACGGGTTTCCGCCTGGCCCTCCTCGTCGAAGGCCATAACGATCACGGCGGCACCGTAGCGACGCAGCAGGCGGGCCTGGTGCAGGAACGACTCTTCACCTTCCTTCATGGAGATGGAATTCACCACGCCCTTGCCCTGGATGCATTTCAGGCCTGCCTCGATCACCTCCCATTTTGAGGAGTCGATCATGATCGGCACCTTGGAGATTTCCGGTTCGGAAGCCACCAGGTTGAGGAATTTCACCATGCACTCGGCGGACTCCAGCATCCCTTCGTCCATGTTGATATCGATGATCTGGGCGCCGTTCTCCACCTGGTCGCGGGCCACATCCAGGGCCGCGTCGTAGTCCTCTTCCTTGATCAGTCGCAAAAAACGCTTGGACCCGGTCACATTGGTGCGTTCACCCACGTTAACGAACAGGGAGTCCTTGCTGATGGTGCAGGGCTCCAGACCTGACAGGCGGCAGGCCACTTCGATCTCTGGAAGCTGGCGCGGCGGCAGACCGTCCACTGCCTCGGCCATTGCAGCGATATGCTCTGGCGTAGTGCCGCAGCAACCGCCGATGATGTTGAGAAAGCCTTTTTCCGCCCAGCCGCGTATTTCTTTCGCCATGGTGGCCGGATCCAGGTCGTACTCGCCCATTTCGTTGGGCAGGCCAGCATTGGGGTGGGCGGACACATAGGTCTCGGAGATACGTGACAGCTCTTCGATATAGGGGCGCAGTTCCATGGGCCCGAGTGCGCAGTTAAGACCAACGCTGATGGGCCTGGCGTGGCGCAGGGAGTTGTAGAACGCCTCTGTGGTCTGCCCGGTAAGTGTGCGCCCGGAAGCATCGGTGATGGTGCCGGAGAGCATCACCGGCAGGTCCAGGTCGTTCTCATAGCAGTACTGGTCCACCGCAAATACCGCGGCCTTGGCGTTCAGGGTGTCGAAGATGGTCTCGATCAGAATCAGGTCGATACCACCTTCCACCAGTCCATCCAGGGCTTCCAGATAGGCTTCCACCAATTTGTCGAAATTGGTGTTGCGGAAGCCTGGGTCGTTCACGTCCGGGCTGATGCTGGCCGTGCGGTTGGTGGGGCCCAGCACCCCGGCCACATAGCGGGGCTTGTCCGGCGTAGACGCTTCGTCGGCGGCTTCACGGGCCACCCGGGCAGCGGCCACATTGATCTCTCGCGCCAGATCCTGCATGTCGTAGTCGGCCATGGCGATGGAGGTGGCGTTGAAAGAGTTGGTCTCGATAATGTCAGCGCCGGCATCCAGGTAGCCTTTGTGCAACTCCTTGATGCGTTCAGGCTGCGTCATGCACAGCAGATCGTTGTTGCCCTTGAGGTCACTGGGCCAATCGGCAAAGCGGCTACCGCGAAAATCTTCCTCGGTGAACTTGCAGCCCTGGATCATGGTGCCCATGCCGCCATCCAGAATCAGGATGCGTTGTTGCAGTTGGGCGGTCAGGGGGCACGCACGCTCTTGGACATTGAAGACTCCGACAGGACAGCAAATGTGACCGGGCATTATACCGGCCAGCAAGCCAGATACCCAGTAATCGCCGCGGATAGATGGGCAAATCGGGGATCAAGGCGCGTTTCAGACTGGCCATGGGCGTGTGAAGGTTTCATTATGTGTGGCAAGCCGACGGCGGGGTAGGGTCTGTGCCTCGTTCTGTCAGGTGAAACCTTTGTAAAATCCCGCGCTGGCCATCGTCCTTGTCTTGGGCCTGGCGCAGGAATGGGCATAATTCGCGCTCACTGGATGAGGAGTACGCTTAATGGATCAATATCTGTCTCAACTTGAAACCTTTGCCAACGAAAACCTGATGCCCTACGCGTGGAACATCATTGCGGCGCTGGTCATCTTTATTGTCGGTAAATGGATTGTGGGTAAGCTGGCCGGATGGCTTGGCCGGGTGATGGACAAGAAACTGGACACGGAAGTGGCCAAGTTTCTGAGCAACATCATCCATGTCCTGTTGTTTGTGTTCGTGATCATCGCCTCTCTGGACCAGCTGGGCGTGGAAACCACCTCTCTGGTTGCCATTCTCGGTGCCGCCGGCCTGGCTGTTGGTCTGGCATTGAAAGACTCCCTGGGTAACTTTGCTGCCGGGGTGATGCTGATCATGTTCAAACCGTTCCGGGTCGGCCATTACGTCGAAGCTGGCGGCACCTCTGGCACAGTCAAGGAAATCCGTATTTTCGCCACCATCATGAACAGCCCGGACAACAAGGTAATCACCGTGCCAAACGGGTCAATCATGTCCGGCAATATCACCAATTATTCTGAATTGCCCACCCGCAGGGTAGATATGGTGTTCGGGGTTGCTTACGATGCGGACCTTTCCGTGGTGAAGAAGGTGTTGGAAGAGGTTCTTGCCGCCGACGAGCGCGTTCTCAAGGATCCCGCTCCGACCATTGTGGTGGGTGAACTGGCTGACAGCTCTGTGAATTTCCTCTGTCGCCCCTGGGTGAAGAGTGCGGATTACTGGCCGGTACTCTGGGACACCACGGAAACCGTAAAGCGCCGCTTCGATGAAGCAGGGATTGGCATTCCGTTTCCGCAGATGGATGTGCATCTGGACAAGAGTGAGTAGAGGAGAGATTCATGCGCAGTAAGTATCTCGCTGCCATGCTGATTGCCGCCGCGTTGCCGGCGGTATCGGCAGCGGCCGAGGAGGGCTCCAGCGAAGCGAGCAAGTGGTCAGGGGATGTATCTCTTGGTCTGCTGTTCAAGCGCGGTAACACGGATTCCAATTCGGTGAACGCCCACGTTAACGCAAGCCGTGACAGCGCTCTCTGGCGTCACCATTTCAAGGCGGACGCCAACAACGAGAAAGAACGTGATCCGGATACGGAAGAATACAACCGTACCGACGAGAACTACTTTGCCTCCTACAAACTGGACCGCAAGCTGGGCGAGGAATCCCGCAATTACCTGTTTAATGTGGTGACCTACGAGAAAGACAACTTCTCCGGGTTTCACTACCAGGCCAGCTACGCCATCGGTCTGGGTCGTCGCTTTATCGAAAATGAAAAACATGTCCTCGATCTGGAAGCCGGTCCCGGTTATCGCGTGCAGTGTCTGGAGCCTGAAGACTCCTACGGTGACTGTGCTGATACGGAAGAAAGCGCCATCGCTCGTCTGGCTTTGAAATATAGCTGGCAGATCAGTGAGAACGCGGAGTTCAAGGAAGAAATCAGTAGCGAAGTCGGCGAAGATTCCACCAGCACCCGGATGGAAACGTCTCTGACCAGCAAGATCAATAGCCACTTCTCGCTGCGGCTGCGTCATCTTCTTGAGCATGAATCCAAGGTGCCGGCAGGCACCAAGGAATCGGATCATCAGCTCTCTGTAGGTCTGGTTTATACCTTCAAGTAGCGAAACGCAGCGCGCGTCACGCTAAGACAGCACAAGAAGGCCCGCCTCATTGAGGCGGGCTTTTTTGTGGGCGGCTGACGGGAAAGCGAAAGCTCTCTAGTGCGTAGGGTGAATTAGCCCTAAGGGCGTAATCCACCAGAAGGCCTCATCGGCATGACTTTATTTGCCTTAACCGCCCTACGCAGAGAAAGTCCAGACACAAAAAAGGGGAGCCGAAGCTCCCCCTTTTTCCTGATCCTGTTACCGGATCAGCCTTCTTTCAGGGCGGTGGTGATGTCCAGTACCGCGCCTTTGCCGTCACCAAACAACATCAGGGTGTTGTCCTTGGCGAACAGCGGGTTGGGCAGGCCGGCGAAGCCGGCGCTCAGGGAGCGTTTTACCACAACCACGGTCTTGGCCTTGTCCACGTTGAGGATGGGCATGCCGTAAATCGGGCTGCCTTTGTCTTCGCGGGCCATGGGGTTGGTCACGTCGTTGGCGCCCAGCACGATAGCCACATCGGTCTGCTCGAAGGTGGGATTGATGGTATCCATGTCCTTGAGCTTGTCGTAGGGCACTTCGGCTTCTGCCAGCAGTACGTTCATGTGGCCAGGCATACGGCCCGCGACCGGGTGAATGGCGTATTCCACTTCGATACCCATCGCTTCCATGGTGTCAGCCATTTCGCGCACTGCATGCTGTGCCTGAGCCATGGCCAGACCAAAGCCGGGCACAATGACCACGCGGCGTGCGGTTTCAAGCATCATGGCGACTTCGTCTGCGGAGGTGGACTTCACCTTGCCAGCATAGACTTCGTCATCATCCATGGCTTCGCCGGCTTCCGCCATGACACCGAACAGTACGTTGGTGAGGGAGCGGTTCATGGCTTTACACATGATGCTGGTCAGGATCAGACCGGAAGCACCGACCAGGGAACCGGTAATGATCAGGGCGCTGTTGCCCATCACGAAACCGGCAGCGGATGCTGCCACACCGGAGTAGGAGTTCAGCAGGGCGATGACCACCGGCATGTCTGCGCCACCAATCGGCAGCACCAGCAGCAGGCCGAGAACCATGGCAGCAGCCACCAGACCCCAGAACACCATCTCATTGCCCGGGTTGGCGACCAGGTAGCCGATACCAACGATGGAGCCGATGAACAGGATGGCGTTGACCACCTTCATGCCGGGGAAGCCCATGGGCTTGCCGTCGATGAGTTCCTGCAGTTTGGCGAATGCCACCAGGGAGCCGGTCAGGGTTACAGCACCGATCAATACGGCAGCACCGGTAGCGATGATGGACACCGTGTCGCTGGCTGAGCCACGGAAAAACTCCGCGGAGGCCACCGAAAAGGATGCGCCGCCACCAAAACCGTTCAGCAGGGCGATCATCTGCGGCATGGCAGTCATCTGTACCTTCTTGGCCATGACAGCGCCAATCAGGCCCCCGACTACAACACCGGCGATGATCACTTCATAGGTAACAATATGCTCGTTGAGCAGGGTAACCACGGCGGCAACACCCATACCGGCCGCAGCCAGCAGGTTCCCGCGCACGGCAGTTTTCGGCTTGGTCAGCCCCTTGATGCCCACCACAAACAGGCAGGCGGCGATCAAGTAGGCGATATCAATCCAGTTCTGCATGAATTACTTCCTCTTGAACATCGCCAGCATTCGATTGGTGACCATAAAGCCGCCAATCACGTTGATGGTGGCCAGCACCACAGCGATAAAGCCCAGCACATTGATCAGCATGCCGGAATCGGAGCCGGCAGCGATCAGGGCACCCACCAGGGTGATGCCGGAAATCGCGTTGGAACCGGACATCAGCGGGGTGTGCAGGGTGGGCGGAACCTTGGTGATAAGCTCCACACCGAGGAAGATTGCCAGCACAAACAGGGTCAGTTGGGCTACGAAATCCATTATTTCTCCTCCTCCTTGTTGGCGTCGGAGTCCGTATCAGCGGATTCCTCTGCCTCGGGCTCGGGCTTGGCCAGAGCGGGCAGGCCGAGCAGGTCGCGCAGGCGGGCCTGGGGTACGTCGCCATCGTGGCTGATGACGGTTTCCACAACGATTTCGTCCTCGAAATCCAGTTGCAGGTCGCCGTTATCGTCCAGCAGCAGGTTAAGCAGGTTTTCCATGTTTTTGCCGAACATCTGGCTAGCATGGAAAGCTACGGAGGAGGGCACGTTCTCGGGGCCGACGATGGTGACGCCGTGCTTGACAACGGTTTTGCCGGACTCGGTCAGATCACAGTTGCCGCCACGTTCGGCGGCCAGATCCACAATGATCGCCCCGGGTTTCATGGCCTTGACCATGTCTTCGGTGACCAGAATCGGGCTCTTCGCACCGGGAACGGCAGCGGTGGTGATGACCACGTCCATTTCCTTGATCACTTCCGTCATCAGCTCGCGTTGGCGCTTGAGGAAGTCTTCACCCTGGGCTTTGGCGTAACCGCCGGAGCCTTCCGCTTCACCGGTATCCAGGTCCAGCTCCACCGGCTTGGCGCCAACGGACAGGATCTGTTCACGGGCAGCGGGCCGTACATCATAAGCTTCAACCACGGCACCCAGGCGCTTGGCCGTCGCACAGGCCTGCAGGCCTGCCACACCAGCGCCCATTACGAACACGCGGGAGGCGTTCATGGTACCGGCAGCAGTCATGTTCATGGGGAACATGCGCTGGGATTCGTTGGCGGCAAGCAGTACGCATTTGTAACCAGCGATCATGGCCATGGAAGAGAGCACATCCATGGCCTGGGCGCGGGTGATCCGCGGTACCAGCTCCAGTGCCAGACCGGTGACTTTCTTGTCGGCCAGGGTCTGGGCAAATTGCGGGTTAGCCAGCGGATCGGTCATGCCGATAACGATCTGGCCTTGCTTGAGTTTGTCCAGATCCTCATTGCCGTTCTGGGTGTTGCTGCCAGGTGTTTGCACCTGCAGTATCACTTGAGCGGAAGAGAATACCTCGTCGCGATCAACCAGCTTGGCACCGGCAGCTTCAAACGCGCTGTCCGGATAGCCGGCAATATCACCAGCGCCACGCTCGATGATGATCTCGACACCTTGTTTTTTCAGCAATGCGCTGACGTTGGTAGGCGTTAATGCAACGCGCTGCTCGCCAGGGCAGATTTCTTTGGGAACACCGATAATCACCTGCGTTACCCCCGTCTGTGGTTCGCAAATAATCGGCTATCAGGGCGGCAGAGTTGGCAACCCGGCGCCTTGAAAGCCTCGTTAAACGGTCGCTTCGTGGGAGCCGACCGACAAGAGCCTGTCCCAGGCCCTTGCACACCGCGTATGGCGGAAAGTGTTGACCCGAAGGCCGCTACTGTCATCCGTCACACTGCGAAGGTCGAATACCGCCGGCGAACCCTTTGCAACAATCTGTGCAGTGAGGCAAGCCGGAGAATAACCTCCGTCGGTGGCGCAAAGGCCTGAAACAGGCTCTCAGCAGGGTGCTAACCTTATTGTGGCTATGCCACCTTGGCAAATGAGAATTCGTTATCGCACCGATAAGCGGGTGACAAAAGGGTTTTTTTGTCACTTTTGGAGTGGTCAATCTACCGGACTGATGGTTTTTTGATCAACAAGGATCACGTCAGCCTCTTCCTGCATGTGGATAAAGGGCTCCAGAATGGTGTTGCCACGCACCTCGGCCTCGATGACATGCAAAAAGGTGTAGGCACCCAGCAGCTTGCGCGCCAGGAAAATAAATTCCTTGGGCGGCACGTCGAAATGCACCGACAGGGCATTGCGGCTGGCCCGGTTCATGATGCGGTTGGGCAGGTCGCTTCTACCCCAGCAGTATTCGCCCTTGTCATTGAGCACTTCCGCCGGTGGCGGGAAACGGTCCGGGTCCTGCAGCACCTCAATGGCTTCAAAACACAGCGAACAGAAATCATCCAGCAGTCGGCGCGGGGCGCCACGGGCCAGGAAATCCAGGGCGTTGAGAGCGCGAACCAGGCGGTCACCATCGTGGTGGAAGGAGGCGCGAATCATTTCCCGGCCCGGACCCAGCACCTCATTGTCAAAATCCCGAATTGCGCCGAAGTCCAGCAGTACAATTTGGTCATTTTCCGGGCTGTCGCCAAAACGCAGCAGATAGTTGCCGAAATTCGGATCGGTCTGCATTTTGTTCCATTCGAACACCTCCCGGCAGCACAGCTCCATGATGGCGCGACCGATAAAGTTGCGGCGTTCCTGTGACAGCTTCAGCACGGAAGGGTCGGTGACGCTGATGCCGCGCTCGAACGTCATGCACATGATGTTGTGACTGGAGTACTCCGTGACGATTTCCGGCACCACAAAACGGGTATCTTCGGCCAGCACTTGTCGAAAATGGCGAGTGGTGTGGGCCTCAAGATCGTAATCCACTTCCCGCTGAAGCATTTCACGGACTTCATCGAGCCACAGATTGAATTGCTCGGTGATCGGAACCAGGCGACTCAGCTTGAGCAGGCGAACCAGGGCGCGCATGTCCGAGTCAATGGCATCGGCGACCCCGGGATATTGGATCTTGAGCACCAGCTCCTTGCCATCCGATTTACGTATGGCCTTGTGAACCTGGGCCAGGGAGGCGGCGCCCAGCGGCGTTTCCTCGATCTCGAGCTCCGCCATTTTGACCTCGCCAAGCTCTCGCTTGAGGTGGCGCTCAATGGAGGGCCACTCCAGGGCACTGGTCTGGTTTTCCAGGGTGTGCAGGGCGGTGGTCACTTCCTCAGGCAGGAAATGCTCGCCGAAAAGAGCCATCATCTGGCCGATTTTGACGACGGAACCCTTGAGCCGGCCCAGTTCATCCACCAGCTCCTGAGCACGGGCGGACAGGTTCTCCTTGCGGCGAGCCTCACGTTGATCCTTGGGGGTAAAAAGGGACCCGGCACTGGCGGTCGCATACTTGGCACCGGCCAGAAAGCCGGCCTTGGCCATGGAAAAGCGTCGCTCAACCGAGCCTGTCTTAACCCGTTTTACGGTTTTTCGTGTCATAGTCGCGAGGAAACTCCGTTTGCCATCCTGAACGCCGGTGGCATTCTAGCCGGTATTGGATAGTGGGTCATTGCCCGGACCTGCTACAGGGTTTGTTGGTTTATGTCTGACAGGGTACAGAATAAGCGCCAGAAAGGAGAGCTTGCATGGGAAGAACCTGGGTGTTGTTGCGTGGCCTGGTTCGTGAACAGAGGCACTGGGAGGATTTTCCCGAACAGTTTCAGGCCAGCGTGCCGCAGGACCGGGTTGTGACGGTGGATTTGCCTGGTAATGGACAGTTCTATCAGGACAAAAGCCCGACTCGGGTTGCCGCCATGGTGGCCCATCTACGCAATCAACTTGCCAAGCAGGGGCATCAGGGTCCTTACCATCTGGTAGCCCTGTCATTAGGTGGCATGGTGGCGGTGCAATGGTTGTGTCAGGCACCTGGTGAAGTGGCATTTGCGGGCTTGATCAACACCAGCGCCAGCCGATACAGCCCGTTCTGGCAACGCCTGCGCCCGGCCAATTACCGCCGCCTGCTAAGTGATGCGGTATTCGGTCGTGACCGATTGCGCAAGGAAACCGCCATTCTGGAAATCACCTCAAACCTGCGTGAGCCGGCGTTTCTCCATCAACTGGCGGAGAGATGGGCGGAGTATGCCCGTGAAAAACCCGTATCGATGCGTAACAGCTTGAGACAGCTGCTTGCTGCCATGCGTTTTCGCGCCCCGACTGCATTACCACAAAGCGTGCCCGTGCTGATCATCAATGGGGCAGGGGACCGTCTGGTCAACCCGGCCTGCTCCCAGGCTCTCTCCCGAGCCTGGGATCTGCCCATCAAATCTCACCCCCAGGCAGGCCATGACCTCCCTCTGGATGCCCCTCAATGGTTGATCAACACCCTTATCGAAGGGGTAACAGATTTCACTGTTTAGTGTGTTGACCGTATAGCCGCGGCGGCCTAGCGTTATTCCAGAACCCGTGAGTTCCAGGATAATAACAATGTCGAGGTTATGATGGCTACACCGCAGGAACTGATCCGCTTCGAGCGAGGCCCGCAAAGCCCCCGCGAGCGGGTCTGGTGGGATCGCTATTCCCATGAACATCTGAACTCCTGGCGGCAGGTGCAGGATCCGCTCGCCGACCGCTGCGCGGCACAGATCAAGTTCACGCGGCCTTCCGGTCTGCTAGACGAGGTGGAAAAACGGGCCAGGGAAGAGGGAGGGGATTTTCAGGCCTTTCTGGACCATTGCCATACAGTGCCACCCTGGGTGGATTTCGACGCCATGGAGTTAGGGCGGCGCATGTATCGACGCAACGGCGCGCTGCAGGGCCTGGTGCTGATGTGTTCAAGCCTTGTGGAGGGCTACGCGCACAACAAGCCATCCCAGGTGCTGGTGGCCACAGGTCGCTTGCAGAAAGACGTTTCCCGCAGGATTTACGAAACCGGACAGATGCTTCATAACATTGTCGGTGATGACGGCATCCGTCCAGGTGGACTGGGCCATCGCACCCTGATGGAAGTGCGTCTGCTGCATGCCGCGGTCCGCCAGTTCCTGGCCAACAATCCGCGCTGGGACAACGCCAAATACGACCTGCCAATCAACCAGGAGGATATGGCCGGGACTGTGCTGGAGTTCGACTTCATGGTGGTAAGGGGGCTAAAGCGGCTGGGGCTGCAGATCAGTCGCACCGAGCATGAATCCATGCATTATTTCTGGCGCTATGCGGGCTATCTGCTTGGTGTGAATGAAGCCTTGCTGACAACCACTCTGGAAGAGCAGGAAATCCTTGCCATGCAGCTGACCTCGCACCTGTATGATCCCACGGCAGATAGTGAATCACTGGCCAAGTCTCTGCTCCGAGACATGGCCGGCAAGCCGCCGTTCAATCTGTCCTATGAGGTATTACTTGGCTTCAGCCGCTACCTTATTGGAGACAAGGTTGCGGATGACCTGAATATCCACAGCAGCGTTTCCGCCGCCACCGCTGTGCGGATTGTGAAGACGGCTGTCAGTGCGGCCAGCTTCGGGGTGCGATTCCTGCCAGATCCGGCCAAACGAGCCCTGGAAGACCTGAACCATCGCCTGGGCAAGCAAACGTTGAAAGCGGGACTGGGGGATGACCCGGCTCGGTGGGGCTTCAAGGCGTTGGCCTGAAAACATAAAAAAACCGGCTGGTGCCGGTTTTTTTATGCAGAAAAGATTGCCTGCCGTCAGCCTTTACGGGCCACCTGGTTCTCGCGTATCAGATTCATATAGTCCACCAGAATTTCCCCTGTTTCTCGCACATAGGGGTCTTCATCAATGGACTCTTCGTCACTTTCCGGATCAAGCGCTCGCTGCTCTTCAAGATCGCGAAGTTCCTTGATACTGGCCAGCGGCTCTTCGCCGCGAGACTGGCGACGACGGTTTTCAATGGCGAGTCGCTCACTGTCCAGGGCTCTTTGAGTTGCGGTGCGACTTTTTTCGTTCAGAGACAACTCAGTGCGATTACGGTTTTCGTCCAGCAGCTTGCGCAGGGACTCCACGTAGATGAACTCAGGATTCTTGTTGATGCGGCCGGAGTGCTTTTCACGCAGTTCAGGCAAGTAAGGAACAATCTCACTGACCCGCTGGTATTTGGCCGAGTCAATTTCATCCCAGGGCAGGGCATTGGGCAGCGAGCTTTCTCCCACTTCGTCCTTGTCGATCAGCGAGGGCATGTCCACGTCGGGCACGATGCCAAGATTCTGGTTACTGGAACCGGACACCCGATAGAACTTGGCGTTGGTCATCTTGAGCTTGCCGTGGTTCAGGTCCAGCAATGTCTGCACTGTACCCTTGCCGTAAGTCTGATCACCGACAATCAGGGCGCGACCGTAATCCTGCATTGCGCCGGCAAAGATTTCCGAGGCAGAAGCGCTGAAGCGATTGACCATCACGGCCATGGGCCCGGCATAGAGCACCCCGGGGAATTTATCTCCCTCAATGCTGACCCGGCCATTGGACTCGCGTACCTGTACGGTGGGGCCACGATTAATAAACAGGCTGACCAGCTTGTTGACTTCGAGCAGGGAGCCGCCGCCATTGTTTCGCAGGTCAATTACCAGACCGTCGATATTTTCCTTGCGTAGCTCAACCAGCAGCTTGGCCACATCGCTGGTGGTGCTGGTGTAGTTGGGATCACCCCGGTGGAAGGCGGCAAAATCCAGGTAAAACGCAGGAATCTCGATGATGCCAAGCTTCATGCTTTCACCATCACGCTCAATGGTGATCACATCTTTTTTGGCTGCCTGTTCTTCCAGCACCACCTTGTTGCGTTCGATGGTGATGGTGCGCGTATCGTGCTCGCTGGCGCTACCGGCAGGGATGATTTCCAGATTGACTTTGGTGCCCTTGGGTCCACGGATCTGATCCACTACTTCATCCAGGCGCAAACCGATTACCGGTTCCGGCGCTTCGTCATCCTGGGAAACTCCGACGATCCTGTCAGCCGGCTTCAGCTGGCCGCTTTTTGCCGCCGGGCCGCCGGGGACCAGGCGCACCACTTTGGTATAACCGTCTTCGTATTGTAGCACTGCGCCGATACCTTCCAGGGAGCGGCTCATGCTGATATCGAAGTTTTCCGAGTTATGCGGTGTGAAATAGGTGGTGTGGGGGTCAAAGGTTTGTGTCAGCGCATTGATGTAAACCTGAAATACATCTTCCGGGGTGTTCTGGCTGATACGTTTGAGCTGACTTTCATAGCGGCGAGTCAGGCGAGTGCGAATATCCTCCAGGGAACTGTCATTGAGGCGCATGGACAGGACGGCATTTTTCAACTGTCGTTGCCAGATAGCATCCAGTGCTGCCTCGTCTGCAGCCCAGGGCGCATCTTCACGGTCCACCAACACGGACTCCTCACCCTCAAAGCTCAGTGATTCCAGGTCATTCTCAATGGTGTCGAGCAGCTTGCTCAACCGTGTTTCCAGGCGCTCCTGGAAACGGTTGAAGATGGTGTAGCCGGCTTCCAGCTGGCCCCGACTCAGTTGATCGTCCAGCTGATCCCGATAACGCTCGAATTCGCGAATGTCGCTGGCCAGGAAATACTGGCGGTTGGGGTCCAGGTCCTTGAGGTAGCTGTCCAGCACCTGGCTTGAGAGGCTGTCGTCAAACTCCAGCTGGCGATAATGATGCTTCAGCTTGGCGGCGATCTCCTCGGCGGCATCCAGCTGATCGCTGGTGGGTTTCAGGTCACCCTGAACTTCCGGCTCGGAACGAAGGCCACTCACTCCCTGAATGGCGCCCCCCAGCAGGACCAGTGCCAGAGCCAGAGGGAAGAGTTTACGAACTAGTGACATGCTGTTTCTCAAACGGTTTACCTGCAGTATAGACGACGGCCCGGAGGCGGTCATTCGCGGGTTGAATTCCTTTATAACCTGTAGACTACCGTGAAAGCGCGAAGTTGCACCGTCATAAAAGTCGCCAAATTACGGATTTTCAACAAATTACCACGACCCTAGCGTACGGGGGATGCTTTGCACAGACTGTTCAGCCTGTTTTTCCTTGCGGGTATCGCCGGAGCGGTGATCCAACTCCTGGGTGGAGATATGGCGGCGCCCGGGCGTTTAATCAATGCCCTCTGGTCGGCCGCGGATCTGGCCGTGGAGGTCAGCCTGGGGCTGATCGGGGTGCTGGCACTGTGGAGTGGGCTGTTCAAAATGGCCGAAGCCAGCAATCTGGCCGCGCGTTTGTCATCCTGGGTGGAGCCGGTTCTGGCCCGGCTGATGCCCGGAGTACGGCGTACTCCGGAGGCGTCCGCCCCCGTTTCCATGAATCTGGCCGCCAACATGCTGGGCCTGGACAATGCCGCCACACCGCTGGGCCTCAAGGCTATGGAGCGCCTGCAACAGGGTAATCCGGAGCCGACCCGGGCCACGGATAGCCAGATCATGTTTCTGGTGCTCAACACCTCGTCAGTGACCCTGGTGCCGGTAACCGTGCTGTTGTTTCGGGCCCAGCAGGGGGCCAGCGATCCGGCGGCGGTCTACCTGCCTCTATTGATGGCCACCACGGTATCCACCCTGGTGGGCATTCTGGTCACCGCCCGGGTGCAGCGCATCTCCCTGCGCGACCCGTTGTTGCTGGTAGTGGCCGGGCTGTGGCTGACCATGCTGGCGGCACTGGGCACCGTGGTGTGGCTGGCGCCTACCGATCTGGCCAACACTCTCTCAAGCCTGCTCGGCAACGGCATTCTGCTGCTGGTATTGAGCGCCTTCTTCATCGCCGCCTGGCGGGGCGGGGTGGATAGCTACGACACCTTTGTGGAGGGTGCCAAGGAGGGTTTTACCCTGGCGGTAAGGCTGATTCCCTATCTGGTGGCCATGCTGGCAGCTATCGCCATGCTGAGAGCCGGCGGAGTGCTGGACCTGTTTCTCGACGGCATTCGCTACGGGGCCGCTGCGATTGGCTGGGACACCCGCTTTGTGGATGCGCTGCCGGTAGCCTTTCTCAAGCCGCTGAGTGGCTCCGGGGCCCGGGCAGCCATGGTGGATGTGATGCAGACCCAGGGGGTGGATTCCCTGGCGGCACGGATGGCGGCGGTCATGCAGGGGTCCACCGAAACCACCTTCTATGTCCTGGCAGTGTACTTCGGCAGCGTGGGAATTCGTGATTTTCGGTACGCCCTGTGGTGCGGACTGGCGGCGGATGCAGCAGGCCTGATTGCCGCCATCTTGCTCAGTTACGCGTTCTGGGGGTGACAAGGGGTTAGGATCCGGCGAAAGGTCAGGTTAAGTCGCTCTGCCTGAACGCGCTGGCGGCGTGGCAACGCATGCTGAAACCCCCTCTGCACTTCCGGACTCATTAGCAACAGGCTGTTGTCTGGCAAGGCAAGGCACAGGCACTGTCGCCCACCGCCTCGGGGGCGAAATACGAAATCCCTCTCGGCGCCGAGGCTGTAGGACGCAATCCATGGCTCAGGCCCCAGCTCCGGTTCGTCGTCACTGTGATAGCCCATGCAATCCTTGCCGTTGCGGTAGCGATTGGCCAGTACCGAGTTAAAAGTATACCCGCAGAGTTCGCTAACGCTATCGCGTACGGGTCGCAGAACCTCGGGCCAGCCACCTGCCACATGCCGATGGCCCGAGTAACGGTAGGGGATACCCTCGTCACCATGCCAGGCGGTAAGCCGTGGTACGGTGTGGTAACGACCGAAGACCTGTATTCTCGGTTGCTGCCAGTCCAGCTCGTTATTCAATGCCGTCTGCAGCGACTGGCTCAGCCGAGCGGGCAGGGCATCGCGCCATAGCCAGAGCCGGGCCTCACCGGCCAGCGTTATCAATTGCGGCGCGTTGTTCCGGCTCCCGGCCCGGGAATCGTTGACAGTCATAAGCGTAGTGCTTTATCAAATTGCTGCCGGCCGCTTGCCGGCGATCATGATCAGGGAAACATCATGCTGCATATCTTCCGCATCGAAAACGGTGTTCTGCGTGAAAAGGACACGGAAAGCATTCTGCCCTCTCTGGCCGAGGATGCCAGCTGGATTGACCTGGTGGATTCGGAAGAGAGCGAACGGGAGCTGGTACAGCAATTCCTGGAGGCGGAACTGCCAGCGTCTGATGACATGGAGGAGATCGAAGCCTCAGCCCGATTCTTCAGCGATGAGCAGGGCTTGCATGTCCACTCCCTGTTCCTGTTCCAGTCCGAGGGTCGCGCCCGCACGTCCACGGTGGCCTTTGTGGTGCAGGAGGGGCGCCTGCTGTCATTCCGTGATTCGCGCCTGCCGGACTTCCGGCTGCTGCGCCTGCGTGTGCGCCGCGGCTGGGTAAAGGCCAAGCAGCCTATCGATATCCTGCTGAGCATTCTGGAGCAGAAGGTGGAAAACCTGGCCGATGCCCTGGAGGATGTGCACCGTGATCTGGAGCAGGTGGGTTACAGCGTGCTGGAGGAGGAAAACGGCGAGCTGGAAGAGGATATCGAGAAACTGGCCCGCCTGGAGGATACCAACGGCAAGATCCGCCTGTGCCTGATGGATACCCAACGCTCCATTTCCTTCATTCAGCGCTATGTGCGTACCGACAAGGTGCGGCGCCGTACCTGTGCCGAGGTTCAGCATGACCTGGATACCCTGATGTCACACACCACCTTCCTGTTCGACAAGATCAACTTCCTGATGGATGCGGCCCAGGGCTTTATCAATATCCAGCAGAACCAGATCATCAAGATCTTTTCCATCGCCGCTGTGGTTTTCCTGCCGCCCACCATGATCGCCAGCATCTATGGCATGAACTTCGAAATCATGCCTGAGCTGGATATGGCTTATGGCTATCCCATGGCGATCTGCCTGATGCTGCTATCCGGCATGACGCCATACTGGTTTTTCAAGCGCAAAGGCTGGCTGTGAAAGGCAGTTAACCGTTAATAGTGAATAGTTAACAGCGAAAAACCTTGTGCCGAGGCACCTGTAGGAGCACCGCTTGAGGTGCGAAAGAGGCGGAGCGAGAAGCGAGTAACGAGTCGCGAAAACCAGAATCGTAGCGCCGGTTTGTTTTTCGCCTTTCGAAACTCGCTTCTCGTAACTCGTAACTCGTACTCTCCTTGGTTGGCGCAATCAGGTTTTGCGCCAACCCTGTTCGGCTTCCTCGGCTTTGCCATCTTCGGCCAGCTTGATCAGGTGGGCCTGCAAAGAGAACTGAGCCACACCGTGCAGGAATTCCGGCACGTCGTCGTAGACCACCTTCACCAGTACGCCCAGGGCTTGCGGGTTGCCCGATAGGGCATCCAGGACCTTGTCTTCACGTTTCTGTCGGTGCGCCAGGGTATGGCTGAGGGTCTCTTCCGGGTCGCTGATCACATCGCCATGGCCAGGAGCCATCATCGTGACACCGCGCTGCTGCAGTTTGCGCAGGGAGGCAAAGTAGGCCTGCATGGAACCGGAGGGTGGGGCGATCACTACAGTGGAGCCCTGGATCAGGTGATCGCCGGTAAACAGCATGCCATCATCACTGAGGTAGCACAGGTGGTTACCCACATGGCCTGGGGTTTCAATTACCTGTAATGAAACGCCGCCGCAATCCACCCGGTCTCCCTCGGCCAACAGACGGTCTGACTGCCAGCTCTCGTCTTGTAGTCCATCATCGGGTACCGAGGGGCCCAGGCAACGAGCCCCGGTGGCTGCCACCAATGCCAGGGCGCCAGGGGAATGGTCTCGATGAGTATGGGTGACCACGATCTGCTCGATGGGCTTTCCCAGGGTTCGGGCAGCCTGCAGCAGAGCCTGCAGGTGTTCCTGATCCTCGGGGCCGGGATCAATGACCGTCAGACTATCCTTGCCAAACAGATAACTGTTGGTGCCTGGCCCGGTCATCATGCCCGGGTTACGCGCCAGAACCCGCCAGGCATGATCGCCAATCGGGGTAAGCTGGCCGGGAATCAGTGATGCCATAATGACTCCTGGGAGTTTGAAGGGCGCATTGTGACGATTCACCCGGCAGGATGCCAGCCTGGCAGCCTTCCAGGCCCTGCCTACTACTTTTTCGGGTAAGCCAGCTTGTCGATCGCATCCAGCTCCCAGCGATCCACCGGGGTGTCTTCGGGCGGATGGCGGCTGACCACGGCAAAGGGGTAGTCCTGACCGACGGGAACATACATCTGCAGATCAATTGGCTGCTGGTAAATCACCGTGCATTCGCTTTCAGTCTCCGGGCAGGACAGGGCTCGTGCCTGGAGCGTTACCGCCGCCACATTCATTTCACTACGATTGGCCAGGTTGCCGGTCAGGCGCACGCCGGATTCCGAGGCAAGACTTTCTTTCAATGTCACCACAATACCGTTCGGCGGGAGGCGCACCTGATCGTCCCGGCCACCATGCCAGACACCAACGCCAAGTACGATGAGGCCCGCCAATACCAGGCTAAGCACCAGATAGAAAGGTCGACGGCCCCATTGCCAGCTACCCCACAACAGCACGGTAACCGCGATAATGACAGTCAATACCAGTAATAGGCGCATTTATTCTCCTGAATTGCAGACCTCACACCCCCTGATTCATATAATCCCCGGAGTCATATGTAAAGGAGAAGGCCATGCTGATTGTTGTCTCGCCGGCAAAAACCCTGGATTACGAGAGCGAATTGCCAACGCTGAAAACCACCCAGCCCCGTTTGCTGGATGATAGTGAGGTGTTGATCGAGCGGGCGCGCCAGCTTTCTCCGGCAGATGTCAGCAGCCTGATGAGCGTCAGCGACAAGATTGCGCATCTCAATGTGGAGCGTTTTGCCCAGTGGCAGCGGCCCTTCAACAAGAGCAATGCCCGACCGGCAGCGTTCGCTTTCAAAGGCGACGTTTATACCGGCCTGGAAATCGATACCTTTACCGACAACCAGCTCAAGGAAGCCCAGAATTCCTTCCGCATGCTGTCAGGGTTATATGGTGTGCTGCGTCCATTGGACCTGATGCAGCCATACCGGCTGGAAATGGGCACGAAACTGGATAACCCCCGCGGCAAGGACCTCTATACGTTCTGGGGCGACATTATCACCGAACAGCTCAACAAGGATATGAAAGCGGCGAAAACCGACGTACTGGTGAATCTGGCATCCAATGAGTATTTCAAATCCGTGAAGAAGAAAGCCATCGATGGCCGCATCATTGAGCCCGTATTTCAGGATGAGAAAAACGGCAAGTACAAGGTGATCAGCTTTTACGCCAAGAAGGCCCGGGGATTGATGGCGGCGTGGATCATCAAGAAAGGCATCAAGGATCCGGCAAAACTGCAGAATTTTGATGTGGCGGGTTATCGTTTCTGCGCGGCGGAATCGACAGCGGATAAGCCGGTATTTCGGCGGCAAGAACAGTAGGAGCGTCGCCAGCGACGCTCCTGGAGCACGGCTAGTCTCTGTCTTCGAATTCGCTGCGGGCGGCAAGCAGGCCGGTTTTCAGGCCATCCCAGGCCAGCTCCACGCCGGCTTTGATGTCTTGCCAAGCATCCTCGCCATGGGATTCAAGCTTTTCCAGTTTCGCTTCCAGCGCGTCGCGGCGTTCTTCAATGTCAGCAATTCTCTGCTTGGCTTCCGCGCGCCACTCTTCTCGTTTGTCGCCCAGCCTGGCAGTCAGCCGATCCAGCTGATAATCCCAGTCTTCCAGCTTCTGGCGAATGTTGTCGGCAAAATCCTTCTTGTCAGTCATTGTGTGGTTCTCCTGAGTCAGGCTTGCCAGGGGCTCTGGAAGCCTTCGGGTTTGATCACCAGCACATCGGTGCTGGCACGGGTAATGACGGATTCTGCGGTGGCACCGAGCAGCAACCTTTCCGGAAGGTTGCGATGCACAGTACCGACCACCAGCACATCGATGTTTTGTTCATCACAATATCTGGCCAGTGTTGGCGCGACCGGGCCGGTCAGGATTGTCATCTGATCCTGGCCAAGTCCGTTGGCGGAGCCGAACTGCAGAAAGCGTTCGCGGTAGAACTCGCGGATCTTGTCCATTCCGCCGCTGTAATCGGGGATCGCTTCGCCCACCAGCAGAATCAGGCTGTCGTCCATTTCATCCAGCACATGGCAGGCTCGCAAGGTACCGCCTAGCTTGCTTGAAAGTTGGCCTGCGGCATCAAGCACCTCGATTGCCAGCGGATCATCCGGCTGCTCCTCGCTGCCCGGGTCCAGAGCGGCCAGTATTCTCGGGGAGGGCGACCACTGAGGGCCATGCACACACAGCACCGGGCAGGGCGCCTTGCGAATCAGTTGCCAGTCCCGGGGCGTAAACAGATGCCGGCGCAGACCGCTCTCTTCGCTGGTATGTACCACCAACATGGCGGGTTGCAGGCCAAGAATGCTGTCGCGCAGGGCCGCCATGCTGTCTTTGTGCCACAAAATGGAAAGCTCGCAGCCCTCACTGTCCGTCAGTTCGCCGATGCGCTTCTGCCAGGCTTTATGGATCTGTGCCCGGGCGGCGTTGCGGCGCTCCTGATCAACGCCAACGGCACGCAGCATGGCAGAGGAGTAGGCATTGACCAGAACATGCAGCGGCACCTGCCTGGCAGCAGCGATTTGTTGAGCCTTGTGCAACGCTGGCTGGGGTGCCTTCAGGTCACTGTCGAGAATGGCCAGAACGGGGGCAGTCACAGGCTGGCCTCCAGGTTCTGCCGTTCACCGCAAAGGCTGCCACGATCCAGAATTTCCACTTCGCGACCTTCTACGCGCAGCCATTCATTCTGTTGAAAGCGGGTAAAGATACGACTGACGGTTTCCACCGCCAGCCCCAGATAGTTGGCGATGTCATAGCGAGACATGGGCAGGCGGAATATTCGCTCGCTGAGTCCGCGGCGTTGGTGGCGGGCTGACATGGACAGCAGTAGCGAGGCCACCCGATCGTCGGCATTTTTCTTGCTGAGCAGCATGTGCAGCTCGCGGTCAGAGCGAATTTCGTTGCTCATCAGACTGAAGAAATGGTGCTGCAGCGAAGGGATCCGTTGAGACAGCATTTCCAGCTTGGAGAAAGGGATCTCGCAGACCGTGGCGGTTTCCAGGGCCTTGGCATTGGAAACGTGGTGCGCAGTACTGATGCCATCCATACCCAGCACTTCACCGGGCAGATAAAAACCGGTGACCTGTTCGTCGCCTTCATCGCTGAGCACATAGGTTTTCAGCGCGCCGGAGCGGACCGCATAGACCGCCTGGAAATCATCCGCCGCACGAAACAGGTGCTCGCCGCGCTTCAGGGGGCGCCCCCGGTGAATGATGCGATCCAGCTCGTCGAGCTGTGCCGGCGCCACTGCCAAGGGGAGGCAGATGGGGCTCAGACTGCAGTCATTGCAGGAAACATGTTGGGACACGGTGCGACTCCGGTTGATAGCTGCGTAATGCAAATTTCACCTTGCAGTATAGGGCAGGGTGAACAACAAACGAACAAGATTCAAATGATGCGACTGAAGCGATTTCTGGCCTCGTTCTGGGTATATCTGTCAAAAGGCATCACCAGGGCTCGACTGACTAGTCTGCCCTGGTCCGTGATGACCAGCCGGTGCTTGTCAACGCGCACCAGTCCCTGGGCCTCAAACTCCACCCAGGCAGCCAGGGCGTCCACAAAATAGTCCGGAAAATTGATTTGCCACTGCTCACTGAACAGCTTCATGTCCACGTATAAGTCGCACAGTAATCGCATGATCAGGTCCCGGCGCATCTGATCGTCGCGATCCAGCACATAGCCCTGTTCTATAGTGGACTGGCCCTGGTCGATGGCTTCCGACCACTGACTTAATGATTTCATGTTCTGGGCGTAAAGATTGCCAATCTGGCTGATGGCGCTGACGCCAAAACCCAGCAAGTCTGCATCGCCGTGCAGGGTGTAGCCCTGGAAATTACGATGCAACAGCCCGTTACGCTGGGCCACAGCAATCTCGTCGTTTTCCAGGGCAAAGTGGTCCATGCCGATGAAGACGTAGCCGGCATCCTGCAGAATGCGTCCGGCGCGCACGAACATGGCCAGCTTCTCATCCGGGCTGGGCAGTGCCATGTCCGGAATCTGGCGCTGGATCTTGAAGCGCGCCGGCAGGTGGGCGTAGTTGTAGAGCGAGATGCGGTCCGGCCGCAGGTCGGCAATCTGCTCAAGGGTTCTGGCCATGCTGGACTCGGACTGCCAGGGCAGCCCGTAAATCAGATCGGTATTGATGGATTTGAAACCGAAATCCCGCGCCCATTCCATGGTCTGACGAATCATTTCGTAGGGCTGCACGCGATTGACAGCCTGCTGCACACGCAAATCCAGGTCCTGAACGCCAAGGCTGATACGGTTGAAACCCAGGCCACGCAGCAGCCCTAAGCGGGCCTGATCCACGGTACGCGGATCAATCTCGATGGCATAGTCGCCACGGTCGTCTTCGCGCAAGGTGAAGTGCCGGGCCATGTAGTAGACCAGCTCGGTGATCTGGGCGTCACTGAGAAATGTGGGGGTGCCGCCACCCCAATGGATCTGGGTCACCGGTCGCTGGCTGTCCACTTGTTCGGCACGCCGGCCGATTTCCTGCTTGAGACGTTTCAGGTATTCCGCCGCCCGACTGCGATTGGCAGTGACGATACGGTTGCAGGCGCAGTAATAGCAGACGGTGCTGCAGAAGGGCACGTGCACATACAGGGAGAGCGGCCGGCGAGCCGCATTACCGGCCTCGACGGCCCGGGCATAATCCGCCTCGCTAACTTCCTCATGAAACTGTGGGGCAGGGGGGTAAGAGGTGTAACGCGGTCCCGGACCGCCATACTGGCTGATCAAGGTTTTGTCCCAGGTGGCCACACTCTCTCTCCTGTTGAGTGGTTTTGCCCATTATGGCTGGCCGCGAAGGGTCAATGTTGACCTGGATCAAGTGTCGGAATGATGGTGCTGATGTGACGGGGAGAGTGCAGGCGGCATAGCGCCATGATGACCGGTATGCGTCCCCTGGCTCATGGACCAGGCTTGCCAGAAGAACACCAGCGCCAGCATCAGGGTCAGCAGCGCCGCCACTTTTGGCCAAGGTCCGGTCCGGAAACGCTGCAGCTGCGAAGCGATAACCCCGGTGGTGGCCACCGGCATCACGGTGACAGCGCCGAAGCAGAGCATCACCAGGGCGCCCGCCAACGCGGTGCCCGAGGTAATGGCCAGGGCCAGCGCCGTATAGACCAGCCCGCAGGGAAGCAGCCCCCATAATCCGCCCAGCGCCAGGGCTTTTGCCGGGTGATCCACCGGCAGCAAGCGGCGGGTCAGAGGTTGCAAGCGGCGCCACAACCCGGTGCCTATACCTTCCAGTTTTTTCAGTAGCACGCCGCGCCCCAGCAGATAACCACTGAGCAGCAACATCAGCACACCGGACAGGGCAAGACCAATGGCCATGGAAGGGCCGGGTAGCCACTCCAGCAGGACCTTTCCCAGCGCGCCGGCCAGGCTGCCGAGCACCACATACGTCGACACCCGGCCGGCACCGAACAACAACTGCCAGCCCCACAGGGATTTCCCCTGGCGGCGCTGTTCAGGAATCGAAAAGGTGAGGGCACTGCTGATGCCGCCACACATGCCGATACAGTGAACGCTGCCGGCGCTAGCTAAAAGGAAAGCGCTGGCCAGCAACGCCAACAGAGATTCCGGTGCTTCCGGCATCATGACTCCCGATCGCTGTCGTCATTGGTGGCGTCTTTGCGGGTGCTTGAACGGCCCTTTCTCTGCTCCCGGTCTTCAAACACCACTCGCCAGGAGGCATTGTCCAGATCATCAAACTGATCCTTGCGCAGGGCCCAGAACAGGGCCCAGATGGCACCGGCCAGAAACAGTAATGCCAGCGGAATCAGCAGGAGGACGATTTCCATCGGGTAACTCGCATTGCGTTGAGGGTGACCAGCAGCGAACTGGCAGACATGCCCAGCGCCGCTGCCCAGGGGGGAATCCAGCCGGCCACGGCAAAGGGAACCGCCAGCAGATTGTAGAGCAGGGCCCAGGTCAGGTTCTGGCGGACCGTGCGCTGGCAAAGGCGTGCCAACGAGGTCAGAGCGGGCAGGGCATACAAGTTGTCCTTGAGCAGATACAGCCCCGCCGCCCGCTGCGCCAGGCTGGTGGCATTGGCGGTGGCCACGGACACATCCGCAGTCAGCATGGCCTGGGCATCATTGATGCCGTCACCGACCATCATTTGCGGGCCGGCCTTTTGCAGCTCCGTGAGCCAGCGGGTCTTGTCGGCGGGCTGCATGCCGGCATGCCATTCCTCCAGCGACAATGCCAGGGCAACCGGCGCGGCGGCGGCTTCGTTGTCGCCGGTGGCCATGCGCACGCTCAAACCCTGTTCGCGCAGCGCCCGGGTTACGGCAATGCTTTCCTCACGGAGACTGTCCTGCAGCCACAAATACAGCTGTACCGTGCCATCACCGCTCAGCTGCAGGCAGGTGGTGCCCGGGCGTGCCTGATGTGGTGCGCCACTGATTCGCCATTGCTGCCCCTGAAGTCTGCCACTGATACCGTTGCTATCCGGCTGGATGGCAGTGACCAGGGGATTGCGTGCAATGTCCCGGAAAGCCTGCGCCAGCGGGTGAGGGTTGTTCCATTCCAGGGCAGCGACAATGGCAAGCAGATCGGCGGTTGGTTTGTCACAGACCGCCTGCGTGTCTACCAGCGAGAAACGCCCCTGTGTCAGGGTGCCGGTCTTGTCGAAAAGTACTCCGCCAAGCTGTGGTAAGCGCAGCAGCTGGCGAGGTGATGCCACCAGCACCCCTTCGCGCAGGGCTGTACCCAGCGTCGCCGAGAGTGTTAACGGCACTGCCAGCGCCAGTGCGCACGGGCAGGTAATCACCAGCACCGCCAGGGTATGATCAAAGGCCTCGCCCGGCCCAGCAGGCCAGTGCCATACCAGTGTGAAGGTGGCCAGCAACAGAACGGCGCCGGTGAACAGCGGCGCGATGCGGTGCCAGTCACGGATTACATCCAGCCGTTCGCGGCTGGCCAGTTCCACCTGCTCGGCGATACGGGCAATCTGGCTGTGGTCGGCGGCGCACTCTGCCTCCAGAGTAATGGAGCCTTCCTGCAGCCGGGCACCAGCCACCAGGCGGGAATCCGTTCCCCTGGTTACCGGCAGGGATTCACCGGTCAGAGCGGCTTCATCAAAAGTGCCATGACCCTCGACGATGCGCCCATCCACCGGCACCACATCACCCTGAATCAGCAGCACCCGGTCGCCGGCTACGACCTGCCGCAGGCTGACCCACTGCGGCTGATCACCACTTAGGCGTCGCACCGCACGGGGCAGGGTATCGCCGAGCCTCGCGTAGCCGGCATAAATCGCCTGGCGCTGACGGTGTTCCAGCCAGCGACTTATCAGCAGGAAGAAAACGAACATGGCGGCGGAATCGAAGTAAACGTGGCTGCCGCCAGTGAACATGGCCACCAGGCTGCCACCCCAGGCCAGAAAAAGGGCCAGGGCGATAGGGGCATCCATGGTCAGGCTGCCATTTCGCAGCCCACGCCAGGCGCCCTGAAAGAAAGGCCAACCGGCATAGAACACCACCGGGGTTGCGACAAAAAAACTGGCCAGGCGGAAAACCCATTCATACACCGCATCCGCGCCGTCGAAGACACCGATATACAAGGCCATGGAATACATCATGGCCTGCATGGCACCGAGGCCGGCCAGGATCAGCCGGCCCAACAAACGTTTGTGTTCGCGGCGGTTGGCCGCGCTGGCAGCAGGATCGCCGGGCAAGCTGACGCCATAGCCCAGCTGCTGGATACGGCGGGCGGTTTCCCTGGCTTGCGGTGCCCCCTGGTAGTCCACCGTTAGTGTCATGCCCGCAAGATTGACGCTGGCGCGGCTGACCCCCGGTTGTGAGGACAGGGCTTTTTCGATCAGCCAGCTGCAGGCAGCACAGGTGAGGCCACTGAGTTGCAGCTGCAGTCGTTCGCCGTCCGGCAGCGGCGAACAGTGTGGTGCGAGCAGGTCAGGAATCTCGAACAGGGCCAGATCCAGTTCCGCGCGGCGCGCATCCGGCGCCGGGGCTTCGTCCTGTCGAATCCGGTAATAGTCATCCAGCCCCATGCCATAAATGGTTTCGATGGCGGCAGCACATCCCGGGCAGCAGGCATCACGGCTTCCCTCAGGGGTGCGGGCGGAGAAGGCGCCAGGCGGCGCAGGTTGTCCGCAGTGCCAGCAGGGTGGTGTGAGGCTCTGGTTCATGGCGTGCTAACGTGCCCCAGGCGCACCGTGCCGTCTTCAATGCTGCCGCTCTGGTAAAGACGCCAGTGGCCCTCAGGGGTGGAGGCGGTAGCGATAAAGCGCCCCGTTGAGGGAAGGGCTCCGTCGCTACGGAAAACGCCATTGCCCTGATGGTGGAATGTCAGCAACAGATCCTTTTCCTTGAGCGTGGGGTGGCGCAACGCCACGGTAATAACGTCTGGCGCGGGGATTTCTGCCTCGCTGCTCAGCCTTGCCTGAACCCCGGCACCCACCTGGGACATCACAAGACCAATGCCCAGCCGTGCGGCAATCTGTTCCTGTTCCACGGAACGGTTAATGCCCCGGCCTTCCTTGTACCATTCATCGACCACCGGAGCGTCTGCATTGATGACTGCGATATACAGGGTTGTCAGGCCGGCAATCACTGAACTGGCTGGCAGTAAAATGGCCAGCCACAGCAGCGGGTAGCGATACCAGGGGCGGTCATCAACGTGGTGTGATGAAACGGGATTCATGCTGTTTCTCCAGGTCTGGGTCGTCCAGTGACCTTACTGAAAACCAGATGGTGGATGACTGCATTTCCACCTCGTAGGGGTCATAACTCACCGTCACTGGCAGGGACAGGTGCTGCCCGGGCTGAATGGTAAACTCGGTGCGGTTTTCCATTCGTAGCCCCTCAGGGCCTTTCAGGCTCAGTGTATAGCGATGGGTGTTCTGGCCCTTGTTGAGAATTTCAAGCCGATAGATGTTCTCTACGCGGCCACTGCTGGCAACCCGGAACAGCTGATTGCGATCGCGCAGTACATCCACCTGCAAGGGTACACGGTTATAGAGCGTGACCATGAACAAGGTAGCCATGGCCAGCAAGACCATGCCATAACCGATCAACCGGGGTCGCAGCACCCGGGATTGTTTACCCTCCAGTGCGTTTTCGGTGGTGTAGCGGATCAAGCCCCTGGGTTTGTCGATGTGATCCATGACATCGTCGCAGGCATCGATGCAAGCCGCGCAGGTAATGCATTCGTATTGGAGCCCGTCGCGAATATCAATGCCGGTAGGGCAGACCTGAACACAAAGTCCGCAGTCAATGCAGTCGCCTTTTTCGACGGTCTGCGGTGCCTGATTCCGCTTCTTGCTGCCTCGGCCACGGGGTTCGCCGCGGTCTTCATCGTAGGAAACAATGAGTGTTTCACGGTCGAACATGACGCTCTGAAAACGCGCATAGGGGCACATATACAGGCACACCTGCTCACGCATGAAACCGGCATTCATGTAGGTGGCAGCGGTAAAGAAAGCAACCCAAAACAACTCCCAGCCGCCCCAGCTGAAATTGAAGATACGGACTGTCAGATCGGTAATGGGGGAGAAGTAGCCCACAAAAGTGAGACCGGTAAGAAATGCCAGCGCCAGCCACATGACATGCTTGCTGCCACGTCGCAGCAGCTTGCTGACGGACCAGGGGGCCTCGTCCATTTTCATGCGGCTGTGCCGGTCGCCTTCACACAATTGCTCTATCCACTGGAAAAAGCGGGTCCAGGTAGTCTGCGGGCAGACATAACCACAATAGACACGTCCGGCCAGAACCGTGAAGAAGAACAGGGCGAAGGCGGCAATGATCAGCATCCAGGAAAGGAACAGGAAATCCTGCGGCCAGAAGGTCAGGCCGAAAATATGGAACTGTCTGTTGGGCAGATCAAACAGCACTGCCTGCTGGCCATCCCAGCGGATCCAGGGCAGGGCAAGATAGAGCCCCATGGTGCTGAGGATGGTGAAGTCACGAATGCGCTGAAAACGACCGCTGATGGATTTAACCTGTATCCGTTTGCGTTTGGCATACAGGCTGATGGGCCCTTGTGCTTCCGGGCTGTCATCAACGGTTTTAATGCGGTCGCGGTCATTCATTACGCACCTCGAAAACTGCTGGCGTGATCCGCCGACACGGCCTGTCGCAGCCTTTTCAGACTGCGACAATGGCCCCGGCGTTACGGGGCTGGCTTGTTGGACAGGCTGTAAACGTAGGCCGCAATGACATGAATCTTCTCTTCACTGAGCAGATTTTCATGCTTGGGCATTTCCCCTTTTCGCCCTTCACGGATAGTGGTTTCGATGTCCTTCAGGCTTGGACCATAAAGCCAGGTGGTGTCCGTGAGATTGGGCGCACCCATAGCCTGAATCCCTTTGCCGTCCTGTCCATGGCACGCGGCGCAGATCGCGAATTTCGGCTTCGCCCGGTCGATGGCAGCGGCCTTCTCCGGATCCTTGGCAAGATCCGGCCGGCTCAGGCTTTGCACATAGATAGCCATATCGCGCACTGCCTTATCGGTATTGCCGATGGCTGCGGCCATGGGCGGCATCATGCCTGTGCGGCCCTGGGCGATGCTGGTAATGATCTGCTCGGGCTCGCCGCCATACAGCCAGTCATCATCGGCCAGGTTCGGGTAACCCTTGGCACCACGGGCGTCCGAGCCATGGCAAATGGCGCAATTGTTGGCAAACAAACGGCCACCGACGGCCAGAGCCTCCGGGTACTGGATCAGTTCGTCCACAGGCACTTTGGCAAACTGCTCAAACAACGGATCCGTCTGCCGCGCTACCAGCGCGACTTCCTTTTCATACTGAAGCGTACTGCTCCAGTTCAGCACCCCCTGGAACTTGCCAAGACCGGGATACAGCACCAGGTACACACATGCGAAGATCAATGTGCCGATGAACAGGAACAGCCACCAGCGGGGAAGCGGGGCATTACGTTCCTGGATACCGTCAAAGCTGTGGCCAGTAGTTTCCTTGGCCGCCTCTTCGGGGGAAATCTGATTGTTCCACAACAACAGGCCCGCACAGCCGAGCAGATTGATGGCAACGATAATGATGATGAACCAGCTCCAGAAATCACTCATTGCTCATCCCTCTCTTTTCGGCGATCAGCCTCAAGGGCCATGTGTGCGAGTTTTTCGTAGTCTTTCTTGCGGCTGGGCCGGTATACCCAGATCGTCATCGCAATAAAGGCCACAAAGAAGACCAGCGTAAACAGGGCTTGATAGCTCATTGTGCTACCTCCTTACGTTCCTGGCCCAGGGAAAGCAGATAGGCCACAAGTGCATCTTCTTCCGTGGCATCGGCCCACTCACCCTCGATCTTGCTCAACTGCTCAGTGATGTCCTGATCGCTGTAGGGCACACCGAAGGTGTCCTTGAACAGTCGCAAGGTCCTCTTGGTATCTCCCCAATCCACGGGATTTTCCTGCAGCCAGGGGTACGCCGGCATATTCGACTCCGGCACAACCTGGCGTGGATCGCGAAGATGTTCACGGTGCCATTGCTCGGTGATCGGACGCAGCCCCACGCGGGCCAGATCCGGCCCGGTCCGTTTGGAACCCCACAGGAAGGGGTGCTCCCAGACATCTTCGCCGGCCACGGAGTAGGCGCCGTAGCGTTCGGTTTCCGCACGCAGGGGACGCACCATCTGTGTATGGCAGACGTGGCAGCCTTCGCGGATATAGATGTCGCGGCCTTCCATTTCCAGGGCCGTATAGGGCTCAAGGGTTTCCAGTGGCTCGGTGGTGGCCTTCTGCCAGAACAGGGGCACGATTTCCGCCAGGCCACCGAAACTCACCGCAATCAATGTCAGCACAATCATCAGGCCGACATTCTTTTCCACTCTTTCATGGGCATTGGACATGTCGGTCTCCTCAGGCAGCCTGCAGCACGTTGTCGTCGCCATGGGTATCGTGTTCTGCAACGATAGTCTTGTAGACGTTGACAGCCATCAGCACCATGCCGGCGAAGAAAACCACCCCGCCGAGCAGGCGGATAGCGTAGAACGGTTGCCGTTCTACCAGCTCCTGCACGAAGTTGTAGGTGAGGGTGCCGTCTGCATTCACTGCTCGCCACATCAGCCCCTGCATGATGCCGGACACCCACATGGAAGCGATATACAGCACGGTACCGATGGTGCTCAGCCAGAAATGGGCATTGATCCAGCCCACCGAATACATCTGTTTGCGATCAAACAGGCGGGGAATCATTACGTAGATAGCCCCGATGGTAATCATGGCCACCCAGCCCAGCGCACCGGAATGAACATGGCCGATGGTCCAGTCGGTATTGTGGCTGAGCGCGTTGACGGTCTTGATGGACATCATCGGCCCTTCGAAAGTGCTCATGCCATAGAAGGACAGGGCGACGATCATGAAGCGAATGATCGGATCCGTGCGCAACTTATGCCAGGCCCCGGACAGGGTCATCATGCCATTGATCATGCCGCCCCAGCTGGGTGCCAACAGTACAATGGAGAACACCATGCCCACGGACTGAGCCCAGTCGGGCAGGGAAGAGTAGTGCAGGTGATGCGGGCCGGCCCACATGTACACGGCGATCAGGGCCCAGAAATGCACGATGGAAAGACGGTAGGAATATACCGGGCGCTGGGCCTGTACCGGCACGTAGTAGTACATCATGCCCAGGAAGCCTGCGGTCAGGAAAAAGCCCACCGCATTGTGCCCGTACCACCACTGCACCATGGCATCGATGGACCCGGAGTAGACCGAGTAGGATTTCATCGCGGACACAGGGATGGCGATGTTGTTGATCACATGGAGCAGGGCAACGGCAATGATAAAGGCGCCGTAGAACCAGTTAGCTACGTAAATATGCGGTTGTTTTCGGCGGGCAATGGTGGCGAAGAATACGATGGCATAGGCCACCCAGACCAGGGTGATCAGGATGTCTATGGGCCATTCCAACTCCGCGTATTCCTTGCTACTGGTGTAGCCCATGGGCAGGGTGATGGCCGCGGCCACGATTACCGCCTGCCAGCCCCAGAAACTGAAAGCGGCCAGCTTGGGAAACGCCAGGGTGGCCTGACAGGTTCGCTGCACGA